>DOYU01000002.1 GCA_003518365.1 Candidatus Magasanikiibacteriota bacterium | reverse complement strand
TGTATACTTCATGTAGAAATTTGAAACAAGAAATTAGAAATTGTCTTTCTATAAAAAAGAAATTTCTAATTTCAATTTTCCAAATTTCCTAATTTCTTTACATATGCCTGTCAGCAAAAAAACAACGAGGGCTTCTTCCATGAGTTCTCCGCCGCCTGCCGCAATGTCTACTCCAACAATGCCGCCAAAACCACCACAAGAAAAACCACATCAACACATGCGCTCTTTGTTTCATGGTGGAGAATTTTCGCAGAAAATCTTCTTTACGTTGCTTGCGATTCTTCTTGTGTATGTGATTTTCTTTGTTGGGACACTGATCCGCAATAATATCGAAGAGTATTATCATATCGGGCAGGCAGATAGGCAAGAGCGCACTATCACACTCGACGGAACGGCAAAAGTGACAGCGACTCCAGATATCGCCATGACGACGATTGGCATGGTGTCTACCGGTGAGACTGTTGCCGGAGCGCAAGAAGCAAACACGACAGTGATGAATCAATTGACAGCTCGACTTGCAGAACTTGGCATTGCAAGCGAAGACATGCAAACAACAAACTATAATATCTATCCGCAGTACAATTACACGTCAGAAGAAGGGCGCCTTCTTGAAGGATATGAAGTCAGCCAGAGTGTGAGTGTAAAAATTCGTGATCTTGAAAAAGCAAATGCCGTCATCGCACTCGCCGGAGAAGTGGGAGCAAACAATGTTAGTGGATTGCAATTCACGATCGATGAACGAGACGTGTATCTTGAAGAAGCGCGCACAGAAGCATTGAAAAAAGTGTATGAAAAAGCGAACGCACTTTCTCAGTCGCTCGGTGTTCGTATCGTCAGTATCGTCTCATATGGTGAGTATGAGACAAGTGGTGGATATGATTCCTTTGGGTATGACAAAGCTGTGTACGGGCTTGGTGGCGCTGAATCAGCACCAGATATCCAGAGCGGCAGTATGGATGTAGAAATGACAGTTCATGTGACCTTTGAAATTCGATAACGAACATCCTAAAAAGTCCCTCTATACACAGAGGGACTTTTTTTATATACTGATGAATAGTATTTATCTTCTTTATTATGAAAAAGACAAGCATCGCACAAATTTCTGCACGCGAAATTCTCGATTCTCGAGGCAATCCAACGGTGGAAGCAACCGTCACCCTTGCGGACGGATCAGTCGGTGTTGCTGCTGTGCCAAGCGGTGCATCGACAGGCACGCACGAAGCAGTGGAGCTTCGGGACGGCGCAACGCGCTATGGAGGAAAGGGTGTATTGAAAGCAGTGAAGCATGTCAATACTATTCTTGCAAAAGAATTGAAAGGCGTGGACGCCACAAAACAGCGTGCACTGGATGAAGCCATGATTGCCCTGGATGGCACCCCACAAAAAAAGAATCTTGGCGCGAATGCGATGCTTGCGGTGTCGCTGGCTGCGTGTCGTGCTGCAGCGCTTTCAACACACACACCGCTTTATGCATATATTCGAAAAGCATATCGACTCCCAGAAAAAAAATGGATCATGCCACTTGCCACGATGAATGTGATCAATGGTGGTCGCCATGCAAACAATGGTCTATCGATTCAAGAATTCATGATTGTCCCAAAACATAAATTGTTTAGAGAACGAGTTCGCATGGGTTCACAAATTTTTCACACGCTCGGGCAGTTGTTGTCAGAAAAAAAATTCAATACTGGCGTTGGCGACGAAGGAGGTTATGCACCGGAATTTACCGATAACGAACAAGCACTGAAGTTTCTCATGAAAGCAATTCAGACGGCAGGGTTTGAACCTGGACGACACGTCATGCTTGCCATGGATGTCGCGGCATCAGAGTTTTACAAGCACGGAAAGTATTACATGCTCAGTCAAAATGTGGGGTGGAGCGCGGATAAAGTGATCCGTACGCTGGACGGCTGGACTAGAAAATATCCATTTATTTCTATCGAAGATCCACTGTCAGAAGATGATTGGGACAATTGGAAGATTGTCACAAAAAAACTTGGCAAGAAGGTTCACGTGGTGGGAGATGATTTATTTGTCACCAATACCGAACGGATTCAAAAAGGAATTGACAGTAAAGTTGGGAACGCAGTGCTTATCAAGCTCAATCAAATAGGCACGCTTTCTGAAACTATTGATGCTATTTACTTGGCAAGAAAGCATGACTATGCAGTATCAATTTCTCACCGGTCTGGCGAAACAGCAGATACGTTCATCGCCGACCTCGCCGTTGCTGTGAATGCAGAATATATCAAGACCGGATCGATGTCTCGTTCGGAGAGAATTGAAAAGTATAATAGACTTATGGCTATAGAGGATGAATTGTCGTAAGTAGCCTGTCACGAGATGGTGTCGTATCCCATACTTGCACGTGGCCACGTAAAGACTCCCTTCGGTCGTCCACGTGGCACTCAAAATGGCCGCGCCATTTTTCGTGAAAAAGTATAATCGCTTGATGGTGATAGAGGAAGCGTTGGGGTAGTATTGACAATGCAACATATATATTGTATATTGCCTATGTCTGGTAAGGAGGTAATCAAATTATTAAAACAACAGGGATGGCAAGTTGGACGTGTGTCCGGAAGTCACTATATTATAGTGAAGGATGGAACACATTCTATCCCAGTTCCTGTTCATGCAAACAAAGATATTTCGAAGGGACTCTTACATGCAATTTTCAAACAAGCTGGCATCACATTATAGACATATGCAATATTGTGCATCGATAAAAAAAGATGATGATGGATATATGGTTACCTTTCCAGATATCCCAAATGCATTCACACATGGTGATACTCTTGAAGATGCAAAGAAGTATGCTGCAGAGGCTTTGAATGGTGTATTAGCATCAGATTTTGAACGGGGATTCACTATACCAAAGCCAAAACAATATACAGGGAAGTATATGTATCGTATTGGTGTATATCCACACATTGCACTTTCATTTGCCCTCCGGGCATTGAGAAAGAAACAGACTCAGAAAGATGTTGCAAAACATCTTGGTATTTCGTATCAGGCATATCAACGTCTCGAGAATCCTCGTACGTGCAATCCAACTGTGAAAACTCTTGAGCGGATTGCAGAAGTGTTGGGGAAAGATATGAAGATTACATTTTCGTAAATTGCTGAGAATACGTCCGTGTTTGCCGTGCATAAAATCATACAAAAAAAGCAGTGTTTTACTGCTTTTTTTCATCTCTTTTTTCTGCTATACTAGAGCAACTATCGTGGACGATATATCCGCCACAAAAGTACATATATATTACAGAATATACCCCTTCGAAAGATTCCTCGTCGTTCCTCCTCGGAATGACATTACTTCACTATGAACCACATACCAGCAACACATCCACCTACAGTCCTTATGATCCTCGATGGGTTTGGTCTTGCTGACGAAACAGAGCCAGGCAATGCCATCACAAAGAAAACTGCTCCGAATATTTTTTCGTATATGGAAAAATATCCTTCTACGACGCTTGCTGCACATGGCAAGGATGTAGGACTTTTCCCAAATCAAGAAGGAAATTCTGAAGCAGGACACTTCAACATCGGTGCTGGGCGAGTGGTCGAGCAAGATATTGTACGTATTTCAGATGCCATCACAGATGGAACGTTTTTCAAAAATCAAGCATTCAAAGACGCCCTGCATCATACAAAAAAATATAAGACCGCTGTGCATGTTATGGGACTCATGACCGACGGGCAGAGCGCGCACGCGCATCCTGATCATTTGTATTCATTGTTGAAATTTTTCCGCGATGAAGGTCAAACAAAGGTGTATTTGCATTTGTTTACAGATGGACGAGATGCTCCACCGCATTCTGCATTTACATTTCTCAAGCTTCTGCGTGACGAGATAAAGGGAGACGAACGCATTGCTACGATTATAGGCAGATTTTATGCAATGGATAGAGCAAAATTGTGGGAGCGTACAGAAGCTGCGTACAATACCATGGTGCTTGGAAAAGGACATTGCACTGCACCAAGCGCAGAAGAAGCGATAGCCGAAGCGTATAACCGTGGCGAGACAGATGAGTATATTTGCCCAACGGTGATCACCAAAGCTGGAAAACCAATTGCTACGATACAGGACAATGATGTGATCTTTTTTTTCAATGCTCGCAGTGATCGCGCGCGTCAGATTACAAAGGCGTTTGTGCAAAAAGACTTTTCCAAACTGAATCCCGGTGCATTTGTGCGGAAGAATCATCCCAAAAATATCCGTTTTGTTGCCATGACAGATTTTGGACCGGATCTTGATTCTATTTTGACTGCATTCCCAAGCCCAAACGTAGAAAATAGTCTGGCCAAAGTAATTGGAAGCGCGCGCAAGCAACTCTATATTTCTGAGACAGAAAAATACGCGCATGTGACATACTTTATCAATGGTGGATATCCAGAACCAATGAATGGTGAGGTGAGGGAACTGATCACCTCTCCCAAAAAATATTCCTACGCAGATCAGCCAGAGATGCATGCCAAACAACTGACAGACAGAATTGTCGAATATATTGATGCTGGTACGTATGATTTTGTGGCAGTCAACTATCCGAATGCCGACATGGTAGGACACACGGGCGACTTTACGGCAGCAAAAAAAGCAGTGAGTTTTCTAGATGCCCAAGTAAAACGGGTAGTAGATATGACGCTCGAACATGATGGACAAGTGCTCATTACGGCAGATCATGGCAATGCTGAGCAAATGATCAATTTTAAAACTGGCGGTGTATTGACGCAGCATACGGCGAATCCAGTACCTTGTATCTTGATAAAAAAGTCAAAACAGCGTATACCTATGCATACAGGAAAGCTCGCCGATGTAGCACCAACGCTTCTGAAGATGATGGATATTAAACAGCCAAAGGAAATGACAGGACGTTCACTTTTTTGACGCATACGGATATCCAGATAATCCAGATTTTCAGATGCATCTATCCGTAGATCTGGATTATCCGAATATCAGCATACATATGAATCGTCCAAAACCAACAGTCCTCGCAATCTGTGACGGATGGGGAATCGCGCAGGATAGTGAGGGGAATGCTATTACCCGCGCAAAAACGCCACGGACAGATACCTTTACCAAAGAATATCCAGTCATGACACTCTATGCTTCCGGCAATGAAGTCGGTCTTCAGTTTGGGGAAATGGGAAACTCTGAAGTCGGACACTTGAACATCGGGGCAGGTCGGGTGTACTACCAGACATTGCCACGCATCAACAAAAGTATTACGGACAGATCTCTCTTTGCAAATGATGCCCTCAATGAAGCGATAGGCGCCGTGACTACAAACAATTCCACATTGCATGTGATGGGACTGGTCGGTCATGGAAATGTGCATGCTAGCCAGGAACATCTGTTTGCGCTTCTCGAATTGGCAAAAGCAAAAAAGATAAAAAACGTCATGATCCATGCGTTTCTCGATGGACGTGATACAAAGTTTGATAGTGGAAAGACGTTTATCGCAGAGCTTGAAGCAAAGATGAAAGAACTTGGTATCGGAAAGATTGCTACACTCGGTGGACGATATTGGGGTATGGATCGAGACAATCGATGGGATCGGATTGAAAAAGCGTATCATGCAATTGCGCTTGGCGAAGCAGCGTCCTACTTTCCAAATGCAGACGCTGCGATCACTGCGTCATACGAAAAAAAGGTCTATGATGAAGAGTTTGAGCCAGTTGTGATTGGAAAAGAAGGAGAGCCTACGGCGCGCGTGTCATCTGGCGATGCTGTTATTTTTTTCAATTTTCGTCCAGACCGTGCAAGACAGCTCACGCAAGCCTTTGTCTTGCCAGCCTTTGAAAAATTCCCCCGTGAGTATATTCGTGATGTCACCTTTGTGACGATGACAGAATATGAAAAAGAATTGCCCGTTTCTGTAGCATTCCCGCCCATGGTCGTGCATAATTGTCTTGCTGAAGTTCTCAGCAATGCCGATTTATCGCAGTTTCACATTGCAGAGACAGAAAAATACGCGCACGTGACCTTCTTTCTCAATGGCACAGTTGAAGATCCGTTTCCTAAAGAAAAGCGTGGCATTATCCCGTCGCCAAAAGTGTCATCATACGACCAGGCGCCAGAGATGTCTGCCGGACTGATTGCAAAAGAAGTCATCCGTGCGATTGAAGCTGAAGAATATGATGTCATTATTCTCAATTTTGCCAATGCCGACATGGTGGGGCACACCGGTGACCTTACCTCAACAATTGCCGGCGTAGAAGCCGTTGACAAAGCCCTCGGTGCGATTGCTGATCATGTGCTTGCAAAAGATGGCTTGCTGCTCATCACCGCAGATCATGGCAATGCAGAAGAAGTCGTGAATTTGGAAACAGGAGAAAAAGATAAAGAACATAGTACAAATCCAGTGCCATTCTTTATCATTGGCAATGACTATCGTGGCAAGGCCGGCCCTGCAGGAGATCCACCAGAAGGGGATCTTTCGCTCATGCATCCTGTCGGCATGCTCGCTGACGTTGCGCCGACGATGTTGAAACTTTTAGGGATAGAACAGCCGCCGGAGATGACGGGACGGTCGCTCATGTAGTGATGTGCGTGGTGGTGTGAGAGGTATGCATGCTGCGCAGAAAGATTACGTCTCACTTCGTTCGACTAAGATTACATTTCACCTTATGGTGAAATAAGACTAAAAGATTATTTCATAAAAAGAAGGACATGCACGATATGCATGTCCTTCTTAGCATGTAGCATTAATCTTCTAATCTTTTTTTGCGTTAGCAAAAAGGAGTCTTAACGAAGCGAAGCGGAGTGCAATCTTTCCCCGCAAATCAGAGTACTACTTTTGTTGCTTCAATCTATACGTCACTTCTTCTATCACTTTTTCTTCCACTTCTCTCACCGTTTTTCCTCGCATTGTTACGGATGCTCGCATATCGTCTCCTGTT
This sequence comes from Candidatus Magasanikiibacteriota bacterium, assembly GCA_003518365.1. GTDB lineage: Bacteria > Patescibacteriota > Patescibacteriia > Magasanikbacterales > UBA922 > UBA12086. Next base: position 37,290 of record DOYU01000002.1, on the reverse strand, counting down.
GGGTTGAGTGATTTCAAAAGTGCTTTGGCATCATATCCTTTTGCGCCATAGAGGATGCTATGAATTGTATCATCTCCGCCAGGATGTTCGTGCGTCAATAAAATAAGTTTTGCTTCAGGAGAATAGACAATGAGTTCGTCAACAATATCGTACAGTGATGATTCTGATGCTCCGGTTTGGACAAACATGTCGCGAGATAGTCTGGTGGCGACCATGTTGATATGTTCATGTCGTTCGAGTTGTGCCAGCGCTTCTCCCCAGAGTTTGAGTGAGCCAATTGTTTTTGTTCGATACAGATTGTGAATAATATATTGTCTGTCTGCACCGAGTGACATGAGTGTGCTTGCAGTCCTGAGTGTTTGTGGTTTGACATTTTCAGCAGTAAAGCTACGTGTGCTATCAATCATCGCTGTGAGAAGTGCGGTCGCAACTTCTTGTGAGATGTGTTCTTCACCGAGTTGTTTGAATATATCAAAAAGTAATTCTGCAGATGTCGCAACGGTGCTATCCACGATATTGATCTGCCCAAAGTTTTCGTTTGCAATATGGTGATCAATGTTTATGACCGGTTCAGTATAGAAGAGATCAGTATTATCTCGATAGATTGCGCCGAGTGATTCAAGGTCAGGGGTATCGACGACAAAGATAGCATCATATTTGAAATCTGTCTGCGCCGTTGTGATGTGTTCTCGAGAGAGTACCCCGTGTTTTGGTGTGATGTAAATACGAAGTTTTTCGTCTTTTACATCGTAGCTGAGTTCTTCGACACCTGTATTTTTTACATCAATGGTGAGAATGAATTTTTGAAGATGAGAAAAAGTATTTTGAAATGAACGAGCGATTTTCAAAAATTGCAATTTATCTGGCAAAATAAATCCGTCTACGACAACATCCACACGTTTACCTTGTGCGGTGAGAAATGCCATGAGTGCAGCCGCGCTCCCTATAGCATCGCTTCCCGCATCTTTGCGGAAGGTGATGAGGAACTGCTTGTTCTCAGTGACAAGACTATGAATTTGTTGGATGGTTGAAAGTGCCACACGGTTAGGAATTGTATCAATGTACGTTGACGTACATTATTTTTTGTCAGATAAGATATGTACCTTCGAAAGGTCCCTCTCTTCGTTCGGGATGACAATCCTACAGTACATTCATTTTAATAAAAAATAAATGTACTGTGTGGATCCCCTCGACGCGCGTAGTCTGCGCAGCCGAGGGGTCCCTCCAAAGGTTGGGTCAGTCGTGAACAGGGCTTTGCTTCTTGCGGGGGAGCCTCTGAAACAGCCACCAGATTCCTCCGAAGAAGGAAAGAAGAGTGGTGGTTAGCGCGGTGAGAAGTGCTAAGGCAAATAGGCCGTAGAGCACGAGAACAAGGAGAGCTGCAAAGAGGAACACTATTTGCAGTTCTCCTGAATGATCAAGGTTGATACTTCTCATCCAGTAGACGATATCGGTCAGGATCGCGATTTTACCAGTGACCGCCCAGTGGATGCCCCAGGCCAGCATCACAAGGCAAAACAGGATGAGTAGGATTTGGCTTTTTTTGTTACTCACGGGTACCCCCTCGGTGCAGTTGAAGTTGTGGGTCTAAAGAAATACGTCAAACTGATATATTTTTACAGACCCACAAGAGTCTCCATAGACGACTGAAATGTGAAAGAACGATAGATAAACCTACCATATCACACTTTCCTTGTCAACGGAGCCAAAAACTTGCGTTTTTGGCTCATTTTGATAGGATATCTGTACTATGAAGCAATTAGAAAAGGCCTACGAGCCACAAAAATACGAAGATGCTATCTACAAACGCTGGGAAGAGAGTGGATATTTTGATCCTGATGTTTGTATTGAAAAAGGTATTACTGACAAAGATGCTGAGTCCTTTAGTATTGTTCTCCCACCACCAAATGTGACAGGGACACTGCATATTGGGCATGCCGTCATGCTTGCTATCGAGGACGTGATGGTGCGCTATCATCGTATGAAAGGTGATAAGACACTCTGGGTGCCTGGGACAGACCACGCAGCGATAGCGACACAAGAAAAAGTAGAACGCATGCTCTGGAACGATGAACAAAAAACGCGTCATGATCTTGGTCGCGATGTTTTTTTGAAACGCGTGGAAGATTTTGCGCAGGATAGTCACGATCGTATTGTGAACCAAGCAAAACGCATGGGCACGTCCATGGATTGGTCTCGTGAATATTATTCTCTTGATGAAGAGAGAAATCTTGCCGTTCGCACTGCTTTTAAAATCATGTATGACAGAGGACTCATCTATCGTGGAGATCGCATTGTCAATTGGGATCCAAAAATGCAATCAAATGTCTCAGATATCGAAGTCGTTCGCAAAGAACAAAAAGCACCATTTTATTATTTTCAATATGGTCCGTTTGTGATTGGAACGTCTCGCCCTGAGACAAAGTTTGGCGACAAATATGTGGTCATGCATCCTGATGATGAACGCTATACGGCATACAAACATGGCGATACATTTGACTGTGAATGGATCAATGGAAAAGTTACTGCAACGATTATCAAAGATGAAGCAATTGATCCTGAATTTGGAACTGGTGTCATGACTATTACGCCGTGGCATGATGCAACAGACTTTTTTATTGCAGAACGGCATGATTTAGACAAACAACAAGTCATTGATTTGGATGGCAATTTGCTTCCAATCGCAGAAGAATTTGCTGGCATGCATATTCTCGATGCGCGACCAAAGATTGTAGAAAAATTAAAAGAAAAAGGACTTCTTGTAAAAGTTGACGAAGACTATATCCATAGCACAGCAACGAATAGTCGTGGCGGTGGACTTATCGAGCCACAGATCATGAAGCANNCGTTTTGAAAAACAATATTTCAATTGGGTAGATAATTTACTCGATTGGTGTTTGTCTCGTCAGATTTGGTACGGGCATAGGGTACCGGCTTGGTATCGCGGTGATGAAGTATATGTTGGTATAGATGCACCAGAAGGTGAAGGCTGGAAACAAGATCCTGATACACTCGACACATGGTTTAGTGCGGGAATGTTTAGTTTCTCACCACTTGGTCCTGTAGAAGGAGAGTCAGAAGATCAAAAAAACTATCACCCAACGAGTGTCCTCGAAACAGGCTACGATATTTTGACATTCTGGGTTGTTCGTATGATTCTCATGACGACGTGTTTGCGTGGGGAAGTGCCGTTCAAAACAGTGTATTTGCACGGACTTGTTCGAGATGAACAGGGGAGAAAGATGAGTAAGTCACTCGACAATATTATCGATCCGCTCGATGTGTCAGAAAAATTTGGGACAGACGCTGTTCGTCTTTCACTCATGGTCGGCTCATCGCCTGGCAATGATAGCAAACTTTCTGAAGAAAAAATTGGATCGTATAGAAATTTTGCGAATAAATTGTGGAATATCGCCCGATTTATACAATTAACAATTAACAATGAACAATTAACACTTGTTCGTGAGGTATCATTACCAAAAGCAAATACGTTGGCAGACAAGTGGATTCTCACACGTTTGGATCAAGTAATTTCAGAAGTGACAGAACATATTGAACAATATAGATTTTCTCCTGCAGCTGAGACGCTCAGAGATTTTACATGGAATGAATTTGCAGATTGGTACCTTGAAATTGCGAAGATTGAAGGTAACAAAACAGCAGTTTTGAATTATGTATTGAATACTGTTTTGAAACTCTGGCATCCGTATATGCCATACGTAACTGAAGCGATTTGGCAGGAGTTGTATGGAGAAGAGCATTTGCTTATGGTTGAGCATTGGCCAAGCGTTCCCCTCCTTACCAAGGAGGGGGCAGGGGAGGTTATTCTCCAGTTCGCCCTGGTCAAAGACATCATCACAAACATCCGATCCCTCCGTTCAGAAAAAAATATTGAGCCAGGAAAACAAGTTGGCGTTGTGATCGTTTGCACAGATGAACAAGCAATGCTTGATGAAAACTCAGCACTTATTCGAGGATTGGCACGTGTTGAATCGCTCACAATTACGAGCGACGAAAGTGCAAAACCAGCACAAGCATCGAGCGCTGCAATTGGATCTATCATGGTTCATCTCGATCTTGCTGGAGCGATTGACGTGGACGCAGAAAAGGCGCGATTGCAAAAAGAAATTGATCGTGTTGCACCATATGTGTTGCAACTTGAGAAGAAACTTTCAAACAAAGAATTTGTTGATAATGCACCGGAAGCTGTGATTGCGGTAGAAAAGAAAAAGCTCGAGGAAGCAACACAAAAACTTACTGCTCTACAAGAACAACTCTCGATGTTATAATGCGTATATATGGAAAGACTTACAGAAGAACAAAAAATCGCCTTTACCAAAGATTATGATAACGATGGAACCCCTGATATTGTAGACAATACGGATGAGTTGGTACGTTTATCAGTGTCTCAACAGGGAAAAGGAAATATGTTTTTACAAAAAAAATTGACGGCATTTGTATTTCGGCTTTTGGGAAAAAAGACTGTAGGAAATATATTAAAACAAATTGCTGCGCAAGATGATGCAACAGAAAAAGAAACACCTCCTCATTCACAATCTCAAAACATGTATATTGGCAAAGGTACATGGTCTCGTATGAGTGAGAGTAAAAAAGAACTGTTTCGTATTTTTCTCATTCTCGATGCTGCGGTGTTTCTTTTTGTAATGTATTATTTTTTTGGAAGATAATGTATGGCTATTTCAACTGACAAGGACAAAATTATCGAATTGCTCACTCGCGGTGTCGAAGAAATTATTGACAGAAAACATTTAATGGAACGACTCGAGTCGGGCAAAGAACTTCGCGTCAAACTTGGTATTGACCCGACGAGTCCAAATCTTCATCTCGGACGATCGATTCCACTTCTCAAACTTCGAGATTTTCAAGAACTTGGACATAAAGTTGTGTTTATTGTTGGCGATGCGACAGGTGTCATTGGTGATACATCTGACAAAGACAGCGAACGACCCATGCTCACTCGAGAAGATGTAGAAAAAAACTTGCAATCATACAAAGAACAAGTTGGGAAAATTCTTAATCTTGAAAAAACAGAATTCCGTCACAATTCTGAATGGCTGAATAAACTCAGCTACGAAGAAATAGGGGAACATGCAAATGTATTTTCAGTATCAGAATTTATTTCTCGAGATAATATTCGTCGCCGATTGGAAGCAGGAACACGCGTGTCACTCAGAGAAGTTTTGTATCCATTGATGCAAGGATATGATTCTGTTGCGATCGAAGCCGATGTCGAGCTTGGTGGCACAGATCAACGATTTAATCTTCTCGCTGGCCGCACCCTCCAATCACACTTTGGACAAGAGCCACAAGACATTATCATGAATCCACTCGTTGCCGGGACAGATGGACGCAAGATGAGTTCCAGTTGGGGCAACACCGTCAATCTTACCGATGAGCCAAACGATATGTTTGGAAAAATCATGAGTGTACCGGATGATCTGATCATTCCATACTTTACCTACATGACACGCGTGCCGATGAGTGAGGTAGAGGAGTATACCCAAGCGATGAAAGAAGGTGGCAATCCCCGTGATTATAAGATGCTCCTGGGAAAAGCGATTGTGAGTTTTTACCATTCTGCCGACGCAGCCGACGCAGCAGAGGCAGCATTTGTGAATACGTTTACAAACAAACAGGTCCCAGATGAAATGCCAGAACTTTCTCCAGCAAGTCGCAACATTGTCGACGTATTGGTGGAAGCAGGATTTGCGACAAGTAAAGGAGAAGCGCGCCGCGCGATTGATGGCAATGGTGTTCGCATAAACGATGATGTCGTGACTTCCTACGATATGGAAGTGAAGAGTGGCGATGTCGTAAATAAGGGAAAGCGGAGTTTCTTACGAATAAGATAGTGCGTTGCAGCACGTTTCCCTCGGACGGGGGAGCAAGGGGAGGTTTACTTATGATGAATCAGATAAACGAACAACTGAAAGAAATACTTCACTCACTTGGCGTCATGCGCGTGGAGTTCACGACACCTCCAAACCCAGACATGGGTGATATTGCGTTTCCGTGTTTTGCACTCGCAAAGCAGGAAGGGAAGAGTCCGGCAGAGGTAGCGACAGAGCTTGCCGCAAAATTGAATGATGCGTATGAAAAAGAAGACCTCAAACAATCAAGTCTTATCAAAGAAATCAAAGCATTTGGGCCGTATGTGAACTTCTTTCTTGATGGAACTGAACTTGCGTCATTTGTTCTCGGTGGGATTGCAGAAGCAGGAGAACACTACGGACAACACAAGATAGGAAATGGCAAACAAGTGTTGATCGAATTTGGTTGCCCAAATCCGATGAAAGTGTTTCACCTTGGGCATTTGAAAAATTTGATTACCGGGGAAGCGGTAGTGAGAACATTTGAAAATGCAGGCTATGATATCAAGCGAGTGAATTATCAGGGAGATGTGGGCATGCATATTGCAAAAGTACTTTTTGGACTCACAGAAGCCGATGGGAAGACAATGTCAGATGTTGCTACTGAAATGAAAGACATGTCGGCTAATCCTCTCGAACAAAAAGTTGCTTTTCTCGGAAAGGCGTATGCGCGTGGAGCAAATGCATATGAAGAAAATGAAGATGCCCAAAAAGCCGTCGCTCGTTTCAACGAAATGGTGTACGAGCGAGATGCATCGATTCAAGACGTGTACAACACCGGACGAAAATGGAGTCTCGATTATTTTGATACGATTTATAAAAAACTTGGTAGTCATTTTGATCGCATGTATTTTGAATCAGAGACATACGAACGAGGGGTGGTGTTAGTAGAAGAGGGAAAAGAAAAAGGCATTTTTGTAGAGAGTGAGGGAGCTGTTATTTTCCCAGGGAGTGAGTACGATCTGCATGATCGTGTATTCCTCAACAGCAAAGGCTATCCAACCTACGAAGGGAAAGAACTTGCGCTTGCAGAAAAACATTTTACTGATTTTGATCCATATCAAGTCATTCACGTGGTGGGGAAAGAACAGACTGGATATTTTCAAGTTGTCTTCAAAGCACTAGAAAAATTGTTGCCACAAACGACTGGAAGAGAATATCATCTCGTTGGTGGTTACCTTCAACTAAAAGGTGAACAAAAAATGAGTTCAAGAAAAGGCAATGTGATTTCTGGTGATGAATTGGTCGCTGAAGTGGAAGATCGCATCCAAGATATTCTGAAAGCACGTGAAGAAGATCATGGACTTACTGATGAAACAATCCAGAAGATCTCCAGTGCTGCACTCAAATACGCCATGCTCAAAGCAAACGTCTCGGAAGATGTTGCCTTTGATATGGAAGAGAGTGTCTCGACAACAGGGGATAGTGGGCCGTATTTGCTCTATATTGTGGCACGTATTGGTAGTATTCTAGAGAAGATACAAGAAAAGGAATTTCAAATTTCAAATTTCAAATCATCAATTTCTCAGGAAGAAAAGAAATTACTTCTTTTACTTGCAGTCTATCCCGAAGTCACGCAACGTGCTGTTCAAGAATACGACCCCTCTCACATTGCAAAGTATACATTTGAACTCGCGCAGGCATTCAATGCATTTTATGCCGCATGTCCTGTCCTTGAGGCGCAAGAGGACGTGAAAGATTTTCGCATTGCCCTTATTGTTGCAGTGAGAGATGTGATGACACGGGGATTGAGGTTGCTTGGAATTGAAACAGTAGAGAAGATGTAGCAATAATTCAAAAATCCAAATTTTAAAAACAAAAATCGGCAAAAGTCGATTTTTTGTGTATGTCATCCTGAATTTATTTCAGGATCTTTCCTATAGAGGATGTGTGAAGTAGTATAGACTTGTTATCCACAGTACACCTTTGTAGTACACCTTGATAGGTGTATACTTTTTCTATCTAACATTTCATCATATGGTCAAGGCAATGGATAGTATCGAGCGGGTCACACTCAAACTCCCGAAGCCTGTCGCAGCCTATTTTCGCAAGGCATTCCCGCATGGACAGCGAAGTAAATTTGTAGAAGCGTGTATTTTGTCCCACAAGCATCGCTCTGAGGTCGAAAAAATGGAAAAAGAATTACGTCGTGTAGGGAAAACAAGACAATAATGTATGGTTGTATCATTTGATTTTGACAATATGTACTGCGGAGCAATTCGTCGTGGCGATATTGTACTTTTTTCAGATGATAGGAAAACAATTGAGCAGGCGGCAGTGATTATTCAGGATGATGCGCTCAATCAAGGACTTCCGACTGTTATCTGTGCGAAGATTGAGCCGTATAGAAAAGGAGATGACGTATTTATCAACGAAGTGCGTTTGCCAAAAGAAGAAACTGGTCTTGGAAAGGATGGTATCTGTATGCTGCATAAGCTTGAAACAATAGATCGAACACATATTGTCGCAAAGAAGGCAGAACTGTCCGTAGAACGAATGAAAAAAGTATACGAAGCACTTGATATTACGTTTGGGAGATTTCGAGATAGTACATAGAAATTGTGTGCAATTCAGTTCTGTCACAATGATGCCATGCTAAACAGAATCCCATGGCTTTTATAGCTTGGTGGGGATATTGACAAATAAGGCAGGTTTTGATAGGGTCGAGTATCGTTTTTCGAAGAGAGTATGTCATACATATTCTCTTGGAGGAATGATCCTCCCACTTTCTTTCCGCTGAGGCGGGAGGGGGTCACATGGATACGAAGTCCGCATCCGCGGTCCAGACTCCTGCCATCGCAGGACGTGTCTCACGGGGGAGCTACGCTCCCACAGTGTCTTGCTGTCGCGAGAAGATCGATGAAGCAGTTGTGTTCATGGCGCATGGTCTCACGCCCGATGCACTCAGCACCGAGCAAATCACTCCTGTGCTCCAGTCGCACGGGAGTCGCTGGGCTACTTCTGATGACTTGAAGCCTGGGGGGGAACTCCCGCCGGTGGTTGAGTGGTTCAATTGCCCAGTCGTGTTCGGAGATCGTCGTGTGGAACTTAGGTTCCGCATCGCGCCGATCTTCGGGCTCAGTCTCTACCAGGGACTCCGGCATGGTGCTGGGGACCAGCTCTACAGTTGGTTTGCCGAGGATGCGACGCAACAGATCGACGACGCACATCAACTTTCGAGGGACGGAGTTCCTGTACAGCTCGGGTGGGGAGCCTACTCCAAGCTCGTGACTGAGCATGGAAAACGCTTTCTGCGTGAACATATTGATGTCGTCTTGCGGAGGCCATGGTTGGGTTCCAGTCACGGTGATAACGGAACTGTGCATTTCATCACTGAGGGTATGCACCGTGCGGGAATACCGCCCTGTTCGACCATCGCCATCATCGGGTCACTCGGTGCCATTGGATCGGGACTTACGCTGTCCTTGCGACAGTTCGCCCCGAAGAAGGTGGTTCTTGTGGTTCGACCTGGAACTGAAGCTCATCGCATTAAGGAGTTCATCCCTGTTGTGAAGTGGCATTTGGACGAGACTACAGAGGTCGTCGTTCATGAGGATATGACGAAGGCAGCCATCGAGCACGATGCCCACGTCGTGCTTCTCGCCACGAATGGCAAGGAGAAGCTCCAGTCGCATCATCTCCCTCACGGGTGCATGGTGTTCGACACAACGACACCATCCGCGACACAGGATGGCCCGTGGCTCGAGCGCGAGATCTACGTGGTCCGCGCCGGCTGTGCCAAGGTGCCGACGAGACTTTTCCCCGAAGGCTTCGGCAGAGACCACAAGGGTCAGATCGTGTGGGATCGCGGAGCCGGCGGCCATAAGGTGATTTGGGGATGCACGGCAGAGTGCATCGCCAGGGCTCTCACTGGCAAGCGTGGGCACGTCGCGGGTTCGCGACTCCAGCCAGAGGACGTTGTTGCTGATGCAGCGATGTTCCACCAGCTCGGATTCGAGCCGCAGCCCGCAGAGCTCCCAGACGGCAGAGTCGTGCCGTGGTCTGAGCTCACAGCGTTCAGTGAGACTGTACTCTCGAAGTACGTCCGCTGATTCGCAAGGAGGAGACTGGGGCGCGCGAAATGACAATCGCGCGCCCCATCTCCCAATATTAATGTACTGATTGGTATGAACGCAGACAATGCGTTTTTTTTATTTGTAAATTTTGTTATACTAGAGACACTTTATTTTATGTTTACCCAACTTTTCACTATTCTTCCTCTCACATGTGCGATTTTCGTTCTTCTTTTTGGAGTTTTTATTTTGTCAAAAGATCGAACATCTCCCATGAATAGACTCATGTTTGGTTTTTCTCTCAGCATGTTTTTTTGGATGTTTGGAACGTTCATGATGTTTGGTTTACGTGGAGAAAATCGTGAACTTGCATTATTTTGGGATAGATTTGTGTATGCAGGAGTTGTTTTCATGCCACCGTTCATGCATCATTTCAGTCTTATTTTTACAAAAAATAAAGGTCAAAGAAAGCTGTTAACTATCAATTATTTATTTGCATTTTTCTTTTTACTTATCAGTCGAACTCCCTATTTTGTAGATGATTTAAATATTTACAATTGGGGAGCTCATTCGCAAGCGCGCCTATTCCATCATATTTTTCTTTTTTATTTTTTTATAGGCACGGGAATTTTTTTCAAAAATCTTTTTTCCGAATATCGTACTATTTTTAATAAAGAACGCAAGATCCAGATTATCTATGCGTTTGTTGCATTTGCGATTGTCATTTTTGTAGGTGGAAGCGCCTATTTATATGCTTATGGTATAGATACAAAGTTTCCATTCGCATATGTTTCTGGGCTTATTTTTCCTGTGTTGTTGTCATACGCGATATCACGGCATGGACTTATGCATATCCGTATTGTCGCTGCTGAAATATTAGTAGGATTAGTTAATTTTTTTATTGTTATTGAAATTTTTCTTGCACGGTCAGTATCAGAGTTAGTAATTCGAATATTGGTTGCTGCGATTGTCACAGTCATTAACGTATTATTGATGATTTCAGTTCAAAGAGAAATAAAAAGGAAAGATGAAATTACCAAACTTGCTAAATCCCTCGAACAAGCGAATTTGCGTCTGCAAGAACTCGACCGTCAGAAAACAGAATTTCTCTCCATTGCCTCTCATCAGCTTCGCACACCACTGTCTATTATCAAAGGATATATTGAGTTGATTACTGACGGGGCGTATGGAAAAGTAACGCCAAAAACAAAAGCAATACTTGCTGATATGGATAGCAGCAATGAGCGTCTTGTAAAATTGGTTGATGAATTTCTAGATATTACACGTATTGAACAGGGCCGCACCAAGTTTTCTTTTGGTATGCATGATATGAATGAATTGGTCAGTAGCGTGGTGAAGGAACTTACCGACCGTGCAAAAGATAAAAAATTGAAACTCGTGTGGAAGGCGGGGAAAACAAAAGAAGATGTGTATATGGATGATGAAAAAGTGAGACATGTGGTGTTTAATTATGTCGATAATGCCATCAAGTACACACCAAAAGGAAAAGTAACAGTTACGCTCGAACATGGAAATAACGGAGTGATTTTGAAAGTAACAGATACTGGTATTGGATTTGAAAAGATAGATGAGGTGAATTTTTTTCAAAAGTTTTATCGAGGGAAGAATGTGGAAGGAACCAATGTGAATGGAACCGGCCTTGGTATTTATGTGTGTCGGAAGTTTATGGAAGCACAAGATGGGCGTGTGTGGGCGACAAGCCCTGGTGCGGGAAAAGGATCTGAATTTGGCTTTTGGCTTCCCCAAAAGACTGGTGAAAAGCCAAAAGTTGTGCAGCAAGATGAGTTGGCAGGGGTACCACATGAAATCATCGAAAAAAAGGACACCTCCACACTTGCCTCTGTTGTATAGCATTCTCTTTTCAAAAAATGACCATTGGTGTACTATATACCTACTTCTCTAATATTATTTTGCTTGTATGTTTCAAAAATCAACCCCGCCGCCTATGGACACTGAATACACTTCACCAACCCCATCACATCATGACGATGTTGAAACAGTCGTCGGACCTTCTGTCCACGTAGAAGGAGATTTTGCTTCAGAAGGGAATATCCTTGTAAAGGGAAGTGTCTCTGGAAATGTCAAAACAAGTAAATTACTTACTGTAGAAAAAGGTGCGCAGATTTTGGCAAACGTACGCGCTGGAAGTGCGCACGTCTCAGGAAATATAAAAGGCAATGTAAAGGTAGAAGAAAAATTGGAGTTGTCGTCTTCTGCACAAATCTTGGGTGATATCACCTGTAGCATCTTGGTGGTAGAGCCAGGTGCCCTAGTGCAGGGAAAGGTGATGATGAACGGCGTCTCAATTGAAGGTGGTGAAGACAGCCTTTCTCAGCGTTCCTCATCTCGTACAAGACGTGCCGTCAAGCAGGAAGAGCAAGAAGATTTGAATTAAGAGTTTCTCTAAGAGAGCTCGTACTTCAGGCATCTGCGTGTCTTCCTAAGTCACATCAGCCTTTCCTTCTGTGACTTTTTTCTTCTTTACGAATAGTCGGTATGTACTTGTATTTGTATGACAATTTTTTACGGAGCCGCAAGTATGACAGCCTGCTTTCTACCATAGAGACAAGGTTGACAGATTTTGGGATCGCTGGTAAGATTATTCGGCTTCAGCACCTTACCAATGCAGAGACCGTTATCAACGAAGAGATTCGTCGTGGCGCTACGACTATCGTCATTGTTGGCGATGATAAGACCTTTGGAAATGTGCTTTCGAAGGCAGCCGTATGCGATGTCCCATTTGGCTTTTTGCCTATAGGATCAGACAATAGCATTGCTGCGGTACTGGGTATTCCTGTGGGTGTTGAGGCCTGTGATGTGCTCTCACGAAGACGAAAAGTAAAATTGGATGTTGGCTGGTTCAACAATCGGTACTTCGTTTCTCGTCTTCATATTCCACCGAGTGATATTACCGTCGAATATGACGAGCAGTTCAAAGTTTCCTCGACAAAGGGAAAGATTGAACTCGTTGTTTGCAATTTGCAACCATACACATGGAAGTCTCGCAAGAGCCAAGACATTGTGGTGCATCCACAAGATGGGAAGCTTGAGGCCTTCCTCAGACCTGTTGTTGGGAAAGGAGTCATCAAAGAAAAATACGATGACCCAAGTATTTTCCCTTTTGAAGAAATGGTTGTGACCAGCAGAAAACCATTTGTGGTAGAAGCTGACGGCAAAGAGTCAAAAGAAACAAAAATTACAATCAAGCTGGCAAAGAAACGCATTGAGATGATTGTCGGTCGTGAACGAAAATTTTAACTCACGAATCAAAAAACACATGGCACGTATCATTCGATATGTGATATGTGATTCATGTTTCGTGAAGACGCGCGGGTGGCGAAATGGTAGACGCACTACCTTGAGGTGGTAACGCTCGCAAGGGCATGGAGGTTCGACTCCTCTCCCGCGCACCACATTGGACATTGTTGTTTTGGCAGATAAAAAAGATGTGTGCTTTTGAAATTGTGAGCACACATCTTTTTTTTAAAGAAAAAATTTGATACATTGTATATGTGTAATTTTTTTTAAATATCGCATGGAGAAGAGTGACCTGTTAGCACGTTTGTAACGGCCTTCATTTTTTATGTTTTTTTGTTGTTTTATCATCTTGACGGTATCAATGAATTGTGATATTACCTACCTTAGGTACGTTGGTCTTTGACAACCCAAGAACCTGGGAGAAGTATGACTACCACAAAGAAATTTCAACGCACCAAGGAAGACTTCACCTGCGAACGGTGTGGTTTCTTTGTGCGTGGCAGTGGATACACCAATCACTGTTCGCAGTGTCTGTGGAGTAAGCACGTTGACGTGAATCCTGGCGATCGCGAAGCGACCTGTCATGGGCTCATGGAACCTGTAGAGGTGGGGACTAAAAATGGTGAATACATCATTCTCCACCGTTGTACCACGTGCGGTTTTGAGAAGCGAAACAGAGCATCGAAGGACGATAGCTTTGACGCCATTGTCAAGATCTCGAGTAATCCAAGTAAACGTTAGGAATACGAGGAGAAGGCATCATGGGTAAGAAGTTTCAGGTACTTCCTTCTGACTGGTCACCGATCGCAACCGTGCGATGTGGCTATCAGTCGTCTGGACGACGTGAAGACGGACAGTACGTCGAACACGATGTCGTTCCTCATCTCTGCCACATCGAGATGACGTACGCGTGCAACGAGAAGTGCATCTTCTGCTACAACCCCGAGAGAGCCAAGCTTGGTGATCTGTCAGCCATTGACGGGCTTGTTCGCTCAGTCGCAGAGAGTCAGATTCCCCATGTGTACCTGATCGGCGGCGAGCCGAGTCTGTTGCCCGTGGAGAAGCTCAACGAGTACATCGATCTGCTCTCCGAGCATTCGTCGGTCACCATCGTCACGAACGGTCTCCGGCAGCTCAAGGGAATTTCGCGCAATCTTGCGTGCTTCGGGGTTCCCATTCATGGCGCAAATGCTGAGACTCACGAGTTTTTGAATCAGTCCAAGGGAAGCTTCTCGAAGACTCTCGACACCATCAGGCATTACGTGAGTGAAGGCCATGACGTGCGGTGTATCCCGGTGCTTACCGGGTACAACTATGACCAAATGTACGAGATCATTGCCCTCGCGGCGAGTCTCGGCATGGAGTCAATCTACGTCGATCGGTATGAGGATGGCGGTATTGGAGCCGTCAATTCTCAAGGTCATCATCTGAAGCCAACGAGTGAACAGTTCGGCATCGCCGTGGGCCAGATCATCCAGGCCAAGCATGACTTCTCGATCTTCGGAGGAAGGGTCGGGTTTGGTACGGCGATTCCGTACTGTCTGGATGAGCGCATGATCACCGAGGGCATCACCTCGAACTGTGGTGTCGGGACGTACTTCTGCGCGATCAATCCTAAGGGTGAGTTCCGGATGTGCAATCAGTCACAACTCGTGTTCGGCACCTTGCCGGACGAGCCGATTGAGGTGATTTGGAACAAGCCTGCTCTCGACATCTTCAGAGACCTCTCGTGGGTCAGTGAGCCGTGCAAGTCGTGTGAACTTCTGCTCGACTGCACTGGCGGCTGCAAGGTCGACGCGAACTGCTCTGACAAGTTCTGCATCGATTACTCGGTTCGCGGGCTTTCCAAGCCTGTCGCTGAGTTGGTCCAGAAAGTGGAGCATCGCAAGCCGAGTGAAATGTATCCGGTGAGGTATCGGATCTTCCGACCGAATCGGTACATGAAGCTCACCACCAGGTATCCTCAGAAGTTTCTGGTTACCAGATATCAGACGGTGAAGCTCGATGAAACAGCGCTCGAGTTGGCGCAAGCCATCTTGAGTGGAGCCGTCATCAACGAACAAGCGCTCATCGTTCAGTTTGCCGAGAGAGTTTCAGAGCATGAAGTGCGCCTCTTCGTGAGCAAGATGGTGCAGGTGGAAGCGATCGATCTGATCGGGGAGGTGTAACATGCCAATACGCGAAATTCACTGGGAGATAACGAACAAGTGTAACCTTCGGTGTAAGCACTGCCTACCGATGTCTGGTTCCGCACGACCCGATGAACTCACCAACGAAGAAGCCTTTGTCGCAATGGAGACCTTCCGAGCAGCAGGAGCTTCCAAAATATTCTTCACAGGAGGTGAGCCATTCATCCAAAAGGATTTCCTAGGGTTGCTTGAGCGGGCCGTGGCATTGGGAATGCGGGTATCCGTTATCACCAACGCGACGATGCTCACGAGTGCAACTCTTGAGTGCCTCAAGCACCTGGGTGTAGACCTCGGGGTCAGTCTGGATGGTGCAAATGCTGCTACTAACGATGCTATCCGGGGACAGGGAAGTTTTAAGCAAGCCCTCGAGGCGCTCAATCGATGCAAGAAGAGTGGTGTCTCGACAACGCTCTACGTGACCGTCACTGGGAAGAACGTGGATCAGTTGGATGATTTCGCTCAACTTGCAAAAGATCATGAGTGTGCTGCTGTTCATTTCAATCAAGTGACCATTGCTGGTCGTGCGCTCAGTTTCGTAGACGAGCTCGCGCTCTCTGTGGATCAGCAACAGCGTTTGCCAGAGTTGGTCGCTGAAACAACGCGAGTCATTTTCGGAGAAGAACTCTCAGCGACAGATGAACGTTGCTGGGTGGATGGTGTTACGGTCTACATGAGCGCGGATGGAAATCTTTATCTCTGCAGCGAGGTCTTTCAACGTCGTCCCGATCTGTCTATTGGCAACATTCGATCGTTTTCGTTCAAGGCGTGGGCGGAGCAGCAGAACGTTTCATCTTTTGCCAACGACGGAGACAAGTGCTGCTATGGCGTACGCGCCAGTGAGCACTCGGTGTTCGTCGGAAATGTCGGAGCGGAGTGTATTTTTGCCCCACGTAAGTGGAGCATTGACACGTTGTCAAAACTGTACGACGTTCTGGGTGAACTCTACCAGGATATCGGACAAGACTGTCGAGATTGTCGCGACCCCGACTGTCTGGGATATGTCTGGCTTCTCAAGAAGGAAGCGGATCGGTTGTATGAGCAAGGGGTCGCGTTGGTGCAAGTCAACGATGGTCCAACATTCATTCATTCGTTCCCCATGACCAGCGAAGGGAGACCTGATCTCTCGACTCGGTATCCGCCGTGCAGTCAGTTGTGCACCGACAGTAGAAGGTGTAGAATCTATCAAGATCGTCCTCTTGCCTGTCGTCTCTATCCTCTGGGGCCAGAGACCAAAGCGGACGGTACGGTGGTGTGGGCGCTTCATTTGGATTGTCTCCATGTCGAACGGATGGAAAAGCGCGGTATGCTTCCTCAGTTCGAACGTAGGGCCCTCAGCATTCTCAACAGCCTTTCGCCGCAGCTGTTGGGAGAAATCGCAGAAACCTACCGTGAGGTTGATGCGCTTTGTGCTTTTCCTGACGGCGAGAACAAGTACCGATCCCTGCAGCCAGTGAAGTGAGGTGAGTCATGTCAAAATGTAAAGCCGTCCTCGACGGCGCGAAGATCACCGAGATCCGGATCAAGACCAAGGACAAGGAGGGAGGTGCCAGTCAGTCGCAGAACAAGCCGGCGGAACCGATGGGTTCCAACGACGTGGGTCTGCGGGGCGGCTCCAACGACGCGCAGCCGTCCGAGTAAGACCTCGGTACGAGCTGTTTAGGGCGATACTCCATGAGTATCGCCCTTTCTCTTTTTTATAGAGCTTGTACGATATGTTCAAATAAGTTTTGTATGAGATATTTTTTTTAAAACAAAAACAAAAAATTCCACGGTATGTGGAATTTTTTGTTGCTCTATACAATAAGCCGAATTTTGTACCCCGTCTCTCGAAAGAGACGATGGTGATCATTTCTCTTGTTTCATGATTACTCATGAAATCTTCACGTGCTAACTTTTTGAATCCTGATAGAATCAGGAAACACGGCACTTTCTCCAGATAGGGTTTACCACATCTTGATATTGCTATCAAGATGAGAACAGTAGCTTTTATCTATAGCGTAAAAACATCCGTTCACTTTTCACGTTTTTCCCGACAAAGTCGGGATAGTATAGTCTCTGTGGCACTGGCCCGTACCAAGTATTCACATACCGGCAGGTGGGTGTTACCCACTATCACGATCATGAACTACGAGAGCTCATGAGGAGTTCGGACTTTCCTCTCGGCCTGAAGGCCGAGCGATCACATTGTATAGAGCATGGCTTACTATAGCGAATTTTTTCCGTTTTGTCAAGTTGACCATTGGACGTTTTTCTTATATGATAGACTCAGAAATTATTGTAGGTTTGTCTATGAAACGTTCTGAAATAGCACTCATGGTTGCCCAGGTTCCTGTGGATTTTTTGTTGCTCATGCTAGCGGCCTGTTCTGCATACCTGCTTCGTTTTACCGATTGGGCACTCGGTGTAAAGCCTGTATTTTTCCAGTTTACCCTGAGTGAATTTCTTTTGGTCGTGTATCCTGTGGCGATCCTGTGGATTGCCATCTTTGTATTGTTTGGCTTATATTCCACAGATCCAAATAGAAAACTTGGAAAAGATCTCATGCGTGTTGTGTTTGCATGTAGTGTGGGGCTTGCTGGTATTGCGGTCTATGTAATGTTTACGCAGCAGCTTTTTGATTCTCGTTTTTTGACATTAGCCGGCTGGGCATTTGCCATAGTATACATTGTCGTTGGCAGAATATTCATGCGTGGGTTCAAGGCATTACTGTATCGATGGGGTATTGGACAACGAAGAGTGATCGTCATTGGAGAGGATGTCCACAAGAACGATTTTGTCGCGTCTTGCCGTTCAAGGGCGACGCTTGGATATAATATTGTTGGCACGTTTGATACGATTACAAAAACGCTGTTTACCGCGCTTGAACGCATGGCGTTTGACGAGGTCATTGTGTTTTCCCCAAAAGCAAAAGAAAAAGAAACATTGCGTTTGCTCGCATACTGTAATCGCCGCCACAAAACATTCAAATATTCAGCAGATTTATTTGCAACGTTTTCTGCAAATATGTCTGTGTATCCGATTGCTGGCGTCCCTATGATTGAATTGCGTCCGACGAAGCTGGATGGCTGGTGGCGTGTGATAAAACGGGTCTTTGATATTGTGGGGAGTGTGATATTGATTGTTGTATCAAGCCCATTCATGTTTCTTGCGGCCCTTGTTATTCTTATAGAGACAGGCAGACCAATACTGTATAAAAATTTGCGTGTAGGAATTCGAGGCAATGAATTTTTTACGCTGAAATTCCGATCGATGTACAAACAAGACTCTACTGGTCCACAGTTTGGTGAAGATGGAAAGAAAGCAGAAGAGAAAGAAAAAGAACTTGTGAAAAAACAAAACAGTAAGCAAGGCCCAATCTATAAAATTCTCGATGATCCGCGCATTACGCCGTTTGGTCGGTTTATCCGCCGATGGAGTATTGATGAGCTTCCCCAATTTTTCAATGTCCTCAAAGGAGACATGAGTCTTGTCGGACCACGTCCACATCAGCCACGAGAAGTTCAGCAGTACCAAGATGACTATCCTATCGTGTTTACACTCAAGCCTGGCATCACTGGTCTTGCACAGATTTCCGGACGCAGTGATCTTCCCTTTGAAGAAGAAATGAAGCTTGATATTTTGTATACTGAGAGGTGGAGTTTGTTTCTTGATTTGATTATTTTGCTAAAGACGCCGTTTGTACTTTTTAAGAAAAGAAAAGCGTTGTAAACAGCAAATAAGCCAGTAAGCAGAGTAAGCTTACTCTGCTTACTGGCTTATTCTGCTTACGAGCTGAAGAACATATGAAAATTGCCCTTGTTCATGACTATCTTTCACAAGATGGGGGAGCGGAGAGAGTCCTCAAAGCATTCCACGAAATATGGCCAGAGGCTCCTATTTTTGTGTTGTTTCATAACAAGAAGCAATTGACTCAATTTCAAGATGCCGATGTTCGTGAATCATTTTTTAAGCGACTTCCTTTTGGAAGAAAAAAATATCAGTGGTATTTGCCGCTCATGCCACTCGCTACCGAACGTCACAATCTTCATGAATTTGATGTTGTCTTGTCGTCTACCAGTGCATTTGCAAAAGGGGTGCTGACGCGTCCTGAAACACTCCATATTTCGTACTGCCATACACCGACGCGGTATCTTTGGACAGACACACATGAATATATTGCAGATCTCAAATACAATCGATTGATCAAATTTTTTCTTCCACGACTTATTCACAAACTCAGACTGTGGGATAAAATGAGTGTGGATCGAGTAGATACGTTTATTGCAAATTCTGGTACTGTCGCGCATAGAATCCAAAAATATTATCGCAGATATAGTGATATTATCTATCCCCCAGTAGATGTGTCGTCTTTTTCTATTTCTTCTGACATTCGTGATTACTTTGTCACGGGTGGACGTCTGGTCACATACAAACGGTTTGATTTGGTTATTCATGTATTCAATCGTCTCGGCATTCCACTCAAAATTTTTGGGGATGGGCCAGAACTTGAAGCACTCAAAGGTATCGCAAAAAAGAATATCAGTTTTGTCGGACGTGTGAGTGATGAAGAAAAAGCACGACTTCTCAAACATGCAAAAGCGTTTATTCACCCGCAGGTAGAAGATCTTGGTATTACTCCTATCGAATCGATGGCAAGCGGGAGGCCTGTGATTGCCTTCGGAGAAGGAGGTGTTACTGAGACAGTCATCCCAGGAGAGACAGGAGTCTTTTTTTATGAACAAACATGGGAATCTCTCCTTGATGTGGTGCTCAACTTTGATCACACTACATGGGACAGTCAACGCATTAGAGAGTGGTCTACTCGTTTTGATGAGGTGACTTTCAAAAAACACATACTGTCATACGTCACAAAACAATACGGGGTATTTCAACAGGATTTGATGCGATGTCAGCTAGGTGTACGACCCTATGATCATAGGGATTGATGTTCGACCACTCATGACTATACCACGAACCGGTGTGGGTGAGTTTACGTTTGAATTGTTGTCTCATCTTTTTGTTAGTCATCCTGAACATCAGTATATTCTTTTTGCAAATGCGTTTCGCTCGCATGAAGCACTTCCCTTTGCCTCACAGCCACAGGTCACATGGGTCATGACGAAGATCCCAAACAAACTTTTTCATGCGGCTATTTCAGTTCTTCAAATGCCGAAGCTCGATCGGTTTGTTGCAAGGCGGGCAGGTGTGAAAAACATAGATGTGTGGTTTTCACCAAATTTGCAATTCACCGCATTGTCAAAAGAAGTCACACACATTCTGACTATTCATGATCTTTCGTTTGAACATTATCCATCTTTTTTTTCTCGAAAAGGGCGTATCTGGCATCCAGCTGTGCATCCGAAAAAACAAATCACGCGTGCCAATATCATCGTGGTGCCTTCAGAGCACACAAAGCATGATGTGATACAGACATATCATAAAAACCCCGATGCGGTGCATGTCCTTGCTCCAGGGTTGTGTTCGCATGTTGCGCAGGCAGCCGGCAATGCAACGTTTGGAGAGATCAAAAAGAAATATGCACTGCCAGATACATATATGCTCTATCTTGGGACACTTGAACCAAGAAAAAATATTCAAGGCATGCTGGACGCATATCAGCATTCTGCGTATCTGAGGACAAAGATACCATTCATTTTTGCCGGCTCTCCTGGACACAATGGCGAGCGATATATGAAACAGATTGAACAAACATCCGGTGCGCGGTATATTGGCTATATCGCGGAAACAGAAAAGCAGGCATTGTACAGCCATGCACGCGCGTTTCTCTACCCAAGTATGTATGAAGGGTTTGGGCTTCCCATACTGGAAGCATTGGCATGCGGCACGCCGGTGATCGCGAGCAATCGGACGTCATTGCCGTCTGTCGTGGGGAGCGGGGGAATACTTGTGAATCCCCTCAACATTGCGCAGCTGCAAAAAGCTATGGAAGATCTTGTGACAGATGATATACTCCATGCCACGCTGAGCAAACAAGGGAGAGCACATGCAGAACATTTTTCATGGCAGAAAGCGGCTGGGATATTGAACACAATATGTGAACAGACTATATGAGAATAGGCATAGACGCTCGCATGTATGGTCCGATGCACAGTGGCATTGGACGATATGTCGAACAACTCATTGCACATCTCGGGCAGATACCTTCTGAACACGAGTTTGTTGTGTTTTTAAAAAAAGAAGCCTTTGACTTGTTTGTGCTGCCAAATACCAAATGGAAAAAAGTATTGGCAGACATTCATTGGTATGGTGTTGATGAGCAACTTCACTTAACGTCTCTTATAAAACAAGAAGATGTCGATCTTATGCATTTCCCGCACTGGAATGTGCCAATCATGTATCGTGATCCGTTTGTCGTGACCATCCATGATTTGATTATGTTTCACTATGCGCGCCAGGATGCGTCAACTCATGGACCGGCGGTCTATTTCATAAAAGATAGACTGCATCGTCATATTGTAAAGAGTGCCGCAACTCGCGCCAAACATGTATTTGCTACTAGCGAGTTTACGAAACATGATATTGTGGAGACGTTGCACATTGATTCAGCAAAGATCAGTGTGACATATCAAGCCCCTCTTACAATAAGCAATAAACAATTAACTATAAACAATCTTGCTAAAAAATTTCATATTGATTCGCCGTATGTACTGTATGTTGGGAATGCATATCCACACAAAAATTTGGAAACTTTGATTGACGCATGGAAAGTATGTTCTCGCGAATATCCTGAGTATCAGCTGGTATTTGCGGGTAAAGAATCACCGTGGTATGAAACGTTGAAAAACAACGCGCGTGGGATTGGCAACATTGTATTCACCGGGTATGTTGATGATAGTGAATTAGTTCAGCTATATCAGAATGCACGTCTTTATGTGTTTCCATCATTGTACGAAGGGTTTGGTCTGCCACCGCTTGAAGCGATGGCATACGGTGTTCCAGTGATTTCATCGAGCGCAAGTTGCTTGCCTGAAACACTTGGAAATGCGGCATTGTATTTTGATCCGACAGATGCGAGTGATATTGTACGAGCATTACACGAAGGAATACGAAATGAAGATTTACGCTATACGCTGCGAAAAAACGCAAAAGATGAACTTGCACGATATTCATGGAATACGCTTGCAAAGCGTACGTTTGCAACATATATTGCTGTGTTGCAATAATAGATTTCTGAAAAAAGAAAACAGTGGATAGATACATCCACTGTTTTCTTTTTTTATGCTATACTCAGAGCAATATTGACAAACTTCTCCCATGGCACGCAAACGAAGTCGTACAGTTCAAACATGTTCAGGATGTACCAAGACAGGACATAATAAACGTCGCTGTCCATTTTCGTCTCCAAAAAAGAAAAACGTTGCGCAAGCAACGAACACAGGAGCTCTGAAAACAAAGATACCGACACCTTCCTTGCGTTCAAAAAAAACAAACAAACAGCACGCAGCTGATACCTCGGGACCACGTCAAAGCAGGTCTCATTATGTTCCTGTGACGTTTGGTAATGCTGTGCCACAGTCTACCCATGTGGTGCGTCTTGACCAACAATTTGTTGAGCCGAGTTGGAGCACTATTCAGTCATTCCGTGAAAAAATTGCAGCCGTGACAGATCTTCAAACAATTGATTTTGCTGCTGCGATTCGTGCGGCAAAATCCTCGGGAAAAGCAGGAAAGCAAGGCAAACCTACAGTACAAAAATCAACACCTCCTGTTGCCGTAACACAGCGAGTATCTTCTTCAACACAAAAACAGTCGCGACCACTGTTTCGTCTGCCTCGTTGGCGCATGCCATCTGTACGGTTTTCTATGCCGAGATTTCGTATGCCAACGATTGTTCTCAGCGCCGTATCGAGAAAACACCTTGCCCCTATTGCGTTTGTTATCTTGTTGTGTGGATTGTTGCCATTGCCTGTCTTTACCACCTATCAGACTATTCGAGAAGACAGTCGAGACATCATTGATGTGAGCACTGGCGCCTTTGTTTCTTTGCAAGAATCTACGACCGCCGCATTGCAAGCAGACACTGCGACTGCGCAGCGTGCGTTGCAAGATGCATTGGCACAGTTTGCTGTTGCAGAACAATTGGTAGAAAAAGATCACCGCATGCTTACTACAATTTTGAGCAATATTCCATTTCTCGGAGATCATATCAGTAGCAGACGCGCTATTCTTTCGGCGGGGCAACAGATTGCGCTTGCGAATACCTATGTCATTAAGGGACTCAATGATGCACAACACGCGACAGATATTTCTATGACAGAACGTCTGTCGATCATCACCGCTCATTTGCAGCAAGCCTTGCCGCAGTATGAATCAGCGCGATTATCATTGGTATCAGTCAATCCTGCTGTGTTACCTGGGGAACAACAAGCGCTCTATGGAGAATTTCTGTTGCTCTATAGTGCTTTTGTAGATGACCTTGGTGATATGACGGATTTGTCTCGTGTACTGTATGATGTTTTTGGCGGCGATGATTTCCGTCGATTGCTTGTGTTGTTTCAAAATAATAATGAAATACGTCCTACTGGTGGATTCATTGGTAGCTTTGCCATGGTAGATACGCAAAAAGGACGTATAGAAAATATCACGATACCAGGAGGAGGAAGTTATGATATCCAGGGACAGCTTGAAAAGTATATCGTACCACCAATCCCACTGCAGCTTGTGAATGGGCGATGGGAATTTCAAGACATCAATTGGTTTTTTGATTTTCCAACCACTGCGAGAAAGGCTGAACAGTTTGTAGAGAGTGCAGAAAAAACGACATTTGATGGAACAATTGCCGTCAATGCCTCAGTCATAGAGCGATTGCTGCGTGTCATTGGACCTATCGATACAGGTGAATACGATCTCCTGCTCGATGCTGACAATGTCCTTCCAACACTTCAAAATTATGTAGAAGATGGCTATGCCGAAGACGAAGCGCCGAAAGAAATTTTGTCAACCGTTCTTGATCAACTGTTGAGTGCACTGCAGGATGTACAGCCAGAGCAATTGCTCGTTCTTATGAGTGAACTTCATGAAGCGCTTTCACAAAAAGAGATTCAAGTATCGTTGAAAGATGCAGCTTCAAATGCCAGACTTTTTTCTTTTGGCTGGACTGGACGTGTGGTTCAGACATCCCCACGTCAGGATTATCTCGCTGTGGTTGCCACGAATGTGCAAGGGCAAAAGTCCGATGCCAGAATACAGCAAGATATAGAACACACGGCTGAAGTCCAACCGGATGGATCTGTGATAGAAAAAGTACTTGTTCGCAGAACACATACTGGTGATCCTACTGAAGTATATTATGGCGCATCAAATATTACGTATATGCGTGTGTATGTTCCTAAGGGAGCAATTTTGCTCGATGCTGGTGGTTTTATGTACCCCCCAGAAGATGCGTTTCACGTGCCTGAACCGTGGTATGAAGAAGATGTCGATCTTGCACGCGTTGAATATGAAGTGGGCATTCATAGCAAAACAGGAACGCGTATTACAAATGAATTTGGCAAAACAGCATTTGGTAACTGGATGATCGTTCCAGCAGGGGAGTCAAGAGAAGTCTGGGTGACGTATCGTTTGCCATTTTCAGTTGTTGATACAAAACAAGATGAACAACAACAGTCATTGAGAACTCTGCTAGCGCATGCCCCAAGTGCTGTTTCTCGTTATTCGCTTTTTGTTCAAAAACAATCTGGTGTAGAGAGTACTGTTCTGTCAACAGTTCGGTATCCACATACATGGATTCCAAAGTGGAAGAGCGATGATAGTGTGCACTTTACACAAAATGGTGCAACGAGAGTGTCGGATTTGAATACAGATATTGTGTACGGTGTGGCATTTGAGACACAAGAATAAACATTTGTGCTATACTAGCAATAGACATGTTTCATATGGCAAAAGAAAAAAAATCATCGGTAAGAACAGATACCTCAACTCATGAGTTTGTCACTTCGAAATTGGAAGAAATAAGTGATGATGTTGAAATTATCGATTTGAGTGATATGACACCAGAAGAGGCTGCAGAAACACTGGGCGGCAATGAAGAATCGTCCAGGAAGAAGCATAAGAAGGAAAAGAAAAAGGAAAAAAAAGAAAAAAAATCAGCGAAAGATGACATTGATATTAAAGAATCAAAAGAGAATGACGTTGAGACGGAAGATGCTGAACAGCCTAATGGAGACGCACTCACTGTTGGGCAAACACAGAAAATAGAACGAGAACTGGCTGAGATCTATGAAAATGCAGATGGAAGCTTGCCAGATATGCAAACGTTTGAAAAAAGGAAAGGTGGACGATTTTTGCGTGCATTTATTACCGTAGTATTGTCTCTTGGATTTTTGGGTGGAGCTATCTGGTATGGATATACACAACTGTATCATCGAGATGGGGCATTCGTTGAGGATGATGTAATTCTCTCTATCGGTGGAGAAGACATGGTCGCGTATGGAGAAGAAGTCCGTTATCGTGTACGGTTCAAAAACGCGCAGGGTGTGCCACTCGATAATTCTGTCTTAGAACTTCGCTATCCAGCCGGTTTTGTATTTGAATCAGCAAGCAAAGCGCCAGATGCTGACACAAATAATATGTGGACTCTCGGGCCGCTTCAAGAGGGAGATGGGGAGTATATAGATATTTCTGGGAAGCTTTACGGTGATCTTAATGAAAGGCAATCATTCCGCGTATTTTTAAATTATACACCAAGCAACTTTAGTTCTACCTTTCAAAAAGTAGCAACACAAGAAACATCTATTGCTGGTGCGCCATTAACTGTCGCGCTGATCGGACCCAAACAAGTAGCTCAGGGAGTAGCCACGACATTCACGATTGACGTGTCTCCAGAAAAAGAAGCGGTTGGGACGTTGCCACCACACCTCGCACTGGTGTTTGATTCTGAGGCTCCTTTTGTCACACAAGACATGAAACCAAAAGAAGGTGCAACACTAACAGATCGTACATGGATTCTTGATCCGACTACTCATGCATCAACAACTACCATATATACGATCACGGGTGCCTTTGCTGGTGGAGAAGAGACATTGATTGCTCGTGCACATTTGATCGGGTGGCAAGAGGGGGAGTCTATTGCTGAGGCACACATACTCGCGAGTGCAGAACAAGAAATCGCAATAGAGGATCAGCAGCTGTCAGTCTCACTAGTAGCAAATGGTAGTCAACAAGATATTACCGTGCAACCTGGAGAACATCTCAATGCCACCATCGTCGTAAAAAATAATACAGAAGAACCCTTAAAAAATGTGCGTGTCCGACTTATGTTTGATGCGCCATCAGTAAACGGTCGGAGCATTATGGATTGGCCATCGCTAGAAGATGAAGCTGACGGAAATATCGTAGGAGAACAGCTTTCTGATACTATTCGGCGTGGGCAAATCACCTGGAGTAGTGCACAGATTGGAGATCTGAGACAACTCGACCCTGGAGAACAACTGACAATAGATGTGACGATTCCTATTAGATCTGGCGAGGATGTCGATCTTACTGCGTACGAATCGTATGTCATTTCTCTCACGGGCAATGCACAGTACACGCTGTCTGATAGTGAAGAAACAGCTGCAGGTGTTCCACTTGTTTTGACAATCAATTCTGATACAACATTTGAAGTTCGAGATGAAGCTGATGACGATGTCCATACATTCACATGGCTTCTTGGGAATACCTTCCATCCATTGAAAGATATTGAAGCGCAAGTTGATTTTTATGGAGATGTCTCATTTTCTCAAGATGACGCTGTCGTCCCAGCAGGGGAGCTCACGTATGATGAGAAAGAAAAAAAATTAGTGTGGCATATCGATGAGATGCCATTGTCTGTGGATGTTCTTGCCTTGCAATTTCCACTGACACTCAATAAAGCAAATCCATCACAAACACAGCTGACATCAAAAGTACGAGTTACCGCGATTGACCAGGTTACTGGCAAGCAGATTTTGTTGATAGGGGATGAAGTGGGTTTGTAAAAAGAAGAATCATTTTCGTTTGATAAAAAAAATAGACTATACAGTCTATTTTTTTATTGTGCTCCCGGAGGGAATCGAACCCCCAACCGCGGTTCCGAAGACCGCTGTTATATCCGTTTAACTACAGGAGCTTGAAATAAGTTCTCCCCCTACCAGGGGGAGTTAGAGGGGGTCGTCAGCACGATACAACGTTGTGAACCGTGAAAGACCCCTCCTAACCTATTGGTGCGCCCAGAGGGATTCGAACCCCCGACCGTTTGGTTAAGAGCCAACTGCTCTACCAGCTGAGCTATGAGCGCATATATGCAAGACGCAGAATACCAAAAACAGTGTATTCTGTCAATAAAAATATATGAAAATATCCCAGATTGTCAGGGATATCTTCACAAATATTCTCTGAAATCACCCAATTGGATCAGTAGGTTCTCTCTCAATAATCTCTGTCTTTGGTCCTTTCCATTTTTTCTTTGCGAGCGCTGCTTCTGCTGCGGCGACTTGTGCTTCTTGTTTACTGCCGCCTTCGCCTTCTGCAATTTTTTCTTTTTCAAGATATACGGCAACAACAAATTGTTTTGCGTGATCTGGGCCATCCTCTCGCACCACTTTATATGTTGGCGTGACACCGACAATATCTTGGGCAGATTCTTGAAAGCGTGATTTTGGATCCATCCAGAGACCGAGGTCAAGGACGTCGCCAAGTTTGCTGACAATCCAACGGAGTACAAATTGCTTTGCAATTTCCCAGCCTTGATCAAGGTAGATAGCACCGATCACTGCTTCGACTGCATTGGCAAGAATATATTCGCGGGCTTTGCTATTGCTATCTTGTGATTCTCCTCGACTCAGGAAGAGATATGGCTCGATACCAATTTCATTTCCGACGAGGGCACAATTTTTTCCATTGACCAGTGCGGCTCGCCAGTTTGTCAGCTCTCCTTCAGGATTTAAATAGTGAGCAAACAAAAATTCAGTGACGATCAGTTCAAGCACGGCATCGCCGAGAAATTCCATTCGTTCATTGTGTGCAAGAGGGAAGTCTCGATTTTCATTCAAAAAAGAACGATGGACAAGTGCCTGAACAAGGAGGTCTTTGTTGTTGAAGACAATACCGAGAGAGTCTTCGAGGGCTTTGAAGTTGAATTCATCGTATTGTGGGACGGGCATAGTGTGGGGAGCTATCCGTTCCGACTCACATCAGCTCTTATGAAGAGAAGAGATAATGTGAAACGAAAGGGGAGAATTAGATGTGAGGGTGTTAGGTTTTAGGGTATTACTTCGTGCTTTCTTCTACTTCTTTGAACATGGCGCCTAGGATACCGTTGACAAATTTTCCTGAAGATTGTCCACCGTATGACTTTGCGATTTCAATGGCTTCGTTGATGGCGACTTTTGCTGGAATTTCATCATTGAAGTATAACTCATATACACCGATACGGAGAATATTGCGATCAACGATTGCCATTTGTTCAAGTGACCAGTTTGGGGCATGTTCTTCTATTTTTTTGTCGATGTCCTGTAAATGAACAAGAACACCATCAACGGTGTTCTTGACAAACTCGATTTCTTTTTCTAGACCGACACCAAATTCTTCGATTTGTTGATCGACAATCGCGGGAATTCCTGCAGTAGGTTTTCCTTTGAAATCCCATTGATACAGGACTTGCATCACAATAGAGCGTGCGAGATGTCGGTGTGACATGAGAGAAACGGTTAGATTGAGTGCGAGCCTGTTGGGCTAGCTTGCTTTTTTGACACGACGAATACGGCGTGTGGTTCGTTTTTCAACATCTACCACAGTTTTTCCTTTATACATCCCAGAAACAGGGCTAGCATGGTGAGGAAGATGTGGGTTGCCATCTTGGTCCACGAGGACTTTCACAGGCTTGAGGGCGTGGTGAGAACGTCGTGTACGTTGTCGCGGTTTCGATGTCTTTGTTTTTGGATGTGGCATATAAAGTAGTATAACAAAAAATCAAATAAATTGCATGGATAAAGCCAAAAGACTATAGCATAGAAAGAGAAAAAGATCAAGTGTATAGCTTTGTTTTGCAGTTTTTGGTATTTTTCAGGTACAATGGACACATGACTATCACAGAAATCACAATTCAGGAGGAATGGAAGCCAGCTACTGCGGAATTCCTCCAATCTTGGGAATGGGGGGAATTTCAGCGTGCCGTGGGGCAAGAGCCAATACGTCTTAACATCGATAATGAGTATGTTCAGGGGTTTGTTCATCGTTTGCCGCTTGGTTGGAAGTATGTATACATCCCACGTTGTACCATCAGTAACCTGGCATCAGTAACCAGTTTTTTCCAAAATAAAAAAGTATTATTTATTCGCATTGAGCCAGATCAATCTTCTGATAAAGCTCTGATGCCTGATGCCCGATGTCTGATGACTCGTTGCAGACAACCACAACACACCATGGTCCTCGATCTCACGCAATCAGAAGAAACACTGCTTGCAAATATGCACAGCAAGACGCGCTATAATATTAAGCTTGCTGAAAAAAAAGGTGTGGAAATCCGAGAGGGGAAAGATGTGAACGTGTTCTGGCGATTAAATGAAGAAACAACAGACAGAGATAAGTTTAAAAGTCATGATAAAGCGTACTATGCAAAGATGCTCGAGATGAAAAGTACGCATCAGCTCACCGCATGGTATGATGAAAAACCAATTGCATCGCAAATATATATTGGCAATGCAGGTGTGTGCACGTATCTGCATGGTGCGTCGTCAAATGAATATCGCAATGTCATGGCGCCATATCTTTTGCAATGGCGGTCGATCCAGATTGCAAAAAAATTTGGCAATGTGACATATGATTTTTGGGGGGTGGCTGCGCCAAAGCAGGATGGCAATACATTTCATACATATGCTTGGGACGATGCTGACAAACTAAGTAATGTAACGCGATATAAAGCAGGGTTTGGTGGAAAAGCTATATCGTATCCTGATGCATGTGAAATGCCGCTGAAGCCGTTCCAATACAAACTGTTTCAACTAGCAAAAAAAGTCTTATGACGCAGCCGTGGACAGCTTCATTATTTTTGAACATCAATGCGCTTGTTGGTCGTTGGCCAATAATTGATCGACTTATGATATTTTTTGCCCACTATGCGTTGTGGGTTTGTGTGCCTCTGTTTCTCTATACATGGTGGGGATATGGAGTTATCGTTCCGCTGGTTGCTGAGTTTCTTGTCATGGCGGCGGTTGCTTTTTCTCTTAGCTATATGATTGCCTTCTGGACACCACGCCCGCGGCCTGTCCATCAATTCCCAAATATAAAGGTACTTATTCACACACTCGGCACGTGGAAATCCTTTCCATCTGATCATGCCCTTTCTGCGACACTCTTGGCGTATGCTGGGTGGATTACATTTTCTGGTATGATTGGAGTTCTTTTTATCTTCATCGCGTCTATGATCGCCGTGAGCCGTGTGTGGGTAGGCGTTCACTATCCGAGAGACATCTTTGGGGGAATTACACTCGGTGTACTGGTTATCATGGCCAGCAAGATATTCACCTTTTTCCCTGGTTGACCAAATGCACGTGCTTACGTACAATACTTCTACTATGAATGCTATTATTCTCTGTGGAGGCCTCTCCACCCGCCTTGGCGATATTACCAAGGCTGTTCCAAAAATTCTTCTTCCTATCGGTGACAAGACAGTCCTCGACTGGCAGCTCGATATGCTCCACACACTCGGTGTGACAGAAGTTGTGCTTGCCGCTGGGCATTTGTCCGATGTGTTGAAAGCGGCGGTTGGTGATGAACGAAATGGCATGAAATTGATTCATGTGGTAGAAGAAAAAAAACTTGGGACAGGTGGAGCGATCAAATATGCCATGACGCATGTATCAGATCCCGATGATGTCACTCTTATTTTAAATGGAGATATTTTGACAAATGTGGATCTTGTTGACATGGTGTCACGAGTGGAGAAAGAGAGCGAAGGGATGCTCCTTGGTGCACGGGTTGATGACGCATCGAGTTATGGAACACTCGAATATGATGAAACTGGACATTTGCAATCATTCAAAGAAAAAGAAGGAATTCAAAAACCAGGATATATTAATGGTGGTATTTATATATTTACTTCACATGCAAAAAAACATTTTCCTAATGAGGACACCTTTAGTATTGAATATGATGTGTTTCCCAACATGAAAAATTTGTATGTCTATGAATCGGATAATCCTTGGATAGATGTTGGAGTGCCAGAGCGTCTTGAGTGGGCGCGCAACAATTGGCAACATATGCGTATTTCATAACATGAAAAAGAAATTTCTCCTGATTGGTATTGTGATGTTCCTCCTCGGAGGGTTTCTTTTTTATCGTGGCATCTATATACAAACGGGAGATGCCTCAGAAAACAAAACAATTTCTATTTCTTCCGGGCTTACGGTGAGACAGATTGCTTCTTTGTTGAAAGAAGAAGGCATCGTCTCCTCGGATGATCTGCTCGTGAAATATTTGGTATGGAAAGATCTGGATACCAACATCCAACATGGGGATATTATGTTTGAAATACCACATACCATTGCTCGCGTGGCAACAGCATTGACATCACGAACCTCTGTTGCAGAAAAAGAAATTACTCTCTTGCCAGGATGGAATCTTCGCGAAATCGCTGTCTATCTTGAAAAGGAAGGTATCACGTCACAAGAAGCATTTTTTGAAGCTGTGGGAACGCCACTTGTCATGAAAAGCGGAAGCTATGATCTTCAGTCTGTTGATGCGTTTGCAAGTGTTCCTCCTGGTGTAAATCTCGAAGGCTATTTGCGACCAGATACATTTCGTATTTTTGCCAGTGCCTCTATTGGTGATATTGTCGACAAATTGGTCCAGGCTCGTGCAGATCAATTTACAGATCAAATGCTTGCAGATATTGAGAAGCAAGGCAAAACCGTGCATGAGATTATCACCATGGCGAGTATTATTGAGAGGGAAGTACGGACACCAGAAGATAGACGTCTTGTCTCAGATTTATTTTGGCGAAGAAAGTCTATAGGAATGGCACTCCAAGCTGATTCAACGGTGCATTACGTGGTTGGTACTGACAACAGCGTGTTTACCTCTGTTCATGACCGAGCGGTTGATTCACTGTGGAATACGTACAAGTATCCAGAGTTGCCACCTGGCCCAATAAGCAATCCATCGCTTGATGCTATCATGTCTGCTATCTATCCGACAGCAAATGATGCGTGGTATTTTTTGACCACGCTTGATACTGGCGAGGTGAAGTATGCACAAACACTCGATGAACATATTGATAATGTGTATACGTATTTGCGTCAGTAATGTTTGTTTTACATTCGAATTACGAATGCTCCGAATATTCGAATACATATAGAGAATAATCTTGCTATAACAATGAACGTTGCTATACAAAATAAATATCAAAGAACAAATTCGTACATTCGCAAGTATTCGTAATTCGAATGTGTAATAATTATCATATGTCAGAAGCACTAAACTTTCACAAAAAACTCAAAGGAAAAATAGAAATTATTTCTCGAGTACCTATTACGACAAGAGAGGATTTGAGTTTGGCATATACACCAGGTGTTGCCGACGCGTGTCGTGCGATTGTGGCAGATCCTTCGCAAGTATACGAACTTACAAGAAAGCATAATATGGTTGCTGTGGTGACAGATGGAAGCGCTGTTCTCGGTCTTGGCAATATAGGACCAGCGGCAAGTCTCCCTGTGATGGAAGGAAAAGCTATTCTTTTCAAAACATTTGCTGATGTTGATGCGTTTCCGATTGCCCTTGATACACAAGATGTTGAGGAAATTATCGAGACCGTTATTCGTATAGCACCAATGTTTGGTGGTATCAATCTTGAAGATATTTCTGCACCACGTTGTTTTGAGATTGAAGAGCGTTTGCAAAAAGCACTGCATATTCCTGTGTTTCACGATGATCAACATGGGACGGCTATTGTCGTGCTTGCTGGGTTGTACAATGCCTTGACGGTGGTGAATAAAAAGATTGGTGACATTACCGTGACGATGAGTGGTGTTGGTGCTGCGGGTGTGGCTATTACAAAATTATTGCTGTTAGCAGGAGTAAAAGACGTATTTCTTGTCGATTCAAAAGGATTGGTGTACGAAGGGCGTGAGGATTTGAACGATGTGAAAATAGCACTTGCGACACAAACAAATAAAGAAAAACGAATGGGGACATTGGCAGATGCATTGAAAGGTGCAGATGTGTTTGTCGGAGTGAGTAAACCAAATCTTGTGACTGCTGATATGGTCAAGTCTATGGCACCTGATGCCATCATCTTTGCTATGGCAAATCCAGATCCAGAAATTCTTCCTCACCTTGCAAAAGAAGCCGGAGCTGCTGTGGTTGCAACAGGCCGAAGTGATTTTCCAAATCAGATCAACAATGTGCTTGCTTTTCCGGGTGTCTTTCGTGGGCTTCTCGATGCACGTATCCCAAATGTCACGAACGAGATGAAACTTGCCGCAGCAAGGGGACTGGCAGAGGCTGTTGAAGATCCTACAGCTGACAACATTATCCCTTCGCCTTTTGAAAAAGGTATCAGTACGCTCGTAGCTGAAGCAGTAAAAAAAGCATATACTGGCAACGTATGAGGTTTCCTCGGACGCTTTCAACCTATACATTGATAGGAGCAAATGCGGTGCCATTGCTTGGTGTTCTTTTTTTGTCATGGAGTTTGACGGAGGTTTTGCTCATCTTTTGGGCTGAGACAGCAATCGTAGGATTTTTTACGTTTTGGAAGGTGATATATTCAAAAAAAGTTGATGATCAAGAACGTAAAACAATAGAACAGCTCAAAGAAAGTAATCCTGAAAAGTATAACAATGTAAAACCAGGGAACACAACCAAAATTTTTTTGAGCTTCTTTTTTCCTCTACATTTTGGTGGATTTATGGTAGGACATGCATTTTTTTTGGTATTGTTGTTTGGAGACGTGGGAACGCCGTTGAGTGATATTGTTCTCAAAGGAGTACTCTTTTCTTTGGCGACGCTCTTTGTCAGTCATGTATTTTCTTTTTTTACAAATTATATTGGAAAAAAAGAATATCTTCTCTATTCTCCACAACAATTGATGGTGCAACCGTACAAAAGAGTTGTGATTATGCATATCGCAGTATTGCTTGGCGGAATATTTGCAGTAGCACTTGGGACGTCCATCTATGCACTTATTATTTTGATCATTGGAAAAATAGTTGTTGATTTGTTCTCACATGCTCAGGAACATAAAGATGCAACACAACCGTTACTTACATGAAAACAACAGACTTCGAGTATACCTTACCAAAAGAACTCATCGCCCAAACCCCTGCGCAGCCAAGAGATAGCTCGCGTCTTATGGTTATTGATAGAGAAAAAAAGACCCGCTCGCATAAAACGTTCAGAGATATTGTCGATTATTTCCAAACAGGAGATGTCCTTGTGTGGAATAATTCAAAAGTGTTTAAAGCACGATTGCTTGGAAAAATGCATTCTGCTACAGGGAGAGACCTCGTACATCATTTGAGAGACGTGGAAATTTTCCTTGTTCGTCCGATGGAAAATGTCGGCGTTTGGAAAGTGCTCGCAAAACCAGGCAAACATGTGTTGCCTGGGATGACGATTGCGTTTGCTGAAGATTTTTATTGTACGGTGATATTGAAAGAAAATAATGGGACGGTCCTCGTACAATTTCCATACAATGCCGCGACAGTGAGGCGAAAGGCAAATCAGCATGGACATATTCCTATTCCACCGTATGTAAAGGATGAACCAGAACAATTTGAATCCTACCAAACTGTGTATGCAAAAGAAGAAGGTTCTGTTGCTGCACCAACGGCAGGATTTCATTTCACACCACGTATTATTGAGGAGCTAAAAAGAAAAGGTGTGGAGTTTGCAGAAGTGACGCTTCATGTTGGACTTGGAACATTTCTTCCTGTGAAGTCGGACAATGTCGAAGATCATACGATGCATAGTGAGTGGGTAGAGATTACCGAAGAACATGCTGACAAAATAAATCAGGCAAAAAAAGAAGGGCGACGGATTGTAGCAGTGGGGACGACTACAGTGAGAACGCTCGAAGGCGTAGCTCAGTTTGGGAGTGGTGGGCGAGTGAGTGCATATGAGGGAGATATCAATATGTTTATTTTGCCCGGATTTCATTTTCAAATTGTCGATGTGTTGATCACCAATTTTCATCTCCCAAAATCTACTCTCCTCATGCTCGTGAGTGCGTTTGCTGGTGAGAGAGAATTTATGTTATCTTGTTATGAAGAGGCTGTAAAAGAAAAGTATCGTTTTTTTAGTTTTGGCGATGCGATGATTATTTATTAACCATATATTCTATGGAAGGTATACATCCACAAAGAGATGCAGTCTCAGAGATGGCATCTCGAGGTTTTGGAAATCAAGCAGATGCTGATTCTCGACATAAGACAGGAACGAGTGATAATCCACAGACACATGATGATGAATTTATCCCAGTCGATGGAATTGTGGATCCACATGGACAGGATCATGAACAGTCTAGTGATGATACTGATATAGCTAGGGTAGGAGACATCTGGAGACCAGATGGTGAAATGATGGATCCACATGCAGAAGCGGTTGAAGATGAAAGATTTCAATCTCGTTATCATACATTGGAAAAACCAGGTCAACACCCAAATTTTGGTGGTAAAACGTATGTAGATGGAGACGCAGTGCCTGATGAGTTGGCAGGACGAGAGAAACCTCTGACTGCTCAACGTGGAGGAAAAGATGTGAAAGGCACAGAAAAAGATCCCGGAAATCTAGGAAAAGTAGAACGGCATAGAGAGCATCTCGGCAAAGGTGAACACAAAGCAGCAAATAAAAGAAAAAGAAATGTTGGGAAAGGGAATGTATAATGTATATACGAAAAAAAATCGAGGCAATACCTCGATTTTTTGTGCAAAAGTTTTTTTGAATATAAGTTGGGAGTCACAGCGCGCCAGGGGGGCGGCACGCTGTGACTGGGGATGACTCGACGAGACTACTAGCGACGTAAGCGGAACGATAAAAGCCACGTGCGCCAGGCGGGATTCTTGTAGCGCAAGATGAGGTGTGCAGGAGCATCCTGCGGCTCATTCTCATCCTCATCGTCGACAATCTCGGTGGGGGGCTCCCTCGGGAGGAGAATATCCCTTGGGATGACGACTTGGTGCGACTTGTTTCGTCGACGTTTCGCCATTCTGTTACTCCGCGTCATTGGTGTTGAAGAAGACGGCGAATGGCCGAACATGTCGACGATTCTTCGTAGACGTTGTAGGTCACCCGAGTTTGCCTTCCTGTGGAGAGCTTCAAGGACTGGGAACGTCCTAATGCTCACTTTGTTTCCTTCCCCTCCGAAGGAGGGATCCTCCTGACGTTGATGAATATATTGCTATAAAAAACAAAAAAATGCAAGTATGTGCATTTTTTTTCTCAGCTGTTTCATTATGAAATCCACTCTTTTTTCATCTCCAAAAATCTATCTTCTTTTATCGCAGTTCTCATCTGCCGCATGAGTTCGAGAAGAAAATGGACATTGTGAATCGTCGCAAGACGATAGGCGAGCATTTCTCCTGCTCTGAATAAGTGATGAATGTATGCACGTGAATAGTTTTTACACGTGTGGCATGTGCATGATGGATCAATAGGATTCTTGTCATCACGATATTGTGAACGCGTTATTGTTATTGTATATTTTTTATCATGTTTTTTCACATTTGGAGAAACGTACAGTGCACCATTGCGCGCAATGCGTGTTGGTGCTACACAATCAAACATATCAATACCTTCTTCCACAACATCAAACAAATCTGTCGGTGAATATCCCACACCCATGGTGTAGTGAGGTTTATGTTCTGGAATGAGTGGCATGACCCACGACAAAATTTCTTTTGTCGCTTTCATGTTGTAGCCAATCGATTCACCACCGATTGCAATGCCGTCAAAATCCATTGC
>DOYU01000014.1 GCA_003518365.1 Candidatus Magasanikiibacteriota bacterium | reverse complement strand
CAAATTTCTACATGAAGTATACATGAATTTTATTTTTTCAACAACTATATTTCAAGACTATGGATTCCTGGCAACGTATCCCCCGCCAAAAATTCAAGCATTGCTCCTCCACCTGTTGAGACGAGATCTACATCGTCTGTCATACCGACCATGTCCATTGCTTGCAATGTCTCTCCCCCACCGATCACACCAAAGGCTTGCCCTTTTGATCTACTCGCTACGAGACGCGCGACAGTGAGTGTGCCAACATCGTATGGCTTTTGTTCAAAATATCCCATCGCGCCATTCCAAACCAATGTTTTCGCGTTCTTTATATGTGTTGCATACAGCCGAAGTGTCTCTGGTCCTACATCAAAAATACCTTCGCCTTTTTTACAAACGTCGTGTGGTGTCTTTTTAATTTTCACGACACGAACTTTTTTTCCATCTTTTGTCCCTACGACTACGTCGAGCGGCTTGATCACGTTTTTTCGTTTGCAATATGTGATCGCATCGACTTGAAATGCTTTATCAGCGAGCGAATCACCGATCTTGTATCCCTTCGCCAACAGATAAGTATTTACAATGCCACCACCAATGAGTACTGCATCAGCCTTTTCCACCAAATTTTTCATGACTGGAATTTTTGTTTCTATCTTTGCGCCACCGAGAACCGCAACAAACGGAGTTTTTGGGGAAGAAAGTACTTTCATCAATCCTTGAATTTCTTTGGTAAGGAGCAACCCTGCGTATCCTTTTATATATTTCGGGATACCTGACACCGACGCACTGGCTCGATGTGCCACTGCAAAGCCCTCGAGAACAAAAAGGTCTGCTAATGCAGCGAGTTCTTGGCTAAGCGTTCCAGTATCTTTTTCTTCATCCTTTGAAAATCGTACATTCTCCATCATCGCGACTTGTCCTGGACGAAGTTTTTCGATATCTTTTAGCAAAGAAAGTTTCTGCGCATCAGATAATTTCAAGTTCTTTGTTTCCAGTTTCTTCACTTTTTTCTTGAGTAACTCTGACAATCGTTCGACAACGGGATCCACTTTCAGCGATGCCACAATTTTCCCATCCGGTCGCCCAATATGCGTCATCAATACCACTTTTGCTCCCTTTTCCATGAGATACTGAATAGTAGGAAGTGATGCAACGAGCCGCGTATCATCGAGTACCTTCTTTTTTTTGATAGGTACATTAAAATCAACGCGAACGAGCACGACCTTTCCAGAAAGATTTTTTGCTTTGGTAATAGAAGTCATATTATATAGTATTCTGATATTCGGATAATTCTAAATCTATACTGTTTTTCCAACGATCTCTGCCATCTCTACGAGTCGATTTGCATATCCCCATTCATTGTCATACCATGCCACGACTTTTACAAGATTCCCGCCT
The DNA here is from genome assembly GCA_003518365.1 of Candidatus Magasanikiibacteriota bacterium. Lineage (GTDB taxonomy): Bacteria > Patescibacteriota > Patescibacteriia > Magasanikbacterales > UBA922 > UBA12086. The sequence goes on along the minus strand of DOYU01000014.1, from coordinate 59,864 downwards.
ACGACTCGTGTGAGTTCAAGATCTGCAATAGAAGAATGTGAGTCACCGATAAAGTCTGAAGAAACGAGTGGTTCTTCTGTGACGGTGAAAATGCCTTGCCAATGTTTTTTCTTTGCCGCAGTTTTCAATGCCTTATTCACTTGCTCGACAGTCACATCCTTTTTCAAGAGCATGGTAATATCGGTGAGCGACACACTGATGGTCGGCACACGGATGGCGATGCCCTCAAACGTCCCAGCCAATGACGGCATAACTTTTGCAGTGGCTTCGGCTGCGCCGGTCGTGGTAGGTACCATATTTTGCGCAGCTGCGCGCGCTCTTCGGAGATCTTTGTGTGGGCCGTCTTGTAAATTTTGATCAGCGGTATAGGAATGCACGGTTGTCAGCATGGCCTTTTCTATCCCAAATGCTGCGTCCATGATAGCGACTACAGGAGCGGTACAGTTTGTGGTGCAAGATGCATTGTCAATAATCTTTTGTCCTGCGTAGCTTCCACAGTTTACCCCGCGGACAAATTCAGCAATGTCATCTCCTTTACTTGGCGCGGAAATGACAACACGCTTTGCGCCTGCTTTCAGATGCATTGATGCTTTTTCTGTATCGCGAAAAATTCCTGTGCATTCAAGGACTACATCCACCTTCAATTTTTTCCATGGCAATGCGCTTGGGTCTCGCTCTGCAAGTGTTTGAATTTTTTTCCCATTCACTATGAGCATTCCTTCCTTTGCAGAAACTTTTGCTGCAAAATCCGGATATGCCGTGTCGTACTTGAGTAAATGGGCAAGTGTTTTTGTATCAGTGAGATCATTGATCGCGACGATGTTGATCCCCTTTTTCTTCCATGCGACCTTGAATGCGTGCCGTCCGATACGGCCAAATCCGTTGATGGCGATGTTCATATAAACTTGATTATTAGTTTATTGGATTATTTATTAAGTAGTATATAGTGTACTACGGTTGGGCTTGCTTGGCTAGCTACTCCTAGGTATAGTGTAAGACATATACTCCTTACACTCCTGTTATGAATACACTCGACATCACACACTGCCAAGCCATCATTTTTGACATAGACGGAACCATGATAGACAACATGCCAATCCACAAGCATGCCTGGCGAGAATTTTGTGCACGAAAAAACATTGTACTTACGGATGATGATTTCCGAAACAAAGTCTCAGGACTACGGAATGACCAAATCTGTAAAAATCTCTTTGGTGACGATATTTCTGATGAAGATATTGAAGCGTATGCAGCAGAAAAAGAAGCGGTGTATCGTGAAATCTATAAACCGTACATCAAAGAAGTACCAGGTCTCACGAATGTACTCGAACGTCTGAAAGAAAAAAATCTGAAGCTTGCCATAGCAACGACCGCTCCAAAAGAAAATCGCAAGTTTGTCCTCGAGGCACTCAATATGCAGGATTCTTTTGACATTATATTAGGAGAAGAAGACGTACAAAAAGGAAAACCAAATCCAGAAATTTATCTCAAAACGGCGGGTCTTCTGAAAGTCGATCCAACCACATGTCTTGTGTTTGAAGACTCTCCCGTAGGCGTCGCATCTGCAAAAAATGCTGGAATGACGGTCGTCGGCATTACCACATCTCATTCAGCAGAGGAATTGAAAGATGCAGATATTATTATTGAAGATTTTACTGAGCTAGAGTTGGTGTAGGGACTCCATCATCGGAATGATCTTCTTCCACAAACTGTACGACAAGGACGAAGTAATCTTCAATCTTTTTTGCCCTGCCTAAAGGATGGGATCCCGCCAGAGGCGGTGACCGTTAGGCAAAAGCAGTCTTAGCGCAGCGCAATCTTTCTTCGCAGCACGTCCTCGCATACAAAAAAAGCATCCACACAATGGATGCTTTTTGATACGTTCTAAAGGTTACGCAACATTTCTCAACTGCTCTTCTACATCTGCGGCAAGATCACTTTTTTCCTTTGTGATCCCTTCTCCAAGTTCAAAGCGAGCAAATCGGCGAACAGTAATTTTTTCTCCAATCTCCCCTGTCTTTTCTGTAAGGAGTTGTTCGATAGTTTTGTCTTCATCTTTGATAAATGGTTGTTCCATGAGACAAATTTCACTATAAAACTTGTCAATCTTTCCACCGACAATCTTTTCGATAATGTCTGCTGGTTTTCCTTCATTTTTCATTTGTTCTACGTAAATTGCTTTTTCTCGTTCAAGGACATCTGCAGGGACTTCATCACGAGTGACATATTTTGGTGCAGCAGCTGCAATATGCAATGCGATGTCGTTTACCAGTGCTTGGAAGCCATCATTTTTTGCGACGAAGTCTGTTTCACTATTTACTTCTACCAGAACGCCGACAGATCCACCGCCATGAATGTAGCTTGCGACGGTTCCTTCTGCAGCGATTTTGCCTGCACGTTTTGCAGCTTTTGCAACGCCTCGTTCACGAAGCCAATCAAGTGCTTTTTCAAAATCACCATTGGTTTCATCAAGGGCTTTTTTACAATCAAGCATTCCTGCACCAGTTTGTGCACGGAGTTTTGCAATATCTTGAGCAGTAATTGCCATAGGTTTGGAGTGTTAAAAATTGGTCTAGTATAGAAGAAGTACGGTGCGTTTGCAACGAAATCTTTCTTCCACGTTACGCTGGGACTTCTGTCTTTTTTGGTTCCATTGCTGCAGCAGCTTGTCCTTCTTTTACTGCATCTGCCACGAGTGTTACCATCATACGGATGGCGTTCACAGCATCGTCGTTTGCAGGGATGACGTAATCAGCCTTTGTCGGGTTTGCATTGGTATCACACACCGCGATGATCGGCACATTCATTTTATTTGCTTCAATGAATGTTGTTTTTTCACGCTGAAACGCAGGGATAAAGATAGCATCAGGAAGATCTTTCAATACGACAAGACCTCCGATCATCTGTTCCATTTTTTCCATTTCGCGTTCAATATCAAGTTGTTCTTTCTTTGTGTATCGTTCGAGTTCTCCACTTTCTTTTTTCTCTTGCAAAGAAAGATATTTTTGAATCAATTTTTTTATTTCTGGAAAATTTGTCAAAAGTCCTCCAACCCATCGGTCGACGAGGTATGGCATGCCGCAGTCAATAGCAGCGTCTTTCACTATATCTTTTGCCTGTGGCTTAGTAGACACAAACAAGATTTTCTTGCCATCCTTTGCCATCTGCGTGACAACAGGAAGCACGGCGCGAAGCTGTTCGTCGGTTTTTTCGAGGTCAATAATATGAACCCCGTTTCGTTCTGTGAAGATGAACTCTTTCATCTTCGGATGCCAGCGAGACACTTGATGTCCAAAGTGGACACCGGCCTGAAGCATTGCTTCAAGTGATGGAATTTGCATAGATATTTCCTTTTACCATGTACCCTTGTGGTGCATGTACCTCCTCACCTATTTCAGCGTGCAGTGGTGCAGCTGAGGAAATAATGGGCAATGCCCTAGGTGAGTGAGTGATAATAATGTGGGCGGATTATACGCAATTCCCCTCTTTTTGTCAAGAGATATGTGGTATACTGATTACAACTCTATGCATGACCAGCAATTTCCTGAAAAATCTTGGTATAAAACCGGAGGCGGTATCGTCTTTTTGGGTATATTGAGTATACTCGTTGCCTTGTTGATAGCATTCTTTTCATTTGTTGCCTACTACATATATCAGATACGTACTGGCAATGCGAGTGCCATCGAACAGACATTACAACAAGCTGCTCCCAATTTCAGCTTTTTATCTACAAAAACAAAAGACACTCCCACACAGCAGCTACAAGAGACGACCCCATTCATCAGATCATTTAACCCACAAATTGGGGATCCTTCAAATCCAGTCACTCTTTTGGCATTTATCGATTTTGAATGCCCCTATTGCCAAGAAGCATATCCTGCATTTCAACAGATGATGGAAAAATACGATTCTGCCATACATGTTGTCTTCAAACAATTTCCCCTGACAACCATACATGCTCAAGCCATGGCTGCGGCAGTAGCCTCTACCTGCGCACAAGAACAAGATATGTTTTGGGAGTATTACGAATCAGTCTTCACGTCACGCGATCTCTCAGATGAAGGACTCCTGCTGGCGGCAACACGTACTGGCCTTACTGAAAGCATATTTACCTCATGTATCGATTCAGACCGATATGCGCACAATATCACCCAAGATATCCAAGATGGTATTGACCTGGATGTGCGCGGGACACCGACATATATTGTGAACGGAAAAAAAATTGAAGGTGTTCTCACCGCGGACATGTGGGACACCATCATGATAGATGCTATTCAATCACGTTAATTTTTTTATGAAATATACTTTTTTTGCTTTGCTCACTGCAATAAGTATATTGTTTCCTCAGTCGATCTTTGCCCAGGCAGATCCACGTTGTTGGGAACAAAAGGCATGTATACAGCAGAGAAAAAGTAATGACCTGCTCAATACATTGAGTACCGATGAAATCAATAAAGGATTTATTCAAACAGACGAAACGGCCGTCGCGTGTGGCGGAAAAGTAGATGGTGCCCAGCAAAGCATCGGTTTTTGTAGTCCTGCAACAAACGCGGAGACAAAAATAAACTTTGGTGAAAAAAATTCATTCAACAATCTCGGTGAATTTATTGCCCACATGTATCAATATAGTATTATTGCAGCAGCACTCCTCTCTGCCGTCATGCTCATCATTGCAGGATTTATATGGACAACATCAGGTGGCAATCCAGAACGCATCACCTCAGCGAAAAGGAAAATTGCCGGATCAATCACAGGTCTCCTGTTGGCAGTATTATCATATACATTACTCAACGTTATCAATCCAAATTTGATAAACATTCGACTGCCACAAGTCTGGATGATCAATGAAGCAGGACTCACCCCACCCTGGTGCAAAGATATTCCAGAACCGAATACAAAACTAGCGCTGGTAGGTCTGTCAAATTTAAGTGCAAGTGCCAAAGATGCCAAGAAAAAAGCATTAAACGCACAGACGCCGTACCTCCTCGGCCTTCCCCAAGCAACATGTGGGTATGATTATTTTGTCCAAGGGACAAATGGGTTATCCTGCACAGGCGATATTTGTCCGGCAGACAAACCTATTTGTTTTAAGAGTCTTCAGAATGATAATCCATGGTGTTACAACGCACGTATTATGGGAAGTATAACCAACAGCAGACTCCAAGATAATATGGTTGCAAACGCTGGCAACTGGTTCTTTAGCACGGGGCTTGATATTATTTCATACTTTTGGGCATGGAGTGACAACGAGGGTTGGGTAGAAGAAATTCATATAGGCACTGTGTGTAAAAAGGATGGAGAAGTTCAAAGAGAAATAAAAGGGAAAGACGCACCATATAAAAGTCACAATGGTAAAGATATTTACACGCAAGAGTACTCCTTTCAATATACCGATGCAAAGATAGAAGAACTCGCAAATACTGCTTGTGATACGCCTGAAAATTTTCGAGGCTTTGTCATCATCGCAGACATGAATATCTCAAATAGCTCAAAGAAAGAAGGCCATGTACTCGGTGTACTGGGAGAAAACTCCTTCATTGACATGTGCGACCAACCAATAGGAAGATTAAGTTGTACCGGCGAAGATAGCGATGGAGATTTTTGTGAACAACATTGTGCGTTTATCTTAGGACCACATGCATCCCCAGGGATAGAACAGGAATCCTTTATTACAAAAGACCTCTTACTCAAAGGATTTCGTTTTAATATCGATGTAGGTGCGATCAATGTTGTAGAAAATGAACCTGAACGAAGAAAAAACTTTTATGAAAAGTACGGTATTTACAAATTTGTCCCTAAGCCAGAGGACCTTAGGGAAGCGGAAGATTACGGGTATATGATCTTGTAGCACGAAAGTGTTCTTCCTTTGTATACATGTTCAATAAGAGATCAAGCAGAGTTGACATCTGCACAAAATTCATGTATGGTGTAAGGCAATCTCCTTTTTTCTGCCTCTATGCCAACACAAGATGTCATCTCGATAAAGAACGCACGCGTCCACAACCTCAAAAACATCTCACTCGACATACCAAAAAATAAACTCACCGTGATCACGGGACTTTCTGGTTCAGGAAAATCATCACTCGCCTTTGATACCATCTATGCCGAAGGACAGCGCCGCTATGCAGAAAGTCTGAATGCATACGCGCGTCAATTCATGGATCTGCAGGACAAACCAGATGTCGACGATATCGAAGGACTCTCCCCAACGATAGCGATCGATCAAAAAACTATTTCAAATAATCCACGCTCTACCGTCGGTACCACAACGGAAATTTATGATTATCTCCGCCTTCTTTTTGCGCGGATTGGTATGCAATATTGTACGAACTGCGACACCCCGGTACATCATGCAACAGCAGGAGAAATCACTGAATCAGTTCGAAATCTCATCCGTACATCAGGGCAAGTTACCCTTGTGGCGCCTCTCTTTTCCCAGGCAGAAATAAAACAAAAGATACTCCTGGCAGAACTCGAACAGACTGGATACAATCGCATCCGTATCAATGGCGTGGAACATCGCATTCATGATATTAAAAATTTGTCATTTGATAAAACAAAACGCTACGATGTTGATATTGTTATAGGAGAAATAGAAGAAAAACAAAAACAGCACTTGCATACATTTATTGAAAAGGCACTTGACCTCGGAAATGGATCTGTCATCACACTCACAGATGACGGTGACGAAACTACCTATAATACAACACCAGCGTGCCGACAATGTGGAAGCGTCTTTGATCTCATTGAACCAAGAAGCTTTAGTTTCAATAGCCCACACGGAGCATGTCCACGCTGTACAGGACTTGGCATTACGCTTGATGTGGATCCGGAATTGGTTATTCCAAATCCACGCCTGACACTTGCAGAAGGTGCTATCCAACCATGGACACGCATTGTAGGAAATCAAAATAAATATCAAGAAGTGCTGCAGGCAGTTGCTGATGCACATGACTTTTCTGTGCACATGCCAATAAAAGATCTTCCAAAAAAAATCATGGATATTGTTCTCTATGGTACTGATGGAGAAGAATATCAAATCGGAAAAAAGAAAATGCGTTATGAAGGTGTTGTCCCAAACTTGGTGCAACGTCATGCAGAAACAGACTCTGACTATGTGCGAAAAGAAATCGAAGCGTACATGAGAGAACGTATCTGTCCAGTATGCCATGGCAAACGATTAAAAGAAACATCACTCGCAGTAAAAATCGGCGAATGGAATATTGCAGATATTGGTGAGATGACGGTCGAAGAAGCACTGGAGGCATTTACCATTATTGGTGATGAAAAGAAAAATATAGTACACCTTTCAAAAACACATCTTGCCATCGCAATGCCACTGACAAAAGAAATGCTCAAACGTCTCCGGAATCTGCTCGATGTGGGGCTTTACTACCTTTCACTCGACCGGTCAGTCCACACACTTTCTGGTGGTGAAGCACAACGTGTCAGACTCTCGACACAGCTCTCCACAGGACTTACGGGTGTCATCTATATCTTGGATGAACCGTCTATTGGGCTGCATCCAAAAGACAATGATACCCTCATTGCCACACTCAAAAAACTTCGGGATCTCAAAAATACAGTTATCGTTGTCGAACATGATCAAGCAATGATGGAGGCTGCGGACTTTATTGTCGACATCGGACCTGGTGCAGGGACAGGTGGTGGTGAAGTGATTGCAACAGGGACCGCAGCAATGATAAAGAAAAACAATGCATCTCAAACAGGACAATTTTTGTCTGGAAAAGCAACAATTGCCGTACCAAAAAAACGAAGAAAAGGAAACAAAAAGACGATTGAGATCAAAGGAGCACGTGCATTTAACCTGAAAAATATTGATGTCTCACTCCCACTCGGCACACTTACCTGTGTGACCGGTGTATCAGGATCTGGAAAGTCCAGCCTTATCATAGATATCTTGAGCAAAGCACTGCACAAAAAGTTTTATCGAGCAAAAGCAGAACCAGGTGAACACAAAAGTATCAAAGGGATGACTCATATTAAAAAAGTTATTTCTATTGATCAGTCCCCTATCGGCCGTACCCCACGGAGCAATCCTGCGACATATACAGGCGTCTTCACTGCGATTCGTGATGTCTTTACCAACGTTCCCGAAGCAAAGATGCGCGGCATGGATGCAGGGAAATTTAGCTTTAATGTAAAAGGTGGTGGACGATGTGAGGCATGTGCAGGACAAGGATACGTGACTATACCAATGCAATTTTTATCAGATGTATTTGTAGAATGTCCAGAATGTGAAGGGAAACGCTATAATAGAGAAGCCCTGGAAATTCATTATAGAAGCAAAACGATTGCTGACATCCTTGCCATGACAGTGGAAGAAGCGTATGCATTTTTTCGAGATATTCCAGCCATTGCAGACAAACTTCGCATATTACGTGATGTCGGACTTGGCTATGTCGGCCTCGGACAATCCGCTACCACGCTCTCAGGTGGAGAAGCGCAACGTATCAAACTCGCGACAGAACTCGCACGTCGCAGCAATGGAGATACGCTGTATATTCTCGACGAACCAACAACAGGATTGCATTTTGGTGATATTGTTCGCTTGCTTGAAGTATTGACGCAACTCGTAGAAAAAGGCAACACCGTGCTTATTATTGAACACAATCTTGATGTCATCAAATCAGCCGACTGGGTCATTGATATGGGACCAGATGGAGGAAAACGCGGAGGAACCGTTGTGGCGGTGGGAACCCCCGAGACAATCGTCAAAGAAACAAAAAGCTACACAGGCATGTATTTGAAACCACTTTTACAATAACGATGCTTTCACAGAGTGCATAAAAAAAGAACCTCTTGCGAGGTTCTTTTTTTGATGAAGTACATTACTTCTTCTTTCGTTTTGCTACTTTACGTTTTTTAGGAGCAGCTTTTTTTGCAGCTGGCTTTCGCTTTGCTACTTTTTTCTTCGCAGCTGGTTTCCGTTTTTTAGGAGCAGCTTTTTTTGCAGCTGGCTTTCGCTTTGCTACAGATTTTCGCTTTGCTGGTTTGCGTTTTTTTGCGGTTGGCATATTGGCACCTCCTTTCTTAGAGAAGATATGTTCTTTTGACATGACCATGGTGCATACCAAAAGTTTTTTTACTTTACATGACAAGCATGGATGTAAAATAGTATGATCGACCTTTGTGACAGTAGTATAATTGTTTTTCTTTTTTTTTGAAATGACATGCAAGAAAAAACTGTGCATAACTTGCACAGTTTTTTTTATTTATTTTTTATTTTTTTCATCATGCACGCGGTGTTGCATTTGTTTTTTCTATTTGTTTTCCAAATCCTAAAATAATAAACATCAAGACACTCCCCAAACAAATACCAACAACATTAAACATATATAACAACATACTTTGCCGGAATAAAAACATGTCGTTGATTGAAAGCGCAATACCCGCAACAGCAATTGGCGGGATGATCGCAGCAGCAATAGCAATACCCGTTACAAATTCTTTTATCTTTGGACGAGCATAGGCAAACGCACCGACAAGACCACTCAAAAATGCAACGAGAAAATAGAGTACATCAGGTTTACTTCTACTCCAAATTTCTCCTGTAAGAAAAATACTACTGCTTGCAAACGCTGAGGTGATAGACCCAATCGCTGCCGCTACAAAAAGCGCAAGGAGTGTGCCAAAAATAATAGCGATACTTGAACGCCACAAATCTCTGCCTTGCAAAATGAGCAGGCTTAGTGAAAACACAAAAAGTGGTGTCACCAGTGGCGCAACAACCATGGCACCGATAATAACGGCAGTGTTGTCCATGAGCAACCCGAGCACGGCAAGAGCGGAAGAAAAACTAATCAAAATATAAAAATCTTTCGAATGCGGCGTTACTTCTGCCAGACGTTTTTGTGTCGCATGTCGAACTCTTGCGATAGGAGAAAAAAACCACGTCATATATTAGGACACGGTATGGATGCGAACAAAAGCAAGATCACGTTCCAATTGTGTCATAATAAAAAGAAGTCGTGCATGCACATAATCAATCCACTCTTGTCCATACCGATCGGTATGCCACTTCATAATCTTTTCCTGATGCACCCATACCATAAATTCTTGGAGCACAATCATGAGTTGTGCTTTTGCTGCGTTCGTTTTGACTTCTAAAAATGCAGTCGAGACAAACCACCACACCATGACACGATATGCATAATGATACGCACGAGAAGATTCCACCAGTTCACGGATAATACGCGTGCGTTCGCTTGCGAGTGTATCGACCGTATCGGCGTCTTGCAAAATATCAAGCAAAAGTCGCATACGTTTTGTAAGAAACATACGAGCAAACAATTTTCCCGTACCGACACTTTTTGCTAGAATCAATCGACTGGCAAGCCAGACCGTGCGATTCCACTTGCCACTCTTGAGTGCTGTCCAAGCAAGAATTACAGCCGACAGTGTATCATCAATAAACGGCATCAATAAAAATGACGGCTTCTCTGTCATCACGCGAGAAATATCATGCCACCAAGCACTCAATCTCAAGGCATCAATATGTGACGCCTTTGTGATATTGAGTTCTGTCGCAATAGCCACGGCATAGTCTGCAACTCGCTCAGCATGCCGATGATCATGCAGTGGATCATGGCTCCCCATAAGGATCGTTTCCGCCTGGGAGATGAGGGCGCGCACGTTTTGAATACGGGTAAAAGTCATAAATATATATACTGTAGTGTGATCATAGCATACATGGCAAGTGCGTTCAACCGCACAGCCTTGATTTCTTCTCTCTTTTTTGCTACACTACGAGCATTCTTTGCATTCACGCACTTCTGCGCTTGGGAAGAACTACCCACGCGCCTGTAACTCAGTGGTTAGAGTACGACGCTTATAACGTCGGAGTCGATGGTTCAATTCCATCCAGGCGCACAATTTTCTTGTATGTTTTCCGAGTACAAGAAATAACTTATTTGTTCGGGACCATCCAGGCGTACACTATATATATGTCCGAACATACTGAATCCTATATCGTCGATGCCGCGCACAGTGGCAATCGACTTGACCTCTTTCTTTCAGAGGTTTCTTCGCATTCCCGTTCGCACATAAAAAAACTTGTGTCACACGGGTACATCCATATAGAAGATACCGTGGCAAAAAAAGCTGGGATCCTCATCAATGAAGGACAGACTATTCGATTGGAACAGGAAGCATCGTATGAACATGTTCGAGAAGAGGAAAAAGTGGACACGTCTCTGTATGCAAAGATTGTTGTTTTGGGAGAAACGTCAGACTATGTCGTGATACACAAACCTGCAGGTCTTCTCGTCCACCCGACAGAGGCAGGCGAAAAAGTAACATTGACCGCATGGCTGGTACAGACATATCCAGACATTGAACATGTAGGAGAAAATCCTGTTCGCCCAGGTATCGTCCACCGACTTGATAAAGAAGCATCAGGCACGCTTGTGGTGGCAAAGACGAACGCCATGTTTCATCATTTGAAAGATCAATTCAAAGCTCGGAGTGTTGAAAAACAATATACCGTCCTCGTGTATGGGACAATCGAGGCAAACGAAGACACCATAGACTTTCCGATCGATCGTGGCAACGATGGTCGCATGGTCTCACGACCAAGGCTAAAAGCTGTTACACTCAACACAGTAGACAATATTCAGCCAGGAAAAGAAGCCCGTACAGATTTTAAAGTTATCAAACGTCTGGGACGTTTTTCTCTCTTGTCTGTTCGTATTCACTCTGGCCGCACACACCAAATCCGCGTCCACATGTATGCCTATGCACACCCAGTTGTCGGTGATACACTCTACTTCAATAAAAAATTGCTCAAAAAAAATGACGAACATCTTGGACGACTTTTCCTACATGCAGCCAAGTTGTGCTTTCAAGATTTGGCAGGAGCGATGCACTGTTTTGAATCTCCGCTGCCAGAAGAATTGCAACAGTATTTAGATTCACTCGCATAAGTATGAACCATCGCGGTATCCTCGTCCTCATCTCTTCTCCATCAGGTGGAGGGAAAAATAGCGTGATCAGAAAATTGATCGATCATATTGATGATGCCGTACAGTTTGTTACCACGACAACACGTGACAGACGTGAGGGAGAAATAAATGGTACAGATTATCATTTTATTTCTCGAAATGTTTTTGAAAAAAAAATAGAGGCAGGTGACTTTGTCGAATACAATGACTATGCTGGCAATCTCTATGGCACAGAAAAAGAAAAACTCGACGCATCGCTCAAAGAACACAATATCCTCTTCTCCCAAGCAGACGTCAACGGCAAACACAGCCTCGACAAACTTGATATCCCGCATCTCTCTATTTTCCTCATGCCAGAGAGTATGGATGTATTGCGTGAACGCATTATCAATCGCGGTGGCGTGAGTGAAGAAAAAATGCATGAACGTCTCCAGATTGCAGAAGAAGAACTGGAAACATCAAAAGATTATGACTTCCGTGTGGTAAATAAAGAAGGAGCCCTGGATGAGACGGTTGAGAAGATTGTAGGGATTATCGAGGAGTATCGAAAGAAATCCAAATAAGCAAATTTGAAATTCAAAATAAAAAGCAAGCGACCCCACCGGATACACCGAGTGGGGTCGTATTGTGTGGAGACGAAGCGTCTTCTCACGGTGGTATTTCAATGCTCCATTCGAGCACACAGGTCATGCCATCGGAATCCGTCTTGGTGACGAACGTCACCCCCTCTATGAGGAGCCGAGTGACCAATGGTGTAAACCAACCAAGAAATTCATCCAAGAATACCTGGAATACGGTCTCAGCGTCTGGCCTGTGAAACTTAGGTCCTCCGACATCATAGTAAGCACCGACGATGGTTCTCCCATCAGGAAACTCGATCTTGACAACCACAGGCCCCTCGGACTGAGGAGAAGGACGGCATGTCCCAATGGCCACAAGAAGCTGATCGACGCTGTCTACCTTGAACACAAGCACGTTTTCCCCTCCTGTAAAACGATACAAAAATATAACAGCTATATACATATTTGTCAACCAAAAAACAACATGTACGTACTTGCACGAAACCCCCATTTCCCCTATAATAGAGGCACTATTTTTCTGTTTTTGAATCACTATGCATATCTCTTGGCTCGGCAATTCCGCAATAAAAATCCAAACAAAACCTATTGATGAGGACGTAACCGTTGTCATTGATCCATATAGACCAGAAAAAGGAAACTTTCCTCGCAGTCTTTCTCCACAGCTAGGTCTCTACACGCGTGGGGAAGAAAATTCTATCACGCTTTCAGGTGATCCATTTGTCCTCACAACACCCGGAGAATGCGAGACAAAAGGAGTTCTTGTGACGGCAGTACAGGGTCATGAGGAAGGACAAGTATTTCTTCGCGTGGATAGTGAATATCTCAGTGTTGGACATCTGGGAAATGCATCAAAACAACTTACTGATGCGCAGCTCGAAGTGCTCGCAGATGTTGATGTCCTGATCATTCCCGTAGGAGGCCATGGCTGCTACAATGCTGAAGACGCCGTAAAAACAGTGAATGCCGTAGAACCTCGCATTGTGATCCCGATGATGTTCAAAAGTGATATAGATCCTGATGCTGACCCTGTATCCTCATTTTTGAAAGCTTATGGCGCAAAGGATGTTGTCGAAGAAGTTAAGACTATTATCAAGAAAAAAGATTTACCGCAAGAAGATACACGTGTGATTGTTTTGACAAAGGAATAATATGGGTTCCTCTCCTTCCTAAGGAAGGAACGTACTAAGCTGTATGAGAAAGCAACAATCAAAGACAATTCAAGGACGTTTGAAAGAAGATATTGACAGTACGATCGATGCGCTCGAGGCAAGTATCCGTGGGAGTGGAGATGCCATGGAAGAACCATATAACTCAGAAAGAAAAAAAACACGAGATCCTCGAGAGCGCGTTGCAGCTGACTACGCTGGGCATGCACAAAAACAGCGTATCGTCTGGATATCTGTTGGCTTCATCACCCTTACCATATTTGGCATGTGGGGATGGAACATGCGGACGGTCTTCTATGATGCCGCGAACGGAAAGTATGCAGTGGAGACACCTCTCAACACTGTTGGGGAACACTTTGCTAAAGCAATGCAAATAGCAGGAGCACAGGATACGCAGGCCGCAGAATCAGCATCACTCAGAGATACCTCAGCCGCACTGCAACATATTGAGACAGAAACGACCAACACAGGTACACAGACACCACCATCAACACTCGACACCCTTGCCAATATCCTCTCTACTCACGTATCCTCTACTCCAACAAGTACTGCTAACACGACAACAACACCCTAGCTATGGCAAAAAAGAAAATGATCCAACCAACCGAAAAAATGAGTGCTGAAGAAGCATCTTCCAATATCGGACATGTCGAACCTATTGAACTCGTCGATGAAATGCGTACATCGTATCTCGACTACGCCATGAGTGTCATCGTCTCTCGTGCACTGCCGGATGTTCGTGATGGTTTGAAACCAGTACACCGCCGTATCCTCTATGCGATGTGGAAAATTGGTCTCAGACACAATACAAAATTTCGAAAATCAGCACACGTCGTCGGTGAAGTGATGGCAAAATACCATCCGCACGGTGACTCTGCTATTTATGATTCTCTTGTCCGCATGGCACAAGATTTCTCCATGAGAGATCCACTTGTCTTTGGTCAAGGAAACTTTGGTTCGATGGACGGCGACAACGCTGCGGCCATGCGTTATACCGAAGCAAAATTGCAAAAGATTGCAGAAGAATTATTGTTTGATATAGAAAAAGAAACCGTCGATTTTGCACCAACATACGATTCTTCCAATAAAGAACCACGCGTCTTGCCAGGACGATTGCCAAACCTTCTTCTCAATGGAAGCATGGGTATTGCAGTCGGTATGGCGACAAACATTCCTCCACACAATCTCCGAGAACTCTGTGACGGAACCATCCACTTGATAGAACATCCAACAGCGTCCGTCGAAGAACTCAACGAATTTATCAAAGGACCAGACTTTCCTACCGGAGGTATTATTTATAGTAAACCAGATATTCTTTCTGCCTATGCATCTGGTCGTGGTGGCATTGTCATCCGAGCAAAAACAGATATTATCGAAGGAAAAACAGGGTCAAACAATATCGTGGTTCATGAAGTCCCCTACCAAGTAAACAAAGCAAAATTGATTGAAAAAATTGCGACTCTTGTACAAGAAAAGAAAATTGAAGGTATCAAAGACTTGCGTGATGAATCAAACAAAGACGGTGTTCGCATTGTCGTAGAACTCAAAAAAGATGCCTATCCAAAAAAAGTCTTGAACAAACTTTTCAAATTGACAGAACTCCAAACAACATTTCACGTAAACATGATCGCACTCGTGGATGGAATTCAGCCACGACTCTTGAACTTGAAGACCGTGCTCGAAGAATATATCAAACACCGAGAAGAAGTCATCAAGCGACGTACACAATTTGATCTCGATAAAGCAAAAGAACGAGCACACATTCTCGAAGGATTGAAAATGGCACTCGATAAAATCGATCAAATCATTAGTACGATCCGAAAATCAAAAGACAAAGATGAAGCAAAGATAAACTTGATGAAACAATTCAAATTTTCTGAACGTCAAACCGTAGCTATCCTCGAAATGCGTTTGCAACAATTGGCAAACCTCGAACGAAAGAAAATTGAAGATGAATTGAAAGAAAAAATGGCTCTCATCAAAGAACTCGAAGCACTCCTTGCCAGTGAAAAAAGAATCCTTGGCGTGGTCAAAACCGAATTGCAAGAAATCAAAACACAATTTGGGAGTGAAAGAAAAACACAAATCATTGCACATGGCGTGCAAGAATTCAAAATGGAAGACCTCGTGGCAAACGAAGCGACCATTATTATGGCAACCCGAGATGGCTACATTAAGCGTATGCCAGCAGACACCTTCAAAACACAAGCTCGTGGTGGCAAAGGTGTCATAGGACTCACTACAAAGGAAGAAGACGTCATCGAACATTTGATCGCAACCAATACCCATGACAATCTCCTCTTCTTTACCACTCGTGGTCGTGTCTTCCAGCTCCGTGCCTACGACGTCCCACAGGCGACTAGGACATCAAAAGGACAAGCACTGGTAAACTTCCTCCAGCTTGCACCAAATGAAAATGTGTCTGTGATCCTCTCCATGGATGATGTGCTGAAATACAAAAACCTTGTCATGGTAACAAACAAGGGAACGATAAAAAAATCTGCGCTTGAAGATTTTAAGAAAGTTCGTGCATCAGGATTGATTGCACTCAAACTGGCAGAAGACGATATGCTCGAGTGGGTTCGTCCATCGAGTGGCAAAGATGACATCATCATCGCGACCAGCCAAGGACAAGCAATCCGATTCAAAGAAAGTGGCCTCCGTCCAATGGGACGCACCGCAAAAGGTGTCCGTGGCATGAAATTGAAATCAAATGACACAGTCGTCGGAATGGATGTAGTTTCTCCAGAACTTGTCAAAATAAAAGTCCTCGAGATGCTCGTCATTTCAGAAAATGGTCTTGGAAAGAAAACAGAACTCAATGAATACAAAGTCCAAGGTCGTGGAGGAAGCGGTATCAAAACTATGGCAGTGACGGCAAAGACAGGTCCGATCATCAGTATGCGTGTCATCAATAATACGGAAAACCAAGATACGCTCTTGATTTCACGAAAAGGACAAGTCGTCCGCGTACCATTGAAATCTGTCTCTACACTTGGACGTGCAACACAAGGTGTCCGTATCATGCGATTCAAAGCTGAAGGCGACACAGTCGTCGGTATGGCACTCCTGCTCGGAGAAATTGAAGATGTAGAATAATCACGTACAAGAAGAAACAAAAAAAACATCGGCAATGCCGATGTTTTTTTATCTTTTTATTTCGCTACTATTTGTAAAGCATCACGCAACAGTTGCTCTGTCGACTTGCCGTCGGCATCGCATGAGAGTGCGGCAGCTCGCGCATCTTCTTTAGAATATCCCATAGACACAAGTCCATCAATCACCTCTTCAAGGATATTTCCACCGGCAGTATTCCGAGCCTGCGCGCCACCAGTGCTCTTCTGAATTTTTGTTTTCAATTCCACTACCATCCGCTCTGCAGTTTTTTTCCCAATCCCTTGCACCGCTGACAGATATTTTGCATCAGCGCGAAGAATAGCATCTTCTATATCATGGATTGATCCAATCGCGAGGATATTCATCGCACTTTTTGGGCCAACTCCAGAAACAGAAAGAAGAAGAGAAAAAAATGATTTTTCTTCTGTTGTTCTGAAGCCGTAGAGATCCATTGCTTGCTCTGATACTTTCAAATGTGTATGAAGTTCTATATTTTTTCCAAGAGAAAGTTCTGCCGCGTGTACACCAGTCAGCGTGATATCATACCCAACACCACCACTGGTGAGGAGTGTAATAGTGTTGTGTGCTTTTGCATGAACCGTGCCGGTAAGGAAGGAAATCATAATTACAGTGTTATACCTAATATTTCTTTTCTCTCGGCTATTTGTTCTCTAAATTCATCGCGAATACTTTTGGGGAAACTCCTCATTTGGGCTACAAGATCCTCCAACAATTCGAGATCTTCCTCTGTCTCAGCGATGTGAATTTCAGAAAAAAACTTCATCGCATCTTTCAATAATTTTTTTTTATCTTCTTCAGATTCAGATCGTGAAGCGAGCACCTCCAAAACAAAATCTTCAAACAATTCTTCTTCGCTACTTTCAGACTCGATAGCCGGTATTTGATCAGTAGGTTCATCTTCTCCAATACCAACAGATTGCGGTTGAGTTTGTTCAGATGGAAATATAGCTTCCATCATAGCTTTTGTAAGCTCAGGATCTTCTTGTCCGCGAGGCCTTCTCATATTCACTTATGACAAATACTCTATCATCGTCTCAATACCAAAACCATTGGCACCATGTCGAATCCATGGCTTTCCTTTGCCACCATAATAACTGCATGATAGATCGATGTGTGCCCATGGATATGCAGATTCTCCTGTCTCAAAATTCTTTGTAAAAAATTCAAGAAAGGCTGCCGCAGTCGATGCCCCAGCATATCCACGTCCACCAACGTCTCCAACATTTGAGACATCAGCGACTTCACTTTTGATTGCTTCGGTATATTCTTCGCCGAGCGGAAGATGCCAGAGTTGTTCTCCTGTTTCTTCACTACTTTTCATCATTTTTTCTACCATCGAGGTGTCGTGTGAAAACAGACCAGATCGTTCATTGCCAAGAGCTACCATGCACGCACCCGTGAGTGTTGCAAAATCAATGACTTCTTTTGGATGAAATTTCTTTGCGTATGAAAGTGCATCACACAAAATCAATCGTCCTTCTGCATCCGTATTGCCAATTTCGACAGTCTTTCCTTCCATGTTCACAAGAATATCGTCCGGTCGATACGATTCTCCTCCCGGCATATTTTCACACGCAGGCATGAGGCCAACAATATTTTTTTTGATGCCAAGCGCTGCTGCAGCACGAATGGTACCGAGCACAGTTGCCGCGCCAAGCATATCAAACTTCATATCTGTCATATACGCACTTGGCTTCAGTGACAATCCACCAGAGTCAAATGTAATCCCTTTTCCTACCAGCACTGTTGGCTTTTCTGTTTTCTTTCCTCCCTGATATTCCATAATAATAAATTGTGGAGGAAGAGCAGATCCCTGAGCAACACCCAGAAAACATCCCATACCAAGTTTTTTTGCTTCGGCTTTTCCTAATATACTCACTCTTACCGAAGGTAATATTTTCCCAACTTTTTGTGCTGCTTTTGCAAGAAACACAGGAGTCATAATAGTCGGTGGTGTATTTGCAAGATGTCGTGTGTCATTGATAGCATCACTCAATACGTCCCCTTCTTCCATACCACTTTGCCATGCACGTTTTTCATTGCCCGAGATATTGAGAAATGCGAGATGTTTCAATGGATCAACGCGTGCATCTTTTTCACTTTTGTGTTCATCAAATGCATAACTTGCAAGTCCGACTGCAAGCACCGTTTGTCGTGCAGCCTTTTTTGTGCCAAATAGTTTTGTTACGTCATCTGGAATAACCATTGCAAGCGATGTATATTTTTTCCCTTGCAAAAAAATCACTGACGCACCGACGGCGTGCTTCCACGTGCGAACATTCAGATCTTTTTTCTTCCCAAGACCAATCAGAAGGACACGAGGCGTTTCCTTTTCACCGGTATAGAGAAGGGTCGTTTGCAATTTTTTTCCTTCGAAATCTTCGAGCTCCATTGCGCGGGCAATACCTGCACTGAGCGTTTCGTCATGCGCAAGAGTTTCCTTTGACAATTTTTCTCCTTCGAACAATGGGAGGATCAGACATTCACTTTTGAGAGAGTCTGTGATGGTGTACATCTTCATAGTTTACGAGTATTAGAGTTTAGGTGGTTAGGTACAAAGTCATTCTACCCAGTGATCGGCTACCCGTCAACCGTTTTTCAAGAAACAAAAAAACCCGTCTGTATCGGGCTTTTTTATATCTTACTTTCTCCAATGAACTTCGAAAGAATAAGATGAGAGGCGGGTGACCGGCGCCTCTTGAGATTTCTCTCCCCGGGCGTCGCGTTGCGACGCAGTATGGCTTGCTGGAAAGCCATTGTTCCTCTCTTCACGCCGTCGGTTGGTTGTCCCGGCGGCGGCCGTGGGTTGTGGGTGTGGTGAGCGTCAGCTCTTCAGCTTGACCGGCTCCCAGCGCAAGTCCCGGGAGACCTTGCCGATGACGTCGATCGCCCAGCGGGCCATGAAGTGCCCGAAGTTCGAACGAACCCGAACGGTGAACGCACCGAACTTGTAGTGGTGGACGTCCGAAGTCGGACGCCAGTCCATCTTCTTCATCTCAGCTTCCCTCCTCGCTGCAGCACTCGATGATCCGTCGCTCGGCGGTGTCACCGGCGACGTCCACATTGCGTGCACCGCCCGAGAGACGGGCGATGATCTCCAGATGGAGCGCTTCGGGTGCGTTGCCAGACTGACATGCCCTGAGGGCGCGTCCGAAGGCGACTGAAAAAACGTCGTTGGGCTTCATTTCCCCTCCAAAGGGAAGTGACAAAAAGAGCATCCACGCAAATCTTGCGCGGTAGCAGCAGCTCGGTCACCAGCGAGCCACATGCGCTATATTTTTCTAAAAAAACACAACGCATGAAGTTCGGCACAGTATATATATCACAAAAACCTAGCAGATAAAAGAAAATTTGTCAATATCATCTGTTCAACCACGCAACCCCACTTTCCCGCAGAGATGGGATCCCGTCTCTGCGGGAAAGTCCTCCCCTTATCTGGGGAGGACTTTCTTTCTACAACGTTCTATGTAGCACGTTCCTCTTTCCTTTTTAAGGGAAGGAGGACAGGAGGTAGGGTTGAGGATTACCACCATTCTTGCTTCTGCGTAACCTCCCCTCAATCCCCTCCTTCGTCCCGAACGCACTTCGTGTCGTCGGGATCAGTGTCCCCTGATAAGGAAGGGAGGCTATCAAAAAAGACTCGCCTTTTGCAGCGAATCTTTTCTTGCTATTGAAGAGCTACACCTTCTTCAATCCTAGCTCAACCACACTTCCAGAAAGTTCTACTTTCTCCCCGCTTCCTTCTACGACATCATCAGCAAGTACGCTCGACATAAGCTCGTCTTTGAATTCTGTGAAGACTGATTGCAAAAGTGCATCATCTGTTTTGTATGACAACACCACACGATCCTCACGCGTCAGCCCTTGATCCTTTCGCATTTGATTTACTGCACGGACGACTTCTCGAAGGAGACCTTCGTTTTTGAGAGCATCAGTTAATTCTGTATTCAATGCAACAACAACTCTATTCGTTTCACTTACTTTCCATTTTTCATCCGCCATTCCTTTAATTTCTCGAATAGTTGATTCGCCTTGTAATTTTTTAAACACAACATGTTTAACGTTGATTTCTTCTGCAAAGAGACTTTCAAAAGAAGGAATCATTCCCGACTCACACGAAAAATCACCAGTAAAAATTAATTCACTTAATACCTGCCTTGTAGAAATTTTATTTTCTTTTCTAAGTCCATTTGCAACACTGGATGATTCTCGCAACATGTTCATTGTCTCCAATAAACCAATGTTATCAAATAGAAAATCTTCTTCTACTACCGGCCACTCAGCAAGATGCACTGACTCACTGTTCTCTAATCTCTGATCACTGTTCACTGTCTGATAAATCTTTTCTGCAATAAACGGCGTAAACGGCGCCATTACTTTACTGAGTTCAAGAAGCACATAGCCAAGCGTTTCTACTGCAGAGTTTTTTTCTGCTTCATCATCAGACTTGAATCGATCACGACTGCGACGAAGATACCACTGTGACAGATCAAGCACAAAATCCATGATAGGACGACTTGCTTCCGGTAAGTTATATGCTTCCATGCCGTTTGTTACATCGCGCTTCAATTCTCCTAGTCGCGCAAGTATCCAACGATCAAGCACATGATCAGAAGAATGTTGAATGTCGAATGTTGAATGTTGGTCAGCAAACATATTGTAGAATTCCACGACATTCCACAATGTATTCACGACTTTGTTGTACACTTCTCGAACGCCCGACTCTGCAAAACTAAGATTCTCAGCCTGCATGACTGGCGACGTGACGAGATAGTATCGCAGAGCATCAGCACCATATTGTTCGAGGATCTTATTTGGATCCGGATAGTTCTGCAATTTTTTACTCATCTTCTTTCCATCTTCTGCCAAAACAATTCCGTTTACAATCACATTTTTAAATGCCGGTTTTCCTTTGATGGCACTTGCGATGATGTGGAGATAATAAAACCACGCACGTGTNNGTGTATGTCTTGCCATCTTTTTCGAATGTGATCTTGTCAACGACATGTTTGTGCAAATCATCTACTTTTTGTCCTGACAATGTTTCGAGTTCTTCTACTGATCCAATACATATTTGATCTCCATCTTCACTTTGCCACACAGGGATCACCGATGCCCAAAAACGCTGACGAGAAATAGACCAATCACGTGCGCCTTCGAGCCACTTTCCAAATCGCCCTTCCTTCATATGTGCTGGCGACCAATTGATATCTTCAGCAAGTTTGAGTGCTGTCTTTTTTACTTTTGTGACATCTACAAACCAACTGTCAGTTGCGTAATTCAAGAGTGGAGTATCACAACGCCAACAGTGTGGATAGCTGTGTTCGTATTTTTTCTTTGCAAAAAGTTTTCCATTATGTGCAAGCCATTTTACTATCTCAATATCTGTTGCCATATGATCCTCTACTGGCTTCACATGCAATCCTGCAAAATCAGTTACTTCTTTTTTGAAGACGCCGTCCATGCCAACATGCTGGATAAATGGAACATGTTCTTTTCTGAATACTTCGTAATCGTCTGTTCCAAATGCAGGTGCAAGATGCACAAGTCCGGTTCCATCTTCGGTGGTCACAAAGTCTGCTGTCACGACACGAAAACTATTTTCACTGTCAGCGTAATATGGGAACAATGGCTCATAGTACAGCCCTGCCAAATCTTTTCCATGCACTTGTGACATCACTTCAAATTCTTTTCCTTCAAAATTTGTCATGACGAGATCCTTTGCAACGATGAAGTGTGCATCGCCCAATTTTACAATCGTATATTCCAAATCTTCTCCAACAGCAATCAACACATTTCCCGGCAATGTCCATGGCGTCGTCGTCCATGCGAGCAANNCCTTCACTTACTTCTTGTTGTGACAGCGTCGTCTCACACCGTGGACAAATATGCATCGGCTTATAGCCTTTGTAAATATATCCACCATCCCAAAGTTCTTTGAACACCCACCACACAGATTCCATATACTCCTTATCCATCGTGCGATACGCATGTTTCATATCTACCCAGCGTCCGAGACGATGAATGGTCTTTTCCCATTCACTCACATAGCCAAGCACTTTTGAACGACAGAGTTCATTGAATTTTTCAACACCCATGTCCTCAATATCTTTTTTACTTTTTGTGCCAAGTTCTTTTTCAACAATGTTTTCGATTGGCAATCCATGACAATCCCATCCCCACACACGATTGACACGATGTCCTTTCATTGTTTGGTATCGTGGCACGACATCTTTCATCACAGAGGCAACGATGTGCCCATAGTGAGGAAGCCCCGTTGCAAATGGTGGACCATCAAAAAATACATACGGCTTGTCCTCTGGTCTTTGATCAATAGATTTTTGGAACGTGTCGTTCTCTTTCCAAAATGCGAGAATGTCTTGTTCGTGTTGAGATGCGTCGTAAGGCATATATTTGAAAGGCTCATAAAGCTTGGAAGGCTCAGAAGGCTAGGCTTTCTAAGCTTTCTCGGCATTCCAAGCATTCTTAAATAAAAAAACACCGCGTACTCAGGGGCCCTTGCGGACGGTACCACCCTGATATGGTGCTCATTACAGCGATAACGGGCTTACCCGGAAAGGTCTATACCCCGCCTTTCGTGAAAGGCGCGGGTTCTTCTCCCAACGCGTCGTGACTTTATCGTGTACCTTTGTGGTACTACGATTGTGGTATCACGGCTCCCTGTTGATTGCAGGTCGAGCGTTGTTGTAATTGTTATCTATACAGTAATAAAAAATTGCTTTGTTGTCAATAGAATGAAAAAGCTATGCCCTCTCATACCCTCTTCAACTCATACTACTGTCGCCACCCATAACATGAAAAAAATAGAACACACTCTGACATCCTCTTCAAGAATTTTTGTACATTTTATGGTATAGTTTGAGTAAGAAACATCTGTATGAAAAAAGAGCGCAAAAAGCAATTGATAATTTACCAAGCCAAGAATGGTAAAATTGAATTTCGAGGTGATATTGATAGAGAGACTATTTGGGGTACGCAAAAACAAATTGCCGAGGTTTTTGGAATTGACCGTTCTGTAGTAACGAGACATATTCATAACATCCTGAAGACAGGTGAAGTAGACAAAAAAAGCAATGTGCAAAAAATGCACATTGCAAATTCAGACAAACCAGTTCAATTTTATTCTTTGGATCTATTTTTGGCAGTCGGGTATCGTACCAATTCTGCTAAAGCTATAGAATTCAGAAAATGGGCAACAGACGTTTTGAGGAAGCACTTGCTAGATGGCTATACAATAAATAAAAAAAGAATAAAACAAAACTATGCGTCATTTTTGCAGGCGGTAGAAGATGTGAACATGTTATTACCAGAACATACTTCAATTCAAACAAAAGATATTCTGGAATTGATACACATGTTTGCAGGTACATGGTTTTCTCTTAACTCCTATGATACAGAGACATTCCCAAAAAAAGGACTCAACAAAGAAAAAATTATCATTACTGCGAAAGAACTCTCCGAAGCAATAGCGGAATTGAAGAAAAAATTGTTGTCCAAAAAACAAGCCACTGAAATTTTTGCCCAAGAGAGGAAACAACATGCTGTAGAGGCAATTGTCGGAAATGTTTTTCAATCTTTGTTTGGCAAAAATGTCTATGAAACGGTAGAAGAAAAGGCTGCACATTTATTGTACTTTGTGGTCAAAAATCATCCTTTTGTGGATGGAAATAAAAGAACCGGAGCATTTTGTTTTGTCTGGTTTTTGAACAAAGCGGGTATATTGTCCGCCAATATGACACCAGCATCTTTGACAGCGCTGACTCTTCTCATCGCCGAGAGTAACCCAAAGGACAAAGAAAAAATGACCGGCTTGGTGTTATTGCTTTTACAAAGAAAGTAACATTTTTATACTCCGTAAAAACGATCGACAAAAAAACAGAAGATACACTTCTGTTTTTTTGAATGTGTCGGTCGGTCATGCGTGATGCATGCCGACCGACGTCGTCTGTCCCGTCGCTCCGCCTGCGCATCATTGCGCGTGGCGGAGAGCCTGGGAGTTACTTCTGTTCGCCCTGCCGAACATTGACTCGGCTCAGGAGCTGCTCCATCGCTGAAGCTACGGCCTCGCCAACAGTCTGAGCGACGTTGCCGCTCGAAGCGATCGCCTGCTGAGCAAGAGCCGTCATATGATTCATGAGCTCAACGTTCTGCTGTTGCGCAGCTGCGAGCTGAGATTGCAGAAGCTGAACGAGCCCGTTGTCACCAGAAGCGACTCGCTCCGCCGGCTTGTTCAACACAGGTGAGTTGTAAAACGGGTCCATATCACCATCACACTCGAGGAGATGGTTGAGACGCGCTTGCAGATGATCGTTCAGGGAACGAAGCCGATGAAGATGAGCCAGTAGCGCGGGATTAGCATCACCGTCTGGCAGCACATCGTCCCTTTCTTCATACTCAGCTCGTTGAATCGCTTCGTCTCGTGATGCCGTCATCAACTCAAGAGAATCCTTGGTTGTCTGGTGATCGAGGCGCTCCTGCTGAAGCACACACTGTGTATCGCCCAACTTATTTAGAGTATCCAGAAGCCTTGCACTCAACTGATCAGCACGCTGAACAGCCTCGTCGTGCTCTCCACGGACAGCATCAAGCTCTGCTTGGAGCGCTTCAAGCTGCTCCTCGAGAGATGCGGTCTTGTCCCGAAGCAGCGTGACTTCCTCACGGAGTCGTGTCGTCTCGTCGCTCTCCACGGGGACAAATGAGTACATCGCGTCGAACGAAGATTTTCGGATGATGCCCATCTTCAAAAGCGCAGCGAACATTTTCAGAGCACGTTCCCGGCCACCCAGAGTACGAGCGAAGGCATCCTCATCCCAATTGTGCAGTGCAGCGTAGACGCGTGCAAAGTCGAACGACCCAGCACCACACTGGACACGCAGATCAGTGACCAGCGCATCCGTCAGTTCCGGCATCGCCACAGGTGTGGGTGTGTCGAAGGTGCGGTCGATGCCGTCATTGCCCTCAGGCGAAACACCAGATTCATCTCGTGGCAGATCTTCAGACGAAACCGGGAGGACCATGTCAGAGCCTTCGCCCACAGCCTCCACAGCCAGACCAATGCGCCAGGGAGACCTCGGGCGATCAACTCGAACGGGAGTCAGCTCCTCCATAGAGTTGACCATTGACATGACGCAACGCCCGTAATTTGCTCCCTCAGACAGTGGATCCATCTGCGGCCAAGGGTCTTCCTTGAGTCCCTGCAACCTAGGAATGAGTTCCGCGACGGTTACCCGGGGCTCTGCCTTGGGATCTTTCTGAGTGACCGCACTGATTTCTTCTCTTACGGCCTGCAGTAACTGTGCTCGACGCATCGAGTCGCCGCTAAAACCGCTCAATTTCTTTGGCGCATTGTCCACGTGAACCTCCTCATGCGATGTTTCTTCCCCAGAGACCTCGGGGTGAGATGCTTCGACTTCACTGATCACTTGGGATGGTGTTCCTTGACGAATGTCGTCAAATACAGGTTCTTCTCGAACATGTCTGAACCAATCATCACCAAGAGACACGACATTTCCTAGCTTCACCTCGCGTGCAAGCACCTCTCGGAGCTGGCCGAGATTTACTCCAGGAAAAAGTACTCTCAAATCACTATAGTGGAATCGTTGTTTGTTACCGAATTTGTCACCAATTTCAGAACGAACCCTTCGCCCGAAACTTCGGTTTCTTTTGCTTGAACCCATCTTCCCTCCTATGGGCAGGTTGTTGTCGTACGACGAATAAATCTTATTTTACATAAAAATAAGAACTATTCGACGCACGACGTTGTAAAAGAGCGTTCGAGCTATATAAACAAAAAAAGTGGATTTTGTCAATAGTAAAAAAAACAAAAAAACCGTATCATTACGGTCCTTTTGTATGCCCACAAGTCTTCCTGCCTTGCGGGTTCATAGATTCAGCACAAGTGGCTGAAGCCATAGTTCAAGCACAAACTCTCGAGTTGAGACAGCATCCTGAAGCTCAGCTCTTTGGGTTATTTGTGATGCTTGTTCTGAAAGTGCAACACTGGTCTTCTTGCGCCTGACCCGAGATCTCGAACCTTTTGCAGCTTTCATGGCAGGTGAATCAAACTCAAGACCTGCAAACTCACGCAAGATGTCCAAGCACTTATGCTTCCTGGCAAGTTGGACAAATGTGTCTCTGGCCTGACTTGCCAACGCATGGACAGTACCGAGTGTGCACTCCATCATTTCTGCGACTTCATCTCCAGGAAGCCCTTCAATGACGTGCAGTTGCAATGCCATACCCTGCCTGGGTGGCAACAGCTGAAGAATGCTCATCAAATGCTCGAATATACGTTCCTTGAATAAAACAGGGTGCGTCGTTTCTCCTGCCGTATTCTCGATGATACTCGACTCTTGG
Organism: Candidatus Magasanikiibacteriota bacterium; assembly: GCA_003518365.1. Classification (GTDB taxonomy): domain Bacteria; phylum Patescibacteriota; class Patescibacteriia; order Magasanikbacterales; family UBA922; genus UBA12086. The sequence goes on along the minus strand of DOYU01000014.1, from coordinate 32,639 downwards.
TCTGAAAAAGCAAGTTGGTGTTCATACACCACCTTTGACATCGCTGGACCAAGAATGCGTTGACCAGACCGATAACGATTTTTGTGTCGTGATCTGATATGGTCAATGGCAGCTCTCTCTGCCAATATGCGTACCCAGGAGTAGAAAGTGAATTTTTCATCCTGATAATGGGAGAGACTCCTCCATATCTTCAAAAACACGTCTTGTATGACATCCTCCAGGTCAATGAGTTTATAGAAAGGAGCCAACACTTTCTGAATATATGGGGACAACACCCGACACAATCTCTCGAATGCGCGCTGATCTCCTGCTTTTGCAGAGGAGACCAGTAAAGTGATATCTCTGTACACGGACACCTCCTACGCAATGGACTAACCTACACACCATTTAGCAATATTTTCTTGGGGATGTCAAGTATCTCTTCCTCTTGAAACATCCCTCCCCTATGCTACAATGGACATATCAAAAATAATTTATTAGAAATTAGTAATTTGAAATTAGAAATTTTTTATGAATCTCTCCATCGCCTCCGATCACGGCGGCCACAAATTGAAAAAACGCCTTGTCCGATATATTGAAAATGAACTCAAGCTCAAAGTAGAAGACATGGGTCCAGACGAATACGACGAAACGGATGACTATCCAGACTATGTTGTGCCGCTCGCAAAAAAAGTAAGTGAGGAAGGTGGTCGCGGAATTGTCATTTGTCGCAATGGTATCGGCGTGTGTATTGTTACAAATAAAGTGCAACATATCCGCTGTGGAATTGGGTACAATATCGATGCAGCAGAATCTATGATGAAAGATGACAATACCAATATCCTCGCTCTTGCAGCAGATCATCTTACAGAAGATCATGCAATGGCAGTGGTGAAGAAGTGGCTGGAGACGGAGTTTAGTGGTGAGGAAAGACACGTCCGGAGGCTCACGAAAGTGGCAGCACTTGATACGAAGAAAGATTAGAAGATTGCTTTTTGCTTTCGCAAAAAAGACTGGAAGATTAATTTTTTAGTCTTTTAATCTTATTCCGACGTAGTCGGAATATAATCTTTCAATCTTTCTCCGCAATATTGATTCCATTGTTAGAAACTACATACCACGATTTATCGTAAACGCTATGATACAAATAATTCCCTCCATCCTCGTCCCAGATGAAGCAACATTCATTGCCTGGTCACAATCAGTAGAACAAATTCTTCCCATGATTCAGCTCGATATCGCCGACGGAAAATTTGTCCCAAATGATACATGGGCTGATCCAGACGTCGTGAGTGAGCGATTGCATATCGACTGTGAACTTCACCTCATGGTAGAAGATCCTCTCGAGGAAATTCGTATCTGGGAAGAAGTGCCACAAGTAAAACGTGTGCTCGTGCATTATGAATCTGATCCAGACAACATTGCAGACATTTTGTCGCAAGTGCAATCCTATGGCTGGGAAGTTGGACTTGTGCTCAATCCTGAAACATCTATTGATGTCGTCGATGACCTTATCGAAGATATTGATGCACTCATGTTCATGGGCGTCGTCCCAGGAAAACAAGGACAACGATTTATTCCAGAAACAATAGAAAGAATACAAGAAGCACGAAAACGATTTCCACATCTTTTTATAGAACTCGATGGTGCCGTGAACGAAGAAACACTCGAAGATATTGTCGGTTCCGGAGTAAATGCCGTGTGCCCTGGCAGTGCAATTTTTGGAAATGAGAGAAAGCCAGCGGAGAATGTTGCTCGTATGAGGGAGCTTATCGAGAAATTGACGAAAGACTAAAAAATTATTTTTCCTTCAGATGAACGCTATGCTCTCAGTGACCAACTAAAACGTTCCGCAAATGCTATCATTGCAAATATCGCAGAGTCACATGGACGTTACGCATATAAAGATAAAGTCCGCGTTCTGTATATTGCACGTGGTGAAATAGTAGAAACTCGTAGTCATCTTGCAGTTGCCTACGGACGTGATTATATAAAACAATCCACATTTACAGATTTGAACAGACGCTATACAATGCTCACACAGAGTTTAAATCTCTATATAAAGAATCTTCAAAGTAAATAATCTTTCAATCTTTTTTCAACGCAGTTGAAAAACAATCTTTTAGTCTTACTTTGTCTTGATATGCCCAAACAACCATCAACGGAATTACTCGACCTCGTCATCATCGGCGCATCCGCTGCCGGCCTCTCCGCTTCTATTTACGCTGCCCGAAGAAATCTGAACTTTATCATTGTCAGCATGGATATCGGCGGAGAAGTGTCACGTTCAGGAGAAGTAGAAAACTGGCTTGGCATTGAACACACCAATGGAGTCGAACTCGCAGCGCAATTCCAAAAACATGCCGAGAGCTATGGTGTCGCAATTCACAATGGACACGAAGTGACAAAAATCACTCAGGAAGGAAATATCCACATTGTGCATGCAAAGTACGGTCCAGAAGAAAAGCAATATCACACAAAAGCAGTCATCATCGCAAGTGGGATTCATCCACGTCATCTCACGATCCCAGGCGAGCAAACATTGCAAAACAAAGGTGTCACCTACTGTACTGTCTGTGATGGACCGCTGTATAAAGGAAAAACAACAGCAACGATTGGGGCTGGAAATGCTGCTGTAGAATCAGCCCTCATGATGGCTGGCATTGCAAGCAAAGTATACCTTGTGACCAAGTATCCAGATGATCCAAAAACCCAAGGCGGCTTTCCAAAAGCAGAAACCGTCCTCGTGAATAAAGTAAAAGCACTCGAGAATGTAGAAATCATATACAACGCAAATACGACTGATATTCTTGGGACAGACTTTGTCACAGGGCTTCGCTATACTGACTCGACCACACAAGCATCAAAAGAAGTGGCAACAGACGGCGTCATGGTACACATTGGCATGATCCCAAATTCATCCTTTGTATCATGTGGAAAAAAAAATGCACTTGGTGAAGTCGAGGTATCACTCAAATGCGAGACTACCTGTGCAGGCGTGTTTGCTGCGGGTGATGTCACCGATATCCCATATAAACAAATTATTATCTCAGCCGGGCATGGCGCAACAGCAGCGCTCTCTGCGATAGACTATATCAATCGGTGGGAACCGGCTGACAAATAACAAAAAACAAATAGCAAATAACACATTTCTAAAAAAATAAATAGTCCACCGTTCTGGTGGACTATTTATTTTTTAGTGCATTTTTGATAGACTATGTATATAGAAGTTTCTAATGTTGTTAAGGTTACTAATGTTTCTAAAGCCTAAAAACCTTACAAACTTCAGAAACCTTAGCGACCTTAAACGTATGATTTTTAAGATACTCGGAGCCTTTGGCCTCCTCTTCATCACCTACGGCGTGATCACTCGCAAGGCAATGACGAGGAATATGGTCTTCATCATAGGAGGTCTTCTCCTGCTTGCCTACAGTTCGTATTTAAGAGACCCCATCTTCATCCCCCTTCAAATAATCTTCACTCTCGCCAGCATCTACGAATTATTTCTCATCAAAAAAACTAGTTCCTAGTGTCTGGTTCCTAGCTTCAAATATATGCTCCTCGAATCCTTTCTCCCCCTCCTCCCAACCTCTGTTGCTGAAACATGGATTTTTGTAGGTGCAGGACTCTCTATTATATTGTTGGTGTATGCGGTGTTTATCGAAAAAGAACATCGACAAGATCTTGTACGACTTGTCGGAACTGGTGGACTGCTGATCTACGCGCTCTATATTCAGAATCTTGTGTTCACAATTGCCATGGGCGCACTAGCCGTAGCCTCACTCGTGGAATTTATCGAAATCATGATGGGAATCCACAAGCACAGTCCAGAAGACCTCCAACGCTACAAAACATTTGTCCGCACAAAACATCTTGAAAAAAATAAGAATACCAATTAACAATATCCCTTGCAGAAAGATTGTTAATTGCTAATTGTTAGTTGTTTATTGCATATGTTTGACCTCATTACCATAGGAGATGCCCTCGTAGATATTTTTTTTGTTTTGGATGAGCAGACATCTCATTGTCATATTGACCCGGAGAAAAAGCGGATTTGTTTTGATTACGCAGAAAAAATGTCCATCAATCAAAGTACGCATGACGTAGGTGGCAATGCCGCCAATGTTGCCGTAGGCGCTCGAAAATTGGGACTCAAAACCTCCATCCTTACGGAAATTGGTGACGATATTAATGGCCAAGTCATTCTGGAAGCACTCAAAAAAAAGAATGTTGATCTATCCTTAGTGCATATTCACAAAGAGCAAGAAACACGATATTCGGTAGTGCTCAATTATGGGAGTGAACGGACCATTCTTTCGTATCATGCAAAGCGAACGTATGCGCTTGGTACATTGCCAGATACCAAATGGATCTATTACACTTCCCTTGGTGCAAGTTTTGAAACACTCCAAAAACAATTGGTCACGTATCTCAAGGCGCATCCTGATGTGCAGCTTGCGATGAATCCAGGATCCTACCAGTTTGCACATGGCCTTGAAAGTATTCAACACATACTTCCAAGAGTCGCTGTCCTCATGGTGAATAAAGAAGAGGCTGCCAAATTGGCAGGAAGTACCAATCGGACGAGTATCCAGACCCTCCTCATGTCCCTTCATGCCAAAGGGCCAAAGACCATTGTGATCACTGATGGAGTACAAGGAGCCTACGGGTCGCAAGCTGGCTCTGTCCTTCACATGCCGCCATACCCAATCGAAGCAAAGGCAAAAACAGGTGCCGGCGATGCATTTACCAGTGGATTTTTGGCAGCCCTTATGCAAAAAAAATCACTCGAAGAGGCCATGCAATGGGGGACGGCAAATGCCGGGGGGGTGATCCAAAAATTTGGCGCCCAAGAAGGGCTGCTCAACAAAAAAGGGATACAGACAATCATAGATACATACCCGGATATTCTCCCTCGCAACATTACGAAAAAACGCTAAATAAAGCGTTTTTTCTTTGCCTAGCCATTGACAAATCAAAGATATCTGCTATACTTCGGCGTACATTCTATGAAAAAAACTTCAGACAACTTTCTTGTCCCTCTCACACTTGTGGGCAAGCTTTATGATCACATGATAAAGGTGGTCAAGCCAACAGAGGTGACAAAGGAAAAGAATATCCTTCTGTATGTTGGAAAACTCTTCCCGCACATGTATTATGCCCTCAAAGAGTTTGAAAAAACTGAAGACAGAAAATTCAGATTAGCGTTGATTTATGATTCCAAAACAAAACTGGATGAATTTACTGAAAAAATCGTAGACAAGCTCGATATCGTCATCCCATGTGATTTTTCCTCAGATGCAGCATTACATGAGGCACTCATTCCTCTACAAGATGAAATTCTTGTCCTGACGACACGAAGTGAAGATCAAATTTCTGCATTGGCGCGCGTCGTGCCATATGTCCCATTTGTTCACACTCCAACAGAGACCTCACTTCTGTGGGCAACCGATAAAATTGCGATGAGAAAGCATCTTCGCAATTATGATAAAAGTATTACCCCGGCATTCATGGTGGTGAAAGATACGGAAAAAAAGAGTATAAAGACAATCATCGATACACTTACCTTTCCTGTCATTGTAAAGCCCGCAGGGCTTGCTGCCAGCAGACTCGTCGGTATTTGCTATCACAAAGAAGAACTCTCAGATTTTTTGAAAAAAGTATTCCGAGAAATCGAAGCTGTGTACAAAGCCGATGGAGGCAACGGCATTCCAAAAGTGTTGGTCGAAGAATTTATGGAGGGACAGCAGTATTCGATTGATGCATATGTTTCAGATGTTGGGCGCATGTATTTTTGTCCGATGGTTTCTGTCAAAACGGGAAAGGCCATTGGTTTTGATGACTTTTTCGGATATCTCCAGATGACACCGACACTCCTCAATGAAGAAAGTATTGCGCAAGCAGAGCACGTAGCTGAACAATCAATTCGCGCAATGGCATTGCGCAGTACGACAGTACACGTGGAACTGCTCAAAACAGAGCAAGGATGGAAAGTTATTGAACTGGGTCCACGTATCGGCGGGTTTAGGCATATGCTCTATGAATTTGCTTTTGATTTCAATCATACTGCCAATGACATCTTGATCCGCCTCCCGAAAAAACCGCAGATCAAGAAAAAAGAACAAGGATATGCCGCTGCCATGAAATTCTTTGCAAAAGAAGAAGGAAAATTAGTAAAACTTGCAGGCATCAAAAAAATTCAAGAACTCAAATCATTAAAAAAATTGTATATCAATAAAAAAGTTGGCGACACCTGTAAATTTGCAAAGCATGGTGGCAGCAGTGTCTTCAATATCATTCTTGTTAATAAAAATCGTTCTGAGCTACTTGCCGACATTAGACGGCTAGAACAGACGGTAGATATCCAAGTCGAATAGACGTATACTATATATACATATATTAAACAAAGCGTACCTGACCCAAGAGGTGCGCTTCTTTCTCACTTAGAGACTGTTTCATATGCCTCGTCACACAGAATACATCCTATTTATTACCAAAGTCACACCTTCTGGCGTTGCTGCAGTAGCACAATGCAATACTCACTTAAAAAAGGATTTCAAAATCCTTGTCATACAAGACAAAAATGAAACTGGAATATTCCCAGAAGATAAAAAAGTCTCTAAAATCCTCACATGCGACTTTCAAAAGCCACATGCCATTGAAAAAATACTACAGCCATACAAAGATACTATTGTCGCTGCTACGTTTTATGGTGATGAAAACGCAATTCTGGCAGCAAAGGTATTTCCTCACGTTCCCTATTTGTTGCACACATCAGCAGCAAGCCTTGAGTGGTCCACTGATAAAATTGCGATGAGACAATTATTTGAAGCAGCCGATCCAACCATTACGCCAGCATTTACTATTGTAAAAAATACGGATGAAAAATCTATAGCGCGCATTATAAAAAAGGTAGGATTCCCCCTTGTTATCAAGCCATCAGGACTTGCCGCAAGTCTGCTCGTCACTATGTGTTATCATGAGGATGAATTGAAAAAATCACTGCAAAAAACATTTAGGAAGATTGAAAAAATTTACAAAGAAAACAATAGGACAACCGTTCCCAGAGTCCTTGTTGAACAATTTATGGAAGGAGAAATGTACTCAGTAGACGCGTATGTCACTGCCAAAGGAGATATATCCTTCTGTCCAATGGTCTATGTAAAAACCGGGAAGACTATTGGGTTTGATGATTTTTTCAATTACATGAGAATCACTCCGACACAGCTGAAGGAGACCACTATTGAAAAAGCTCACGTGGTGGCAAAAAAGGCTATCCATGCAGTGAATCTTCGCTCAACTACAGTGCATATTGAACTCATGCGAACCGAAGATGGATGGAAAATTATTGAGCTGGGACCACGCATTGGCGGTTTTAGAAATGCTATGTACAAACTTTCACACAACATAGAACACCGGACAAATGACCTCTTACTGCACTTAGGAGAAAAACCAATTATTCCCAAAAAACAACAGGCATACGTTTCTGTATTAAAACTCTATGCAAAAAAAGAAGGCATACTAAAAAAAGTGAATGGGATACGAAAAATAAAAAAGCTCGCATCCATTAAGGACATACAGCTGAACCTCAAATCAGGGGATGCATGTCTCTACTCAAAGCATGGTGGAAAGGCGGTGTGCGATATTATTTTAGCGCACAAGCATAGACCACAACTCCTTGCTGATATTAGAAGAGTTGAACAATCGATTAATATAGAGTTAGAATAACATAGCTATGAAACTGTATCTGCTCACCCCACGTGTGCCAAAAAATCCTGACTCCGCCTTAAAGATTAGTCTTGATCTCATGACAGAAAGTGCAAAGGCGAGAGGTTATGAACTTGTCCTCATTAGTACGGAAGAATGCAAAATGCGTTTTACTAATACGGCTGAAATACTAGTGAATAACAAAAAACTGCATATTCCAGTTCTTATCGTAAAGGCATCATTTTCTTGGACCAATGCAGACGTGCATGCCAGTATCATCAAACAATTTGAGCTCACAGGTGTAGAAACCATGAATTCGTTTGGTGCAATCGCTACAGCAAAAAACAAAATCCGCTCTCTCCAAATCATGAGTACGAAAAAAATTCCTATTCCAAAAACGTATGTCGTTCGCTCTGCAGAATATGTGCCTGAGATCGTACATGACATCGGGAAATATCCAGTTATTTTAAAATCGGTAAGCGGAGCAAAAGGCATTGGCGTGTCTATCGTAGAATCCGAAAGAGGGTTGCGTTCCATCATTCAGATGATGATAGACGATGACAATTCATCTCCCCTCATCATCCAGGAATATATCAAAGAAGCAAGTGGAAAAGATTTCCGTGTTGTCGTTGTGGGAGGAAAAATTGTTGCAGCGATGAATCGTATCGCTACCCGTAAGGGTGAATTTCGCTCTAATTTTGCGCTTGGAGGACGTGTAAAAATAGCGGAGCTCACAGCAGAAGAAAAAAAGATTGCCATCAGGGCAACCAAAGCCTTTGGTCTGGATTTTGCAGGCGTGGACATCATTCGCTCAAAAAATGGACCAAAAGTACTGGAAGTAAATTCAAATCCTGGGCTCGATGGTATTACCAAAGCCACAGGCATAGACGTTGCTGGTGCCATTATTGATTTTGCGATAAAACGGACAAAAGAAAAAAAGAAGCGATGACTCGCTTCTTTTTTAGTTGTTCAGTGCAATGTCAAATCCTCTCACCTTCAGCTCCCGCCGTCTCCCATGAAAATGTTCTTGTGCTTTTTCAACGGCTTCTTGGGTATATTCTTTCCCCAAGAGCACAAGTCCATATTCAAATCCACGAATATGCTCTCGCATTTCTCTTGCGATCATCGGATGTTCCTGAGCATCATCAGCCATGACTCTGATATCACTCAGCTGATTTTCTAGATTATCAAGTAAGGTGATAAACTCTTGCACAGAGGATTGAAACTGTTTGTGTCCCGTACCTTTGACAGACTGCACAGCAAATTGCGTAAGCTGTGTATTCATATTTACCAAGGCATGATTGAGCTCAATGCGTTCTTCTGTGGTAAAAAAATCTGCAGGAGCACCACTATGAATATCATGCACCGTACCTCCATGCGAAGTAAATTCATCAAACTTCTTTTGCATTTTTCTTGAAAGCGCGGATCGAAAAAATTTGCTTCCTACATTTCCTTCATGCAATCCGATTGCTTCTTGGAGTGCTTTTCTATACGGCCATACACGCTTTCCAAAAATAATCATCGTTTCTTCAATATCTTCACGTGTCAAATCAGCGTCTTGCTCAATATGTTCGAGTGCATGACGCATTTCTTCCTCAAGCTCAGTCGGTAACACAGGTGCTACAAACGCATATAACTGCCGAAAAATCTGTTTGGTGTATTGTGTGGTTGGCAGGGTCTCCATAGAATGTTAGTATACCAAACTCAGAGCAAAATTTCTATTGAAAACGGAGTGCATACATCGCAACTCCAGCTGCAATACTTACATTCAGACTTTCCTTTTTTCCAAGCATAGGAATATGCACAACATGATCACACATATCTAAAATAGTATCATCAATGCCATCCACCTCATTCCCGACAATCAATGCAATCTTTGCTTCATTAGAGATTATCAATTTGAAATTAGAAATTGGAGAACTCTCCTCACTTTTTTCAAGAGCAACGATATCATATCCGTCATCTTTCAATTCGCTAATCAACCCTTCCAATTCTTCCCGCTTCTCCCACGGCATCCACTGCTCTGCCCCGAGCGATACTTTGTCTATTTGAATTTTAGGAGGCGTCGCTGTGTATCCGACGAGATAAAGTTTTGAAATAGCAAATGCGTCCGCAGTCCGAAACATGGCACCAACGTTGTGGCACGATCGAATGTTTGGCAATATAAGGACGATCTCTCTTTGATTCATAGACCATTACCCTATCATAGGTTGTATGAAATCTTCAAGTGTCGTACAATGCAATGTAGACACTGGCAACTTGGAGCTAGACACTTGAAAACAAGTGGCCAGTGACAAGTTCCAAGCCCCATATACTATGGCAAATAACTTACAGACCTTCCTAACGGAATACCTCGAGCATTTAGAAATTGAAAAAAACCGCAGTCCAAAAACACTAGAAAATTATGCGTTTTATTTAGGTCGGTTTCTTGAATACTTAGGTAGTGATAAATCTCCGAGTGCCATTACACACGAGGAAGTGCGTAAATATCGTCTGTGGCTGAATAGACTGATCGATGTGCACGGAGAGCCGCTGAAAAAAAATACACAAAACTATCATCTTATTGCCCTGAGATCTTTTTTGAAATACATGGCAAAGCGCGATGTGAAAACATTGGCTGCTGAAAAAATAGAACTCATGAAAATGCCAGACAGAGATGTGAGTTTTCTCGAAGGTAGTGATCTCAACCGCATCCTCGAAGCGCCATTAAAAGCACAAAGTGACAGTGAAAACCCGAACACCGTACTCCAAAAATATCGCGATAAGGCAGTGCTCGAATTACTTTTTTCAACAGGGCTTCGTGTCTCAGAGCTTGTGAGCCTCCAGATTGACGATGTCAATTTGCAGCGAGATGAATTTAGTATCGAAGGAAAAGGCGGAAAACGTCGTGTTGTCTTTCTTTCTGAGCAGGCAAAATATTGGATCAAAAAATATCTTGGTCTTCGAAAAGATATGAACCCATATTTATTTGTGTCGCATGATAAACGAAAAGGCGCGCAGAAAAAGTCAGTCGTGGGTGGAGGAAAAGCAAAGAGCCAATCACAATATGGTCATCTCACACCGCGCTCTGTGCAGCGTCTGGTAAAAACGTGCGCCAAACTTGCCGGTATCACCAAGCCTGTCTCTCCTCACACGCTCCGCCATTCCTATGCTACAGATCTGTTGCAAAACGGAGCTGACATCCGCTCGGTCCAAGCGATGCTCGGGCACTCCTCTATCACCACGACCCAGATCTATACGCATATTACTGACAAAGAACTGAAAAATATTCATAAAAAATTTCATGGGAAAGGGAGAAAGGATGATTGACAATTTGAGAAAAACCGTTTAGACTGTCCCCACATGAGCCTATAGTTAAATGGATATAACAGGAGCCTTCTAAGCTCTCGTTCCAGGTTCGATTCCTGGTGGGCTCACATATCATGACTATGCAAATATTACTTATTGCAGTCTTCATCATTATTGGTGTATCAATGCGCCAAATTAAGCAACATCATCGAGGTATTGTCTATTTTTTGGGGAAATATACAAAGGTTATAGAGCCAGGTTGGCATATTGTTGTACCAATTCTTCAAAGTTTAGATGTAATAAATCTGTCTCATCCAGAAGCAAGCCAAGTTATAGCAAAAATCCAAACGAACGGATATATCGATGAAGAGATCTACAAGAAAGTAATCAACAAATAGCATCTACTTGCAAAATTTTGCTCAATACTGGACTATCAAAATACTTTTATTCATTTCTTTCCTTTCTATGTTAAGAAACATCAAAGTTGCCATTCTATTTTTGTTTATATTGGGTGGGATGCCAATCGCACCAGTACGTGCATCAACATGCCCACAGCTAAACCCTGGTGACAGATTTAGCGTGCCAAGTGTCTCCACGGCTGTATATGTGCTAAACAGTAGTAACGAACGACTGTATTTCCCAAATTCTGATGTCTACTATAGTTGGTACCCAAATTTTGAAGGTATTGTGAGCCTCGACACGAGCTGTGTCTCTGCGTATCCAAGTGCCAACAACCCTGCTGGGGTAAATTACCGACCAGGCTCTCGTCTGGTAAAAACGCCCCTTGATCCAACGGTATACGTGATTGCTCCAGGCAACGAACGTATGCCTATTGGGAGTGAAGATGCTGCACGGACACTCTTTGGTGACAATTGGGCAACATTGGTACGGGATGTGCACGATTTTCATTGGGCTAATTATGTTGATTCCTCTCGTACAATAGAAAAAAACACCATCCCTGATGGGATGCTTGTTCGCAGTGCACAGTCAGCACAGGTGTATTATGTTGAAAATGGAACACTTTCCCCTATCACTCTAGACAATTCCTTTTTGGCAAACGATGTTCATTCTCTTCCAGAGAGTCTTCTCAACACATTTTCAAAACATGCAACCTCCATCAAAACAGCTGACATCTTGGCAGACCCAGTGCAAATACAAGAACAATCTGCACTCAAAACATATCATAATATAGCTCACGGATTTGCATTTCAGTATCCTCGCACGTGGAAACTTACTGACTATAGCAAGACCACAAACTATTGGGATGATAGTGTGATGTTAACCTTTACCATGCCCAATGCTAAGGGGGATGATGAGTATATAGGTGTTACTGTCGAAACAGCTCTGGGAAGCTATTACCGATCATTCACTTCCTCTCAAGAATACATTGATTATTTACTTTCTGATTCTGCAGAAAAAGAATCATATACCGATCTCCCCGAAGAAATAAAAAAAACTGTACCAGAAGAGGAATTCAATGCGTTTGTTGATACATTCAGGATATTTATAGAAGCACTCCTTTCTGGTATTTCCACTTCGCACGAACAAACCACAGTGGTACACGGTACAATACCAGCACTCGACATTACCACGAACGTGAAAGATGAATCTATTTCAGTAACATCTCATACCTATGCATTTTGGCATAATGATTTGACATACGATGTCATGCACAGTTACTCAAAAAATCCATCGAATGAAGAACGTGACGCAATAAAAGCACTGTTAGACTCATTTACCTTCTTTACTCCATCTCCTACCCCAGAACCACCACGGCCAACAGCAAGCGATGTTCGACGACTTTCTGATATAAAACAAATTCAAACAGCCCTCGAGTTATTCTATACCGACAACGACCATTATCCAATTTCCACCACCGCACTCGACCTTGGGAGGTCGGTGACGTGTCTTGATGGAAAGGTAGGATTCAAAACAGGATGTGATCCCTATCCATACCAATATACCATAATGGGTCTCGTACCTCATGACCCTGCAGATGGCCACTCCTATAGCTATACATCAACAGCTTCGGGTGATTCGTACCAGATCAAAGCCACCTTGGATGGAATATTTCAGTCCCTCACAGGAGATATCATGGCAACGCCATCAGGTATCCGTTCGCTCTAAAGCCACTTGCAAATTTTCCCTTATTGCTGCACTATACTAGTATCGTTTATTTCTAGTATAGAAAACCATATGGGCTATGTTCTCGGACTTGTCCTCCTCATCCTCCTGATCTCCATCCGTCAGGTAAATGAATACCAACGCGGCATCAAATTCCAGCTGGGAAAATTTGTCCGCATCGTCTCACCTGGATGGCGCCTTGTCGTGCCGGTCTTTCAGAGCATGACAAAAGTAGACATGCGTGTCAAAGCTGTGGATGTTCCTTTTCAAGAAGCGATCACCCGTGACAACATCTCTGCAAAAATAAATGCTGTCATCTATTATAAAATCGGTGACGCAAGTAAAGCTATTCTTGAAGTAGAAAATTACTTGTTTGCTGTAAGCCAACTGGCACAGACCACTATGAGAAATGTGGTGGGAGAATTGGAGCTAGACGAGCTGCTTGCAAACCGCGTTGCAGCGGCAGACAAAATCAAACAGATCGTAGACAAAGCAAGTGATCCATGGGGCATTATTGTAGACAGCGTCGAATTAAAAGATGTGATCCTTCCGGACGACATGCAGCGCGTCATTGCAAAGCAAGCAGAGGCAGAGCGGGAACGTCGGGCAGTCATTATAAAATCTGAAGGAGAAGTTGCAGCTGCACAAAATTTGCAAGACGCGGCTCGGATGCTCGCAGTCGAGCCAGGTGCGCTTCATTTGCGTACGCTGAGCACGATCAACGATATTTCTTCTGATCAGTCAAACACCATAATCTTTGCTGTACCTCTTGAGATTCTTCGTGCATTCGAGAGAAAAGGAAACCAATAAAAAATATATAACAAAAAAAGACCACGCATTTTGCGTGGTCTTTTTATTACGTAACTGTTATGAATTTGTTTCAGTTTCAGTACCCGTGTCATCTGTGGCGTCGTCTTCCACTTTTTCTTCTTCAACGTTTCCACTATCGTCTACGGTATTCTCTGGGGCTGGCTTAAGTTCGGGGTCTCTTATCGGAAGCGGGCGCACATCCGAAGGTTCTGGAATAGGTCGGAAACCATCGCCGCCACCATTTCTTATTTCTTCTCTCATATCTTCCCGCAATTGCTGCACTTCTTCTTGTGTCACGCGTGGTTTGGACTGTTCACGCTGTTCTATCATCACATCACGTTTCTCTGCGTTATTTTCTTTTCTTTCTTCAACATTTTCACGGATTTGCTGATTTACCTTTTGAACACGCTGCAGTTCCACAGCGGCCTTCTCATTTCCATCTACTGCTTTTTCTTTGAGCTCGTCTACTCGCTCTTTCCGTTGATCAAGAATTTCTTTAGTTTTCTCCACTCGTTCCTGATTAAGATCATGTCGTTCTTGATTGAGTTCCTGCATTTTTTCTTGACGTTCTTCTTCTGTCAAATCCTGAAATTCTTCTCGAATCGCATCTTTTCTATCTTGGAAATCTTCCAAAGCTTCTTTCTTTTCGTCGATAAATGTTTTCACTGCTTCAATACGCTTCTTCACGTCTTCTGGAACAGCATCCCCTGCCTGACGTACTCGTTCGAGCAACGCCTGGCTATGTTCCTGAGCTTTGAGACGCAGTACCTGGACATCCTCGAGTCGTTCAGTAGGAACTACTTCTTCGAGCCGATCAAACAGATGTTCTCGTCTCACATGACTAGTCACAATATTGTTGTTGAGCCGTTCAACACGTGCACTATCATCAGCTTCTGTCCATGTTTCTCGACGTGCTTCTACTCGTTCCATGAGCTTTTCTGAACGTGTGAGCTGCGCTTCAGCGCGAGCGCGTGCTTCGTCAGTATCAGCGCTCTCCATCATTTTTTCAAAAATTTGTCTTCTCTCTTCGGCAAAACGAAGTTCTTTTTCAGCCTTCTCTACAGGATCAAACGTAAACGTGACGGCAACACGTTCCTTTACTCCTCGCCACCACAGCCCAAGACCTGTTGGAATCTCATCGACTTGTTCAACATCAACATCTTCGTAGGTGTCATCGATGACAACGGTATCTCCATCCTCTGTCTGGATGATATCTTCAGTGAGGACATCTGTGTCATCTGTTGAAGTGCTCTCTGTCTGCGCAAATGTCGGCGCAGCAAAAAGGATCATAGCAAATACTATGAAGGCTGGAAGAAATTTCATACGAGCGTGTAGCATATGGTTCTTTATTAAAAATAACGAGTTTACTTCAGTATAGCACGTGGCTTTTCAGAGAGCCATACGCGTCTTGACAATTCAATATTTTTCTCGTATACTCATCAACGTTCCATATAGAAAGTCCTTTCGGTCTTAGGAAATCACCCACAGTTATTACAATCCAAACAGATAAGAAAGATACCTTGAGGGGTGGCTATGGTGTAGTGGTAACACAGAGGTTTGTGGTACCTTTATCACGGGTTCGATCCCCGTTAGCCACCCCTGAGGGTATCTCGACAAAAAGACTGCACAAAAAAACGACCCGCCAATTCAGCGGATCGTTTTTTGTTGTGCAATTATACAGCAGCTTCTTCTTTTTTCTCTTCATCAGCGACATCTTCAACTTTTTCTTCAACCTTCTTTTCTTCCTTCTTTTGTTCAGCTTTTGGCTTTACTCCTTCAAGGCGAAGACCGAGACGGTGTTCAGCAGGTTCGATATTTACAATTTCAAATTTTTTGACATCACCAACTTTGAATTCATCACCCATCTTCCCTTCTCCCATTTGTCCATTGGACAATTCTGAGATATGAGCAAGTCCATGAATATCATTGTCGAGTCGAATCATGAGACCAAAAGGTTCTACTTTGTGAATTTCACCTTCTACGATCTGACCGATCTTGTAGTTGTCTTTCACACTTTTCCATGGATCATCTACGAGACGTTTGATAGACAGATAAATTTTAGATTTGTTGAGGTCAATAATTTGTGCTTTGACACGATCACCGATCTTAAGAACATCCTTTGGATGATCAATTCGTTGCCATGCAATTTCTGAAATATGGACAAGCCCTTCAAGACCTTCGCCAAATTTGATGAATGCACCAAATGACGTAAGTGCACCAACTTCTCCTTCGATAATATCACCGATCTTGTATGCATCGAGTACTGCTTTTTGAGAATCTTCCCAAACCGCTTTTTCAGATACAATCAATTTTTCATTTTGTTTGTTTGCATCAAGTACTTTTACTTGCATCGTCTTGCCGATATGTTGCTTGAGATGTTCAAGAATACGATTTTTGTCTCCACCTGGAACACGTGGGTAATTGTCAGGAGAGAGCTGTGATACAGGCATGAATCCAACAAGCGCGTCGACTTGTACCATGAGACCACCTTTGTTTGCATTGACAATCTTTCCTTCGAGCGTGAGTCCATTTTGAACAAGCTCTTCCATACGCTTCCATACGATCTCGTGTCCTGCCGCACGGAATGACAATTCCATTTCACCGTTTTCATTTTCTTGTTCTACGACAGTAGCTTCCACTTCGTCTCCAATCTTGATGTTTGAAAATTGATCTGACTCACTAAACAATTCATGTCCACGGATGATACCAGTGGTGATACCACTCACATCGATGCGGACAGCACCATTGTTTACTGAGATAACAGTTCCTTTCACCAATTCACCAACAGCTGGCAGCTTGGTAAAAAATTTCTTCAAAAGATCGCCAAATGCGCTCTTCTTTTCTTCGTCTGACATAGTATACATAATAATTACCCCACAGAGCAGACGGCCCCGCAAACTAGCGGAGTCAGTGTTACCTGAAAACCCATATGAGGACCCCAAAAAGGGATGATTGAGCTGAGAGAGCATACCACAGAATCAAAACTTTTGCAAGAGGTGCACAATCCATCAAAAAACTGAACTTTTTGGCTCAGTTGTGACGTTTTTTTAAAATTTGTATGTGAATAACGAAGACAATGCGAGCAGCGGCTGGTGATCTTGGCCAGCCGCTGCTCGCGAGATGTGAAAGTTCCCCTACTTCTTCACGATGATGTGCATGGCGGCGAACTCGTAGTTCGTCACCCTGTTCCTAAGCGCTCCAAGCCCGAACCCCTCGATTCCAGCCCACATGGCGCTGACCAGGCTGTACATTGAACCCGGCTGTTTGACATGGTGAGGGTGAGCCAGCAGTGCGCCTGCCGGGGTCAGAACAAGAAGCGCGAGCACGAGCCCACGCGCGACAATTCCTTTCATGTGTCCCTCCTATAGGACTGCCCGGATTCGCCGGGCATATGCGTGACTGCCATAGACTACAGAAGGAATCCCATTTGGTCAAGAATTCCCCTGTGTACAGCTCTTGACAAGTCTCACCTCTTCGTATAGAATACGCGCACGATATGACGTTGGGTGTCTCTAAGTTCCCTATGGGAACGAGGGCGAACAATCCTCCAACCTCTCAATCATTCAGTAATTTTTATCGCTATGTCAGAAGATATCAGAATGGCACTCAAGCCAGGGATGATCGTCAAAGTCCATCAAAAAATCAAGGACGTCAACGCAAAAGGAGAAGAAAAAGAGCGTATTCAGCTCTTTGAAGGCATTATTCTTGCCATCAAGCATGGCAAAGAAGCTGGTGCGACAGTGACTGTTCGAAAAATTTCAGATGGTATCGGGGTAGAAAAAATCTTCCCAATCCATTCACCTGTTGTCGACAAGATCGAGCTCGTCCGCCAAATGAAAGTAAAACAAGCGCGACCATACTTCCTCCGAGATTACAAAAAGAAACTTACAGAAGTACGACAAGTGAAGGGTGCAGTGAAAAAAGAAAAAGTAGAAAATCCTATTGCAAAGAAAGAGATCGTTGAAGAGACTTCAATCGAAACCGAAGCACCTACTATTGAAGAAGGCAAAGAATAAATTGAGATACAGTAGAGATAAAAACACATAACACTGCACACAATACGTGCAGTGTTATTTTTTTATTGATGCAGATTGTTCCTTGTCCTGTGTAAGAAAAGAACTAATGATACAGACATTTACATCAAATCTAACCCCTGTTGCCTCGCCACACCACGCTCATCGCCATTTGCAAACACTTTCACAATACCAAACTCTCCATCATAGCCAGGCTTAATAAAAATGTTTCCTTTCCGCACTCGGTCGATGGCTGTTGCGATTTGTTTTGTACTTGCCTTTTCAATATCTTCGAGTGAGACCTCGAGCAAAATGTGAAACTCGCTCCCGAGCGCAGCAATTAAACTGTGGTATACAGCCTGCACCGTCTTTGTTGCCCAGCCTTTTTGTAATGTGTCGGCAAGGATCTCGACAAGTGGCACGAGACTAGTGTATGGAACGCGAGATTGTCCATGCTCTTTTGCTTCTTCCTCAGTTCTGTCACTAAGTTCAATGACTCTGTTCATAACGCCGATGACAAGAGGTTTTTTACATTTTGGGCAAATGCCTTTGTGCTTTTTTGTTTCATCTGGGTGGAAAGAAATGTTACAGTCCCGATGTCCATCCATGTGATACTTTCCTTCTTCNNTCTTCTGACGCAAATTGCATCATGTTGGCCTCGCGTCCGAGCTTTGCAGGGCTGTGCGCGTCTGAATTTGATATCATAGCAATACGATCGAGATGGCTCCAATGCCAATTCATCAGTGGATCACTCGACAGCCCTGTCTCGATCGCAAAAATCTCTGATGCGAGTTCATCAAATGCTTCATCGAGTGAATCATACCCACCTTTACTCCCAAAAATACCAAACCATGGTGTCCAGGCGTGTGCTGGGATGAGCTGACAGCGCTCATCAATATGTTTTATGTATTCGAGAAGTGACTTGACCGTCATACCAAGAATAGGTCGACCATCTGCCGTGAGATTGAAACCATCGTCTGCGAGTGACGTGTTCAATTTCTCCACCACTGCAAGCGACGGACAAAAGACAAGGACATGAATCCGACGTGTTTTGTCTTTATGTTTTTTTATACACGCAATTTCAGTTCCCAAAATAAATTTCGTTTTTGGTATATGCCCAGTGAAATTTGGAAGCGCTCTATATTTTTCATCTGACACTTTGTAAACGCCTGGCGTTGACTCTACAAGCCATTCTTTCATATGCGAAAACCACCGTGGATGCGTGATATCACTTGCAGAAACAATATTAATACCACGCGTCTCACATGTGCGAGCTATCTCTGGCAATTCCAAATGCTTGGAACAGGCACGGGAATATTTTGAATGGATGTGCAGGTCGAGTATTTGCGTGATCATAGATTTTTTTTACAGCAGATTAAACGGATTATAGCAGAAAAAAACAATATATTCTGTTTTTTCTAATTCGTTTCTATCTGCTGACTATTTTGTAATTTTTCAGGTCGGACATATCTCTTATATTCCAAAGATTTTTTCCCAAAATTTAAGAATAGTCCGACATCAAACTTCGTTGCTACCAAATAATTGATAACTTGCATTTGAATCTGATTATAATCGACTGTTTCTAACGCTTTCAATTCTACAATTATTTTCAATGTATTCCCTGCAATAAAATCAGGTACATATATTGCAATTTTTTTGTCTTTATAAAATACGTCAATCGGTTTTTGTGATAAAAACGGAATAGTCCGCAGACGCATTTCTTCAATCATTGCTTGTTGATACACCAGCTCGAGAAATCCACATCCCAACTGTCTGTGCACTTCCATTGCCGCTCCAATTACTGCGTATGTCAATTTGTCATACTTCTTTACGTCAATCATAATCTGTTTTCATCTGTTCAAATCTGTTTAATCTGCTGTTTTTTTTGCTACAAAAAAGCCCATGGGTAGAGCTTTAGCATAACAAACATTTACTTTTTATACCAAATATCGAAGGAAAATATACACACTGCTAATCACCAGCACAAGCACGGTGAGTGGCACGGCTATTTTCATGTATTCAAAAAATCCAATATGGTGTCCTGCCTTCTCTGCCATCCCTTTCACAACCACATTTGCAGACGCGCCAATGATCGTCGCATTCCCACCAAAATCCGCACCAATGGCAAGCGCCCACCACAACGGTGCTGGATCAACAA
The DNA here is from genome assembly GCA_003518365.1 of Candidatus Magasanikiibacteriota bacterium. Classification (GTDB taxonomy): domain Bacteria; phylum Patescibacteriota; class Patescibacteriia; order Magasanikbacterales; family UBA922; genus UBA12086. The sequence continues at coordinate 12,560 of DOYU01000014.1, read as the reverse complement.
TGTTACCTGCAAGAGAAATTTCCTTAACAAGAGGAATCATGGTCGCCACGAAAGGAATATTATCGACAATGGCAGACGCAATAGCAGATCCCCACAATATAGCAAATGTCGTGATAGCGAGATTCCCTGCTGTCACAGAAATCATCCAGTTTGCAGCTGCCTCGATAATACCCACATGTTCAATACCAGTAACCAAAATGAAAAGTCCTGCAAAAAAGAAAATCGTCCCCCACTCCACTTCTCGAAGATGATCTTCAGGATCTCTGAGGGTGAGGAGGAGCAATAACGCTGCGCCCGCAAGCGCAATCGTCGCCACCTCGATGTGTGTGACTGCGTGCGTCAAAAACCCTACAAAGACAAGTCCAAACACCACCAGAGATTTGATAAGGAGAGAAATATCAGTGAGGGCTTCTCGAGGATTGAACTTCATGATAGTTGCGCGAAGTTCGTCACTCGTGACAAAGGCATGCCTATACCTAGCTAAGAGGATCGCCATGACCGCGACAAAACTCAATAGGGCGACAGGTCCTAAATGAAACAAAAAATCATTAAACGTCAATCCAGACGCGCTTCCGATAAGAATATTTGGTGGGTCACCAATCAGTGTTGCTGTGCCGCCAATATTTGAAAAAAGAATAATACTGATCAAATACGGTTTTGGATCAATGCGTAAATTGTTTGTAATCACAAATGTAACTGGCACCATGAGGAACACCGTTGTGACGTTGTCGAGAAATGCAGAAAATACAGCAGTGATAACACCAAGAAACAAAAAAATGACAATTGGTTTCCCTTTTGCTATCTTTGCTGCGCGAATGGCGACATATTGAAACATCCCACTTTCTTTTGCAATACCTACGATGACCATCATGCCGATCAACAAGCCAAGCGTATTGAAATCCACTCCTTCGAGTGCTTGATCCTGCGTCAAAACACCAAGAAGCACCATCAGTGCCGCACCAGCGAGTGCAACAACAGTTCTATGAATTTTCTCAGAGATGATAACAACGTAGGAAAGTAAAAAAATGGCAAGTGCAATGATTGTCAGTGTCTGCATATATTATTCAAGATGTGATCCAATGCCAAGTACTTTGCCCACCGCACGTTTGATATCGGTTCTGTTCAGATAGCCAACTAGTTTGCCGGCAGCGTCAACAACAGGCAACTGGCGGATGTGAAATTCAGAAAGCATAGTCATAGCCTTCATCAAGCTCCCGTGCTGCTCAATAGTCTGTACACTTTTTGTCATAAATTGTTCAATCGCATCATCCTTTATGGCTTCGACCCGATTACAAAACGTATCAGGTGACTCAAATGCCGCGAGATGACCATCATCTTCAAGATAATCTGGGACAATATATTTGATAATATCCCATGATGATAAAATCCCAGCAACCTGTCCTGCAGCACCTGTCACAACAAGACCATTGGTTTTATGTTCGAGCATCATGGTGATCGCTTCTGTGACCGTGGCTGTCGCTGGGAGCGTGACAACATCTTCCCGCATCCATTCATCGATAGTAAAGGTACATTGGTGGAGTGGTTTATCGTTTGTCATATAGATAAAAAAAGAGGATGTATTCATCCTACTCCTCTCTTTTTTTGTTTGCAATGTAGGACTGTGCATTAGTCAACAAATTCAATTTCATCTTCTTCAAGACGACGTATGCCAACATCGTTTATTTGCTCTTCGTGTATCTGAGCAAGAAGGCCCGGCGTTCTGGCAATGAGAAAAAAACTCTGTCCCATGCGAACATCAAATCCCATATCGCACAGAATCGCGGCAAACGTGCCGTCGATATTGAGAGGAAGAGGTTTTGAAGAAATCTTGTTCAGTTCTTCTTTTACAGAAAGCGCAAATTCTGAATGCTTCCCGAAAATGCCAAGATTCTTTGCAATGTCGAATAGCGTAAGAGAACGAGGATCTACATCAGTGAACACTTTATGACCATATCCTGGAATACGTACTTTTTGTTCTTTGAGACGTGCAACCAAATCTGCGATGTCGGACTCATCTGCATGTTTGTAAAAAAATTCCATTGCTCCTTCTCCTGCGATGCCATGACGAGGTCCAAAACCGAGAATTCCCGCAGCAAGTGCACTATGTGTACTGTTTGCCGATGAAGCAGAAATGCGTGCTGTCATGGCAGACACCGTGCCAGGACCATGATCGATGGCTGAAACAAAGAGTGCATTGAGCATCTTTGTTTCAGATGCAGTCGGAAGTTTGCCGGTAAAAAGAAGATAGATGACTTCTACAAAGGAATGCGTTTGCACAAGTTCTTCAAGTTTGTGACCACGAATTATTTCTTGATCGTCTTTTATATTTGTGATGGAAGTCTTAATATTCATACAATATGTACCTAAATAAATTGATAATGGAACACGGATAACACAGATCAAACAGATAAAAAAAGATTTGTGTGTATCAATTCAATCCGTGTCATCCGTGTGCTATGACGAATACGGCTTCACCAACTCCGCAAGTTGTTCATAGTCTTCGGCCACGTGTGCCCCAACAGCTTTCAACGCCGCTTCTTTTTCTGCCGCACCTTTCCCTCGCTCAACAATCGCTCCAGCATGCCCGATGTTCATTCCTTCTGGAAGCGTATTTGCAAACTTTCCACCGACATAAATTGCAAGTGGTTTTGTAAATTCACCTTTTTCAATCATCTCAACAATTTCAAATTCATAGCTTCCTCCGTGTTCACCAAAAACAACAACAGCTGTTGTCTGTTCATCTTGTTCGAACAATCGAAGCAGATCGGCATAGGTCGTCCCCATGAGCAAGTCTCCCCCAACATGCACAGCAGCACTTTGTCCCATGCCTGCTTTTCGTATTTGCCAGCTGACTTCATTTGTCATACCACCAGAACGAGAGATGATACCAATACTCCCAGGTGTAAAAATTTCATCAGCTTGTTCTTTTGGTCCGCCGACGACACCGACTCGGCCAACACCAGGATTGATATACCCGAGTGAACTTGGTCCAATAATGTGTGCACCGCGTTCCTTTGCAGCTGCGAGGCAGTACGCTGTATCTTTTATTGGCACACGCTCGACGATCGTATTGATTTGCATTATCCCTGCTTCGATCGCCTCGAGAATAGCAGACTTCGCTGCGAACGGTGGAACATAAATCGTGCTTGTCGTAATATCTGGAATCGCAACAACGGCCTCAGCAACCGTATTGAACACTGGTTTACCAAGTACTTCTTCTCCACCTTTTCCTGGACGCACTCCGCCGATAACGTCTGTGCCATATTCAATCATGGCTCGTGTCGCTTTTTCTCCTTCATTTCCTGTAATACCCTGAACGAGGATTTTTGTGTTTTTTGTGATAAGAATGGACATATTATTGTTGTATCATGTCAGCCAACGTCTTTGCTGTCTCACTCATACTTACTTCCTTTCCAAAAAGTTTCATATTCAAATGATTTCTCTCGGCACATTCTTTCATCAGTGCCATACCTTCTTTTTCAAAAGGTCCTGCTCGACGCACGACAATAGGATATGTGGGTTTTACCTCATCAAGTGCGTCGATGATCCCCTGGAAGGTGGCTTCGATATTGGTGAAGTTTGCCACACCTCCACAAATCCAAAGACCTTTCAAATCAGGTTTGGATAATACAATTTTTGCAAGCGATGCCACTTTTTCACGAGGTGGATTTCCTGAATACTCTGTATAGTTTGCAGGCGACAACCCGTGATGTTTCAAGGCATCCATGTTTGCAATACTTGCCCCGCCTCCGGAAAAAAGGACAGCAATATCACCTGTCATCTCAATATATTTTCCCGCTGTTCCCTGATAATATTTTTCTCCCTTATCAATATCCTGCACCGCGATTTCTCGCTCAGTTGCAGGACGCCCAAGCATCGTGCGCGATTCAAATTCTTCCCAGTCGGTAATCACGTCTGGGTCTTGTCCCTTTTCTACAGCACGCGTTTTTGCATCTTTTGAGTGTCGATAAAATGCGTCATCATCAAGCGCAACTTTTGCGTCTGCGGCAATCCATTCCCCTGATGCAGTTTTCACCAACGGATTAATCTCCACTTGGCGGCAGTCTTCTTGGAGAAATACGTCCCATAGTTCTTGTGCGTACGCGGGAACAGTATCAATTTCTAATTTCTGATTTGCAATTTCTAATGGATATTTTTTGATTTTGTCTTCTGGCACCTCTTCGATATCAACACCGCCCTCTCTCGAATATATCAACATCGGCTGTTTTCTATTTGTGTTATACGTGATCGACATGTAGTGCTCTTCTGCAATGTCCAATTTTTCTTCAATCCTTACGGCTGCCACATATTGTCCACGAACGTTCATTGCAAATAATTCATCTACAACATCTTGAACATGCTGAACACCTTTCTCTTTATTGCAAAACCGAATGCCATTATTTTTTCCTCGTTTTCCAGAAAGTACTTGAGCTTTCACCACGACATCAGAAACGTTCAATTCTGAAAACACATCACCAGCCTTTTCTTCTCGTCGTACCACAATACCACGAGGAATTTTGATTCCATGTTTTTCAAACAATTGTTTTCCTTCGAATTCGTACAAGTTCATACATTAATAAGCATATAACAATAAGCAATAAACAAATTGTTCTTTGTTTATTGCTTATTGTAAGAAGTCCATTCTGAAATTTTTTCCATGATCAGTAAAACCAAGGCGTTCGTACAATAAATGTATACCATTTTTTCCATATCTACTCTGAGCAATCAACTTTCGACACCCATGCTTTTTTGCTTCATCTATGACATGTTGAATAAGCTTTGTCCCAATACCTTTCCCGCGTTGAGTATCATCAACAAATACATCTTCAATAAGACCGTAGGGTTCATCGTGAAGATCATTTACAATAAAAAAAAGTGATATGCGTCCAACGATGTTACCTTCCTCTTCTATCGTATATTTAATTGCTTTGGATTGTATTTCTTGTGATTGAATATTCATACATTACAGTATTATGTCTTTCAAAAGTGCGCCTAATTTTTCTGGGTCAAGCCCCCCGCCAGCTCGTTCGTAGTCACCTATAGTTACTCGTGCATAAGTGGTATCATTCTCTATCAATGACCATTCTTTTTCCTCATATCTTTTTTTTGTTTTGTCCGTCAACTCGTGATTGTTATAGACAATCATATCTAGTGGTCGTGGCAGATACTGTTCGAGCTCGGTAATGAATTCAGACAGTTTTTCAGGACCTGCCTCACCAACAATTTCATACGCATTCCCGACGACGTAGATAAGTGTTGCGTTTGATTTCGCAATCGCATCCTGGGTGCCATCGGCGAGAAGTGCGGCAACAATTGAACAATATAAACTTCCAGGTCCAAACAGGATAACATCAGCGTCTTCGATCGCCTTTTTTGCGCCGTCAAAAAGAGTTGCCTGTGGCTCAAGCCATGCTTTTGTAATACGGCTACTTCTATCCGTGGGTCTATCAATGACACCTTCTGTTTTCTGCGTTTGCCCATTCTCCAAACGCACACAAAAATCTGCCATGTCGAGTGTAGCAGGATATACATGTCCTACAGCACCAACGATTTGTTCAATAGATTCTTGCGCTTGCATAAAACTCAATCCTTTTTGTTGCAAGAGTGTGTACCACAAAATACCGATATAATATCCATCGACTTCTGGTGCAATACCAGCAATTCTATTTTTATAAAAAATTTGTTTGAGGATCCACGGATCTTGATGAGAAAAAGCAAGCGTCGTGCGCATGAGATCACTCGCAGGAAGAAATCCTGTTTCTTCACGAAGCTTCCCATTTGCTCCCCCGCTATCAGACATAGACACGACCGCCGATAGATTGATCTGATCTAAAAATGTTTTACATGCCTGGACAGAGACAGCCGTCCCATTTCCTCCACCTATTGCAACAATGTTTTTTTTCATACTAGGCAAAAAATAATTCAAATTGCTCGCGGGTACAATATTCCAGACTATCAAAAATATGATCCGCGTAGTCTGCAATGTCGGCATGTGTAAAATACCGAGCATCGGGAATCGCAATGCACGTCATTCCAGCAGCTTTGGCGGCTTTCATGCCGTTGAGCGAGTCTTCTATTACAATACAGTGTTCTGGCAAAATGTCCAAGGCTTTTGCTGCTGCCAAGTAGACATCCGGTGCCGGCTTTCCACGCTTTTCAGAAAATGCAGAGTGAAGCGCATCAAAATCGCCCAACTGTAAATGATCGATCACGGCTTCAATCAATACCATGGGCGACGATGATGCGATTGCTGTTTTCACACCCATCTCTTGGGCTACACGAATAGCAGAAAGTGCACCTGGCAACGCTTGGCCTGTTGCTTTGGTTTTTTCTACCACGAGACGAATCAATTCATCCGTGGCTTCATCCACTGTCATGCTATTCCACGGCTCTGAGGCATAGCGAAGCGCCACCACTTCGTCACAACGCATGCCCATGGTCTCTGCCATCCGCTCTCGTGTCATTGGGACACCAAGACGAGTGAATAATTCAATTCCCGCATCTTTCCAAATTGGTTCACTATCAATGAGAACGCCATCCATGTCGAAGATAATAGCATGTGATGCAAACTGATTTTTTATTGATGAAAACTGATTATTACCTTTCATAATTTGAATACCTAGCAAGTCTTTTTACTTCTAACTGTTTATTACCAAAATTGATAAGCAATCCTATTTCCTTACCACTTGCTTTGAGGTAAGAAATTGTTTGTGTCTGAAAAAGTGGTGGCATATCTCCGCATACAGCTTTCAATTCAACAATGATAAGATCATTCACCAGGATGTCTACACGAAATGTACCGACCCACGAATTATTGAATCTTACACGAAATTCTTTTTCACTTTCTATTTGCAATCCATCTTCTGGCAGAGCTATTTCCATTGCTCTGTGATAAATCTTTTCTTGAAAACCAGGCCCAATCTGATTATGTACCTGCATAGCCACTCCAATTATCTTATGTGTCAATTCACTATGTTTATACATATCAGTTTTCATCTATACATCATCAGTATGCATCAATGCTTTATTCGACGGTAACACTCTTTGCAAGATTCCTTGGTCGATCAACATCTCTACCCAACGCAACGGCAGTATAATATGCAAACAATTGTAATGGAATCGTATTCAAGAGTGGCTGGAGAAGCTCCATCGTATCAGGGACATAGATAATATCTTCTGCAAGTTCTTTTGCGTGTTCGTCTCCTTGTGTTGCAATGAGAATAACAGGTGATTTTCGTGCCCGTATTTCTTCTATATTGCTCCGCATTTTATCGTAGAGCTGATCCTTCGTCATGATTGCCATGACAGGGAATTCAGATGAAAGAAGTGCCAATGGACCATGTTTCAATTCACCACCAGGATAGGCTTCACTATGTATATACGTAATTTCCTTCAATTTTATAGACCCTTCAAGAGCAACAGGATAATTTGCCCCGCGTCCGATGAAAAAGAAATTTTTTGACTGCGCATATTTGTTGGCAATTCTCTTAATCTCATCTTTTTGATCAAAAATCATTTGCATCTTTGTAGGAATTTCTCTCAACGCATGAAGCATCCGCTGTCCCGTTGCAGGGGTCACTCGTTTGAGACGTCCAAATTCAAGTGCATAGAGAAGTAAAATAGCCACCATGTTGGTATATGCTTTTGTCGACGCGACGGACAATTCTGCACCAGCATGAATATAACTTCCTCCATCGGTTTCTCTCGCAATAGTAGAACCAACGACATTTACAATCCCGCGAACAAATGCACCTTTTCGTTTTGCTTCACGAACCGCAGCAAGCGTATCTGCAGTTTCTCCTGATTGAGAAATGGCAAAGACAAGTGTATGTTCATCGATAATAGGATCTCTATATCGAAATTCACTTGCTACATCAACATCAACGGGAATGCCAGCGAGTCGTTCGATAGCATATTTTCCTGCCATGGCCGCATAACTCGCCGTACCACACGCAATAAGGATAATCCTATTCACGCTACGCATTTCATCAATCGTCATATTGAGCCCACCAAGATAGGCAGTACCTTCAGCAAGATTGTAGCGACCACGAATAGCATCTTGAAAAACTTGTGGCTGATCAAATATTTCTTTGAGCATAAAATGATCAAACCCTTGCTTCTCCGCTTGTTCATCATTCCACTCAATTTCTTCAACATGTTTTGTCACAAGCTGATCAAATACATCCGTTGTTTCTATGCTCTCTTTTTTAATAACAGCGACTTCTCCATCTTCAAGAAAAATAACTTTTTTGGTGTATGGCAAAATAGGAGTGGCATCGCTTGCAATATAGTGTTCTCCGTCACCCACACCAATCACAATAGGACTTCCTAGTCGTGCGGCAACTATTTCATCTGGATGATCGGCATGCATGACAACAATACCGTATGTTCCTCGCACATGCTTCAGTGCATCGACGACCGCTTTTTTTAAATTACCGTCGTACTTCAATCCGATAAGGTTCGCAAAAATTTCTGAATCTGTTTGGGATTCAAGTATAATATCCCCCAATTTTTCTTTTAATTCTCGATAATTTTCAATGATGCCATTGTGCACCAATACCAACTTTCCATTCATAGCGGTATGCGGATGTGCATTTTCTTCTGTCACACCTCCATGCGTTGCCCAGCGAGTATGAGCAATCCCGACATGTCCAACAATAGACATGTCCTTTACCTTGTCAGCAAGAATATCTACTTTGCCCACAGCACGCACTCGACCAATCGTATGTGTTGTTTCATTAAGAACAGCAACACCAGCAGAATCATATCCACGATATTCCAAACGACGAAGTCCTTTGAGAAGAACCGGCAAAGCTTCTTTTTCTCCTATGTATCCAATGATGCCACACATAGTTTTGATGATTAGATAATTAGAAAATTGGTTTATTAGTACGTATATAGTATCGATACTCTACAAACCAATGTTTTTGCAAATAACAAGGTATATTCTATTTTCTATATTCAACATTCTCCATTCACAAAATGCCATATTTCTTTCCCAATTTTTCGAAAGCCACGACGAGTTGATTAATCTGTTCCTTTGTATGGCTTGCTGAAATTTGCACGCGAATGCGTGCTGTCCCCATAGGGACCACAGGATAGCTGAATGCAATCACGTAAATGCCTTCTGCGAGCATATCTTCTGCCATTTTCATCGCAGATTCTGCTTCTCCAATGATCACAGGGACAATGGGATGAACGGATTTTGGAAGAGTAAATCCTGCTGTTGCCATTTTTTCTCGAAAATATCGTGTATTGTCCCACAGTGTTTTTCTCAGTTCTGGATGCTGGTCAACATACGCTAACACGTAGCTCGTCACTCCGCAGATGACAGGAGGAAGTGAATTGGTGAAGAGAGTAGTGCGTGCTCGCTGGTGAAGTAATGCGACAACTTCTTTTGAAGCAACAACGGCACCGCCTGTTGCACCACCAAGTGCTTTTCCAAATGTCGTAGTAATGACATCTACTCTATCTAACACACCGGCAGCTTCGGCAGCACCACGTCCTGTCTCACCAAGAAATCCACTTGCATGTGCATCATCTACGACCACAAAGGCATCGTATTTGTCTGCAAGATCACAAATTTCTTTGAGTGGTGCGATGTCTCCATCCATGCTAAAGACACCATCTGTCACAATACAACGCATGCGTTTTTCTTGTGTCTCTTTGAGTCGCTCTTCGAGATCAATCATGTCCATGTGTTTGAACACATGCCGTTCTGCTTTGCAGAGCCTGATACCATCAATAAGACTTGCGTGATTGAGTGCGTCGGAAATGACCGCATCTTGATCCGTAAGCAATGCAGAAAAGACTCCCTCATTGGCATCCCAGCAAGAGGTAAATAATATGGATGCTTCTTTATGAAAGAAGGAGGCGACTTGTTTTTCAAGTGCTTCATGAATTGTTTGTGTGCCACAAATAAATCGAACGGATGACAACCCATACCCGTACGTATCGAGGGCTTTTTTTGCCGCATCAACGAGATCTTCTCTTCCAGAAAGTCCCAGATAATTATTTGCACAAAAATTGAGGAGTTCCTTGCCATCGGCGGTAATCGTAACTCCTTGCTTGGTTGAAATCACACGCTGAGATTTGTACAGGCCGGCGCCCTTGATTTCTTTCAAAGTGTTTTCTGCGATATTGTTGAGTGTTTTGTTCATAGTATTGGAATATTAAGAATGAGAGTAAGATTGAGAATATATGATCTCAATCTTACTCTTTATCTTCATATTTAATATTAATTCTGCATATCAAACACCAACTTTGGATGTTGTTTCAACTTTTCCTCAAACATCTCCGGTGTATATTCAGACAATTTTATAACCGTTCCATTCCCTTCTTTCATAATGATATTCCACATCTTTTCTTGAATGCCATTTGTGGTATCAGAAAGCACGCGCTGAGAAGTTTGCCATGTTTGAAAAATTTGTCTGCCGATCACATTGTGAATTGTAAGTCCCTTCACAATCACACGAGAAAATTGTGGAATAGTCATATCTCCATCTTTGATACCAAACCAAATGACATCGCCTCCTGCACGTGTGGCTTCAATAGAATTGACTACCGAAGAATTGTATCCAGACATTTCCAAACTCACATCCACTCCCTTGCCGTACGTCAGTTCCATAATGCGATCAATGACATGTTTGTCTGCATCGTAGGCATTCACTTTGTCTGTTTTCTCGATGAGAATTGTTTCATGCGCACCGAGTTTTTTTGCAATAGCAAGTTGTTCTGGATTTACATCAATCGCAATTACTTTTGCGGCACCAAATTGTCGTGCGAGGAGAATAGCAAACATCCCAATTTGTCCCGCACCAAAAATAGCAACGCGCGCACCACGCACATCAACTTTGGTAAGACAATGTACGGCATTGCCAAAGGGATCATACAGCGCACAAAGTTCTTTTCGGACACGATTGAAATCTACTACCCACAAATTTTTTGCTGGAATTTTTACATACGTGGCAAAAATACCGTCCGTACTAATCCCAAGAATTTTTTGATCTTGGCACACTTCCTGTTCGCCCATACGACATTGAAAACACTTTCCACACGTCACATGTGAATCTCCTGATACAGGATTGCCCACATGGATGTCGTACATGGCTGATACTAAGGATCCAGCTTCTACGACTTCGCCAACAAATTCGTGTCCAAGAATACGCATTGATTTTTGTTCTNNGCATATTCTACTTTTACAATCACAGAAATAGCGTCCTCTGGTTTTGTTGTTTCATCAAGTGTGGGCATCTCGATGTCACGCTTGATAAACCCACGTGAGGTTTCCCATCCGTCTTGTGCCAAATCTATTGTGAGTGCTGGAATGTGTTTCATATGATAACGAAAATGTTTTAATGTTGCTGTTTATTGTGTCTATTTTTTTACAGCAGATTAAACGGATTGTAGCAGATTATGGTAAGTATATTTCTTCTTTCTCATCCGTTTTTATCTGCTTAATCTGCTGTCTATTTCTTTTCAGTAGATGAAACGGATGAGAGCCGATATTCCTTTGTGATATTGTGTGCAATCTTCAAATCTTCCTGCGAACTAATGCCAAATGATTCTTTTACAGGGACATCCACGGTATCTATGGGCAAACCTTCCTTCATTGCCATGAATATCACATCCGTCAGATAGTGTTCTCCCTGTGCATTATTGGTTTCTGTTTTTGTGACATGTGACCAAAGCCATGTGGCAGGAAATGAATACAATCCCGTATTTACTTCTTGTATACGTATTTCTTTTTCATTGCAATCTTTTTTCTCACGGATATCTGTCACCCTCCCGTGCGCGTCTCGCACAATTCTTCCAAATGAAAAAAATGTTTTCCGTTCATCTTCAAAATCTTCCACTGTTGTCGTCCCTATACCAATATGCTCTATGGGACACTCAGCAAACGTCGCAATCGTTTGTGCTGAAAGAAATGGAAGATCTCCATACAATACGAGTACCCGTTCAACACCTTGCAATACATGCTCTGCAACAGAGGTAGCATGTGCTGTCCCTCGTTGTTCGTCTTGTACGGCATACTCCACAGTATCACCAAGATACTGTCGAATCAAATCACTGTGTGGGGAGACAACCACCACAATTTTTTTTGTCACACCAGACGCTCTCACCGCATCGACAATATGCCCAATCAATGGTTTTCCACGAAGCTCATGCATCACTTTTGGAATAGTACTTTTCATCCTGGTTCCATGCCCTGCAGCAAGGATAACAACACCAGTTTTTGCAAAAAAATGTTTCATAGAACATTAGGAAATATGAAGAAATGCACCACCTTGGGTAAGGTCGTCTGCCAAGAACACACGTTCACCATACTCAGCTACCAGTGCTTCAAAATCTGCATGTGTGTATCGTAGATCAGTGACATCACGACGCACATATACGTGTAACTTTGGGAACGACGCTAAGAGTGTCTTGGTTTCATCAGGTTTATCATTGAAAAGATACGTATCATCTCCGACAAAGTCTTCTCCAAACATACTCCACAACGCAGCAATTTTTCCTTCTGATTGATGCGTGGTGTAGTGAATATGTTCTGGTAAAAAAAA
>DOYU01000001.1 GCA_003518365.1 Candidatus Magasanikiibacteriota bacterium | reverse complement strand
TGGGCATCACGGAGATGGACTTCCTGGGCGAGGTGCGCCAGCAGAGCCGGCCTACCACGTCCGTCATGCAGTTCCAGGGCGGCGAGCCGACGAGCTCGCCCCGCCGGGGCCGCACCAGCCAGCAGGCCGCCAAGGCCGCCAAGAGCGCCGCCGACCGCGAGATGCGCGCGAAGATGCGCGGTAGCTCGAACGGCGGTGGCGGCAAGAAGGGCGGCAACGCCAAGAAGCGGAAGTAGCGGAGGCTACTTCCAACAACTCAACCCCGGGATGCACATCTGTATGTCCCGGGGTTCTTCATTTTTTGAGAATATAGCAAGATATTGCTTTTTTTTATATATATGCTAGTGTGTAGCAGAGTCTGTCAGGAGGTCTGACACGCTCATTCCTAGGAGGAACCGTACCATGACCGAGATCAAGATCTTTGGGCATACCTATAGGCCTGTACTCGATGCTGGGCATCAGGAGCAACAAAACGCTCTGCAGTGTCCTGATCGGATGTATGTGGCCCTGGCCTTCTATGATTATCTGAGCCGTACGCCGAATGCACATGTGAACCTCCCGAAGGGACTGGTCCCTGTGCAGGGATTTGATCGCCTCGATCTTACTCTGGCGCAGCATGAGATGATGGATGTCAGCATTCTCGGCGCCTTTGCGGGTATCGGTGAGCTGGAGCACATGACCACCTTCCCTGATTCCACTACTGCAGTGCTCGATGGGCTGTTGGTCCGAGATTTTGAAGAGTTCAACCTCACGGGTGACCGTGATGGGAATGACTACTTCCTGTCCCACATCGACAGACACTTGCAGCAGGCCGCTGCGCTCACTTCTGCCTACGGAGAGCTGAGCGAAGCCGGTAGGGCGACGATCGCCTATGCCGGCGCCCTCGCCCTCGCAGAGATCTTCAAGAAGTCCTGCCGGGCTTCTCGGGCCTAGTCGCCCACTGATCTATGGCGCGGTGCAGATCCTCGGATCTGCACCGCGACCTTCCATTCTCTTTGTGTGGCGCGATGCCATTTTTTTATTTAGTGTACTTGTATCACAATCCCAACCGGACAGTGATCACTACCCATTACTTCCGGTAAAATAAATGCATCTTCAACTTTTTTTTGTAACACGTTTGACACACATACATAATCGATCCGCCACCCAACATTTCTCGCTCTTGCGTTTCCAAAATGGCTCCACCAGGTATAGCCATCATGTTTCTCTGGATATTTGTCACGAAATGTATCGATAAATCCTGCAGCGACGATCTTATCAAATCCTGCGCGTTCTTCATTGGTAAATCCATGCTTTCCCACATTTTCTTTTGGCCTCGCAAGATCTATTTCTTCATGCGCAACATTGAGGTCCCCACAAAAAATAACAGGTTTCTGTTTTTCCAATTCTTTTACATGCATCAAAAATGCAGGATCCCATTGTTTTTCACGAAATGAAAGTCGTGACAAATCATCTTTTGTATTTGGTGTGTACACGCTGACAACGTAAAAGTCATCAAACTCTGCAGAGATCACTCGCCCTTCACTCGCTCCATCTCTATTTTGATCATCGGTGAGATGAAATGCCTTGCATACGATTGGCAGCAAGCCGTATAGTACGTCTATGGCTGGCGTTTTTGAAAAAATTGCCGTCCCTGAGTAGCCTTTTTTTTCTGCAGAATGCCAGTATTCTGTGTAGTCTGGGAGGTCAATGACTACTTGGTCTTTTGTTGCTTTTGTTTCTTGCAAACAAAGAATATCTGGTGTATGAGTTTGGATAAATGTTTGGAATGTTCCCTTTTTTAGTCCAGCTCTGATTCCATTGACATTCCATGAAAATATTGATAGGGTGTGATTCTTCATACGCATTGATTACACAGATGAATAAGGATTCCACAGACGTATTCAGTGTAATCTGTTCTCTCTGCGTAATCAATGAAGACTATCCACATAATCACTACTTGCAATGCAAAGTATGTGTGATATAGTCGCCATATCGTTTTTTATCAATATTTTTTTTCACACATATGAGTGTAGAATTTGAAAAAGCAAAATCAGATGTGCTTGGACACATCGAATCCTTGCTCGAAGAAATAGAACAAGAAATTGCACTCTCACATCAAGAAAAATATGCACTTTTGGAAGATGCCTTTGGGAGTGCGTCAGATGTCGATGAGCTGCGCGTTGCATTTGAGCAATGGTTCATGGAACATGGTGATGATATTGGATTTGATCATGATGCTGATGAAATTTGGGACCATGCACTCGGAGGCGAACATAGTTATGCGTCGATCGATGATGATGACGATGATGAAATATTTGAAAAAGTGGAAACCGAGGAAGAGGAGGAAGATGATGATGAAGATGTCGAAGAAGATGTCTTTGATGATGAAGATACCGAAGAGTAATCAGTATGGACAGAAATCTTGCCCTTGAATTTGTCCGTGTTACTGAGGCTGCTGCTGTTGCCGCATCACGTCTTGTTGGTCGTGGGAACGGCAAGGCAGCAGACAAAGCAGCCGTCGATGCAATGCGAGATCGATTTTCGTTTGTTGATTTTTCTGGCGAAATTGTTATCGGAGAAGGAGCAAAAGATGAAGCACCAGAATTATATATTGGAGAAAAAGTAGGCACGGGAATTGGCATCGAACGCGATATCGCCGTTGATCCACTCGAATGTACAGACAGTGTTGCAAACGGCAGACCAAATGCTATATCAGTCATTGCAACCGGTGCAAAGGGAACCCTCTTCCATGCACCAGACATGTACATGCACAAGATCGCGTGTGGACCAAAAGCAAAAGGCGCGATCAGTCTCGACAAATCTGTGCAAGAAAATATTACTGCCGTGGCAGAAAAGCTCGGCAAGCCAATAGAAGACATGACGATCGTGGTCCTCGACCGGCCACGCCATGAAGCGCTTATTCAAGAGATTCGTGAGGTAGGAGCGCGTGTATTCCTGATTACCGACGGCGACGTGGCAGGAGCGATTGCATGCAGCCTAGAGAGCTCTCCTATCGATATGCTCCTTGGTATCGGCGCAAGCGCAGAGGGTGTGCTTGCTGCCGTTGCGATCAAATGTCTTGGTGGAGACTTACAGTGTCGCCTTGCCCCAAAAAATGAGGAACAGAGGCAGGAAGTCATCGATATGGGATGTGATCCAGAAAAGATTTTGCATCTCGAAGACCTTGCTGCTGGTGAGGATCTCACATTCACCGCTACTGGCGTGCTTGATGGGCCGCTGCTTCAAGGCGTGACATATCAGTCTGGAACGATGAAAACGTATTCTGTTGTCATGCGTGTAGAGACTGGGACTGTGCGATTTTTGGAAACAATACATAAAGTGTCGTAACGTCTCATTGAGTCGTTTGGTATTTATAGGACGCCGGGCATTAGCTCGGTGTTTGCTTTTGTAGGGAGTGACGAATTGAGGAACGAAATTCGTTATGCTTGCAATTATGACAGATTTCGTACCTCAATCTGTCATTCCTCTCAATGAGGAGAACAGTATGCGTCTGTGCAGTCATAAAAGATCATTACACTCAGTTTGTGATATGGAGAAGAAACCACTAGACAAATAATCATCTACAGCATACAATGCTAGTACTTTTAACATTATTTTTTATGGATTACGCAGCTATTCAGACCCTCCTTGGCGAGGACGCAGAACACCTCCTTGGGTTCAATACCCCAAAGATCGCAAAAGAACGACTCCATACGCCTTCACAGAGCTTTCTGGATGATGTATTTGCTCTTTCAGACAGAAATGCACATGTGGTGAAAAATCTGAAACGGCTTCGTGATGCTGGCCGTCTGGCTGGCACAGGATATTATTCTATTTTGCCAGTTGATCAAGATATAGAACATTCTGCCGGCGCAAGCTTTGCAAAGAATCCGGATTATTTTGATCCAGAAAATATTGTAAAACTTGCATTCGAAGGTGGATGCAACGGTGTTGCCTCAACGCTCGGTGTGCTCGGTATGGTGAGTAAGAAGTATGCAGACAAAATTCCATTCATTGTAAAAATAAATCATAACGATTTTTTCCGTTATCCAAATAGTTACGATCAGCGACTCTTCGCGTCAGTACAGCAAGCTGTTGATATGGGCGCAGCTGGTGTCGGAGCAACGATTTATTTTGGCTCAGAAGAATCAAAGCGTCAGATAGAAGAAGTCAGTAGCGCGTTTGCAGAAGCACACCGTCAGGGGCTCTTCACTATTCTTTGGTGCTATACGCGAAGCGATGCCTTCAAGATTGATGGCGAGGATTATCATGCTGCAGCAGATCTTACTGGGCAAGCAAATCATCTTGGTGCAACGATAGAAGCAGACATTGTAAAACAAAAATTGCCAACAAATAATGGCGGCTATCTAAAACTCAATGAAAAAGGAAAGTTTGGCAAGTACGATGATGCCATGTACAACGAACTCGCGAGTGATCATCCGATTGATTTGTGTCGGTATCAGGTCATCAATGGCTATGCGGGTCGCATTGGACTCATCAATTCCGGGGGAGACAGTTCTGGAAACGATTTGAAAGATGTTGTGGCTACGGCGGTTATCAACAAACGTGCAGGAGGTACAGGGCTTATTACTGGCAGAAAAGCATTCAAGAAATCTTTTGAAGAAGGCATTGAAATCCTTCATGCTGTTCAAGATGTCTACCTGTCAGACGAGATCACTCTTGCCTAGACTTCGTGTATGAAAAAAAGACCTCTCCGCATTGCGATCAATGGCTTTGGACGTATCGGACGCGTGTTTACACGTGTCGTGTGGAACAATCCAGCCTTTGAAATTGTTGCCATCAATAGTCTTTCCAAATGTGATATTTATGCGCATCTCATGAAGTATGATTCCATTTATGGTGTCTGGGATGTGCCAACAGATTTTTCTCCTGACGATGACGCATTATTTTTTGGTGGAAAGCGCATTGCATTTTATCATGAGAAGGATATCGAGCGTATCGATTGGGCAGCGCATGATGTAGATGTAGTTATCGAGTCAACCGGTGTGTTTACAGACAGAGCCTCAAGTGAAAAACATCTGAACTCTGGAGCAAAACATGTGGTGGTCAGCGCCCCGACAAAAGATGAAGATATTACCATGATCTATGGCATCAATCACGAGCTCTTTGAGCCAAAAAAACACAAGATTATTTCTTCTGCCTCATGTACCACGACAGCGCTTGCACCGCTTGTAAAAGTGCTCGACAATGCATTTGGGATCAAACATGGTACGATCATGACGACGCATGCGTATACCAATGATCAGCACCTCGTGGATCATCCGCATAGAAAAGACAGCTTTCGACGAGCACGTGCCGCTGCAATGTCCGTCATCCCGACATCGACTGGCGCGGCAAAGGCAATTGGGAAGGTCATCCCAAACATGGTAGGAAAGCTTGATGGCAATGCACTGCGTGTCCCAGTCCCGACAGCATCGATTGTGAGCTTTATTGCAGAAGTAGAGAATCATACGGATCGCGATGCAGTAAATGCCGAATTTATCCGTGCAGCAAAAGAAGATTTTCCAGGCAATGTGGATGTTAGTCAGATTGGGCTCGTATCTGTCGATTATATTCGTAGCCCATACGCCGCGACGATTGATTCACTCTCAACGCTTGTGACTGACAATTCGCAAGTGTTTGTCCAGGCATGGTATGACAATGAATGGGGTTATGTCACGCAGATGGCGCATCTCATGGAAGAAATGGGGAATAAGATTATTGGATAATCATTGTATGAATAATAACATCGGACACAAAGAAAGCGATGCACTCAAGTTTTATCAAAAGAGCGAAGGGACTATTCTTCTTTCGTGGCAAGATGTCGAGACCGATGTCCTTGGCATTATTGACCAGATGAAGCAAGAAGAGTTTGAACCGGATGTGATTGTCTCAATCGCACGCTCTGGTCTTATCCCTGCATCGATGATTGCATACACGCTAGGGAATAAACAACTCTACGTAATAAAAGTTGATTTTTCGAAAACACAAAAAAGTGGACCTGACCAAGATCTCGCAGAGCATCCAATCATTACACAAGAACTATCAAGAGACATTTCCGGATTGCGCGTGCTCGTTGTTGATGAAATGGCAGTATCTGGTTCAACATTAAATCTGGTCAGTGCATACATGGATTTGAAACATCCAAAAGAAATTAAGTATGCTGTGCTCTATAAGCAACCTTGGGCAGCATTTTCTCCGGACTATGTTGGACGGGAGATAAAAGAATGGCCGCTGTATCCGTGGAAAGAACTGAGAAATAATATTTTGGATCCGAGGGCGAAGGTGGAGACGTAGTGCACAATGAGTAGTGAATAATGATCAAAAAGACATCCTGATGTAGGATGTCTTTTGTTTTTTTCTTTTTAGTATGTATTATCATTTCTTTTTTCTACAGCAAGCACACGTATTCCTTCGTTGCTCTTTTGAAATAGAATTCTCATATTTCCTTTTCGTACGCGGTAGATGTCCGTTCTTCCTTTCAACTTTTTGATATCCATCCCGTCCGTTTCTTCTCTCATTATTCGTGAAAGAATATCTTTTATCACCTGCCTTTTTTTTGCAGTGAGCTTCGCAAGAGCTTTGTCAATTTCATCAACCATATGGTTATAGTCGAGAGAGGAGATCCTCTATGTCGACTCCTCCTTTTTTTATTTTGGTAAAGTCAATGACAGTTTCCCATGCAGTATCTTCTTCAATTGGTGAAATACGAAAAATAGGTTTTGATCGTCGGTATACAGTAAACGAAGAGCCTTTTGCAATTTTTTCGATATATGTTTGCATATTCTGACGCAGATCGTTCAATGTAACAAGGTCTTTTATCATAATGTTCATATAATGTTTACATAATGTAATGTAATACATATATGCGCAACTGTCAATAGGCAGAGATAAAAAAAACCGCAATCTAGCGGTTTTTTAATATGAGAGAAAAGATGTGCCAGGGCCACCACATGTTGTCTGAAATATCAGACATCTTGTGGTGGCCTAGCGAGACCTTCGAAGGGAGGCTATGCGGTGCCATCGTCTCTTCGAAAGCCCAGGTTTGGGCGTGCCGTCGATCGAAGCTCAGCTTCGAGAGGCTATAGATCATACCAAGGTATGAATCTATGTGTAGACTATACAGTGTATTTTTTCTATTGTCAATAGCAAAAAATGACAAAAGAAGTATGAAATAATTGCTTATTTTAGCGATTTTGCAATACATATCCACAGAACTGTTGAAATAAAGTTGACAAATTGTTCTAGACAGATTATGCTTATGTTGGCGAAAAGAAAGTTGATAGAAGGTCTTTCATGACAGATGTTCATGACAGATGAGGACGTTCGCTATAGGAAAGATTCCTCTCTTCGTTCGGAATGACAATTTTGCAACATATCTAGATAATGCCAAGGTTGCACTGCCCAGCATTGGATATTCAATTATGAACATAAGTATTCTAAAAAAACTCGGATTCTCTGACAAACACGCCAAGGTCTACTTGGCGCTTTTGCGTCTTGGACCTTCGTCTGTTCGTTCTTTGGCGGCAGAATCAGAATTAAACCGCGGCACAACCTATGACAGTCTGAAGTGGCTTCAGGAAAAAGGGCTGATTACGTTTTATAAGCAAGATACAAAGCAACACTTTGTTGCTGAGCCGCCGGCAAAGCTGAATACCTTGCTCAGAGAACAACAAGAAGAACTGAGTCGGACAAATGATGAACTTACACAGTTTGTCTCAGAATTGGATGCTCTTCATCATTCTGGTGAAGCACGACCTGTAGCGCGATACTATGGACCAGACGAATTGCATAAAATATTGGAAGATATTCTTGTGGTGACAGAAGCAAGCGAAGAAAAAACATATCGAGTGTATTCTACAGAAGGTATTCGAGAACATCTGTATAAAGATTTTCAGACATTTTCTGATGTGCGAGTTGCCCGAGGTATCGAAGTAAAGGTAATTGCCATTGGCGATGGAGGAGAACTCCGTGGACTTGATGAGCGAAAGTGGCTTTCACATAAAGATCATTCAGGTGCGCCGGGGATGGATCTTCACAATCCGTCTCCGACGTACATTATGATATATTCTGGAAAGACGGCATATATTTCTCTAGACCAGCATGACAACGCAATGGGAGTCGTCATAGAAAATGTTGGTATTTCTGAAATGCAGCAATTGGTCTTTGATGAACTGTGGAACACATTAGCATAACGATATGAACGTTGTATTTGATTTTGACAATACCCTTTTTGAAGCAGAACGATTGAAATTCGCGCTGTACGGTTTTGTTGAAACGTATGGGTTTAGCCAGGACGACGCAAAAGAGATGTATCGATTGTCTCGAGACAAAGACGGTCATGCAACATTTTCTCCCGAACGTTTTTGTGAGGTGTTGAATGATGCGATTCACACACAAAAACAAGGCGGTATGCCTGTCGATCCTTCATTTGTCCGAGAACATTTGACACATCATGTTGGGGTTGTCGTCGGAGCTATTGAGCTTCTTACCTTGCTCAAAGATAAACATATACCGATATATCTTTTGAGTCTTGGTGTTCCTGAGTGGCAACACGAAAAGGTACAGATGTCTGGTGTTGATGTGTTTTTTTTACCAGAACATATTCA
>DOYU01000015.1 GCA_003518365.1 Candidatus Magasanikiibacteriota bacterium | reverse complement strand
CAAAGCAACCCTTAACGACGAGGGGTTGCATACGGGGCAGTCGATATGCTCGACTCCGGGGCGGGATGTTCAGTCTTCGTCGGGCTTGATGCTGGGAGGCGCCCAGACGCGGATCTCACGTTCTGTCAGACTGATCGTGACGAACAGACCGAAGAAGATGTTCAGTGCATCTTCTGTTGTTATGTAGAATTCAGAGATCCCTGACGGCGGCTGTTCATCGTTGTGAAGAACCGTCCATTTCAACTTGCAGACGTAGACACTGTCGCTTGCCAATTCTCGGTACAGCACCACCTCGTGGAGGGTTGTGTCTTTCTCCACGTCTTGGGCCCCAGGGAAGGGACCTGATATGGGCAGGTTGAGGACGAGAGGTCCGCATGCGCAGACCCAGTATCCTTTCCTGCTGAGGTGACGTTCTGCATCGTTTGTGTGGCTTTTTTGCAAGTCGTGAAAACCCATGGTCCCTCCGTGATGGCGGTTTACTATCTGATGTATACAAAAAAAATCCATCTTTGTCAAGATGAATTTGTATGTACATTATTTTTGTATTACGAAAGGTTCTTGATCATATATGTACCTATTTTTTTGTAGTTGTGCTTCTTTTCATAATACCCCCGCACTCCCACACCCGAAATAACCGCAACTTTGTGGTAGCCTTGTTCTTTTGCGATACGTTCAGCCTCTTTCATGAGAAGTGAGCCAAGACCGGTATGTTGTGATGCACCTTCTTCAGTTTTCCCAATGCCGACGAGCTGTCCGTAGGTGTGAAGTTCACGAATGAAGGCAGCGTCTTTTATTTCGGGCATGTATTCAAAAAGTTTTTCGTTCTGCGAATAACCCCTGCCCGCAATGCTTCGCAACGCGTTGCAGGCGGGCCCTCCAACTCCCCCTACTAGGGGGAGAGCATCATTCTGTTTTTCTGGTAAACGAAGTCGCAAAAAACCGTACACAGCTTGTCTTTTTGGATCTTCCATGGTGATAAAGTATTCTGTTCCTCCAATTGTTTCGTATGTCTCAACAACAATTTCAGGATCTGTTTCAAGTTGTTTTTTTGACATGAGTTTTTGCTGTCTCCCAATTTCTCGACATCTGAGACACACACATACTTGTCCACGTTTGTGGAGTTCTTTTTCAAGTTCCTCGCGAAGGTTGGTAATTTTATTTCCTGCTTCTATTTCTGCACTTGGAATATCACGAATGAGTCGTGATATACGACAGTAGCGAGGTGTTTCGAGTTTCATTTGCAAGAGTGCACGGAAGAGTCCTTCTTCGCCATACGGTGTGTATCGTCCGTCTTGTAGCCATTGATACAGCTCGGCAGATTTTACGACTGCACAGGGATAAATTTTTACCATGTCAGGACGCAGTGCAAGATCGGTAAACAGTGTTTTGTACATGTCTATATCATGATCTGGTGAGCTTCCTGGCAAATCTGGCATGAAGTGCAGATCCACTTTGAACCCTGCTTGTCTCAAAAGTGTAATTGCATCACGAAATTGCTGGACAGAGTGTCCGCGCTGGATCAGATTGAGAATAGCATCGTCCGGCGCTTGCAATCCAAGTTCAATACGCGTACATCCTTGTCGACGCATGTGGACGATTGTTTTTGGAGAAATTGCGTCGGGGCGGGTTTCGAGCGTAAGGCCTATAATGCGATGGTCTGCTGTTTCGTTGTATGTTTGTTCTTCTTCTAGTGCTGCTTGGATGTCTTCTAATTTTTTTTCTCTCCAATCATCTTCGCCAGTACTTGGTACTTCTACATCACGAGAAAAATTGTTGCAGGCTTTGAACGACTCAAGAATATACCAATACTGATATTTCAACGGATATGCATTCCATGTCCCACCTTTTATAATATATTCAATCTTGTCGCACGGGTGACCATTGCCTTCTAGCATTTCAATTCGTTGTTGCATCAATTGATATGGGTCAAAGTTCAGCTGTTGGCTTCGCGCTGCTGCCGGCTCACTTGCAATATAGCTTTTTGGCATGCGATATTCTGTTGGGCAGTAGACACACGTACCTGGACACATGTATGGTTTTACTAGAGACGTGATGACGGCAATACCAGACATACTCCGAATATCTGCCTTTCGCATGAGTATTTCAAACTGTGCATCAGCCTGCAGACTTCCATTTTTCACCATTTTCTGGTAGGTTTCAGACAAGAGTTTATTTGATGGTTGCTTTATTTTTAGCTCATTGCAGGTTTTTCTGCGGATATGATCAAAGTCTGCCTTTGTTTTTGGGGCAGTTTCGATAATCTTTTTTAAAATTTCTTCTAACTTTTTTTCTTCCATAGAAAATGGAACACAGATTTCCATGATTGCCAGGATTAGATCTCGGTAGATCTGGGTAATCCTGGAAATCTGTGTCCTATAGTATATTATGCAATCATATATAGAACAAAACACATCTGCCTACGATGAAATTGCATCGTTATTTTCAAGTACCCGAGAATATATTTGGAAAGATATCAAGCCCTTGAAGCGATTTGCTACGAAGGAAAATCGCATTCTCGACATCGGGTGCGGGAATGGCAGACTATACCAGCTTTTTGATGATTTGTCCACTCGGTTTACCGGGATTGATATCAGTGAAAATCTTATCAATATCGCAAAAGAAAAATATTCAGAAGCAACATTTATAGTAGGGGACATGCGAAAGTTGCCTTTTGAAGATGGATCCTTTGATATTGCGTACTCTATTGCCGCGGTTCATCATCTCCCACCAGAAGGACAACAGGAGGTATTGCAGGAAGTGTCACGAGTACTGGTTCCTGGTGGACTTTTTGTGATGACCAATTGGAATTTTCTTGGTCGCTGGACCAAAAAACGTATTGAAAAGGGAAGGTACCTTATTGGAGATACGCCAGACCATATTATTGCCAATTTTATTTCTGGTGACAAAAAAACAGACGCTCCACGACATTATTGGAATATTACGCCAGAACAGATGGAGAAAATGGCAGAAGCTGCTGGTTTCGTCGTCAAAGAACAATATTATTCAAAAAATGGAGAAGAGGAAGGCGTGAAGGAAGCAGACAATCTCATAAGCATATTAGAAAAGAAAAAAGAAGCATGATATACTTACATTCGAATTGCGAATGATTCCGAATGTACGCGTCACAGGTGTCAGTGTGCCCTGAAATTCGAAAATTCGTAAGGATTCGTAATTCGAATGTATTATGCCAACTCATCATCTCACGACAAACAATCAAGACCAAACAAAGAAAGAAGACATTTGTCTTTTTGGTCAGACAACATTCCGCAATCAAATGCGGCGTTTTGGGATAAAAACAGATGATCGACGACGGCACATGTATATTATCGGGAAGACCGGTATGGGAAAGACGACCATGCTGGAAAACATGGTACTCCAAGATATTTATAATGGCCATGGTATTGGTGTTGTGGATCCTCACGGAGATTTTGCGGAAAAAATTATTGATTATATTCCTGCTCATCGTATCAATGATGTTGTCTATTTCAATCCTGCTGATGTTGAATATCCTATTGGATTCAACATTCTTGAAGTTCAAAATGAAGAACAAAAGCATCTGGTGGCAGCAGGGCTCATGGCTGTATTCAAAAAGATTTGGCCAGATGTGTGGAGTGCCCGAATGGAATATATTTTGAATAATACATTGCTTGCCCTTTTAGACTACGAAGGCTCCACGCTACTCGGTATCAATCGTCTTCTTGCAGATAAAAAATTTCGTAGCAAAGTGTTGAAAAAATTGACTGATCCTGTGATCAAGTCCTTTTGGACAAATGAATTTGCAAATTACGAACCGCGGTATCAAAAAGAAGCGGTCGCGCCGATTCAAAACAAAATCGGTCAGTTTCTCTCTGCAAGCGTTATTCGAAACATGGTCGCGCAGGTGAAATCCACGATTGATGTTCGAGAGATCATGGATACAAAGAAAATTTTGATCATGAATTTATCAAAAGGACGTATTGGAGAAGATAATAGTCGATTGCTTGGCGGTATGCTCATTACCGAGATTCAGCTGGCTGCTATGAGTCGTGTCGATATACCTGAGGAAGAGCGAAAAGATTTCTTTCTCTATGTCGACGAATTTCAAAACTTCGCAACGCCATCGTTTGCAAATATTTTGTCTGAAGCGAGAAAATATCGTCTCAGTCTTATCATGGCGCATCAATACGTTATGCAGCTTGACGAAATCGTGGCCGACGCTGTGTTTGGAAACGTCGGGTCAATGGTGACCTTTCGAGTCGGTGCCGGTGATGCTGAGACATTGGAAAAGGAATACGCGCCAACGTTTACGATCGAAGACATTGTCAATTTGCCGAAGTTTCAAGTGTTTCTCAAACTCATGATCGATGGGATTGCTTCTCAGCCATTTAGTGCCATGACCATGCCGCCTATAGGATCACGCACTGGCAGCGCAGAAAAAGTCATTCGTGTGTCACGTGAACGCTATGGCATGAATAAAAACGTGATTGAGGAAAAAATTACTCGCTGGAGTGGTATGGAAATTGATGAAGACGACGATGATGATAGTAGTGGAAGCGGCTATGCAGGAAAGTCAAAAAATGACAAGCCTGCTGCTTCGTCATATGCAAAACCAGTAAGCGCTGGTAATTCAGGCTTACGCAATCGCGACAATGATAAAAAATCTGATACGCGCAAGTCTGATGGACCACGTAATAATGATAAAAAAGAATTCAGTAAACCAAAAGACGTGTTGAAGAAACCCGTTTCCGCACCACAAGAAAAAATACCTGAAAAGAAAGATGAACCTGTGATTCATCTGACAGATTTGTTACCCGAAAAAAAAGAACACAGTGATGAACAACCTTTGCAAGAAGAATCCATTGTTGAAAAGGCACCTGTTACAGGAGACACACAGGCTATACAAGAAGAGAAAAAGGAAATAATCCGGTTGCCAGCGCCAGTTGGGCAAATGGTACTCGCACAAAAAATCCCGCCAGTTTCACTGGATGGAATCCCTGCCAAAGGCGGGGCAGATGCATCACAACAGACTCCCACAGGAGAACAGCCAAAGAAAAAGCGAAAGCGGAATCGCAATCGAAAGAAAAAAAATGGGCAAGATGCTTCTTCGCCAATTGCACCCCCAGCTGTTCAGCCTGCCCCTGCACGTGAAATGGAAGTAACTCAGAGTGCGCCACCAATGCCAACTCCGCCAGTGCCCACTCCCACTATTCAACAAGACCCGCCTGTCCAAAAGCCATCAGCACACGTATTGAAAGAGGATGAAGTAGTAACGTTTAAAAATGATGATGACGATGATTCATGGCGGTATGATAAGTAGAGACGTAGAGCGTTAGAGTTTTAGAGGATTAGGGAATACAAAAGAAAGAACAGTGATACACACACTGTTCTTTCTTTTTACCTCGCACTTCTATACAACCTAACTACCTAATGCTCTAACGCTCTAACACTCTCAAAAAGCTTGACTTTTTTGCTCAATAAACGCATTATATTTCTATATGCAAACAATAGATGCGTCTATTTTGACACAAGTACACAAGCCAGAAGCTGAGAGCCACAAAGGACAAAATGGACGTGTCCTTGTGATTGCAGGATCACAAAAATATCACGGTGCGCTGCTTCTTTGTATTCAGGCTGTGTCTCGTATTGTCGACATGGTGTATGTGTCGACGACAGAAAACAACTGGTCATTGATCGAAGCACTGAAAAGTGATATCGCTACCTTTATTTCTGTAAAGCCAGGTGAACTTGAAAAAACGATACAGCTCGTTGATAGTATTATTATTGGTCCTGGACTTGAAACCACAAATGGAGCTGGGGAAGAAGTTATAGAAGAAAACAGAGCTTTTGTTCACGATTTATTGAAAAAGCATCCTGATAAAAAATTTGTCGTCGATGCAACAGCGCTTTGGCATGTAAATCCAGACTGTCTGCATGAAAATTGTATTGTCACACCACATTCGAGAGAGTTTGAAGAAGTGTTCAAGATGACACCAAGTGCCGAAGCAACGCAAAAGGCGGCGGAAAGTTTTGGTGGCGTTGTTGTGTTGAAAGGAAAGTCGGATTTCATCTCAGACGGAAAAAAGTTGTATGAAAATACAACGGGCAATGTCGGTATGACAAAAGGTGGCACGGGCGACGTCCTTGCCGGCATCATCGGTGCGCTCGCAGCAACCAATGGCAATCTTACTGCTGCGCTTGCCGGTGCGTATTTGAATGGATTGGCAGGAGACACATTATTTCAAAAGGTGGGGACGTTTTATAATGCGGAGGATTTGGTTGGTGCTGTTGGGGAGGTGTGGAAGAATCTTACATAAATAAACTTTTAATATCGAAGATATGTCAACACAAGAAAAGACCTGGACACCAAATTTAGCTGAAGGATGGGGACTTTGGACACCTCCTGATCGTCCGTCACCAGGAGAAATGGCGGTATACGAAGAAGTATTGCAAGATATCTTGAAAAAGAAAAAGGATCCGAATGTCATGGTACTGGGGTCAACCAGTGAGTTTCGTGATCTTTATGCAAAATATGAATTGCCTTGTACCGTGGTTGATTATCAAAAAGAAAATTATGAGGCAATGGGGACATTGATGGAACGAAAACCGTATAAAGAAACACTCATCACCGAAGATTGGAGAACGTTTCAATTGGGAGAAAAGTATGATCTTATTTTAGGAGACTATTGTTACAATGTATTGCCAAAGTCTGACCAAGGTGCATTTGTAAAAAATCTCTCTCAGATGCTTTCTCCTGATGGTTTTTGCATGATTAAAACATTCGTGAGATATGATAGTGAACGTGGAGACCTCGCCAAATCTCTCGAATATTACCGAACAGAAAAGAAGGATCGCCCAATATTAGAAACAATCATGGCACCGATGTTTAAATACGCCTATGATTTTGAAAAGGAAGAAGGTGAATTTCCTGTCGTATGGAAAAATTTTCAAACATTGTACGAAGAGGGCAAAATGGAAAAAGAGGCGTTCGATTATTTTGCTAGTTTGAATTTAGATAGCATATCATTGAAAGTGTTCATTCCCTATTTCCAAGATATCTTGAAAGTTATTGGAGAGAATGCAAGTCTGTTTGGGACAAGATTTGGTGGGGAATGGTTTAGCACTGATGTCCCAATTTTGATCTTCAAAAAATAAATATGCCAGAGGGAGAATTCCAAAATTTTGAGGTGCGCAGGCAGCTCGAATTAGAACAACGCATTGCAGAATTCGGCGGACGCGCTGATACTCGTCATTCATTTTTGTTAGGCACTGAAAAAGATAAAAATGGTGATGTCATTCCAGCTGACGTTACATGGGTACGTTTTGTAGATAGGGAGGAAGAACCAGTGATAGAAGGAAAGTTATATGTTCCGAAACAAAACGCAAAACAAGAAGTTGTTATTATAAATCCAGGATTGCCAGGAGATGGCATAGGACTTTTGGAAGAGCGATATGTGCCTGAAATGATCAAAAATGGGTATAGCGTATTTAGTTCCAGGCATAATGGCATCTATGTTGATGCATCATCACAAGACAAATATATACATTGTCCAGAAAAAAAATTGTGGGCAGGCAATAATGATGAAGAGTGCATAGGAGAACCTTTTTGTTTTGAAAGAGCGAGTAGAGAAGTATTTACTGCGATAAAAGCATTGGAAGAACAATTTCAAAAAATTCATTTCGTAGGACATTCGGGTGGTGTGTTGAATATTATGAGATCTCTCGGGCATTTGTCTGGAGAAAGAAAAGATCTTACAGAAAAAATCGGTAATCTTGTCTCGTTATCTGGAGTCGTCGGGGAGTATGATGTGAATCTTATGCGTGACATTCTACAACAGTTTCAGGAAAAGAAATTGATGAATGTGATTCCTGACCTCGAAGAAAATTTGAGACAATTTGAAGAAGCTATGCTTGCTTTGAAGGATATTGATTGGTCTCAATTCCCTCATTTTTCGACTATGTTTATTACTCCCACCAAATTATTGGGAGGAACTCCTGATGAATATGTCTCACCGGATTCTATTCAGCACTTTGCAGATTTTATGATGGGGCAAGGATGTGAGAGAGTCAGAGTTGTAGATTATTCAAATAGAAAAGTAAAAGCAGGAGACGAATCTCATGATTTTAAAAATTTGAGCGCAGGGATTACGATGAGATGGATTACGGGTGAGAGTGTTGAAAGTATTAATGAATTGGCAAAAAAACGAATGTCATGATGTAAACCATTTTTTATGTCAAAACTGTCAAAAAAAATATGAACAAGCTAGATTTTCATCCACGAGACTACACACTCCTCGGTATGTCCTCTGTGATGGAATATTTTTTGACGCATGATATCGAGCAGCTCCTTGGCGATAGATTTTCGACTATAGCATTTTATATAAAAGATGGTGTTTTTTGGTTTGGGGTAGACGAAGACGAGCGCGAACGCGTTTCACGATCATATCTCCAAAAGAAAATGGATCCTAACGTTTTTGAAAGTAATGTACAAACAGTGCAGTCATTGCGAAGTGCGTATGTAGAGTTGATTGAAACATCGGTTGCAGAACTTCAGCCAAAAGACATTTTGGCTTTTTTCAAATACTATATAGAACTCATTCCACTTGTGTATCCGAGTATGGATGCGATAGATTTTGTGAATGTGTTACCAGAAAAGGAACGTGACGCATTTTCTGAATATGCAATCAAACTTCGCGTACTGACCGAGACAATATACAAACGTGGTGAAGAAGAATTCATTCCAAAAGCAGCACAAGTGATTGAACGAGAATATGGTATTTCGGCAGACGCTGCAAAAAATATTACAAGTCAAGAATTTGAAGCATTTTTTTTGCGTGGAAAAGTGCTTCCTGACGAGCAAACATTGCGTGAGAGATCTACATCTTTCTTATATCTCTTAGAAAAAGATAAAAAAGAAAGCTCCTATATAGGAGTAGAAGCTACACAAAAGGCAAAGGAATTAGGTTTTGAGGCAGAAGACAAGCCAGAAAATATACATGAATTCTCAGGAAGAGTTGCATTTTCAGGAAACGTGCAGGGAAAGGTTGTGATAGTGCTCACAAAACTAGATATCTCAAAAGTGACTGAAGGATCTATTCTTGTTGCATCCATGACACAGCCATCATATCTGCCAGCCATGAAAAAGGCCGCTGCGTTTGTAACTGACGAGGGAGGTACACTTTGCCACGCAGCAATTGTTGCCAGAGAAATGAAAAAGCCATGCGTGATAGGAACAGAGATTGCAACAAAAGTATTGAAAGATGGAGATCTTGTCGAAGTGGATGCGGTAAACGGAGTAGTGAAAAAAATATGACGAATGACGAAATACTACAAACAGATTGGTTTGTACTAGAAGATCTTTTTCAGTACGGACCTATGGCTCTTGAGCCATCGATTGCTTTTATGAGTCGCCACTACGAACCATGGCGTTTTGTCAGTACTCCTACATCAATTCACCTTTACAAACAAGGCAGAATTCGCATGTGCTATCCAAAAAAAGCGTGGGAAGACATGCAACAAAAAAATCTTGAAATTTTTTTAGATCATCCAGAATATTTGGATACACTTCATGAATATTCAGACAATACTCTTGCTCCACCTCTTACAGACCACGCTGAACAACTCTTGCAAACAGACATTTCAGCTGTTAGCGATGAATGGCTTAGTGATTGGTATCAAACATACAGGCCTCTTGAAGTCGAGCTGCAGGCTATTCGTGCAATTGCCTGGACAATGGAAATGGGTGAGCGCGCAGCACTGACTGAGTATCTTTTGGAGTATTTAGAAAAGCAATGTAAGAAGATGATGATCGATGAAAATCCAGGTGTCCTTTTTTCACTTCTTCTGACACCCACAAAAGGAACTGCCGCCAGCGATGCTGAGCGAAATATTCTTTTGCTTGCAAAACAAACGAAAGATAAGGGACGAAAATTTGTTGCACATGATCCTGAAATTGAATCACATGTTCAAAAGTACAAATATCTTACGTATGGGATAGAAGGACCTGGTACCTCTGCTGAAGAAGTACTCTCTCATATCCACGCACTGCAAAATGAAAATATGAATGAAATGCTTGCACAGGATGCAGATCGTTTTTCTCGCATACAACATGATCAAGAAGTTTTGTTAAAAAAATTACAATGTGATGACAAACACGAAGAAATTTTTCGTGTCGCAAAGGATATTAGTTTCCAAAAAGCATATAGTAAAGAAGTCCAATATTTGGGCTGGTATGCCTGTGATCAGTTTTTGAAAGAAGTGGCTCGACGCCTTCATCTTTCTTGGAATCAAGCTCGGTATTTTCTCCCAGACGAAATTGTCCTTGCTGTCACATCCGGTGTATATGATGAACATGTCTTGAATGAACGCTACCGTTCCAGTATGCTTGCAATTGGAAAAGACAATTCTCGGTTTATCATAGGACAAGAAGCAGAAGATCTTTTGTCACGCGTACATCTTTCTGAAAAAGAAAAACATATTGATGAGAATGTAAAAGAATTTAGTGGGCAGACCGCAGTACTTGGAAAAGCAACTGGTACGGTAAAAATTGTAAATGTTATCGAAGACATTCAAAAAATGAACGTGGGTGATATCCTTGTCTCGGAAATGACTATCCCAGAAATTGTGCCGGCAATGAAAAAAGCTGCTGCAATAGTGACGAATCAGGGTGGCATTGTGTGTCATGCCGCGATTATTTCAAGAGAATTAGGGAAGCCCTGTATCATCGGGACAAAGATTGCAACACATGTATTGAAAGATGGAGATATGGTTGAAGTGGATGCGGATAATGGAAAAATACACATTATTGAAAAAAAGAACCACGTATAACGTGGTTCTTTTTTCTTCATTAATTCATCTCTCGAAATTATTTCAAGAAATAAATCAATGACAGGCGACGGCACGGAGAACGCGAGGTGCGTTTCCGTGCCGCCATCCTGATGTCGGCGCAGGCGAGGCTAGGTGAGCTTGAACTTCCTGAGGCTGATGACCTTGCTTCCCACCATCTCCACTTCCATGCACTCCCCGCGTGCGATGAGCTCGTCATCGGGGATGGCGAGCACGTCCTTCTTCCCAAGGAGCTGCCGGAGGGTGGGCTCCATGCGGGCGACGGCGTGCGAGACGACAAGGGTCGTGTCGTGCGGGTGCCAGGTGCTGATGTAGCTGAGAACCTTGGCCCCCTCATGAGCACGACGGAGCATGTGCATCATCATCCCGTCGTCGAGCAGCATGGCTCGCGCGAGGTCCACGTCGGACGTGCCCCCGAACTTGTCCATGGCCATCTGCTTCCAGTCGTCCATGAAGCCCTGGGGGAGCTTTTCGTCCGTGCTGATGTCGCCGAGCTCCCGGATGGTGTCGATGGGGAGGATTTTCCCATAGCCCTGCAGGATGCAGAGCGCGGTCTGCAGACAGCGCCCGAGCGGCGAGCTCGAGCAGTACTTGATCACGTGCCCGTCCTTCTTCAGGTCTTCGCCGAGCTGGATTGCATCGGCGCGCGCCTCGGGGGTCAGGACGTTCTGCTTGTGGTCACCGTGACGGACGAACAGGATCGTGGCCATGAGGCCCTCCTTCCATCGAAACCGCCCAAGGGACCCTGGCGGCGAGTGGGTGTGAGTGGACAAGCGAGCGAGTGCTAGCCAATCCGTGGGTCCATACGAACATTCGACAATTTCAAATATTCATACGGAACCCACGGAGCCATATTGTAATGTGCGCCGTGCTTGGGAGAGATTTATACTGATATAGCACAATATCTCATCGAGCCAAGACAGCTCACCCTAGCAATTTTTCTTGCATTTGTCAAGTGTCTCTATTACACTGATATATATAACCTTATGAAATACCTCCACCCATTCAAACAAATCACAAAAGACAACGTCGACATCGCCGGCGGAAAAGGCGCGTCACTCGGTGAAATGACTAATGCTGGTATTCCAGTTCCACCTGGTTTTGTTGTCCTTGCAACAGCATTCGATAGATTTATAGAAGAAACTGGACTCAACGCAGAAATAGAAGCACGTATCGCAGAAGTAGATGCGAATGATATCAATAGCGTCGATCGGGCGAGCAATGTCCTGCGTGATGCTATTCACGATACTGCGATGCCAGAAGATATTGCATCAGAAATTCTTGCTGCATTTGATGAACTTGGGGCTGAGTTTGTTGCCGTTCGTTCTAGTGCAACGGCAGAAGATAGTAGTATTGCAAGCTGGGCAGGGGAGTTGGATACATTTCTCAATACAAAGCGAGAAAATGTTCTCGAAAAAGTAAAAGAATGTTGGTCATCACTCTTTACACCGCGTGCTATTTTTTATCGATATGAAAAAAATCTTCACGATGCGTACGTCGGGGTAGCTGTTGTCATTCAGCAAATGGTGCAGTCAGAAATTTCTGGTATTACCTTTACCGTTCATCCTGTGACGCAAGATGACAATCAGATGATCATAGAAGCGGGTTACGGCCTCGGTGAAGCTATTGTGAGTGGGCAAGTCACACCGGACAGCTATATTGTGTCAAAAGTCGATATGATGATCGAGGATATTCATATTGGTGGACAAAAGAAGAAGTTAGTAAAATCAGGAACCGGGAGCATGGAAATGGAAACTGGCATCAACGAATGGATTGAATTATCTGAAGAAGGACAAAAGCAGAAACTATCTGGAAAACAGATTATTGAGCTGGCAGAATTGTGTATGATTGTAGAAAAGCACTATGGATTTCCGTGTGATATCGAGTGGGCGTTTGCTGAAGAAAAGTTTTTTATTACACAGAGTAGACCGATTACGACGTTGGATTAGGGAATTTTCAATGTTACTTTGGATTTTTGATGGCTGAGATCTCTCTCTGACTCTTTCCGTTTGGCTGAGCTCACGACGAAGCCTAACCGGAGAGAGAACGTGCTAAGATGTTTGAGTAAATAAAAAGAAAGTGCTACCCTACATGTAGCAAACAACCCTTCTTTTTACTCACTAACCCAACCCATATGAACTTCCCACGCGCACTTACTTTTGCAGTCGTGCTGTATGTCATTGGCGCGCTGCTTCTTTTTGCTACAGGCTATCGGCTCGATACCGTTCCGTCTTTTCTTTCATACATTGTTCTTTGGGTGCTCATGATTCCTGCCGTGCTCGTTTTTGCAAAGTGGTATTTTCATTCCACCGTGCCGACAGCAAAGACAGGATTGTTTCTTGGTATTGTTACCCTTGCTCTTGGTTTTATCCTCGATTCAATTATTGTTTTGCTATTTGCAAGCGACATTACCTTGTCGTCATTCTATGCACTTGTCTATGGTGATTGGAAATGCATTCTTCTCGCACTAGAGATCCTTCTGCTTACGACATACGCAGGGTATGAGTTTGATACGACCTATACAGATATTGCTTCACAAAAATAATGGTATTAAATCTATGCAAACACTTGATCCGACTCGTCTTCGCCGGTATATAAAATCAGGTGGGGTGGTATTTTTTATATTCCTCGCACTTCTTATTTTTGCAATCAGCTGTTGGACCATTGTCAGTGCCGGACATACTGGTGTACAGACATTGTTTGGACGCGTGCGTGACGCAGAACTCTCTTCTGGATTTCATATAAAAAATCCCTTTGTACGCGTCATAGAGATGAGCGTGCGTACAGAAGATTACACCATGAGCGTCACACAGGGAGAGGGTGAAAAAATAGGTCCGGATGCCATCCGCGCATTGACAAAAGAAGGACTCCAAGTGGATCTTGATATCACCGTGCTCTACCATTTACAGGAGGAAAAAGCGTCAGATATGTACCGTGATGTAGGGCTTGATTTTGACAATGTGGTCATCCGTCCACTGACGCGAAGTACTATTCGTGAAGTTGTAGCGCAGTATGATGTCAAAGATATTTATTCAGAAAAAAGGGGAGAAGCATCACAACAAATCCTCGATGTGCTCCAGTCAAAACTGAATCCGCGCGGGATAGAAGTGGAAGATGTCTTGCTCAGGAATGTATTGTTACCGGAAAATTTGGCATCAAGTATAGAAGCAAAATTGCAAGCAGAACAAGAGTCTGAGCGATATGATTTTGTCTTGGAAAAAGAAAAAAAAGAAGCAGAGCGAAAACGGGTGGCAGCCGAAGGACAGCGCGATGCACAACAAATCATCAATCAAAGTCTGACAACGCGCTATCTTGAATATTTATATATTGAAAGTTTGAAAGACAGGGAAGGAACTATCTATGTTCCAACCAATCCAAGCAATGGTATGCCTCTCTTTCGTGGATTATAACTCACGTTTGTAGATACCACGTTTACCGTTGATCGCTGTATCAAAGACAACATATAAAGAATCTGCATCTATTGCAACGCTATACAGCGGCGTGGGTGTTTCATACAATATATGCGATGTGCGGTAATGTGGATGGTAGCCCACAATGCTGTCTGCAAAGAGAAAAAGGAGAGACGCATGGATGTCTGAACGACGCACATCGGCTAGTGGTTTGTTTGTTCGTGTCAGGAGTGAGTATGTGCCGGAATCGGTGATGCTATACACTTCCCATGCAGACCAGGCAATCCATCCAGGTACAGTGCGTTCTCCGGCCGTACGAAAAATATGTGAAGCGGGGATTGTTGTTTTTTCTCCAGAATCTAGCCACAGCAGATGCACATCCAGTACTGTCTTGACTAGGAGGTACCGCTCCGTGACGCCAAGGATCGTGTATGGTTCCAGTGTGTCTGGAAATGTTTGAATCTTTTCCGCATTTCGCCAAAGTGTGTGTTGTTCGTCCAGCGTCCAGATAGTTTGCGAGGCATCAACAAACCATGGATGCGTGGATGTGACAGAGCCCAGCACGGTACTTGTTCCACCTGAAAGGACATGAATTTCTTCGTCATCTTCTACATACAGGATATCTTTTCTTGTCTCACTCCATTGCATGCTTGGAGTAGTTGTCGTTTGGAGTGTGTATGTCGATGCGTCTGACGGCGTACGAGCATCAATGAATTTTATGAGAAATCCAGTAGGTCGCGCAATATGCAGCGTCACGAGTGGTGCAAACGGTGACCATACGATTTCCGGTGCATCATCAGCTGTGCCACGCCAGAGGATGGTTTCTTCCCTAGTGTCAAGATCAAACAAAAGAATCTCATACATGCCACCTTCCTCGCTCGTGATGGTTGTGACATAGTGTCCGTCGGGAGAAAGAATCGTCGACGCTGTCGTGTTTGGAATCGTATATTCATTTGTCGGTAAGACGTCACGGTACAGGGCAATGTCTGTAATGTATGTTGTTTGTTTGCTGGTGACTTCTATGGGCATGGACCATGGGATATAGCCTTGCCGCGAGAGTTCAAGCTTGTATATGCCAGGAGCTCTGTTTGGTAAATGGATGGGCAATCCCTGATCAATGACCAATGTGTTCAATGAGACAACAGCATCACGTGGTTCAATATCTATGGTGATAACGCCGGTCTCCTTGATATGCTTTTCAGTCCGGTCATATCGATACCCTGCGGTATAGAGGATAACCAGAGGAGAAATGACAAAAAAACTCGTAATCAGGAAGATCATGATACTCAGTCGTACTCGTCTGGTAAGGACAATATTTGGGTACCACATAGATGAAATTTACATTGCTAGACTTTTTATCAACAATTTAGTATAATTTTACCGTAGTTTTAGCTTCTATACAACCCGTTACTTTATGTCTCGTTTTGTCATTCAAGGAGGAACACCTCTCGAAGGGAAAGTAGAAACCATTGGAAATAAGAATGCCGTCTTAAAAATGATTGCCGCGGCACTCTTAACTGAAGAAGAAGTTCATTTGAGCAATGTTCCCGGCATCAGCGATGTTGATGTTATGCTGGAAATGCTTGAGGCACTCGGTGCTCAGGTGCGTCACGACAAAGAAGCAAAAGAAGTGTCAATTATTGCAAAAGAAATAAAGACCACAACCGTCCCTGCAGAGCTTGCAAAAAAGTTGCGTTCATCAAATGTATTGCTTGGCCCACTCCTCGTGCGCATGGGGCATGTGGAAAGTGTGGTTCCTGGAGGCGATAAAATTGGTCCGCGAGAAATGACAGCGCATTTTGATGGCCTTACTGCGTTGGGGGCGACCTTCAAGACGACGGGAGAAGAAGCGTTTTCTCTTTCTGGAAAGCTTACTGGGACCAATGTCCATCTCTATGAGCCAAGCGTGACGGCTACTGAAAATGTCATTATGGCAGCAGTCCTGGCAAAAGGAAAAACAGTCATCACCAACGCTGCCTCTGAGCCACAAGTAAAAGAATTGTGCCTGATGCTCAATACCATGGGCGCAAACATTACTGGCGGCGGCTCAAACGAAATTCATATCACTGGTGTTGAGGCTTTGCATGGCACATCATATGCAGTCCCTATTGATTATATTTATGCTGGGACATTTGTCATCCTTGCTGCAATTACAGGAGGACGATTGGAAATCGGTCCTGTGAATCATGAAGACATGCGTACGATGTTGTACTTTTTTGCCAAGCTCGGCGTAAAGACTGAAGCAAAAGGAGACATGCTCATTGTCCCGGAAAAGCAAACGTTGCGCGTGCAGGATCAAGACTGGGCTCGGGTGAAAGGATTTTATTCTCAGCCATGGCCATGTTTTCCATCTGACATTATGAGTCTAGCGATTGTCCTTGCCACACAAGTGGAAGGATCTGTACTTTTCTTTGAAAAAATGTATCCAGGCCGCATGTTTTTTGCCGATTATCTCAATGGAATGGGCGCAAATATTATTATTGCAGACCCACATCGTGTGATAGTAAATGGGAAAACACCACTCGTGCGTCGGACACTTGCCTCACCAGATTTGCGTGCAGGTATGGCATATGTAGCGGCAGGACTGTGTGCAGAAGGAGAAACTATTGTTGAAAATATTCGTCATATTGATAGAGGATATCCTGAAATCGAAAAGGTACTCACAGCACTGGGGGCAACAATAACTCGTGAAGAATCATAACCTATGGATATGCACACACAAGATGAACAGCACACTTCATGGGCAAAACGATTGGGCAAGGTATTAGTGATCCTTGCTGTTTTTGGCATTGGTATGTTTGCCGGCTCCTATTATGGAGTAAAACAGTATGTGTCTGGTGACAATGGGCAAGTAGAAATATCAAAAATTTTAGATTTATACGGAAAAACTCGTTCTGAAGAAGTCTCATTCGATCAATTTTGGGATGTGTGGAATACTATAAAAGAAAAACACGTTGATCAGCCAGTGAATGATGTTGACCTTTTTTATGGTGCTGTTTCAGGATTAGTGTCTGGACTTGATGATCCGTATTCAACATATTTTCCTCCTGCAGAAGCACAGGAATTTGCTCGAGACTTGGCAGGAGAATTTGAAGGGATCGGTGCTGAGATCGGTGTAGAAGATGGACAGCTTACTATCATTGCGCCACTCCCTCAATCTCCTGCCGAAAAAGCAGGGCTCAAGGCTGGGGACAATATTTTTGCCATAGATGGGAAAGAGACGTTTGACATGACACTTGAGCAAGCCGTCCTGAATATTCGTGGTGAAAAGGGGACCACCGTAGTACTCACTGTGTCACAAAATGGGTTGAGTACGATAAAAGATGTTTCTGTTGTGCGCGATACGATTACTGTCCCTACTGTGAATTGGGTAATGAAAGAGCAGCATATTGCCTATTTGCGTCTCAATTATTTCAATGAAACAACATGGCCTGAATTCGACAAAGCAGTCAGTGCATTGCTCGATGCCGGGGCAAAAGGAATTGTTTTTGACCTTCGATCAAATCCTGGTGGTTTTTTGCAGACATCAATTGATGTCGCAAGCGAATGGGTGGAAAGTGGTGTTATCGTTCGTGAGCGTTTTGCAGATAACGAAACAAATGAGCATACGAGCCGCGGCAAACATCGGCTTGTTGGCATTCCGACCGTTGTGTTGGTGGATGGTGGCACTGCCTCAGGATCAGAAATCGTAGCAGGCGCGATTCAGGATTATGGAATCGGAACAATCATGGGACAACAAACATATGGAAAAGGATCAGTGCAGGATTTTCAAGTCCTGCAAGATGGCTCTGCGCTGAAGCTCACCATAGCAAAATGGTTTACCCCACAAGATCGAGCGATTGATGGTGAAGGTATTACCCCAGATGTTATTATTGAAGAATTATTTACTGTTGATGAAGAAACAGAAGTCGTAACAGACAATGGTTTAGCACAAGCTATTGATCTTTTAACAAAATAATATGATAGGAGGGATCATTGTTCATGGAGATGGTCTTGGAAAAACACTTGGATATCCAACAGCAAATATCGATGTTGAACCGAGCAGTGTACGATTTGAATCAGGTGTGTACGCCGCGCGAGCCACATTGCATGGAAAAATATATGATGCTGCTCTCGTTATTATTCAGTCTCCTTGGAAAGTTGAAGCACACCTGTTGGATTATGCTGGCCCTGATATCTATGGGCAAGAGCTTCGCATCGAGCCGATTCAGAGGGTGTCATCACTCGAGCGATATGATGATATTGATGAATTGAAAGCAAAAATAGGCAGAGATATCACTTTGGTACGTCAAGTCTTTGAAGATGTTGCCATAAGGGAGGATAGGGATGATCATGTATTATAAATTCATGTATGAAAGAGATCCATTTTGAAAAGATAGACGGAAGCGGCATGAAGATTGGCGTTGTGGTGGCGCGGTGGAATAGTGCAGTCACATATGCCCTCCGAGATGCGTGTCTTCGTGCACTCGCTGATGCCGGAGTTGAAGAAAATACTATCATTGTTCAGGAAGTGCCTGGGTCATACGAAGTAGTGTTTGGTGCCAAGCATCTGATTGAACACAACGCAGTGGATGCTGTGGTCGCCATAGGATGCCTTATCAAAGGCGAAACCATGCATTTTGAATACATCGCCGATGCTGTGAGTCATGGACTTATGAAGCTGAATGTAGAAACTGATGTTCCCGTCGTATTTGGCGTGTTGACCTGTCTTACGGAGCAGCAGGCAATAGATCGTTCGACTGGAGAGAACAATCATGGATATGCGTGGGGACAAAGTGCAATAGAAATGGCGATGATCAAGAAATCGAGAAAGCGATAAAAGTAGAAATCAAGAAGACAAAAAAACACGTCTGAAATATTTCAGACGTGTTTTTTTGTTCGTTGATCATTGTTCACTGTATTGACGAAATATGAAAATAGTGTAGTCTTAAAGAAACTTTGTTGGAGGGAAGCCGTGATGAAGTGGTACCAGATTCTTGACGCGATTCACGAGATTATAACCCTCGGTAGTGGGTGTGTCGTCACCGATGCAAGTGGAAGAGAGGTGGAATTTGTTCGTCACAGAATTTCTCTCTCGGGTAGTGGGTTGTCCCAAGAAATCGTGGGAGAAACTCCTTCCGGCGAACGTCGTTGGGTATCGATCCGTCAGATCAAGAGCGTCAGGGAGACATAGGATGAACGTGGACATTGCTGAGAGAGTTGCGTGCGCAATTGCCGAGGCATGCGGCGAGC
This sequence comes from Candidatus Magasanikiibacteriota bacterium, assembly GCA_003518365.1. Taxonomy (GTDB): domain Bacteria; phylum Patescibacteriota; class Patescibacteriia; order Magasanikbacterales; family UBA922; genus UBA12086. Next base: position 27,972 of record DOYU01000015.1, on the reverse strand, counting down.
AGCAAGTGTTAAGCGCAGATCCCCAGTTTGTCGAGGTCGTGCGAGGTGTCCTCGCAACCTTTGGCATTGTCGGGGAATACAATCCAGATTCCACACTATTTGTGGGCAATCTTAGGATCAATACGCAAACGCATGTTGCACACCTCGGAACAAGGAAGTTGATTCTCACCGGCTCGGAGTTCAGGTTGCTCCATGTGCTAGCGAAGAACGCCGGCACTGTGCTCGGTCGTGATGACATAGCACGAGCTATGGGCTGTCCTGAGTACATCGTCGGGAGTCGATACAGTCGCGTTGTAGATGTGTACGTGGGTCAACTGCGAAAAAAGCTCGGAGACGAAAGGGGATATTCTCCTTGGATCCTTACGATCCGTGGTCAAGGCTATATGCTCGTCTCGCCACTGGTTTGAGCGTACCTCATCGGCAAAAACACACGCCCACCGAGCTTTGGCTGCGGTGGGCGTGTGAATGGATTCCCGAAAGGGTTTTTTTTTTGTTTTCAAAAAATGTTAGATTCCCTCCACCCAATGCTTATCAACATCTACTTCCAAATCTAAATATACTTTTTTCCCGAGGGCCTGTTCGAGTTCTTTTCTTGCGAGCTGCCCGATTTCTTTTATTTTGTACCCGTGTGTTCCAATGATAATTTTTTTGTAGCGTTCTTCGTCTGTCAAAATGCGCGCTTCAATCACAAACATATCTTTCTTATCTTCCATATTGTCTACCTTTACGGTGAGAGAGTAGGGAAGCTCTTTGTCGAGGACAGCGAATGCTTTTTCACGGATCAGTTCTTCGACAAAAAAATCTTCTGTCACATTGGTGAGCTGATTGTCTATATACATTGCTTCGCCTTCTGGCAGGAGTTCGATCACTTTTTCTTTCAGTGGTGTAATATGACTGGCGCGAAGCGCGGAAAGTCGGAAGACCCCGTCAAATTCTTTTTCCCAAAGGAGGTAGTCTTGTTCATGCTTACGGTCTTCTTCTGGCAAGTCTGATTTATTGAGAACGAGCAATTTGGGAATATCAAGATGGCGTACCATCCCATACAGTCCTCGTTCTTCATCTCCAATCTCACGTGTTGTATCCACTACATAGAGAATCAGATCGATTCCTTCAAGTGATTCTTTTACTTTATTGGTAAGTTTTGCGGTAAGAGAGCTTTTTTTATCTTTAAAATATCCTGGCGTGTCCACAAAAACAGCCTGTCCGTCAGGATGATTGAGCACTCCGTGAATAATGTGCCGTGTCATCTGAGCGCGAAAACTCGTCGCAGCGATCTTCGTGCCGACGAGGGTGTTCATAAGTGTGGATTTTCCCACATTGGAGCGGCCGACAATAACGACGAAACCTGATTTCATAGGAGGAGGCTTAGAAGGCTGAGAAAGCCTAGAAGGCTCGGAAAGCCCATTTTTCTAAGCCTTCTAGGCCTTCCAGGCATTCCAAGCCTTCTCATCCTACCATCCTCTTGCGCTTTTGGCAACCTTTGTGTTAGGATTAGAGCTATATAACAACGACGTATGAAAGTCATTTTACTTCGAGACATAAAAGGAACCGGGAAAAAAGGAGAGGTAAAAGACGTAGCAGATGGCTACGCTCGCAATTTTTTGGTCAAACAAGGACTTGCTGAAATGGCAACACCAAAGAAGGTTGCTGAATTTGAGGCTGTTCTTGAACACACCCAAAAAGCAAATGAACTTGATCTCAAGCGTTCACAAGACGTGGTGGCAAAGATTGATGGTCAGGAAGTCATGATTTCAGAAAAAGTAAATGAGGTAGGACATTTGTATGCTGCCTTGAGCAAGGATACCGTTGCTGCAGCCGTAAAAAAACAGCTCAAAGTAAATTTGGACCCTGTACAGATCATGTTTGACCATCCGATAAAAGAAACCGGTGAACATCAGGTCCGGATAGAGTTTCCGCACGGCCTCGAAGCCGACATCACCATTCAGCTCTCCGCAGCATAATCCCTCCACCCCTGGAGGGTTTTTTAATATGAAAAAATTTGATATACTGTCGATGTTTTATATGTATTAGTGAATACGTTTCTCCTGCCCTTTTCAGGGAACACTGACCCTTTAGGGTTAAGGGAAGGAGGACATGTGGACGGGTTGTCTCGAAGCCACGCAACCCCACCCTAACCCTCCCCTTATACATGGGAGGGAATATCATATTTAGTATCATTCGTAATATTAGTATCTTTTTATAATGTATGGCAAAAAAAACACGTCCAAAATACATTTTTGTCGTGGGTGGTGTGCTTTCCGGTGTAGGAAAGGGTGTCACGTCGGCATCGATTGGTGCAATCATGAAAGCAAAGGGCTTCAAGACCACGGCGCTGAAGGCTGATCCATATATCAATGTTGACGCAGGCACGATGAATCCAATAGAGCACGGAGAAGTCTTTGTGACTGATGATAAGGATGAGACCGATCAAGACATGGGGAATTACGAACGTTTCTTGGATATCGATCTTACTTCGATAAATTACATGACGACAGGACGAGTCTATCAGACAGTGATAAACAATGAACGCAGCATGAAGTATAAAGGCCGCTGTGTGCAGGTGGTTCCTCATATTCCAGAAGAAATTATTGCCAGAATAAAACGAGCACAAAAATTGCATGATGCAGAAATTGTCATTATAGAAATTGGTGGAACAGTAGGGGAGTATGAGAATATTCTTTTCCTCGAAGCCGCACGTGAATTGCAAATGGCAAACCCTGGTGATGTCGCCGTGGTGCTTGTGAGCTACTTGCCAGTTCCAGCACATCTCGGAGAGATGAAGACAAAACCAACGCAACATGCGTCACGTCTTCTCAATCAGGCAGGCTTGCAGGCAGATATGATCATTGCGCGTGGCAGAATGGAGCTGGACAAGCCACGACGAGAAAAATTGGCAACGTTTTGTGGTGTGCCAAAAGAACATTGTATTTCCGCGCCAGATGTGCCCTCTATTTACGAAATCCCTACTCGGTTTGAAGAGCAGCAAGTGGGAAATAAACTGCTCAAGACTCTCGATATAAAGCCACGGAAGACAAATCTTGCGCCATGGCAAGCATTTGTAAAGAAGATTCACAATTCTACAAAAGAAGTGAAAATCGCAGTGGTAGGAAAATACTTTGGAACCGGAAGTTTCACATTGGCGGATTCATACATTTCAGTCATTGAGTCTGTGAAGCATGCTGCATGGTTTAATAACGTAAAGCCTGTGCTCGAGTGGGTGGATTCAGAGGAATTCGAAAAGGATGCAAAAAAACTGCAAGACTTAAAGAAATATGACGGCATTATTGTACCAGGCGGATTTGGCACACGAGGTATTGAAGGGATTATTTCTACCATTCAGTTTGCCCGAGAAAAGAAGATCCCATATCTCGGCTTGTGCTATGGTATGCAGCTTGCGACGATTGAGTTTGCGAGACATGTGTTAGACAAAAAAGGTGCGCATACCGTGGAAGTGAATGAAAAAACAAAATATCCGATTATTATTGTCAATCCATTTCAGGCGAAAAACATAGCAGAAGAAAAATATGGTGGCACGATGCGTCTCGGTGCGTATGATTGTGATTTGAAAATTGGAACAAAAACACAAAAAGCGTACGGCGCAAAACGTATTTCTGAGCGACATCGTCATCGATATGAATTTAACAATGAATATCGTGAAGAAATGGATAATGCAGGACTGAAAGTCGTGGGTGTGAATCCCGAGTCAGACTTAGTAGAAATTGTAGAGCTTGAAAATCATCCGTTCTTTGTAGGAACGCAGTTTCATCCTGAATTCAAATCTCGCCCTATGCGACCACATCCGTTGTTTCGAGAGTTTGTAAAAGCAGCGAAGAAGTAGATTAGTTGATTGGTGTGTTCCTCCCCTGGTAGGGGAGGATAAAGGTGGGGTCTTCGTGTAGAAGGTTGAGACCCCCACCTAACCTCCCCCTACAAGTGGGAGGAATTTAAAAAAACTGAGTCGAGAGACTCAGTTTTTTTGTGCTACTGAAAATAACTTAAACCGTTCGGCGACTCATGGTTCGTTATTTGTATTTGATATGTTGGTTCATAAATTTCAATAATTTCATATATTCCAGAGGTTTCATGCTTGTCAGTGCTCGTTCTCTTTATTGTTTGTTCTATCATAAGCAGTTTGCCCCAATATAACCATTTACCTTCAATATTGTGCACGAGAAAACATCTCGTAGGCGATGGGTGGTATACTCTAGCGTTTATTTTTTCTTTAAAATTAAAAATTGTATTTGGCAGATTTGATAGTTGAATAGGATTTTTTGTGTGTGTAGCAAGATTCAAGATATGTTCTGGAAAACCTTGTGAGGTAGTGATTTGTAGTGTGTCATTGAATTCAATAAAGCTTCCCATATATAAAACAGTTTTATTTCTAATTTTTATCTCTCAAACATCCTCCGCGCAACCGCAGTTACCATCTTCCTCGGTGTGAGACGAACAGAAAACGCGAGCAATTTATTTTTCAATCCTGGTATCACTACAGACTTTTTTTTCATCATGCCCTCATACCCAATCCTTGCTACCGCTTCTGGTGTCATTGCCCCTTTGAAAAATGAATCATTGCCAAATGCACGGTCTTGAAATGCTGTATTCGTGGGACCGGGACAGAGCGTGGTGACTGACACACCAAATGGAGCAAGCTCATTGCCGATAGCTTCTGAAAAAGATAGGACGTACGCTTTTGTCGCAAAATAGACTGCCATGAGTGGTCCAGGCTGAAAGGCAGCTGTAGATGCCACATTCATGATGTAGCCGCTGCCACGGGCTTTCATGCCCTTTGAGACATGCTTTGTCAGTTCCGTTAGAGCTTTCACATTTAGATCGATCATATTCATCTCTTTTTCCAGATCTGTCTCGACAAACATGCCATAGTCACCAAAGCCAGCATTATTGATAAGCACATCGACAACAAGCCCTCTTGAGAGAATCATATCGTGGAGTTCTTTCGCAGCATGAGGTTTTGACAAATCATGTGGCATGATAACTACATCCACGCCAAATTTTTCTGCAAGTTCTTTTTGTATATGTTGCAGTGCATCGTTTCGTCTGGCGACGAGAATAAGATTTCGTTTGTTTGTTGCACATTGCTTTGCAAGTTCAAGACCAATACCCGACGATGAGCCAGTGATGAGTGCGTAAGCAGGGAAGGGCATAACGTATAGTTAAGTGGATCTATTGTAGTCGTTTGCCGATATTCTTGCAACAAAAAAGAACCCTGATAGGTTCTTTTTTTATTCAATTCAATCAATAATTATTCAATCGGTTCATTAAACTCAAATGAAGCCTCAATCGCTTTTGCATCTTCAAGATACATGTCAAATGTATCTTCGGTTGCAGTATAGGTCAGAATGTATGCATTTTTATCTTTGAGTACGTAGGTATTTCTGATTTTGAGTGGCTTATCTGATTTGTCTGGATATTCAGCAGTATAGGTCAAGACACCTGCTTCCTGTCCAGCGAGCGTTGTCTTTTCTGTGCTAAGGATAGTAGCATTTTTCAGTCGCTTTGTTGTGTCATCCGTGATAATACCTGTGTACTGGTCCAGCGTCACAGGAGGGAAGGCACTGAGATCTTGCTTGGTAAAGCCGACATTGTCCTGAAATCCATCTGCACCTGCTTTGGCAAGGAATACCATACCATTTCCATTTGGATTTTTTTCCGATTTCCAATCTGCTGGGTAGTAGAGTGTGATTCCTGCTGCGAAGTCTTTGTACTTCATTGGCGCGGCATCACTTGCTGCTGTATCGTTTGCACTGTCTGTAGATGGTGCGCTTGCAGGGGTAGAGCATCCAGCACCGACAAGGGCGAGGGCTACTGCTACACCTACCAGGGTTTTCTTTGTTTCCATATAAGTATGGTTAAAATAAGTATACGATATGTGTAATAATATCATTTAGAATGTAAATGACGCAATCATGTCTTCGACAAGTGGCATGAGATTTTCAAAATCATCTGGCATACCAGTGTAAGTAATGATATACACATATCCATCCCAGACAGTATATATCTGATATGTCTCAGAAAGATGATCTTCTGATGGATACGTACCAGAAAAGAGAATTGTTTTTGCAGGTTCACCATCAAGCTCACCATCTGCTACTTTCACGATTTGGAGATTTTCCATGTATTGAGAAAGTGCCGTTGTTGCTTGGTCACTAAATGCTTCGAGCGAAAGATTTGCCGCACTAATATCTTGTATCATGATACCTACGGTTTCTTGAAAGACATCCTTGTCGTTTTGTAGAGGAGACACAAAGATTGCCACGGTGGGACTTGCACCTTCTGAAACGGTCCAATTTTTTGGATAGTCGATACTCATGCCTTCTTCTTCGTTGGTATATGTTTCAAATGCAACGTAAGTAGGATCTTCTTGGAGTGTTTTTTCTGGTACATCAGAAGGGGTGACTTCTTGCGTGTTTTGCGTTGTTTTTTGTGTTGTTCCCGTTGGCTGTATGTTTTTGTTTTCTTCAGATGATGGTGTACTTGCCATATAGAAGAAGATGCCTCCTCCGAGAAGTGCGAGAAGAAAGACCGAGCCACCTATTACCAATATTTTTTTTGACATAGATTTTTTAGGAATTTTAATGAATTATTATTTGATAAGTAACGGATGAGAAAAAAAGCTAGGATATTTTTGTTCTATGTTTTGTCGTATCGTATCTCTCATAAAAACAAGTTCATGAAAGTCATAAAAGAACAATAGTTTGTCTTCAGCAATAGTTTCTGCTTGTGTTGGCATGTCCAAGAGGACAAAATGTGCAAATGATTCTGCAATATCTTCTGTAGGATCTGTGGCTGCATATTCTGTTACAAATTCATCTGTGTAGTCATTGTAAAAAAGTTCAACATTATCTTCTGACTCTCCATCTACAAACATGTACCATTCATCATACATATCTCCTTCCCAAAATTCAGAGAAATATTTTGCAAAATATGCTTCCTTATAGAGACATCCTTCAGAGAGAAGATGAGTAGAACATTCATCCTCATAAAAAACAGAATAATCGACTTGACTCTCGTTGAGCGTAAGGAGATGCGCAAATTCATGAACAAGAGTATAGGTGAAATCTTGTGGATCAAAAAGTTTTCCATCGCGAAGTGCATCTGCTGGATCTATATAGAGTTCCCAGACATAAGAATCATCGAGATAGATAGAGGCGAGAGACCCTTCTTCTCCATCTGTATTGATAATAAATCTGCTGAGAAAGTTAATATATGAGACGTTTTTAAATATATCTGTATAAAATGTCCACAAGAAGGTATGTTCATCTACATTATGTGCTTCTTGGAGATATTTTGCATTGCTGGTGAGGTTTGCAGGGGTGATAGTTCTGTCTCCATTGATCGTATATGTTGCGAGGTTTGTTCCTTCTTCATCATTTTCTGTATAGGAAAGTCCATCGAGGTAGGATTGAAATGTTGGAGTTTGTGCTACCTTTGGTGTTGGAAGTTCTTCTGTTGTTGGTGAGACGTCTGTTGTTTGTTGGTTGTTTTGCTCTGTGAGTGCGCTTGTGTCATCTGATGTTGTCTGGCGTGAAGAAAAAAACAAGGTAAGTGCATAGACAAAAAATACGATGAGTATTGTTGCAATGCTTCCAAAAATAATCCACCATTTTTTTTCAATATGAGACGTTGATGGCATCGGGGGTTGGGATGCTTCACTTGGTTCAGGTGGAATGCTATGTTCAGATGATTGCTGTGGAGTTTCCATAAAAAATAAAAAATAAATACTTCGCAAAGTATACTATACATGGATGACCCATGCCTAGAGGCAGGGAATATCTGAAACCTTGATTTTTCCTCATTTCTGACGTACTGTACAGATACCTATGTTATTATGAAAGACACTGAACTCATAAAACAGAAAATTGATATTGTGGATCTGATAGGGGAGTATGTACAGCTGAAACCTGCTGGGATCAACCATAAGGGACTCTGTCCGTTCCATCAAGAAAAATCTCCGTCGTTTATGGCAAATCGTGAACGGCAAAGTTGGCATTGTTTTGGGTGCAATAAAGGTGGAGATCTTTTTAGTTTTGTACAGGAGATAGAAGGACTGGACTTTGTTGAGGCGTTGAAGATGCTTGCCCAAAAAGCAGGGGTGGAGCTCACCAATACGTTTGAAGACAAAGAAGCGTCTAGTCAAAAAAATAGAATAAAAGATATCAATGCAAAAGCAACTGCATTTTTTCATCATGTACTGCTCAACATGGATGCGTCAAAAGAAGCGCGTGCATATCTCGAAAAACGTGGGTTGAGTCAAGAAACGATTGTGGATTGGCAGATTGGGTTTATTCCAGAACAATGGGATTTGCTCACATCGTATTTGCTCAAAAAAGGATATAGTATAGATGACCTTATCGTTTCTGGATTGACNNATCATGTTTCCTATTTGGGATGTTCACGGCAATGTCGTGGGTTTTACCGGACGAGTACTTGTCGAGACAGAAAAAAGTGGAGGAAAATATGTAAATACACCACAAACACCTGTTTATGATAAATCTAGAGTAGTTTTTGGGTTGAACAAAGCAAAGCAAGATATTCGCAAAAAAGATGTGGTGGTCATGGTAGAAGGTCAAATGGATGTGATTGCTTGTCATCAGGCAGGTATGAAAAATGTGGTTGCAACGAGTGGTACAGCGTTGACGAGTGAACAAATTATTCTGCTCAAGCGATATTCGAGTAATATGAACATGGCATTTGATGCCGATGATGCAGGAATAAATGCTGTAGACCGAGGAATTGATCTCGCCGTTGTGCAGGGCATGCATATAAGAGTGATTGAAATTCCAGAGGGAAAGGGAAAAGATCCTGATGAATGTTTGAAGACAAATCCTGATGTTTGGTTTGATGCAGTAAAGAATGCAAGTCCTGTAATGAATTGGAGATTCTCGCGTGCTTTTGCAGGAAAAAATTTGTCAGATCCAATAGAAAAACAAAAAATTGTTGACAAACTTTTGCCAAAGATTGTTATCATTTCTTATGCGGTCGAGCGAGATCATTGGCTTCAGCAGCTTGCGAGCCGTGTGGGCGTAGATACCAATATACTTCGAGAAGACTTGAAACGGATAGAAAAAAAGGCATCACCTGCTCCTATGGTTCAGGCACCGACATCCGTATTTTCTCCACCAAAACCTCTCGTAAAAAAGCCCGTATCTCGCCAAGAACAGCTTTTTGAACGCTACCTAATGGCTGTCCTTGTCTCTCGGGAAGGCGGAAGCCTCGAGCATGTTCAGGATCAACGTTTTCCACAGTTTCAAGAGTTTGCCCTCTATCCTCTTTACGAAAAGCTCAAAGTACAGTATACTAGCGTTCGTTCCATCCAAACCGACCAGCTTCGGGAATTTTTTGAAAAACAAGATGAGGAAAATCTATTGGATATCCTCATGATGAAGGCACATCTCGAGCTCGACGATTTGGATACAAAAGCCATGAAAAGCGAAGCCGAGGAAACACTTTCTGTGCTCCATGAGGCACTTCGCCAAGTGCGGCTTAAGTCACTCGAACTTGCACTCAGGCAGGCAGAAGCAGAAAAAAATCCAGAACACATGCAAGCTATTTTACACGAGGTGCAGGAGCTCAATACTATATAGATTCATCATTTATTTTTATTTTTTCTCAATGCCACCGAGAAAAACAGCCACAATCAAACGGAAGACAGTTGCCAGCTCAAAGAGCAAAAAAACAGCAACGTCGACCAAAAAAAGAGCAGTGAAACAATCTGCTTCTCGCAAAAAAACTGCAACCGCAAAAAACGTTGTCGCAAAAACACAGCGTAAAAAAACGGCCACAAAAACAGCGCGGAACGTCACCGCTATAAAAAAGACAGGTTCAAAGCAGCGTGTGCGCAGTGCACAGCCAGCTATTTCAAAAAAACGAACAAAGGACGTAAAGAATATCAAAACAAAGGCACTCGTATCGCTTTCAAAGAGTGATGTTGTAGAGCCAACAGAAAAACACATGTGGGACCTGATAGAAAAAGGGCGCCGACGTGGTTTTTTGACACAGCAAGAAGTGTTTCAGACTTTCCAACACTTTGAACATTATCTGGATGTGTTTGAGGGATTTCTTGACGTGCTCGATTACAACAGTGTCCCGATCGTCGACACGCCACCTGGAACCAATCTTTTGGGAAGACGGCGAGATGAAGAAAAGAAGCAACTTGCTGAATTCCGAGGTCAACAGCCTGATCAAGAAAAAGGTGTGTTTGATCTTGCAAGTATTTCTCAGGATTCGATTCAGATGTACTTGCGCGAAATTGGGAAAATTCCACTCTTGAATGCCGAACAAGAAGTGTCGCTTGCAAAACGAAAAGAACGAGGTGACAAGGCAGCAGAGAGACAGATGATCGAAGCAAATCTTCGTTTGGTTGTATCTATTGCAAAAAAGTTTGTTGGCAAACAGTTGTCACTACTTGATTTGATTCAGGAAGGAAACATCGGCTTGTTCCGCGCGGTCAAGAAATTTGACTACCGCCGTGGATACAAATTTTCAACATACGCAACATGGTGGATTCGTCAGGCAATTACACGTGCTCTGGCTGATCAGTCTCGCACTATCCGTATTCCCGTGCACATGGTTGAAACAATCAATAGATTCAAGCAGCGCCAACGACGACTCTTGCAAGACCTTGGACGTGATCCAACGCCAGAGGAGCTTGCTGCCGAAATGGGTGAAGATCTTGATAAGGTAAAGCACATTATCAAGATTTCTCAAGACACAGTTTCATTGGAAACGTCAGTAGGGGATGACGATGACGATGATTCAAGTCTTGCAGACTTTATTCAAGATGTGAAGAATGTCAGTCCATCGCACGCTGCTGGTGTAGAATTGCTGAAGGACTATATCGAAGAAGCAATCAGTGATTTGTCTCCACGTGAACAAAAAATTCTTGAAATGCGTTTTGGTTTGAAAGATGGTGTCACGCATACACTCGAAGAAGTTGGAAAAGAATTTGATGTTACTCGTGAGCGTATCCGTCAGATCGAAGCAAAAGCACTTGAGAAAATTGCCGGGTTTGGGATTATTGAGAAGTTGAGGGATTACTAGATCACGTAGCACATAACACGTAATAAAAAAGGACTCCGTTGTGAGTTCTTTTTTGTTTGGGAAATGTCGCAACCCATCCCCAACCCTTCCCTTAAAAAGGGAAGGGAGCTTACAGCAGAGTATAACTTTTACAAAAAAGTCCTCCCCAGATAAGGGGAGAATTTAGGTGGGGTTGCCTGGTAAACAAAATTTTTATTTTTTCGCAACAACAATTCTCAACACATCTTTCTTTGCCACACTCCCATATACACGACTATCCTCGCTTTCATCATTATTCAGTCCACGCAGTTCTATTTTTTCACCAGTTATTTTTGCAATTTGTTTTATTATTTCTTTATTTTGAAAAGGATGTTTTGCTATTACAATATCACCAACATTGAAAGTAGTAGTTTTCTTTGAAAATACGATATCCCCATTGTGAAGCAGTGGCTCCATAGATTGCCCATGGACAGTATTTCTTTGTAGATAGCCGATATATGACAATAATGTCCCTCCCCGCGTAGGGGAGGGTAAGGGGGGAGTGATATTATCGAAAGGTTGTTTTTTGAATTCCATTGCTTTGTTTATGTTCGACCAAGCGATGTTAACTCGCGAGCACCCATTCCACCTTTCTATCTTTCGTCTTCCAAAAGATAGTATGAACTTTTTCAAGATGTGTCATGAGTTCTTCTGCGTGTTCGAGACTGACTTCATGTTTGTTTGAAGAACAGAGTTTTGTTGTTTGCCACACAAGATCATGAAGTTCTGGAAATTTTTCGAGGTGTACTGGTTTGAAATAATCTGTCCAGAGAATCAAGACTTCTTTTTTACACTTTTCAGCTTCTTCTTCTTTTATTTGAATATAGCGTGTCATTGTGTTGTAGTAAGCGAGAGTCGCTTGGTCATTGCCAGTTTCTGGAGTATGAAGATCAAGCAATTTTTTTGTCATAGACAAAACGGCTTCACCGGCAATACGCGCTGATGCAGGATCATACACACCACAAGGACCATCGCAATGAGCGTAGACAGGTTTTTTTGAAAAGAGAGCCATAGACAAATGATATAAAAAGAGTAAGAATTATAGTATATGCGAGTAAAGAAGCTAATGCAACAGTACAATTCTTATCCACAATGGTGGAAAGGGGAGTGACAGGCTATACTTGGCACTACTATGGATACTTCTCTTATTGGACCTGTCTTTCTTGCAGGACTGCTCACATTTCTTGCCCCATGTACCTTGCCGCTGGTGCCTGGGTATCTTGGGTTTATCAGCGGCGTGACGATTGGCGATATAAAGAAAGGAAGTCTGGCAGCACCGCTCAGAAAAAAAATACTGATCAATGCACTCCTCTATGTCATCGGATTTGGTGCGGTCTTTGTGCTGCTTGGAACAGCCTTTGGTGCTGGTGGGGCTATCTTTGGAGAGTATAGATTGATATTGAGTCGAATTGGTGGTGTACTCATAATATTGTTTGGGCTGTTCATGTTGGATCTTCCTTTTTTTCGTTCATGGCAATTTCTTCAGCGCGATACCAGATTTCATACAGCGCTCAAACCGGGCAAACCGATGAGTTCTTTTTTCTTTGGGGCAACGTTTGCATTTGGCTGGACGCCGTGTGTTGGCCCTATCCTAGGCACCGTGCTCGTTCTGGCGGCAAATGGCACCACCGCTCTCCAGGGGGCATTCTTGCTCAGCATTTTTTCGCTCGGATTAGCCGTGCCGTTTCTTCTGATTGCGCTTGGGATAGGTCACGCGTTGACGTATATTCAGAAAATGACCAAGTATCTCCGTGTCGTTTCCATTATCGGAGGACTTTTCCTCATGTTCCTCGGCGTGCTTTTGATATTCAATCAAATTGGTGTATGGACAGCGACATTCTATGAATTTTTTGATGTGTTCCAGTATCCAACGTTACTGCGGTATATGTAGGGATTGCTGTGGATAGCCTCTTCATGATATACTCAGAATCACGTTTCATTATTCAATCACTAATTTTATACTATGGCAGAACAAACACCTATGTCAGGGATGAGCCAAGGGAAGACATTTCTCTTTGGAATTGTCGCTGGCATTCTTGTCCTGTGTACCGTTGGATTCTTTGTGCTTCTCAGCATGCAGCTGGGCGACAAAGACACAAGGGTTGCTGGCAACACCAATACAGGAAATCCAACACAAGTGGCGCCATCAGGCGATGTTGCCCCAACAACAATTACGCTTGAAGAAGTGACTGATGACGAACATATTAGAGGAAATAAAAACGCAAAGATTACGCTCGTGGAATATTCTGATTTTCAGTGTCCATTTTGTGGAACATTTGAACCAACGGTAGATCAAATGCTCGAAAAATATCCTGATGACGTTCGTGTCGTGTATCGTCATTTTCCACTTCGTTCTATTCATCCACAAGCCGCTCCTGCCGCAAATGCATCTGAGTGTGCGGCTGAGCAAGGGAAATTTTGGGAATTTCACGCAAAATTGTTTGAAAACCAGGCTTCTCTTAGCACTGAAGTCTACTCTAGTATTGCAAAAGAACTTGGGTTGAATGTGTCAAAATTTGATAGCTGTGTATCAAGTAACAAATATGCAGCAGATGTTCAGGCAGATGAAGCAAGTGCACAAGCTGCAGGAGGACGAGGCACGCCATATAGTATTCTTGTAGGACCTGATGGTGAGCAGATACCGGTAAGTGGAGCGCAGCCATTCTCCGTCGTAGACGCAGCAGTACAGCAACTCCTTTAAATCACGGAACACGTACCACGAATCATGTAGCATATTTAAAACAGCGTTCATATAGGAACGCTGTTTTTTTGACTATATAACTATGTTTACATTCCCAATCTCCGCATTTCCACAACGTCTGCATCTTTCACTGCTGCAAGGATTTCTTCATCATCCCATTTTTGTTCACTGAGCGATTTCGTTGGATTTGAAATAGTCACAGAGCAATGCTTGATGCCATGATTATATTTTCCATCTTTTGGAAGTTTGAAAGAATGAACAAGCGATACGGTGTTTCCGTCAACGGAAGCAACAAGCAACACATGATCAGGATTGCCAACTTTTTTACTCCCATTCATGGTGATGAAGTCGCCAGCCGCAATATCTGAAAGTGAAACGGTGGATGAATTTTTTTCATGCGCAAGAGTTTTTACATTGGTATTTTCTACTGGCCTAAGTTTTGTCAGGAGTCTTCGGATAGGGGAGGAGGCAAGTGGGAAAGAAAGCACTTTTTTGAGAGATATTCCTTTTGTTGCCTTCATCTCAGCATCGAGTACATGATAGACAAATCCGGAACAGTCGATGCCGAGATTGTTGTCCACAAGAAATGTCTTGAGCATTTCTGGGTCTGCCTTTCGCAGATCAATATGTTTCCGAAGCGCGAGGATCGTAGCTTCTTCCTCGATTTCCTCGGGAGAACCTTTTCCAATCAACGCACGGAGCGCGCCGCGCACTTTTTGGCGTTTGTTATTTACATAAGGGCACATGACTTCAGTACTCCCGAAGGTAAGTGTTTCGTATGCATATATGACGTCGAGAGCAGGTTGTGAGAGAGTTGACATAATACTAAATATTTCTATCTGTTTGAATTCGTTAACATCCGTTCAATCTGCTGTTTTTTTCACAGCAGATTGAACAGATTCAAACGAATTTTATAGGATTTCTGCTATCTCTGATCCTTTTTGTGATAATACATTGTGTGCTTGTATAAATGATGCATTTGATTGTATACGAAGCAATTCAACTCCTATTTTTCGTTCATCATACACGATTACGTTGTACCCAAGATCACGAATAGCTGATATTTGCTCTATAGAAACATCAGTGATGTCTTTTGTTACTCGTTGCAAGATCTGTGCGCCAGAAGGTATTGGTACAAGTGTATATTCAGAAAGATTTTCTCCCAGAAGTGCTTTGAGATGAGCCTCGAAAGTTGATAGGACATACTCCCTCCCTTTTATAAGGGGAGGGTTGGGGTGGGGTTGACGGTTTACCACCAGAACTGTTTGCAACTGACTCTCATACGTTGTCGATGCCGGTTGTCGTGCATTGATTTCAATAAGATAGACTTTGCCACTGTTTTCTTCAACAACAATATCTATCCCAAACAATCCTTTCCAACCATTTGCTCTCATTTTTTCTCCGATACTCATTGCCATGTTCGCAATGCTTGACTTTTGTTCATTTGAAAGCATGTTGTTTGCAACACCCCAATCATTCCCAATCGTCGTGAATGCATTATCGGTAAAAGGGGAGAGGCCGGTGATTTGATAGCTGGGACTACTGACAAGGACACCTCCTGCATGAACGACAGAATTCACTGTGTAGACTGCTCCGTCGATAAACTGTGTTACACGGACAGGGCGTTCTGGAAATGTTTCTTTGATAGATGCAAGATCTTTTTCAGAAGTAATAAGCATTGTACCTTCGCCACTATGCGCATGATTGAACTGGACGATATATTTCTCTCCATCAAAAGATAATTCTTTGCAAACCGCAACGTGATGAGGTGGAAGAAATGTTTCCAATTCTCCGAGCCAGTCAAGCTGAGAAATTTTTTCTTCTATTCTTCCTGCTAGTGCTGCAGACGGATTCAGCAATTGCAGACCTTTTTCAGCGGCAATGCGTTCGATTGCTTTTGTATTTTTGAAAACAAGAATATGTGTTCCTTCTTCAATCGTTGCGTTGTGTAATAGCTCTTGTGTACTGAGCGTTTTATCACTTTCTACAAGGGCAACGTCGTATCTATGCACAGCCTCTTTGGCAAAAGTGCTGTTGTTTGAGATAATAGCGTAGTTGACCGTATTTTCGGGAACGCCAAGTGCCCGCTCGATGTCGCGAGCGATGTAGGTTATTGGTTTGGGCAATTTCATAGTCATAATGAGCTCAGTGTAGCCTATATTGAGCAAAAAATCAACTTTTCTAATCAACTAATCTCCAACCTATGGGCCTGTTTGATATCGTACTTCTCATCATCATTGCTGGATTCGCCATGTTTGGTATATGGTTTGGGTTTATTCATACCCTTGGGTCACTGCTTGGGACGGCTGTTGGTGCATTCGTTGCGACGCGCTATTATCTGTGGCTTGCCACATGGATTGTGAATATTACTGGGTGGAGCGAACACACAGCGACAGTGATTGCGTTTGTCATTGTGTTTATGGTGTCAAATCGTCTCATCGGCTTTTTCTTTTGGCTGTTTGATCGATTTTTCAAGCCAATTACCAATTTGCCATTTCTTTCATCACTCAATCGCTTTCTTGGGTTTTTGCTTGGTATTTTTGAGGGAGTGGTTACCCTCGGTTTGGTGTTCTTTGTCATTCAAGCAAATCCTGTGAATGAGAAATTCATGACCTGGGTAGATGAATCACGTGTCGTGCCATATACACTTGGTGCAGCAAATGTCCTGATGCCATTGGTGTCAGATGGAATGAAATTTGCTCAGATGAAGGCTGAAGGACTTCAATTTTTGCAAGAAAAATAGTTCTTCGTACTAAAAGAATAAGGAGTGAATACATACGTACTCATGAAAAAAAATCATTGATTTGTTGCCTACACAATAATGTTTATGGAAAAATTGGATCTAACACAACGTATCGAAGCCATAGAAGAGAGAAATCGAAAAGTAGAGGCAGATAAAGCGTGGGAAACAAGTTTGATGCGACGTTTTCTCGTGGCGATACTTACCTATGGTGTGATTACTAGTTTCTTTTTTGTAGCTCACTTACCAAATCCTTTTGTCAATGCTATCGTGCCAACACTTGGATTTTTATTATCAACACTTACTGTTTCTTCAGTAAAGCGTTGGTGGCTCAAAAAGAAATAATTTCATGAAAAAAATTGTTGTCTACAGTACATTATTTTTTGGTATCACCGTGTTTGCGGTGCTCTCTGTTTGTTTTGCTTTTCTTTTTTCTCAGAACAATACATTCATCCCATTCATATCACACCACACACCAAATGACGATTCTCAGAACGTATTAACAACAGCGCCATGGGATATTGATCTCTACAATTCATTTTATATTCGAGCAGATCGTGATCCTATCGATATTTTAGAAAAGATAAAGGGAGGCATCGTGCCGCATCATTTATTGGCAGGACATCTCGATGCGCAATTTTTTGAGTCATTAAAAAAACAGCATCCATCGACGATCGTTCTTATTTCCCCAGATCATTTTTCACGTGGGAATAGTGCGGTATCGACTGCTCCAGCTACGTGGAAGACGCCATATGGAAAGGTATATGCAGATGTTGCGAGAGTACAAGCTTTGGCAGCCGTGACGAGCACGATCACGATTCGTGAAGACGTCCTCGCAGAAGAACACGGTATCTATGGTGTGATTCCATTTATTGCAAAGTCACTTCCTGGCACGCACGTGATTCCACTGACATTGAAAGTGGACATAACCGAGGAAGATATCATCTCACTTGCTGTATTTTTGGAAGACATCCTTCCAAAAGATGCGGTCATTGTTGCTTCTGTCGATTTTTCTCATTATCAGACATCGCCTGTGGCAACATTTCATGACGAACGTATGACCGGTGTCATTCGTTCTTTCGACTACGATAGAGTTGGCTCACTCGAAATAGATTCACCACCAAGCGTGCGTTTGGTGATGAAGCTGATGGAAGAATATGGTACGCAAAAGGTAGCGCGCGAAATATCTCTGAATGCTGCGGACCTTGTCGGGAATCCGGACGCGCAAAATATTACCAGCTATTACACACCATACTTTGTAAAAGGTGAACCTGCTGATACAAAGACTGTATCCATGTTGTCCGTAGGGGATATGATGCTCGATAGATCGGTTGCCCTAAAGATGGGCAGTACAGGGCTTTCTCTGGTGCTTGATACGTTGGCAGGCAATGAAGGAAGATTTTTTAGAGGCATTGATATTATTTCTGGAAATCTCGAAGGACCGTTTGTCCAAAAGAGAATAGAAACGTCAAAAGAAATAGCATTCAGATTTGATCCACGGCTTGCGCCTCAATTGCGTTCCTATGGATTCAATATGGTCACGCTTGCAAACAATCATATGCTCGATATGGGTAGAGCCGGTGTTCCTGAAACAAAAAGCGTATTGAAAAAAGCGGGCATTGATTTTTATGGAGATGCCTATGAGGTTGCTACCAGTTCACTTTTATATAAAGAAATAGATGGAATGCGTATTGCGTTTTTGGGATTCAATGATACGTTCAATTCACTCAATGAAGCAACTGCTATTGCATTGATTGAAGAAGCGAAAGATCAAAGTGATGTTGTTGTATTGAATATTCACTGGGGAGTGGAGTATCAAGAATCTTCACACCCAAGGCAACAGTACCTCGCACATCTCTTTATAGATCATGGAGTTGATCTTATTATTGGGCATCATCCTCATGTGGTACAGGAAATGGAAATTTACAATAATCGTCCGATTTTTTATTCGCTCGGGAATTTTATTTTTGACCAATATTTTTCCGTGCCGACACAGCAAGGATTCACTGTGGGCTCTGTTTTTCATGATGATGGCATTTCTCTCTATCTGTTTCCCGTAGTGTCGCGGCAGAGCGTCGTACGACAAATGACACCAGAGGAAGAAGATGCATTTTTAGCAAAATTTATTGACAGAAGTAGGCTAGGACAATATACTCTAGACAAGAAGAACCATCTCTTTATTCCTTTTTCATCAAACTAATATGAATAGCAATACCCCAAATATTGAGCCAAACATACCAACACAAATGCCTGAAAAAAAGAAGTTTCCGACATGGATCATCATATTCTTCAGTGTTTTGGGTGGTGCGGTATTGATAGGCATGATTGGGTACATAATATTTTTCATGAATTCCGTGATCAGGAGTGGCAACTCTGCTGACAATGCAGGGAATCTACCAGAGGCATTGACGGACCAGAATCTTCTTGACCAAGACGCAGCCACTGATGATGTGTTCGATGCAGACGTTTTTGAAAAAGGAGAAGACGCGTTTGGGACATTTGTACGCGCGACTGAGGACTCTCCAAAAGATTATTCACCAATGTTCCTAGAGGATCCAATTGTTGTGGATTGGTATCCACATGCTGTGGCTGTGTCAGAAACACAAGCAGAAAAAATATATAAGGATATCCGTCCTCAATATTTTTTGGATCAAGAAGCAATGCAATCATATGCTGATACTGACGTTGCAAATGTGTATGCATTCCATTTGTATGAATTAGGGACTATCTCTACGCCTGAACAACTACAGGGTACACCTGTATACATATTTTCATACCCTGTTGGCGGAATGGGAATTACCATTTGGGGAGACTATGTCATCTATTCAGAAAAGGTACACAGCTTTGTGGCATTAGATACAAGTGAACAGCAACGTACATGGGCTTTTGCAAGTGAAATAGTTGACATGAATACCTATATTCGTGGTGTTATTTCGTTTGATACAGGACTTCTTACATACCCTGAATTGATAGACGTACCAAGTGCAGATAGTACATTAGTACACATGGGCTCGCTTACAGAAAGGGATGAAAATCCTTTTGAACACTACGGTGCGCAAGAGAATGCTGGCGGCATTCTCAATCTGACTACTGGTAATATCGTAATAGGATATCCCAACAATGCTATAGAATTTACTGATAAAAAAAGTAACGAGGACATCTATTTTGTAGATGGTGCATATCAAGTTATATTGGATGATGGATCTGTGCAGACATATGAGCTCCTTCCATCATTTTTGTCAGTGCCTGATGATGCTGAGCAGAAACAGATGTATACATATGGCTATGTTGCTGAAGTAGATTGGAATGCGGATTTTTCACAAAGTCGTAATACCTATATCATCGGTGGCGAGCTCACCACCACAGGATGTGCGGCAGGCATTGAAACACATACAAATATTGTGAATGAGGCAGATTGGTTTAATGAACAGAATTTGACACAAGTCGGAACAGCAAAAAATGGCGATCCCATTTACGTCATGACAGATCCAGAGGATGTACAAATATACAAAGATTTTTTTACCTTCGGCGGACAGGGAGGATACATGCAGCTTCATCCTGAATTGGAATTTACTGATCTTGAAAATGTATCAGAGGAAGAGATGTATGATGAATTTCTTTCAAATGATCCTATTATTTTTTGGAAAGATCACAAGGATCGTTGGCGTGTATACTTCAAATCTGAATATCAATCACTTGCAGAATGTGGAAAACCTGTCATCTATCTCTATCCAGAAAAAGCCATGGATGTAAACGTACAAGTCGCACCAAACGGTGGCTTCACATATACAGATCCTGTCTATCCTGAGAGTGGGTGGTTTGTGCATGCAACGCCAGAAGGAAAACTCTATTCTTATCGAGACATGGCATCATATCCATATCTCTTTTGGGAAGGGCATGCTGATGGATTTGGATTTTCTGAAAAAGGATTTGTCTTTTCAAGAGATACATTGGAATCAGATATGACAAAACTTCTTGCAAAAGCTGGATTGAACAAACAAGAAACGATTGATTTTCTAGAATTCTGGTTGCCAAAGATGCAAGAAAAACCATATGTTTTTGTGACCTTTGCAAATCAACATGCATTTGAATCTGCAGCTCCTTTGAACATCACCCCTGCACCAGACAGCGTCCTTCGTGTTTTTATGAATTTCAAATCGCTTGATACGTATACAAAAGTTGAACCCCTTTTACTCAGAGGATTTGAACGAAAAGGATTTACGGTTGTTGAGTGGGGTGGAATACTAGAAAAGAAATAAGCTCATACGCTTGTAAGCTCTAAGCAAAGTGCTTAGAGCTTATTCTGCTTACTATCTTACTGCTGTTATATGCTCATCGATACGCACTGTCACATACAATTCAAAGCATTTTACGATGACGTTGAAGACGTTATTTCACGTTGCCATGAGAAAGACATGATTCTCAATCTTGTGGGAACGCAGGCTGAGACGAGTAAAAAAGCAGTTGAGTGGGCAGANNTATGAGTATTACAAAAAACTTGCACTGCATCCAAAAACAATCGGGATAGGGGAGACCGGTCTCGATAGATTTCATATTCCAAAAAATATTGATGCAGAAATAGTCATGAATAAGCAGAAGGAAACGTTTTTGCAACATGTGCGTTTAGCGCAGGAAGTGAACAAACCATTGATAGTTCATATCAGAGAAGCTCATGATGATATGGAGGAGGTAATTAGAAATTTGAAATTTGAAATTAGGAATTCCAACCCAGTTGGTGTTATTCATTGTTTTACTGGAAACTGGCAGCAAGCGCAAACGTATCTCAATGCCGGCTTTTTCATCGGATTTACCGGCGTGATCACCTATCCACCAAAAAAATCAGATCCAAAGCCACAAGAGTGGTTGAATGAAGTCGTAGAAAAAGTTCCGCTCGACCGCATAGTCGTCGAAACCGATTCCCCCTATCTTGCTCCACATATTGTCCGTGGACAGAGAAATGAACCGTGGCGAGTAGAAGAAGTGGTAAAGTGTATTGCAGAAGTGAGAGGTCTTTCTATCTCAGAATTGGAAGCAATTCTTATCAAAAATTCAAAAAGGCTATTTTCCGGAATTGTATAAAAAGTTGTCCAGTGGACAACTTTTTTCCTTTATATAGCCAAAAAATAAAAAGCTATATTGACGAATTCATGTAATTTGTGTATACTCTTTCCTTTTTTATTTTTTTTGCTTAAATTAGCCAAATTTGTCCACATGTTGGGCAAAAAAATGGATTGACAACACTGTATATTCCTCATATACTATGCACGCTTCAAAAAAATGATATGGATGAACTCGATCAACAACAAGAAGTACTCAGACATAAGACATTTTTGCTTATGTTTCGAATTTTGTTAATATTTGGAATTCCTGCCGTACTTGCATACTTTGCAGGTGGCTGGCTGGATAAATCATACGACATGCGTCCATATGGATCGTTGATGGCACTTGGTGTTGCTATTGTGACCTCATGGACTATTACTATCCGTATTTATCTCAAAGTTGATAAAGAGTTCCGTGAATTGAGAAAGAAAATGGATGAACGAGATGCCGCAAAAAAGAAGACCCCTGATACTGACCAAGAATAAATATATATGTTTTTTCAAGTGCCTTCAGGACAACCGGAAGTACAACCAGAAATCATTTTTTCTCTGGGGAATCTTCCTATTACTAATGCGATGCTCATGGGAATCTTCATGACGTTGATTTTTGGTATATTTGTGATCTATATCAATAAGTCATTCAAACTCGTCCCTTCAAAATTTCAGATAGCCGTTGAAATGCTTGTGACAGGGTTTGTAGGGTTGATCCAACAAATTACAGGGAACAGAAAAATGGCAGAACAGCTTCTTCCTCTCATTGGAGCACTTTTTCTTTTTTTGGGATTTGGAAATTTGTTTGGTCTGATTCCTGGTCTCACTGCTATTACCTATGAAGGTGTTTCTCTCTTCCGAACGCCGACAAATGATTTCAACATGACGTTTAGTATTGCTCTTGCCATGGTTATATTGACGCAAGTAGCAAGTATTCGTGCGTGGGGTGTCTTTGGTCACCTTGGAAAGTTTTTCAAATTCAAAGATCTCTATCTTGGATTCAAAAAAGGATTGGGGCCTGGATTCCTCGCAATCATTGATTTTTTGATTGGTCTGTTGGACATTGTATCTGAAGTTGCAAAAGTCGTATCATTGTCTCTTCGTCTGTTTGGAAATATGTATGCGGGAGATGTTTTGGCGGCAATTTTGCTTGGTGCGTTTGCGTTCATCATTCCATCTCCTTGGCTTGCAATGAACTTGCTGGTGGGCGTACTTCAGGCAATGGTGTTTGGTTCACTCACGGCTGCATATTATACGCTTGCTGTTGAAAAGCCGGAAGAAGCCACGGCATAATCTACTGTGTTTGCTACGTTTTCTAAGAATTTCTTGGGAAACATCGCTAACTTAGTAAATCAAGTTAACCTATAACTATATGGACGCAGAATCAGCTCGTCTTATTGCAAAGGGACTTTGTACCATTACCATGGGAGGATCTGGTATTGGTGAAGGATACCTTATTGGAAAAGCGCTCGAAGCTATCGGACGCAATCCAAAAATGGAAGGAAGCATCTTTTCAAAGATGATCATCGGTGTTGCACTTGCAGAATCGACGGCTATCTACGCATTCGTTGCATTCTTCATCGTATAACAGACACTCCCTCATAGGGGGAGTTTGGTAGACGAACGTATATTCGTCAATCAAACTTCTCCTACTAGGAGAGTACTCATATATTCGTTGTACTATTTTATGGATTATTTATTAGATATACTTGGAAAAATCGGGTTTGATTGGCGAATGGGATTATTCAATTTGCTCAATTTTTTGTTTGTCTTTTGGCTTTTGAAAAAATTTGCNNGATGAATCAAAAGTTCAAGCAAATAGAATTGTTGAAAAATCACACGATGATGCAAAGGCTCTTGGTGAACAATTGAAAGACAAAGCGAAAAAAGAAATTGAACTTCTTATTTTGCAAGCAAAGAAAAATATTGATATAGATAAAAAAGAAATGAAGGAAACCTTGCGTAGAGAGACGGTAGAGCTCGTTGTCATGGCAGTAGAAAAAATCATGATAGAAAAGCTTGATGATAAAAAAGATGAAAAAATGATTCAAGATATTCTTTCATCGTTGAAATAGTTTGTATGGCAAATTTGCTTCCAAAACAATACGCCAAAATATTATTTGAACTGACAGATGGAAAATCTGGCTCTGCCTTAGAAAAAGCCGTAGAAGAATTTGTAAAATTTTTGATTGATGAACGCGCACTCAGTAAAAAAGAATATCTGATGAACGCGTTTCAAGAATACGCAAAATTGCAACAAGGTATCCAAAAAATCGTTATCACCAGTGCACGAAAAATGTCACAAAAAATGGTTGATGATATTGCTGGATTGTTTGGCAAAAAAGTCGAAGTAGAAACGATGATAGACAAAACACTGATTGGTGGTGTTGTCGTACGAACGGGAGATACGATTTTGGACGCAAGTGTCAAATCGCAACTTGAACAATTACAAAAAGAACTTTCATAACATTACAGTATGTCATATACAGACAATGTCATAGCGACACTCAAGAAAAACATCGAACAATTTGAAAAAACAGTACAGACCGAAGAAGTCGGGACTGTTATTGAAGTAAAAGATGGTATTACACGCATGACAGGACTTACCAACTGTCAATCTCAAGAAATGCTTTTGTTCCCAGGAGGAGTATACGGTATCGCACTCAACTTGGAAGAAGAAACTGTTGGTGCGGTTATTTTGGGTGANNGTGAATGCGGTCGGAGTATCAATTGATGGACATGGTGATATTTCTACAAAAGAATTTTATCCTGTAGAACGTGTCGCTCCTGGCGTGATGACACGTCAACCTGTAAATACACCAATGCAAACAGGTATTAAGGCTATCGATGCACTTATTCCGATTGGACGAGGACAACGTGAGTTGATCATTGGAGATCGTCAGACAGGAAAGACTGCAATTGCTATTGACACTATTTTGAATCAAAAAGGACAAAACGTGATTTGTGTATACGTTGCCATCGGACAAAAAGAGTCCAAAGTTGCACGTATTGCAAGTAAACTGCAAGAAGCTGGTGCCATGGAATATACGGTGATTGTCTCAGCAGGAGCAAGTGAACCTGCCCCAATGTCATATCTTTCTCCATATACTGGGTGTGCTATTGCTGAATATTTTGCAGATCAAGGAAAAGATGTCCTCATTATTTACGATGATTTGACAAAACAAGCGTGGGCATACCGTGAAATGTCATTGCTTCTCCGTCGTCCACCAGGACGTGAAGCGTATCCTGGAGATGTGTTTTATCTTCACTCACGTCTTCTCGAGCGTGCCTGCAATCTCAATGAAAAATATGGTGGTGGTTCTATCACCGCGCTTCCAATCATTGAAACACAAGGTGGAGATATCTCTGCATACGTTCCAACAAATGTTATTTCTATTACCGATGGACAGATCTTCCTTGAAACAGACTTGTTTTATCGCGGTATCAGACCAGCATTGAATGTGGGACTTTCTGTATCACGTGTAGGTGGATCTGCGCAGACAAAGCCAATGAAAAAAGTGGCAGGAAGTTTGAAACTTGGACTTGCACAGTTTCGTGAACTCGAAGCATTTGCACAGTTTAGTTCTGATGTTGATCCTGAAACAAAAAAACAAATTGAACGTGGTCGTCGTATGACCGAGCTTTTGAAGCAACCTCAGTTTGCTCCAATGCCAGTAGAAGAACAGGTCGTATCATTGTTTGCTATGGGTGAAGGATATTTTGACACCTTTGCACTTGATACGATGAAAGATACTGAAGAAAAATTGCTTTCATTTTTCCGAGCAAGCAAGTCAACACTTCTTGAAACAATTGCAAAAGGAGACTGGAGTGATGAAACAAAAGCATCCGTAAAAGATGCTTGTGATGAATGGAAAAAAAGTCAATAATATTTCAGCATAGACACGACGTATATGGCAGTAAACGCCAAAATAATTAAACGACGCATCAAATCGGTCACGAATACAAAGAAGATGACCAAGGCGATGGAAATGATTTCAGCAGTAAAAATGAGAAAAGCTGTTGAGACTGTTTTGGGTACACGCT
This sequence comes from Candidatus Magasanikiibacteriota bacterium, assembly GCA_003518365.1. GTDB lineage: Bacteria > Patescibacteriota > Patescibacteriia > Magasanikbacterales > UBA922 > UBA12086. Next base: position 2,321 of record DOYU01000015.1, on the reverse strand, counting down.
TGTATGCTCGACTTGGTCGTGAGCTTATGGAACACCTCTCATCTCTCGATGAACCAAATGTTCCATTGCTCGAACAGCGTCCAGTAAAAAAAATACTTGCGGTTCTTGTGAGTTCAAATCGAGGACAATGTGGAAGTTTTAATGCAAATTTATTCAAAAAAACAAGAACTATTTTTGAAGACATTGAAAGTCTGACTTCTTTTCGTAGTGAACAAGGAATGACGTCTTCACACGAAAAAGATGTCGAAATCGATGTCCTTGCTGTCGGGAAAAAAAGTGTGAGTTTTGCAAAAAAACAAGGATATAATGTCATTGCGGTATTTGATACCTTGTCTGAAAAACCTTCATATGAAGATATTCAGCCAATTGCACAGATGGCAATGGAAGGATTTGTTGATAAGACATACGATAAAGTAGTCATTGCCTTTACTGAATATCAATCAAGTCTTTCTCAAGAAGCAAAAGTTCGACAGTTGTTGCCATTTTCTGCAACAGAATTGGAAAAAATGACGGCACGTATGGCACAGCATGCTGAGGAAGAAAAAAAGATCGAAGACACGTATCCCATTGAAGGATATCTCTTTGAGCCAGGACTTGATGTTATTGTAGACGAAGTATTGCCACGATTGGTTGAAATTCAGCTCTATCAAGGAATTTTGGAATCGTCAGCAAGTGAGCACAGTGCACGAATGGTTGCTATGAAAAATGCGAGTGAAAATGCGGGAGATATGATCATAGAGTTGAATCTTACCTACAACAAAGCGCGTCAAGCGGCAATTACGCAAGAAATTGCAGAAATCGCCGGTGGTGCTGCTGCGTTGGAATAAACGAGTAAATACATAACTACGCATATGAAAAATATCGGAAAAATAACACAGATCATCGGTGTCGTCGTAGACGTACACTTTGATGGCGACATTCCAGCAATTTATAATGCTTTGGAATTGCAACGTGAAGGGACAAAAGAACGATTGGTTCTCGAAGTGCAACAACATATTGGATCACATACGGTCCGTACCGTTGCTATGGGAGCAACAGATGGTATTGGACGTGGCACAGAAGTCGTGGATACTGGTGCGCCAATTTCCGTTCCTGTAGGACCTGAAACACTTGGTCGCATGTACAATGTCATCGGTGAAGCTATCGATGAAAAGCCAGAAGTAAAAACAAAGAAACTGTATCCTATTCATCGAAAAGCACCAAGTTTTGAAAGTCAATCTCAAAAAACTGAAGTGTTTGAAACCGGTATCAAAGTTATCGATTTGCTTTGTCCTTTCTTGAAAGGTGGAAAAGTAGGTCTTTTTGGAGGAGCCGGTGTAGGAAAAACGGTTATCATCCAAGAATTGATTCACAACATTGCACAGGCACATGGTGGATATTCTATGTTTGCTGGAGTAGGGGAACGTACTCGTGAAGGAAATGACCTGTATCGAGAAATGGAAGAATCCGGAGTTCTTTCAAAAACAGCACTTGTCTTTGGTCAAATGAATGAACCACCTGGAGCACGTGCACGTGTTGCATTGACGGCTCTTGCCATGGCAGAATACTTCCGTGATGAAGAAAATCGTGATCTTCTCCTTTTTATCGACAACATTTTCCGTTTCACACAAGCAGGTTCTGAAATGTCTGCATTGCTTGGACGTATGCCTTCTGCAGTAGGATATCAGCCGACACTTGCGACAGAAATGGGTGCCCTCCAAGAACGGATCACCTCAACAGATAAAGGATCTATTACTTCTGTACAAGCAGTCTACGTGCCAGCAGACGATCTTACTGATCCTGCTCCTGCAACAACGTTTGCTCACCTTGATTCGACTGTTGTGTTGAATCGTTCACTCGCAGAGCTTGGTATTTATCCTGCGGTAGATCCTCTCGATTCATCTTCTACCGTGCTTGATCCTCAAGTTGTAGGTGAAGAACATTACAAAGTTGCTCTCGAAGTTCAGCAAGTACTCCAACGCTATAAAGATTTGCAAGATATTATTGCTATTCTTGGTATGGAAGAATTGTCAGATGAAGATAAGATTGCGGTTACCCGTGCTCGAAAAATTCAAAAATTCCTTTCACAACCATTCTTTGTTGCAGAACAATTTACAGGTATGCAAGGAAGTTATGTAAAAGTAGAAGACACGGTACGATCATTCCGAGAAATTCTTGACGGAAAGCATGATGATAAGCCAGAACAAGCATTCTACATGAAAGGAAGTATTGAAGAAGTCATCACTGCATCAGAAGCAAGCAAGTAGTAAATTACACAATTAGGTTATGAAATACTTGTTTACGCTCACACTTTTTTTCCTTCTTGGCGTAGGATGTGGACA
>DOYU01000021.1 GCA_003518365.1 Candidatus Magasanikiibacteriota bacterium | reverse complement strand
TTTTGTCGCTTTCATGTTGTAGCCAATCGATTCACCACCGATTGCAATGCCGTCAAAATCCATTGCAGAAATAACGCGAGCTGATTCTTCACGAAGTTCTTTGTGCCCAGCACCTTGTACAATACCGAAGAGAAATTGTTTGTAATCTTAACGAGCAGTTTTTTTATGTTGTTTCACAGAACGTTCTGCCCACTTGTGTGTTCTCTCTAAGGCTTGCCGCGCATACGTTTCATCCGCATCATCGGGTGTGCATTCGTCCCATGCCATGATAATGTCTGCGCCAAGTTTATGTTGAATATCTATTGCTACTTCTGCATCAAAACGATGTTCACTGCCATCGATGTGTGAACGAAATGTTACGCCGTCATCGTCAATCTTCACGAGCTTTGTATGTTCATTCGCATCTTCATTTTCTTTTCCTTGCGCAAGTGAAAACACCTGAAAACCACCCGAATCAGTAAGAATCGGTCCTTTCCAGTTCATAAATTTGTGTAGCCCACCAAAATCAGCGATAAGATCTTCACCGGGTCGCAAGTGAAGGTGATATGTGTTTGCCAAAATAACTTCCGGGTCGAGTACCTCCAGATCTTGAGAGTCGAGCGTCTTCACTGTCGCCTGTGTCCCGACTGGCATAAAGCACGGTGTCTCCACATCACCGTGGTCTGTATGCATCACGCCCGTTCGTGCCTTTGATTTGCTAGATTGTGAGGTTATTTCAAAAAATTTCATATTATTACGAAACTATACACTATACGTTTTTTCCGAAAAAATCAAGTCTCGTGTATGATAGAGTATATATGGAAGGTACATTTTCTCGAATTAATGCATTTCTCGTGTTTTTCAACCTTTGTCTCATGCTTGGGATTGGGTATTTGTGGTACCCATACGTTGGAGTAGATCGTGTCGTGGAAATTTCTGTACCAGAGAACAACGAAGAGACTGGGAACTTGGAACTGGAAACTAGCTTTGATGAACCTCATACAACAAGTGACCAGTTACAAGTTACTAGTTCCACACCCACCACAACACCTGACGATGATTCAGATCAAGTCGTTGAGGAAACGCCACAGATTCTCCCTGCGACCGTAAATCTAGATATCCCCTTCACATCCCAAGCACCGGAAGGGAATTGGGATCAGCCGTGGCAGGATGCATGCGAGGAAGCCGCAATTTTGATGCTTGATGCCTATTATAAAGGATATACACTCAGCCCATTGTTTTCCAAAGATGAATTATTGAAGATGGTGGATTGGCAGACAGAACGCGGGTGGGGGTACAGTATTCCGCTGTCGCAAATAGAGGAATCGGCGCGAGACTATATGGGAGACCGATTTGATTTCCGTGTGATTGAAGATCCCTCAATTGACGAATTGAAACGATTGCTTGCCGAAGGAACGCCTATTTACGTAGTGGCATATGGCAAGTCTCTCGACAATCCAAACTTTACCAATGGAGGACCGGAGTATCATGCGCTTGTTATTCGTGGCTACAATGAAAATGGATTTATTACGAATGACCCTGGTACGAGAAACGGAAAAGAGTTTTTTTATACATATGACAATCTCATGAGCAGTATTCATGATTGGAATGGGGGGAATGTTGAGAATGGAGATTCTGTTGTGATGGTGGTAGAACGGTTGTAATGACACCCAAACTCGGGTATCATGAACGCACTATGAATATTGAAGAACTCAATGAAGAACAACAACATGTCGTGCTTCATGGTGATGGACCATGTTTGGTGCTCGCAGGAGCGGGGAGTGGCAAAACACGAACGATTACGTATCGCGTTGCCTATTTATTAGAGCAGGGTATTGATCCTGAACGGATTTTATTAGTAACATTTACAAATAAAGCGTCCAAAGAAATGATGGAACGTGTATCATCTGCAAGCGGAACGGGCATGAAGTTGCCATGGGCAGGTACGTTTCACCACATCGCATATCGGATACTAAAAAAATACGCTGGACTGCTCGGATATCAATCAAATTTTACGATTCTTGATTCTGCTGACAGTCTTGATATTTTGAAGCTTTGTCTCAAAGTGGAAGGTGTCAATCGAAATGAAAAACGGTTTCCTTCACCAAAAGTGTTACAATCTATTATTTCGTACGCGCGAAATGCAGAGACTACCATTGCAGACGTCCTCGATTTGAAACATCCAAACTGGCTCGACATCGCAGACACTATCACACGCATTGCAGAGGAATATCGCAAAAGAAAATTGGATGCGAATGCAATGGACTTTGATGATCTGCTCGTCAATTTGTATTTACTCTTACTGAAAGAACCTGCTGTCAAACAGAAATTTGCAAATCAGTTTCTCTACATTCTTGTCGATGAGTATCAGGATACCAATAAAATTCAGGCATCTATTATCAATCAATTTGCCGCAGTGCATCACAATGTGTTGGTCGTTGGCGATGATGCGCAGAGTATTTATTCATTTCGCGCAGCAGATATTCAGAATATCTTGGATTTCGATGCGCAATATCCAGGCGCAAACATATTTCGACTGGAAACAAATTATCGTTCGACGCCCAATATTCTCGACGTAGCAAACGATGTCATTGCAAATAATACTCGCCAGCATCAAAAAACATTACGCAGTTTGAAAGAAGCGTTTATGCGACCAGAAGTGCACGCTTTTGCAGACGATAGGGAAGAGGCAGAATTTATTGCAGGACAGATTCTTCAATTTCGAGATGAAGGCGTGCCACTCAAACATATTGCGGTATTATTCCGTGCGGCCTTTCATTCCCAAGCACTTGAAATGGAACTCATGAAACGAGATATTCCATACGACTATCGTGGTGGTGTTCGGTTTTTTGAACGATCACATATCAAAGATGTGCTTGCGTATCTTCGTATCGTTGCAAATAAAGATGATGTGGTTGCATGGTCAAGAGTTTTGAATATGCAGGTTGGTCTCGGGCCAGTGACAGTAGAGAAAATTATTGGGGCGATTCGACAACCTGCCCGACCGGCAGGCGGGTCGGATACTGTGAAAAATTTGCAGCACATTGGTGCATCACTCCCAGCAAGAGCACAGGTCGGGTGGACTGATTTTCTGGCTGTGTGGCAAGATGTTCAAGCATCAGACCAAACAGTCTCAGGATTGATTCGCTCAGTGGCAGCATCGAAATATGCTGAGTATCTCGAAAATGAACAACCAGATTATCGTGAACGATTGCAAGACATTGAGCAGCTTGCTGTGTTTGGTGAAAGAGCAACTGATCTTTCCACCTTCCTCGCCGAAGCAAGCATGCAAGAAAGTTTTCAAGCTGCACACACACAAGGAGGGGACAGTGATGATGAAAAGGTCGTGCTCTCGACGATTCATCAGGCAAAAGGGCTGGAATGGGAAGCTGTGTTTATTATCGGACTTGCTGCAGGAAAATTTCCACATGAGCGATCTCTCCGAGAAACCAACGGCCTGGAAGAAGAGCGTCGTCTGTTTTACGTTGCCGTGACACGCGCAAAAAAATATCTGTACATGACCTATCCTCTCCTCGCCAGCTTCACCAGCTCACTTTCCGGACCAAGCATGTTTATTGAAGAGATTGGGAGGGACCTTGTACATCACGAAGGCTTTCGTGAAGAAACCAATATTTTTGACGATCCAAGTGATGATGTGGATGACGTCGTCTACGAGCCAGATCCAGACTATGGCGAAGCACTGCCAAAACGACGGGGTCTTTTGAAGAGTATTGATGAATTATAATACATTGATACATTGCTGAATTGTTGCATTGATTACTCACTACTATGGGGGGAAAGTACTTGAAATTAAATGATATCGGCGCTTACCGAATTTCTTTTCATCTTTCGAATGAAGTTTGGGAAATTGTAAAGACATGGGATTATCTTGCTCGCGATACTGTTGGGAAACAATGGGTGAGAGCCGTGGATTCTTGTAGTGCAAATATTGCAGAGGGTTTCGGAAGATATACAAAGAAAGATAAGATTAAATTTTATAGATATACATTTGCTTCGATGCTAGAGTCAAAGGACTGGGCGTTGAAAGCAAGGGAGAGAAAATTAATTACCGAAGCACAATATACAGATGTCATGGGTGAGCTAGACAAATTACCCAAAGAAATTAACAGTCTCATTAAATACACAAACGAGAAGCTTAAATTCTAGAGAGGCAGAATAATGACAATGTGACCATATAACAATGTAACCATTTTGCCGCTAAATATGTCCCCATTGACAAACATGGTCTATTTCTATATACTCAGCTCTAAATTAAACATCATTATATGCAATTCGAAGGCATCAAAGAAAAAACATTGGTTATCGTAAAGCCAGACGCTATTCAGCGCGGGCTTTTGGGGCAGATTACGTCACGATTTGAACAAAAAGGATTGAAATTGATTGGCACCCGAATGCTCCGACTTGAGTCTGTGATCCTTCGTGAACACTATGCACACATTGCAGACAAGCCGTTTTATCCTGGTGTCGAGGAATTCATGATGAGTGCGCCTGCGGTAGTGCAATGTTGGGAAGGACTCGATGTGGTCAATACAGTAAGAAAAATTACTGGTATTACAAAAGCTCGTGAAGCAGAAGCTGGTTCTATCCGAGGAGATTTCGCGATGAGTGTTGCTTGCAATGTGATCCACGCTTCAGATTCAGTAGAAACAGCAAAATCAGAAGTGGCACGATTTTTCAAAGACGGAGATTTGTACGAATACGACAAGACGGATTATATGCATGTGTATATTGAGGAAGAACGTGGTTAAGGTTGTTGACGTTGCTGAGGTTTTTAAAGTTTTTGAGGAATAAAAAACGTACGGTATACTAAACCGTACGTTTTTATTTTTTTATGAGTTCATATAAAGATCTTCTTGTATATCAGCGAGCGTTTGTATTTGTGAGTCTTGTATACCGACTCATAAAACATTTTCCCTCTGAAGAAAGGTATGCTTTAATATCTCAGTTTACCCGCGCTGCCGTATCGGTTATCGCAAACATTGCCGAAGGTCAGGCAAAACCTACAAAAAAAGACTTCTTGAAGTTTTTATACATATCAAGTGGTTCACTCAATGAGTGTGAATGTTATATAGACCTGGCCCTTGAGCTTGGATATATAACAAAAGAACAACACACATATATTGATGAAAAAAGAAGAGAAGTAGGCTACCTCCTTTCAAAACTAATAAAATCAATGCAGTAAGAAACCTCAGCAACGTTACCAACCTTAGCGACATCAGAAACCTCGATACCTGTGGATAAACGTTCTTGACCAATACCTGTATTCCACGTAACCTATAAAAAGTATGAATAAACACATGTCCTCAATCCAAATTGCAAAGAAGAACATCCTCCTCGTGGTGGACGTTTTGTGTGGCCGTGCTACATGGCTCAATCTCAACGTCATTACACCAACTGGGGTGTTGTATGCAGATGGATGCGGATGTGAAAACTGCGATTGTAAAGGATAGATTTCACACACATACATGCAACACCCCGACTCAAGAAAGAGCGGGGTGTTTTTATTAAGACAAGGCCATTCAGATTGATAGGGAAAGAAAAGGAGTATCAATCTGAGAGACTTTGCGAAGTCACTCACATCGTTCTTTCCAAGATGTTATAGATGATTGAATAAATCGTGTATAACAAATTATGCAGCGCAAGATGAAGAATCTTGCACTTACAATGTTACGTCAAGTGGTTGGGCGATTCACTTTTGAAGACAAAATATCTGTTTGCCTTTATAAATGAATTGCCCACTCATTCTACTCTATACATCCGCGGTGGATGATTGAGAAGAAGGGCGCAGTGTCTCTCCGAGAGAAAAGGGAAGGGTCTCATGACCGTACCGAACCAGGAGCCTGCAGTCGTCGTTCACCCCGCAACTCAGGAGGTCATCCAGACCTCCGCGCCGCAGCAGCCGCAGCTGCTCGACAGCCACGAGCTCATCGCAGAGCTGCGTGAGCGCAACGCCACCGGACGTCTGCGCCGACAGCGCCACGCCACCAACCCGCGTGGTGGCAAGCTCTCGTTGCTTCCCGCTGAGTTCTAGCGGTGCGGGGTGGACAGCGCAGGACGTAACATTGTGAAATTCATCAGTACTTTGTGCTGAGAATTTTTCAGTGCTCCGTCCTGCGCTGCCCATCTCCATTGCACTGATACAAGGATAATAAGTGTAGTGGAGATGGTATTTTCTTGACAAGAAATGCACACACGCTATACTAGCTTTGATCCTTCGGACAGCATTATCTCATTCTATACATCTCCCTAGGGTTACCTAGTATCGACTTTGTCTGCTGATTCGTTCAGAGACATTGCTCTGCGGTTGCCCACTTGATACACAGGGATGATGATAGCGCTGTCCAATACAAGGATCACGAAGACATATGCCCGACTTTGGTCGGGCTTTGTCTTTTTTAAAAGCTTGTAATTTCCCTTTGTTTCGCTATACTTTCTTGGATATACAGACTATGGCGCAGTTGGTACCCGCCCGCCACGCCTGTTTCGGGGATTAGCGCAGTTGGTAGCGCGCACGGCTGGGGGTCGTGAGGTCACGAGTTCAAGTCTCGTATCCCCGACAGAGGCATGGCGGGCAGGGGTCCTGAGGTCGGCGGTTCGAGCCCGCCTAGTCTGACAATCTTACTTTTTTATGAACACATCATATACTCACAAAAATGTAGACAGACTTTCTTATCAGATCCGAGAAATTGTTGAAGTCGCGAAACATATTGAAACATTGAATCCTGAAATGAACATCACGTGGGAAAATATCGGCGACCCTATTGTAAAAAATTGGTGCGTGCCAGGATTTTTGAAAACACTCTTGAAAGAAGAAATTGATAATCCAACAGACAGATCTTTTGGGTATGCGCATTCTCGGGGGATTCCAGAAGTGCGTGCATGGGTAGCAGCGCAAGCACAGAAGATGTCGCCATCGTGTACACTTGATGCTGACGATGTTGTCTTCACGAGTGGCCTTGGGTCTGCTATTGCGATCATGTATCAAATGTTTGATGCTGGCGCGCGAGTGCTTCTCCCGTCACCAACGTATCCAACACATGCATCGTTTGAAGCATTTCATGCAGGACGTGAGCCACTCTTTTATCAGCTTGATCCAGAGAATAATTGGCAGCCAGATATCTCTTCTATCGAATCTCAACTTGATGCGCATCCGGAAATTGCTGCCATTTTGATCATCAATCCAAACAATCCGACTGGAACAGTGCATACAAAAGAAGTACTTGAAAAAATTGTAGAGATTGCGAAGAAGCATGGCATCATGATTATTTCTGACGAAGTATATTTTCGCATGGTGTACGATGGAGAACAGCATGTTCAGATTACCGAGCTTGCGGCTGGCAGAGTTCCACTGATTGTCATGCGAGGGTTATCAAAAGACATTCCTTGGCCGGGTGGACGATGTGGGTGGCTGGAATTTCATAATATGGCGTTGCAAGAACGCACGCTCCAATATGCGAAAGCCGTAAAGCAGCGCATCCTCATGGAAGTGTGCGCCACACGTTTGCCGCAGCAAATTACGCCAGCACTCTATGATCATCCAGAGTTCCCTGCATGGATAGAAGAATATAATAAGGGACTCGAAGATAATGCGCACGCTATTTCTTCTATACTTAGCACGAGTCCGTACCTCACTGTGAATAGGACAAAAGGCGCATTCTATATGATGCCACTCTTTAAAGAAGGAATGCTTAAACCAGGACAAACACTTCCGATTGCGCACGATGAAGTTCGGAAGTTTATAGAAGAAAAAGTTGCTGATCCAGATATGCCCCTTGATCAACGATTTGTGTATTACTTGCTCGGATACACAGGCATTTGTGTTGTGCCTGCGAGCGGCTTTTATAGTGGGCGCTCTGGTTTCCGTCTGACAACGCTCGAACGTGATCCAAAAAAACGTGATGCTACATATACAACGTTGGTTGACGCCATTGACAGATATGTGACAAGTTCGGTATAGTTTTGGTTCTATGTACCAAACGTTACTGTATTACAAAATCGTCAAGATCAAATATCCCGAGTCTGAAATGAAAAAGCATCTCGAGGTATGTAAAGCGCTCCAGCTCAAAGGGCGTATTTTGATGAGCAAAGACGGTATAAACGGCAATGTCGGTGGATTGCCAGCAAGCATTGCATTATACCGAGCATACATGGATGCGCATGAGACATTCAAGGATATTGATTTTAAACAGCATGATACTGACATCATGCCATTTCCAAAATTATCTATCAAAGTGCGTGATGAAATTATCACCACAGAAGCAGCCCAAGATATTGATTGGAATAATCGAGGCAGATATGTCGATCGTGATACATTTCATGAATGGCTGAAGAGCGGTGAGGAAATGGTCATCATCGACATGCGAAATGATTATGAATGGGCGATAGGGCATTTCAAAGATGCTGTAAAGCCGCCAGTCAAATATTTTCGAGAGATCAAAGATACGATGGATTACTACGAACAGTTTAAAGATAAAAAAATTGTCATGTATTGTACCGGTGGCATTCGTTGTGAACCTGCGACTGCGCTTTTTGTTAAGTACGGATTTGATAAAAAAAATGTCTATCATCTCGAAGGCGGTATTGTGAAGTACGCAGAAAAATACGGGAATGAGGGATTTTTTGAAGGAAAATGTTTTACATTCGATGATCGTATTGCAATTGCAGTCAATACGAGTGACACCGCCGTAGTCCTCGGCAACTGCGAGATTTGTGGCGTGAATACAGATGACTATCGCAATTGTTTGAATAGACATTGCAACAAGCTGTTCATCGGCTGCGACGCATGTATGGAAAAGATGGAGAATACGTGCAAGCAAGAATGTCAGGACATCATACAGAGTGAGGAAAACATGCGATCTCCACGCGCAAATACGAAGGTCTTGCACAGAAATAAATAATTGCTATTATAGAAGGGATACCCCCCTTCTTTTATTTTCGTCCTATGACACTTACCTCAGGAGCATTTTCACATGAAGGCTCAATGCCAGCAAAGTACACCTGCGATGGAGATGGCATCAGTCCGCCACTGGTGTTTTCAGACGTCCCTGCTGATGCAAAAAGCCTAGCACTCATCATGGATGATCCTGACGCGATGAAGCCTGCCGGCAAAGTATGGGATCATTGGCTTGTTTGGAATATCGATCCAAGTATCAGGACGATTCTTGAAGGAGAAGAACCTGTTGGGATGCATGGCGTGGGGACAAGCAATACACACGTGTACCATCCGCCATGTCCGCCAGATGGACCACACAGATATTCATTCCGACTCTATGCGCTGGATACTATGCTTGATCTTTCTGCCGGTTCGACAAAAGCAGAACTCGAGCAAGCCATGGATGGACATATTTTGGCGCAGGTAGAATTGGCAGGTAGATATCAGAGAATGTAGAATTTTTACGCATCAACAAGATATATCGGTTCCCTTAGGTCGTTCGAGATGGCAAATAAAAAAGAATGCACTATCGCATTCTTTTTTATTTTTGTGTTCTGTTAGGACACAGGGATTGTTATACCTAATGCTTTTTCGTAGCTATCGATGTCATTGGTATAGACTTGCATAATAAATTCGGCATCTCTTGTTATCGCTGCAATATTTCCTTGCATTGCTGCTGTAAACGTAATTTCATATTGTGCCTTTTTTCCACCGGTTGTTGCCGTCACACTCCCGGTAGGAAGCATCGCAAATGCATACCCTTTGTCTTTTCATGCTGCCAATTCTGTTTCGGTTAAATTATCCATAGAGAATACTCCATACACAATAGCATCCTCTTTATATATTTGTGCAAAGATGATTCTTTTTTTATTCGTAATCTTGATAAGTGGTCGCATGAGAATATGATAGTTGTGATTTGTCTTCGCGCCAACAAGAGAATACTGTTTGTGTGCGAGATAAGATGGTTTTTCTTCAAACACACTGGTTTCTCCTTCTGTAAAAGGAAAATTACTTAATAATTTTGTTTTTTTGAATCGAGCATATACAAATATAGCCCCGATTAAAAATATGATAATGATGATCCACGTAGTGTTCATATAATGAGGATATGTTATGAATAGCAACAAAGATAGTATAATCCAAAAAGGAAAATAAACAAAAAAAGAATGTACGTGGTACACTCTTTTTTATTTTTTAGTTATGCTGCGACTACTGCTGCTGCTGCAGTTGCCTTTGAAGCATGCTTTGCTGCTGTACGCATACAGCGGGTGCAGACCATTTTCCCATCCATTTTCTGGAGATTGGGATGTTGTCTACGAAGGGTTTTTATTTTTGAGTGGCTGCGGCTAGCGGCCTTTTTTGATCCCTTTCCGCATAGATCACATATTCGTGCCATAGGAGTAGTATTAGAGTTGATTTGTATGTGAAAGGAGTGTACACTAGAAACCAATATTTGTCAAGCGCACTACGTGGATATTTCTATTTTCCAATTTGTTACATATGGACACCATATTTCTCATCTTCGTCATCGTCTTCTCTGCTATTATCCATGAATATGCGCATGGGTGGATGGCAAATCAGCTGGGGGATCAGACGGCAAAATATGCCGGTCGTTTGACACTCAATCCTCTGAAGCATATTGATCCAATAGGGTCTATCTTGCTTCCTCTTCTTCTCATCCCAACAGGATTTCTCTTTGCCTATGCAAAGCCTGTCCCATACAATCCGTATAATTTGAGAGATCAGAAGTGGGGGTCACTCAAGGTCGCCCTTGCAGGACCACTGTCCAATTTTATCCTGGCGTTTCTCTTTGGGATCACATTACAGCTCATGCCTGCGAGTCCTATGACCGGGTTTCTCTACATTATTGTCTATGCAAATGTCTTGCTCGGCGTGTTCAATCTTGTGCCAATCCCGCCGCTCGATGGGTCAAAAGTTTTGTTTGCGTTTCTCCCTGCAAGTGCGGTACGCGTTAGACAAGTACTCGAACAATTTGGTTTTCTGATCCTTATCGTCTTCATCATGACCTTTGCGCATATTTTGACACCGGTTATTCAGTTTTTTGTGAATTTGTTTGTGGGTGGGGGAGTGGGGTTTTAGCCCTTGACAACTCTCCACATATATAGTATATTCTTCCCACTACACAAGTTTCCTTGTGAGTGCAGTACCTCATCCCGACTTTCGCTACCCGGGAACACTCCAAATCGAGTGAGAGGGAAGTTCCCCGTTTTTCTTCGGAAAAGCGGGGAAGCGCTCGAGGCAGTTATCTAATTATAGAACTGGCTTGAGCAAAGCCGTTTTTTTATTTACAACTAACAATGAGCAACTAACAATTAACAAGCAAAGACGCTGTTAATTGGAACCTGTTAATTGTTAATGGTTAATTGTTTATTGATTCTATGCCAACAATGAATCAGATTCTCCGAAAAGGGAGAACCGCACTCAAGGCGAAATCAAAATCGCCGGCGATGCAGTACACATGGGACAGTCTGCACCGAAAATATACGACCCTAAAAAAAGGTGCCCCATTCAAACGTGGTGTATGTACAAAGGTCTACACCATGACTCCAAAGAAACCAAACTCAGCGCTTCGTAAAGTTGCGAAAGTTCGACTTTCAAACGGACAAGAAGTCATCGCCTACATCGGTGGTGAAGGGCATAATCTTCAAGAACACAGTATCGTACTCATCCGCGGTGGTCGTGTAAAAGATCTTCCGGGTGTTCGCTATCATATCGTTCGTGGTGTCTATGACACCCAAGGCGTCGACGGACGAAAGCAAAGCCGCTCAAAATACGGAGCAAAACGACCAAAAGCATAAAGAAGGCCTGGCAGGCCTGGAAGGCTAAGAATGCCCAGAAGGCTATAGCCTTCTCAGCCTTCTTAGCTTCATAAGCATTATAAGCATTCTACTATGTCTAGAGGAAAAGCAGCACCAAAGCGTGTCACCATGCCGGACCCAGTATATGGAAACGAGCTGGTTGGACGATTCATCAATTTTTTGATGGAACGCGGGAAAAAATCGGTCGCACAAGCAATCGTGTACGATGCACTCACACTCGTCAAAGCAAAAAAGAATGAAGATCCTGTAAAGATTTTTGAACAAGTAATCAACACAGCAAAACCACAAGTCGAAGTACGATCTCGACGTGTTGGTGGTGCAAATTATCAAGTACCAATGCCAGTCGTTGGCAATCGTCAGGATGCGCTCGCATTCCGATGGATCATCGCAGCAGCACGAACACGAAAAGGAAATATGGCAGAAAAACTTTCTGCAGAGTTTCTGGATATTCTCGAAGGAACCGGTGGTACCATGAAAAAACGTGATGATGTACACCGCATGGCTGAAGCAAATAAAGCGTTTGCTCACTTTGCACGACGGGGATAATAAAAAGCCGAGAAGGCAAGGAAGGCTTGGAATGCTGGTAAGGCTAAGCCTGCTAAGCCTTCCGAGCCTCATAAGCATTTTAAGCATTTATATTTATGCCGAGAGAATACTCACTCGAACGAACCCGGAATATCGGGATCATGGCGCACATCGATGCAGGGAAAACTACGTTTACCGAGCGCGTCCTTTTTTATACAGGGAAAAAACATAAGATTGGTGAAGTACACGAAGGTGCTGCAGAAATGGACTGGATGGAACAGGAAAAAGAACGTGGTATCACCATTACCAGTGCGGCAACAACGTGTTTTTGGACACCAACGATTGGTGAAAATCCTGTGGCACACCGCATCAACATCATCGATACTCCAGGTCACGTAGATTTTACGGTAGAAGTAGAACGATCACTTCGTGTGCTTGATGGAGCTGTAGCATTGTTTGATGGATCCCAAGGTGTGGAACCTCAATCCGAAACCGTGTGGCGTCAAGCTGATAAATATCATGTGCCTCGCGTTTGTTTTGTAAATAAAATGGATAAAACCGGAGCAGATTTTTATATGAGTTTGCGTTCCATACATCAACGATTGTCAGATAAGGCGGTTGCTATCCAACTCCCTGTTGGTCAGGAATCAGAATTTCGTGGCATTATTGATTTGATCGAAGAAAAAGCATATACGTTTGAAGGGGATCATGGTATTGATATGGTCGAGATTCCAGTGCCTGAAGACATGAAAGAAAAGGTTACTGAATATCGCAACTCGCTCCTTGAAAAAGTAGCTGAAGCAAATGATACACTCATGGATAAGTATCTCAATGGAGAAGCGCTTAGTGTTCCAGAAATTAGAGCAGGGATTCGTAGTCTTGTGCTTACTGACAGTATTTATCCTGTGATGTGTGGATCTGCACTTGCAAATATTGGTGTGCAGCTCGCGCTCAATCAAGTCGTGCATTCACTCCCATCTCCACTCGACGTGCCTCCAGCTATTGCCGTTGATCCTGATGATGAAGAAAAGAAAACAGAAGTGGTCGCAGACGACAGTGCGCCATTTGCAGCGTTAGCGTTCAAAGTGGCAACAGATCCATACGTGGGAAAATTGACGTTTATTCGTGTGTATTCCGGGACGCTCAAAGCTGGAAGTTATGTCATGAATACGACGACAGGAGAAAAAGAACGTATTGGTCGATTGGTCATGCTCCACGCAAACAGTCGTCAAGAAGTCGATGAAATTTATGCTGGAGATATTGCTGCTGGTATTGGATTTAAAAAAACAACAACAGGAGATACACTCTGTGCAGAAAATCGTGAATTGATTCTTGAAAAAATTACATTTCCAGAACCAGTTATTCACATTGCTATCGAGCCAAAGACAAAACCAGATCAAGAAAAAATGGGCATGGCGCTGCAAAAACTTGCAGAAGAAGATCCAACCTTCAAAGTGCATACTGATGCTGAAACGCTCCAGACAATTATTTCAGGTATGGGAGAGTTGCATCTCGATATTCTCGTTGATCGTATGAAACGTGAATTTGGCGTTGAGGCAAATATCGGTGCACCACAGGTTGCATATCGTGAAGCAATCAAAACATCTGCCGAAGCAGAAGGAAAATACGTCAAACAATCTGGTGGACGTGGACAATTTGGACATTGTTGGATTCGTATTGAACCAACGCCAGAAGGAACTGGATTTGAATTTGTGGATGATGTGAAAGGTGGTTCTATTCCAAAAGAATATATCCCAGCTATCCAAAAAGGTATCCGAGAAACAATGGATAATGGTGTCGTTGCAGGCTATCCAATGCTTGACATTAAGGCAAGTGTCTATGATGGGTCATACCATGAAGTAGACTCAAGTGAAATTGCGTTCAAGTTGGCTGGAAGCATGGCATTCAAGGCTGCTGCAAAAGCTGCAAATCCAGTGGTCATGGAGCCTATTATGAAAGTAGAAGTCACAACACCAGAAGAGTATATGGGAGACGTGATTGGTGACATCAGCTCAAAGCGTGGTACGATCGAAGAAATGACAGATCGTGGCAATGCAAAAGTTGTCCGAGCAAAAGTTCCGCTTTCTGAAATGTTTGGCTATGTCAACAATCTCAGATCTATGACCCAAGGGCGTGCTGCCTATGCCATGGAATTTTCTCATTATCAAGAAGTGCCAAAAAATATTGAAGCAGAGATCGTTGCAGGGAAGAAGTAAGACTAGTCACTAAAAACGAGAGACTAGGAACTAGCATGTTAAAAAGACGACTCGGAATGAGTCGTCTTTTTTGGAGACACTGCATATTGAAATCTTTCGCATTTTCCTATAGGATACCTCTATTATGAAAGAAAATCTCAAAACACTCCAAGAAAAAATCACTTCCACGTGGCAACTTTTGGATATTGATGAACAAAAACAAGAAATGCAACAATTGGAACAGGATATGCAAGCAGAAGGGTTTTGGAATGATACGGAAAAAGCAACCGCGATTAGCAAGCGGCATGAAGAATTGAAAACAGAAATAGACACATGGCAATCGTTGAAAGAAGAAGTTGAAGGCCTTTTGAGTTTGGCAGAAGAATTGGATGTTTCTCCAGACAAAGAGATTGAGACTGAGATTGAGACAAAGACGGGAGCACTAGAAAAACAATTTGAAAAACTGGAATTCATTTTGCTCTTTGATGGAAAGCACGACAAGGATAGTGCACTTGTGACTATCCAAGCTGGAAGCGGAGGCACGGAAGCGCAAGACTGGGCTGAGATGCTCGAGCGTATGATTCTCCGTTTTGTAGAAAAAAAAGGATGGAAGGCCACGCTCTTAGATGAAACACGTGGTGCAGAAGCAGGGATAAAATCCGCCACAATAGAAGTGGAAGGACGCTATGCCTTTGGGCATTTGAAAAGTGAACATGGGACACATCGACTCGTGCGTATTTCTCCGTTTGATGCAGAAGGCATGAGGCACACATCCTTTGCGTCAATTGAAGTGATCCCTGAGATGGCCAGTGCTGAGACTATTGTCATAGATCCCAAAGAATTGCGTGTTGATACGTTTATGTCAGGAGGCAAAGGCGGACAAAGCGTCAACACCACCTATTCAGCTGTTCGTATTGTCCACCTTCCTACAGGCATCACTGTCCAATGCCAAAATGAACGATCACAAATTCAAAACAGAGAAACTGCGATGAAAGTATTGCAGGCAAAATTGCAAAAAGTACAAGAAGAAAAAGAAGAAGAAGAACGTCTCAAACTTCGCGGTGAACACAAAAGTCCAGAGTGGGGGAATCAGATTCGCAACTATGTCTTGCATCCCTATCATCTGGTAAAAGATGTCCGCACAAAGCACGAAACAGCCGATGACGTGCGCGTATTGAATGGCGAGATTGATGATTTTATTGAAGCGTATTTACGGTGGTTGAAATCAGATATCAAATAACAGATAGCAAGTATCATCGCAATATGAAGATTGTGCGACAAGACAATACTATAGATATGCCTGGTATCGCAGAAGCCTTGCATAGCGGGCAAACCCTGGTGTACCCAACAGAAACGTGTTATGGGCTGGGCTGTGATGCAACAAATCAAGTTTCGGTTAATCGTATTTTTGATATTAAAAAAAGGCAAAGGGATAAACCGCTCCTTGTCGTAGCGCATGATCTTTCTGTGATGCTTGAACATGTCTTTGACTCAAGAACACTTTTTGAGATAGAAGAAAAATATTGGCCCGGACCATTGACCGTTGTCACAAAAGCACGGCCTGATTCATCGTTGGCGAAAGGAGTCATGGCTGAGGATGGAACGGTTGCATTTCGTATCACCGAGCATCCGATTGCAAAAGCACTCTGCAAAGCCATTGATGGACCGATCGTATCGACGTCTGCAAATATCGCTGCGCACGAAAGCCCGTATGATATAAAGGATGTCTTGGCGATGTTTGAGCACGAAGCTATTCAGCCGGATATTGTTATCAATGCAGGCAGACTCCCGCATGAAAGTCCATCTACCATTGTACGAATCCATGAAGATGGTACACTGGAAGTCTTACGTGAAGGTGAAATTATGTTGTTTGAATAAATAACACTATGCACCATCGTTCTCCATATTATTTTCCCATATTTTTATGTGTGGTGGCTTTTTTAACCACAGGTATTGGATGGCAATGGATAGAAGTGCAACAAGAAAGTGGGTTCTACTACTATTTTGGCTCCCTCGATGAAGCCCCAAAAGATGCGCTTGCTGTCCGACTCTATCAGGCACAAAAGAAAGATGCCGCAAAACCGGAGAAACTTGAAGTAAAAGGGATTTATCTGACAGCGTATACTGCGAGTAATGATACTTCAAGACAACGACTGATAGATTTGATAGACTCGACAGAATTGAACGCTGTTGTGATTGATATTAAAGATTATACTGGATATGTGCTCTATGACAGCAACCTTGCCATTGTCGATGAACTTGGCACTGACACGGGGAGACTGGGGGATGTAAAAAAAATAGTAGACGACTTTCACGCACATGATATCTATGTGATTGCTCGTCAGACAGTGTTTCAAGATCCTGTACTCGCAGAAAAAAAACATGATTGGGCAATCCGTGCAAAAAGTGGGGGACTCTGGCGTGACAATAAAGGACTTGCTTGGGTAGATCCTACCAAAGAAGACGTGTGGCAATACAATGTGGATATTGCAAAGGAAGTAATTCAATTTGGATTTGATGAAGTACAATTTGACTATGTGCGTTTTCCTTCAGACGGCAACATGAGCAATGTCATCTACACCAATGGTGAAGACGCAAAGTACGATGTCATGCGAAACTTTTATGAATTTCTTGAAGAACATTTGGCCGATGAACCAGCATGGATCTCGCTCGACATGTTTGGATTTGTTATGGAGCGCCATGATGGCATGAATATCGGTCAGCGGCTGGAAGACGCAGTCGATTATGTGGATTATATTTCTCCTATGATGTATCCATCGCATTATCCCTCAGGGCATCTGGGTCTCTCAAATCCTGCGGCATCGCCTGGTATTGTGATAGAAAATGGCATGAAAAAAGGAATGCCCTATTTTGAACAGACAAAGGCAGAAGCGCGGCCATGGATTCAGGCGTTCAATATTGGTGCGGTGTATGGTGCTGCAAATATTCGTGCGCAAATAGACATGGTAGAAAAATATACAGATGGCGGCTGGCTTTTATGGAATGCATCAAATAGATATAGTAGTGCTGGGTTGTTGTCTGCTGAACTTACACAAGAATGACATGTCTCCTTTGCTATCACCAACACAATTGAAAGAACTGTGTACTACCTATCACCTCACGCCCTCAAAAAAATATGGGCAGAATTATCTTATCTCAGACATGCCGATCAAAAAAATGATTGAGGCAGGGGAGTTGAGCCCAGATGATACTGTCGTTGAGATTGGTCCTGGATTTGGGGTGCTCACGCTTGCGATGGCACTGCATGTGAAGAAGGTGGTGGCGTTTGAAATTGAAAAGAAGTTGGAAGGATATTGGGAGGAGAAACAGCTTGAATTCAAGAATATTCAGGTTATTTGGGGAAACGCATTGAAGGAACTTGAAACTAGAAACTTGGAACTAGGAACTTCTTACAAAGTATTGGCAAATTTGCCGTATCAGATAACTTCAAACGTCATCCGAACTCTTTTAGAATTGGGAAACAAACCAGAGAGGATTGTCATAATGGTGCAAAAAGAAGTGGCTGAACGTATTTGTGCAAAGGCTGGTGATATGAGTATTCTTGCTGTATCGATTCAGTATTACGGCACACCGAAGATGGTGGCAAAAGTAACAAAAGGAAATTTTTGGCCGTCGCCGAAAGTAGATTCTGCGGTTGTGTCAATTACCAATATACAAGAACGAGCTGATGCGGATACGTTTTTTCGCTATGTTCGCGCCGGCTTTCACAATAAACGAAAACAATTGTGGAGAAATTTGTCTGTTGGATTGCAGATAGAGGGGGAGAAAGTAAAACAGACGCTTCAGCAAGTTTTGGGAAATGAAAAGATCAGAGCTGAGGAATTGTCAGTGGATGATTGGATTGCCGTGATTGCTAGATTAGAAGCCTAGCTCAACAAGGAACTGGTACTCAGCCTCACATATATTTATCCACGAACAGCATGACTGTTCGTGTTTTTGTTTTTTTGGTATACTATGTCTATTGAATAGATTATGGCAGAATCGCCAAATCAAAAACGACTGAGTACTGAGCAGAAGGCAGGATTTGCTTTTATGCTTATTTTTGCTTTTTTGGCAATAGGGCTTGGGGCTATCCAGATGAGAACAAATATTTATGGTCCATTTTTGTCCCAACATACTGAGCAGGTACAAGGTGTTGTTGATGCGCAGGCAGTATTTGATGAGACACTGCGATTGCAACGTATTGATACCGATCATGATGGTATTAATGATTTTGAAGAGTTAAATTTTTATCAGACAAGTCCGTATTTACCTGACACTGATTCAGATGGCATCAGTGATGACACTGAAATTAAAAATGGCACAGATCCTCTGTGTCCTGAAGGAAAAGACTGTGCTCTCAATACATCGATACTTACAAATACAGGGATTTCAGAAGATGATGGTGCCTTGGAAACTCCTTTGCTCGATGCCGCATTACAAAATTCAGCAGTGGGTGGTGGAACCACCACAGGAACTTCACCTGGATTATTTGATATAGGTGCGCTTTTGCAAGATCCTACACAATTGCGTGCCGCATTGCTCGCATCAGGACAAGTGAGTGCAGAAGAATTGGCAGCATTCAATGACGATCAATTATTGGATTTGGCACAACATGCACTGAAAACACAGGGGACAACACAAGTCGTGAATGGAGCAAATACGAACAATCCGTCGTTGGTGACACAGCCTACGACTCCTTCGCAAGATGTCACACCTGAACAACTCGAAGCGCTTTTACAAAAACCTGAAGAATTACGTACATTATTGATGAGTACGGGGAAAATGTCACAGGCACAATTGGATCAAATTGATAACGCAACACTTATTTCTGTAACAAAGGATATTATTGCTTCGGCAAGGTAGGGGGTTATTGTATATGTTTGAGAAGAAACATTTTCAAAAGAAAGACAAAAGAAACATCTGGGCCTATGGTTTCCTGTTTGTGATGAGTCTCCAGTTGGGGGTCTTCTTGCTGCCTCCGACTGTCGCATTCGCTCAACCTGCTGCCGCAGTTGTTGTCACAGCAGATGTGCCGGCACAGGTCAACACGCTAGAAGATAAAATAGAAAAAGCAGTCTTGCAAGGGCTCCTCGGTTCGTTGGTGAATATGGCATCATATTTTATGCGCACCCTTGCATACGATACAGCGACATACATCGCGTCTGGTGGAAAGGGGCAAGGATCACTTATTTTTGAAAAACCATTTGACCAATATCTTTCGGATGTTGCGTTGGATTCTGTCGGGGAAGCGATCGGCTCCTTGGGGCAGGGATTTGGTGTCAATTTGTGTCAGCCTCCAAATCTAAAGTTGCAAGCCCAGTTGAAAATAGCCTTAGATACGACCTATACGCCTCCTAGTGCTGGTGGAAAAGGTGGGCCAAAGGCATCGTGTTCCTGGCAAACATTGAAAAATAATTGGAAAGATGGCGTGAATGTGGAATTCGATGTGAATGCCGCATCAGATTTTGCCAGTGAGATCAATGTCACGCAAACAGATTTTGGATTTGCTCTTGGTGCGATTGAACAAATCGGTGCATTTAAGGATGCGCAAGAAGAAGCCGCATCTCTCACAAGGCAAGTAGGCAATGGGTTTAAGGATGTGACTGATTTTGTAAGTGGACATATCAATACTCCTGCACAATTGACACAGGAGGAGTCCTCAGCGCTCACAGGGAAACATCAGGGAGAATTAAATTCACAGCAAATTGCGGGCATGTATGCGTCACAGCTGTGGCAGATTATTCCGATGAGTGCCTCTGTATTCTTGAATAGTCTTACTTCTCAATTGTTAAATCGATTATTTACAAAAGGATTGGTGCCGACAGAGCAAGAACGTGGGACTGCATCAACAGATTTTTATGGAGTAAATAGTCTTGTCAGCCAGCGGCAAATTGCGCAGCGTGCCTTTAGTTTTTTGACCGCGACATATGGAAGAAAAGACCCTGCGGAATATGATATTGTCTCAGAATTTATTGCATGTCCTGAAAATCCAGGGGCAAACAATTGTGTCATGAATAGAGGATTCCAGGAAGCCTTGGATAGAACGTCTGTGGGAAAACCCATTACGTTATATGATGCTGTCTTTGTTGATAAATTAATTAGTGCAAACACGCCTCTTATTTCTCCTCGACGAGTTGCTGATAATCAGGATAAAGATTGTTATAAAAATAAGTTGTGTTATTCCAATATTCAAAAGATGAGAAAAGCACGTATTCTTCCGCTCGGGATGGAAATAGCAGCGTTGCGTTCTGATACGGATAATCCTTGGACCATCGGAGAAGTTTTACAAAAATTTGAAGAGTGTCCTACTCCAGACCAGGATGGAACTATCAAACCTGATTTTATCAACTATCCATTTTGTCATTTGGTAAATCCAAATTGGATTTTGCGAGCACCACAGGCACGTTGTGAAAACCGTGTCTATTCTCCAGAATTGTTGGTTCCGGATTCTCCACGGCGAAGAGAAGAATGTGTTGATATTTCTACATGTATTAGCGAAGATGAAAATGGAAATTGTACAGAAGACAATTATTATGGTTTTTGTACATTAGAAAAAAATGTGTGGGATCTGCAGGGAGCGTCATGTGAGCCTCAGTATGCCACATGCCAGACATTTACCAATCAGGATTCAAAGACCATCGTGTCATATTTGACGCGAACACTTGAATATGGCAGTTGTTCCGCCCAGAGTGTTGGCTGTTTACCATATGTTACAGAACAGACTGGGGAGTCAAATTGGGTTGGCACGGATGATATCTATATCGCAGATAAACGGTATGGAGGACAGCAAGTGTTGTATTTGAATGACCAGATCGCAGCCTCAGGCGCTGGGTGCCCTGAGAGTGGTGCGGCTGGGTGTACCAGTTTTATTGGTGCTCAGCGTGATCCTACGACAGGTGCATATATCACAAACCCAACCGACGAATCATATATTCAAGATACAGCTCGTATCAGACCTTTGAAAAAGGCACCAATATCGCTCGGCTGTTATGACATTGATCCTGCTACGGTAGAAATTGACTATCCTGAGACTGCTCAACAAATAGAAAATAGTATTCCTACTGACCCAAGATGTGATGCCTATGCATCAGTCTGTTTGGCTTCAGAAGTTGGGTGTGAGCTCTATACTCCGACAGGTTCGGGCGAATCCATTCCAGGTGTTGTCGGGGATAATTATTGCCCAAAGACGTGTGTGGGGTATGATACGTTTAAACAAGAAGCTAGCAATTTTGAACAAGCATCCTATCCACTCTATTTCATCCCGACAAATGGCATTTTATGTAGTGCGCAGCAAGTGGGGTGTGATGAATTTACCAATATTGGGAGCATCGAGACGGGTGGGGAACAACAAGAATACTATAGCTATATCAAACAATGTGAAGTCCCTGATGGTGATAATAGTAGCACGTACTATTCTTGGGAAGGATCAGAATCTCAAGGGTTTATCTTGAAAGTACACCGTTTGGCAAAAGTTGGTGATGGGACGTACATTTCTGGTTTGCGTGCGGCAGGAATTATTCTGGATGACGTATCCTCTGCATTTCCACCTGCATCGCCAATCTATGCTGATGATATTCCTGCACAGCTTCAAGAGAATGTCGATGTGTGTAATGAAACTGTGTATGGCAATGCTGTTCAGCAGGTCCCAGATGCACCAAAAGCAGATGCAGACTGCCGTGCCCTATATGACAGCGAAGGAATCGTGTATTATCGTCTGTTGGCAAAAACAGTGACCGTGTCAACAGCGTGTCATCCATTGAGAAAGACAGAATCACGACTCGTTGTCGATGAGTCTCTTATTGACATCGCAGGATATGAATCTGTGCAAGCAGCTCAGGATATTTGTGATGAAAAAGGTGGATATTGGGGACAAAAAGATGGGTACAGTGGAAATGTGTGCCAGCGCTGTGTAGGTGGTGGAGCATGGGTCCCAGAAGATGCCAGCAATCCAGAAAAAGGATCTTGTGTATATTATGCTATCGATGCACCGGGTGAATCAACTTCTTGTATTGCCGAAGCAAATTCTTGTCGTGCATTTACAGGAAACAAAGGAAATAATATCAAACCTGTTTTTGAAAAAAGTATTGATACATTTGAACCTATAGGTGATAGCCCTGAGGCATTGAGTAATGCAAAAGAATATTGGTCGCAAGCAGATGCGGTAAGTATTGCTGCAGAATCACTCCAAGTGAATGCGCATTCCTTGCGCGTAAAAGGGACATCTGACGGCACTGTTGTACGCCGTGCGCTTGATCCTGGTGCCATGGAAACAAATGCTGCATACGAGCTTTCTTTTTGGGCACGTGGAGCAGGACAAATTTTGAGTATCAGTCTCGAACAAGGGACGAATGTGTGGACATTGACTGTTGACCCCCTGACCAGTATAGATGAGCCTATTTCTATTGGAACTAGTTGGAGAGAGTATGTCGTTGGTCCAGTCACATTTACTGGAAATACGATTGATCCAGTGTCTCTTGTCTTTGATAGATCGAGCAGTGCGACCGCAGGCATATATTTCATAGACAATGTATCTTTGATGCGTACAGAAGGAAATGTCTATCTCATTCGTGATTCTTGGAAGACACCAGAGGGGTATGATGCTCCTACAAAATGTTTTGGTGAAGGACAAAATCCTGCTGGCCCATATCCTGGAGCAGCTCTTGGCTGTGATGCCTATACGACCAGCCTTGGGCAGAAAGCCTATGCAACTGGGTTTGATCGTCTGTGTCGAGAAAAAGCTGTTGGGTGTGCTCCGTTGTGGGATACGTATAATACGGAGTCAACCTATGCCGAAGTCTACAATGCTCGATGTACAAATGGTCGTGATCTTGCAAATGGATTAGTGGCGGATGTTTCTGTCGCTGTCGCGACCACCTGTGAGATCACCGTAGATACTATCGACACGTATAGCTGTACCATCGCACCAAGAGAAAGTTCTTGTGTGATTGCTGGTCCTATCCGTGTCCCATCCGATGCCTTTTTGGGAGGACCTTATGGTGACGAGGGATATCTACGCATAAAAGCATCTGCTGACGAAGCTGTAGGAACTGGATTGACAAAATCAATCGTGATGGTAGATGCCTCGAGTGTCTATATTCCTGCAGATACGCCTGTGCTTGATCCAGTATTCCTTACGGATAACCAAGAAAGTGCCTGTCTAGAAAAGTATGTAGGATGTCAGGCTGTGGCTATAGAAGAACAGACAACACCTGTTGCTGGACAAAGCAACGGGTTTACCTATCATCCACAGATGATACGGAATAATCCAGCATCCTATCTTGGAGAGCAGGGTACACTTTGTACGCAAGAACAACTTGCATGTAGTGCGTACACGACATCAAACGGAGCAAATACGTATTTTAAAGATCCTGCGGTAAATGCCAATAAACTTTGTTCCTATATTGCGCCAGATCCTACGAATGAAGCAAGTGTGGGTGGATGGTTTTTGACTTCGGTGGGTACCTGTACGAATAATCCGGATATTCAATGTACGACTAATGCCATTTGCGGAGATGGCAATACCTGTACAGGTATTGGCAAGAGCGTGCCATGTTATGAAAATTACAAAGAAGATTTTTCCACATACGGACTCTGGTCAAATGGATCGGATGGCTATGATGGCTATGTAGGAGAATGCCCGGTAGGGCAAAATTTGTGTACTGAGCTTGTAGACCCTTATGATACCGATACCTCTGGAAAGAATCCTGATGGAAAGCCATACTATGTTATTTTTGACACTCAATTGACTGCAAGTGTGGGTGAATGTCAGGGAAAGGCGAGCCTGAGAGAAGGATGTGTATTGTTTGATAATACAAATATTCCAAATAAATCGTATGATGCGTCGGCAACATACGCTGCCGGAGAAGCGCTGGCAAAAACAGGGGATACCTTGGTTGTGCCTCAGTCTACAGATGAAAACGATGCAAATGTGTTGTTGAAAGTTGAGAGAAATCGTGAATGTAGTGAATGGATTGCATGTCGATCGTATGAACCTATAACGCTTCCAAATGGGCAACAATCTCTTTTGTGTAGTCAATTGGCTGCATGTCTGGAATATCAAGGTACCAACTGTATCAAATTGGCACCTGTGGATGATACACGTTCCCCAAGTGAGAAGTTTTTAGACATAGATGCATACATCAATAGAGACACGAGCTGGAATGGTATTGAATATACAGGGTATTCTCTCTTCAATCGCTATGATATTGCCGAGTATAGCTCTGTTAATATGCCACAGAATATTAGTCCGAGTGACGGTATTGTAGACACTGTGAACAGTTATCTTGGGTATGCCTTGTCAGAAGAATATGTGGAACAACACCCAGAAGAACATGCGTGTGCTACTGGGGAGTCAAAGAGTGCATGTGGTCCAGATGATACGGGCAGATGTATCTCTGGTACCTGTGTATTACCTGTAGATGGGGTATTCCAGAGTTCTGATATTACTCTTGATAAAATTGCAAATACGCTTGGAAATGCAGAATGTAAAGTCCCTCCACAAGAAGATGCACCGTTTCCAGGTGATATTGTTCCAAATTTTGATACACCTAATGCTCG
This sequence comes from Candidatus Magasanikiibacteriota bacterium, assembly GCA_003518365.1. Taxonomy (GTDB): domain Bacteria; phylum Patescibacteriota; class Patescibacteriia; order Magasanikbacterales; family UBA922; genus UBA12086. The sequence continues at coordinate 85,120 of DOYU01000021.1, read as the reverse complement.
GGATGTACATGGTTTTGCCCAAAAAATAGTCAATACCACAATAACACGACGTACATTTTCGCAGAGGCAAAATAATGCGAATGTGTGTCAAGATGGCGATGATTGTTCTTGCAATTATGTTGCGGTCACGTATGGATCTCTTGCCACGGATTATTGGGATACAGACGTATATGATGAACAAGGGGATAATCTTCGTTTATGGGGAATTTGTACTGGTGCATCTGGGACTGAAGGCGATTATTGTAAAGAGGATGCTGAATGTGGCGTAGGAGGAAGTTGTCAAAAAATTAGTCATCTAGCAACGTTTGTTGGATCCACGGGACATTGTTTGGAGTATGATCTTTCTCGTCCTGTCCTCTCGCCAGAAGGACAACCGCGATATGCCTGTCTGACATGGTACCCATCGGATAAATCATTTGGGAATATTGATACGAGTAATCTTTTTCAAGATGCCGGGTACAATCCAGGAATTGATGCGTTTACTGGTGATGGAGGGACAGGGGGGCAAGTCTATTGTACACAGAGTTTTGGTCGTGGTGCTGCCACCTATGAAGGAACGTTGCGCATACATCCCCGATATGGTGGAGGCGAGATTACCAATGCTCAAGTGATAAACGGGGTAGGTGGTGTTACTCTTGCAGATATGTGGGAAGATCCTGAAACGCAATGGCATTGGTCCGGGGTTCCAGGGGATGGGGATAGACAGCTAAAGACAATACGACCTACAGAAACTACACCACAAAACCAGATTGTACAGTGTTCACAGGCACTCACGGTGTCGGATATGTTTACGATTGATAATGATGCTTGGGTGATGGAGTATCTGTATACAAAGTACTACAATCCTCGTTTGTTAGATTTCTTTCGAAATATTAGACCTGCACTGCAAGATCCTGATGAAATTGCGAGACAGCAGTATTCGGAAATTTTGGATAGAATCGCACTGAACGGTTGTACAGATATGTATGGCAATCCATATTCCCCTGTAGAAATGGATGGCAATCCCTATTGGTGGTATGTGTGTGGCGCAAAGTATGCGGGGCAGACTTTTGGATCAGACGATAGCTCTACCTGTAGTGCTCAGTCTACAGGGAGCTATACGGTTGATGAGTCATTAAATGCGCTGTATAGTCTGGTGACACTCTTTTCTTGGTATACGCTTGCTCCTTCGCCTGGTGCATTAAACACAAATGCTGTTGTATTGAGAGTGGAAGGTGACTATAATGGGAACAATTTTGGATCTAGCCCACAAGGAAACAATGCATATAAAGTAGGAGCCTTAGTACCTGTTGCGTCTGAGTTTGATAGTGCTGTGGATGCAAGTACTCTTAATTTTGACACAGGGACAATGATGCATCCTCCACGCTTTGGTGCCAATAATGCAATATATTCATTTACCAATTTTAAGGTATCAACAGCAAGTAATCCGCCTGCTGTCTCACTGAATACGACATGTCTTGCTGCGGGAGGGTGTAGTAGTGCTGAGAATACATCACTTTTATTTCAATCCACTGTTACAGAAAAGAATTTGAATAGAAATGCGTTGCGTTCCGTGTATTTTGTACCGTTCCGTATTCCTGTGAGAAATGCTCTCGGACCTGCACCGCTGACAGAAGAGTTAAAGATTAATTTCAATGGATATGGTGATCTCGGTGTAAATGGAAGTGTGCTGACGTCCGATGGTACCATGACACCATGGTATCCCTCGTCAGATCCTTATTTGCCGCCAGAGTCTTACCCAAAAAAGACTACGAAAAGATCCATTACCACGTATGAATTGGTGAGAACCCCAAGTAGTACGGTGAACTGTGAGGGGCTTGTCTCGTATTGTGATTATGGTGGGAGTGGAGACGATTCAGAAGTACATACGCAGTACGCGCTTTCTCCTGGCAATCCAAGTGTAGGAGAGGTAAGGAATCAAGTACATTATCGATCAGTCATGGTATTTTACAAATCAGAAGGTGGTACAAATACCCCAAGTTTTGTCCAAGAATCTGATGGTCCATTTGTAAAAGCAGTCTCACCTGAGACAGATCCCTTTAGTATTGCGTGTAATGCAACGAAAGGAAATTTCTTTGCTATAGGAATGGACTTTAATAAGAATGGAGAATTTCTTGGGTATATTACGAGAAATTGTGGATCCTACGGATTGCAATTGGGAGTTGTCGCAACCATGAATGATCAATGTAGTGAATTCGTAAGTGTATATCAGGACGTGGGTGCAACAGGACAGAGTAATAAAGCCTGGACTGACAGGGTCTGGAAAGAAAGCAATTACCAACTACTGGGTCAGTCTGCGTTTGGGCATGATGTCTCACGAGCTCCATTTGGGTCAACGGATTTGAGTGCATCCGACCTGTTAGGAATTTCGAATGATGTCGATAAACAAGGCAATCTTTTGAAGTACGCCTTTATGTCAGAGGGAGCAACAGGATATCCCTATTATTGTAGAGCTGCCTCAGAGCTGAATATAAAAGTATTTGCGAAAACCGCGTTAGAAATGTGTGACACCTTAACACAAAATGGATACTCTACCACTGCGATTCAGTCGATTGCCAATTGGATGAATTCTTCATCGATTACATCTGGGAGAGATGTGTTGCTATCATTGTTTGGAGCATATTATGTTCGGGCTGTATTTCCATTTGATAGTGTACAGCCTGGTGGAGATATTCATGAGATCAATCCTATATTGGCAGCTGGCTTACAGCCTCCCAAAATTTATTCATTGAATCCTGAGACCTGTTTTCCAAGTGTGCTGACCTCATCGCAGTTGTCTACACAGTGTTCTGCGGGATCATTAAATAATTTGAGTGTCGGGTTTAATGACGATGATGCTCAAATTGTAAGTAAGGTAATATATCAGGCAAGAGCACGATTTTTCGGGTTTGCGGATGACGATCGCATGCCTATTCGAAGAGTGTTGGTAGATTGGGGAGATGGGACGATCACAAATAAGGGGTTAACAGGGATGTACAAAAATAGAAAACCGTATTGTGAGGAGAGTAATAGCCCAGGTGATACAAGTGAAGTAGGATATTGCAAAGATTCGTTTACAAATACACCAACATCTCTGACATGTAAGGCTGATCAAGATTGTCCAACGGGATATGCTTGTACAGATTATTCGTTGCCAGCATTTGGAAATTTACCACGTGCTTGTGAAACCGGTCCATTTGATTATGCGCATACCTATGGGTGTGATAGCCCAAATCAAACCGTAGGACAAATACGTGATCAGATCAGTGAACAAACGTACAATACCTTGCTGCAATCGGGTCTCAATGATGATAGTCCTCTATGTGTATACCAACCACGTGTGCAGATACTCGACAACTGGGGATATTGTAATGGAACCTGTAATGGTGAAGGAACTCCTGGGTGTTATAATTCATCTAGTGATTTTGGGGAAAAGCAATGTGACAATCCTCAGTTTGATGATGTTCACTGGACAACGTATCAAGGATTGATCATTATTACACCGTAATAAAAAAAAATTTAAATAAAAAAATGGCAATATATTGCCATTTTTTTATCCCCTAGAATGTCATGCATATGATTACATACTGGGGGATCGGGTGTGAGGGCACGCCGCGATCCGTCGTTGCTGGTTACTCTAAGATCACTGTGTAGCCGAAGGAGCAGACGCTGGTGCCGATGGAGAGTTCCATCTTGAACCCAGTGTCGGTCTTCTCGATGTCGTAGGCCAGCTTCCCGAATGCCGGTTGACAGATTGCCAGACAGACACCCTCAGTGTTCTCGTAGACGTTGAGATTGCACTGCGCAGGTTTCCCCTGACCGTTCTGAAGAGTGCAGGTTACGACCTCACCCTGGTTCTCGTAGAGCCACGGGTAGTTCTCGCAGCCGTCGGTGTCGGGCGGTGCATCTGTGTCGACAGATGTTGTAGCCGTGTCGGTGGTCTGCTTGGGGTCGTCGGCCTTCGGGGATGAGCTGTCATGGCGAACATAGCCGTCGCCCAAGTCGACTTGGGAACTTGGAGAAGAATCAGCGTCGCAAGCGACGAAGAGAACAGCCGCCAGAATGGCGGTGAAGACGATCCGCATGTTCATGACGGTTGCTCCTTGCCCTCGGAAGGGCGGGTGATTGCGATGGACGGAAGGGTTGGGTCCGGACAGATGATGATACTATTGTCATCATTTCTCAGAACCCAATCTTTCCTAGAGGAACATGGCCGTGAGTGCTCTCACACCTTATAAGTGATACGTGCCAGAGGCACATATCATTGGAAAAGAACGGGAAGACTGTCTCCCTCAAAAGAGAAACATTCTTCCACCTTCTAGCATAGGGAAAAAAACGTGTTTTGTCAATATGTCAATGGTGCATATGTGGATAAATAGATGTAGGAAAAATTCATGGCACCGTGATAAAAAGTCTGGGCATGTTGTCCCCACATAGCTCTACGAGACGCGCTATGTGTGCTATACTATTGCTATAATTATCCAGTCCCATGCTTGCTCGGATAACATATTACAAACAAGTAGTTTTTCGATATCTATCGAAGGTCCTTCCGAAGCGGAAAAGGAATTTTTTTGTTATACAATTTTTTCTTGCTTTGGCAGTGATAGGAATATTTGGTGCTGCCATTCCAGTGCAAGCAGCAGGTTTTTTTACAGACCTTATCAATGGCTTGTTTAGTTTCTTTAGCTGGGTGATGTTTATTTTGGCACGGTTGTTTGTGGGGCTTACTATATTTGCATTGAAGTTCTTCATAGAAGTCGCGTCATATAACAATTTTATTGACACTCCGACCGTAAAGATTGGATGGTACTTGGTTCGTGATGTTGCAAATATGTTTTTCGTGGTTGTATTGCTCGTGATATCGTTTGGTACGATCTTGGGATTAGAACAATACGAATGGAAAAAAACATTAGTAAAATTGGTATTTGCAGCNNGGAAATATCATCAACATGTTTAACATCGACACCATGTATAATATTACTGGTGCCGAGAAATTTGGTGAGGGATCAGATCTCAAGATTGAAACATTTGCGGCATCAGTAACAGTCTTTTTCCTTGCCCTCATCATGATGACCACAATGGGAGCTTTTGCTATTGTCATGGTCGCACGCATGGTGATTCTCTGGGTGCTTATCATCATGTCACCACTTGCCTATATTTTTCAGGTGATCCCGCAGACACAAAAGTATGCACAAGAGTGGTGGAGCATGTTTACAAATCATGTCATTGTGGCTCCGGTCATGGTTTTTTTCTTATGGCTTTCCTTCGCTACCCTGGGGACTGGCAATTCAGGCGCCATCGATCTTTCTGATGTTGATCTTGCTGATGCCGATACGGCAATCAATACGGCTGTCAATTCAGGAGCTGGACAAAAATTAAGTATTTCAGAAGCGACCAGTTGGGAAAATCTTGCAAATTATCTGATTGCTATCGCATTTTTACTCGTCGGACTCAGAGCGGTGAGAAATCTGGGTGTAGTTGCCGGTGGGCTCACCTCGAGTGCGATAGGATTTGCAAAAAATGTCGCCACCATTGCCACCGGTGCGTCCTTTGCTCGTGGTGCATACAACAGAGGTCGTGATTTGGCAAAGAAAAAGACAGATGAAGCACTCTTTCAGCCAGTCCGCGATTGGGCAAAACGTACAAAATCTTCTATTGATGATAAACGAAAAACCATTCCGTATTTTCGTGCTATTCCATTTATTGGTCTCAAAGGAAGCATGCGTCGTAAAAAATTGAATGAAGAAGCAGAGCGAAGTTCAAAGCTGATAGATGAAAATTTTGAAGATACGATCAGCAGAAAAGAAAACATATCTGCCGTAGATAGATTTGGTAAGTGGATGAAAGAAACGACCGGTGCTGGATTTGGTATCGAAGTCAGAAAAACAATACGATACAAACTCGAAAAAGAACAAGACAGAATCCAAGAAGAAAAAGCAAAAGCAAAAGAAACAAGAAAAGCTGAGGGTGACGAAGATGTCACTTCAAAAGCAGATGGTGCGATCCAATCAGATGAAGCTATTCAGAAAATAGAAAAAGATCATGAAAAGGCATTAGGAGCGTATATTGAAAGTTCTAGCAAATTTGGTGATGCTGGGAAAGATGACGCGTGGGTGAAAGAACATATCAATGAGGAAGCACTCAAGGCGCAGGCAGCCGCAAGTCTGAAAAACGAAACAGAGGAACAGCTCAGTGAAGAATTCCGTGGAACAGCAGAAGGAAAGAAAATGGCGGATGAATTGAAGACATTAGCAGAAGCAATTGCACAGTCAACTACGGCATATAAAAAGTCGTACCTTGAGTTTTTGGCAGGACTTGCACAGGATGGAACATTGAAGGCTGAAGACTTTGATGATGATTCTAGGAAGTTGATTGCGGAAGCAAGAAAACTGGATCCTTCAAAAGAAGATTCTGCTGTCATTAGTGAACTCATGAAAGACGGAAGTATTTCTTTGAAGGAATCAAAAGAAAAAAAGCACTTCGATGCATTTAAAGCAAGAGAAGGAAAGGAATCGTATGATGCTTTGCTCGCACAGAAAGCTACCCAAGATCAACACGTTGCAGCGTATACCCGTGCGTTTGATGCATATCAAGTATTGAATGGACCCGGCACAACGTTAGAAGCCAGGCAAGAAGCTGCCTTCAGTCAGTTGGATGCGGTAAAACAAGTAGATGATGCATTGGAGACGCTTGCGAGTGACGTCCAAGAAGCAGCCCTGGAATATTCGAGTGCGTATCAAGCATTCCTTACAAACCTGGCGGCTTCTGGTGAAGTAGAATTAGCAGATTTGGATGAAGAATCACAAAAGTTGGTGCTTGCTGAAAAAGGGGCTCATGAAGGAATGACTGAGGAACAAGCTATTGCGTCATTAATGAAAGATGGTCTTGTATCATTGTCAGAAGACAGCTATAAGGCAATGGATGAACTATTTAATGGTACAGAGGGAGCTGAGGTATTTGATAAGAAAAATAAAGCAGATGAAGCCTTGCAAGCAAAGAAAGCTGAGAGGGCTGAAGCATTTGGTCTATGGCGTGATCAGAGCCCTGTTGCAGCACAAGTAGCTGCAAGTTTGAAAAAGGACGAACAAAAAAACGAAGCAGCCGTGGATGCACGGGCGGTAAAACTGAAACAAGAACTCGTCGATGCAGAAAATGTTACTCGACGAAAAGAAGGTGCGTTTCATTTTGCTGGCACTGACACTGCCAAAAAATTGGCGAAAGATTCAGAAAAAGCAATTAACAAACTTGCAGATAACATTGGCGTAGGAAAAGTGATTATCAAGGATAAAGAAGGAAATCCACTCGACGCAGCTGCCAGACAAGCTATTGCTGAAAAAATTCGATTTGAAGTAAAAAAGAAAAGGGGCGCCGTGGCTGTGGCAAAGCAAAAAGCCAGCGAAGCTACGGTCGAGAAGACAATGCTTGGAACGCAATTTGGAGACGCGACGACCAATATGGAGCTGGCAGCAGGAAAAGTAGAAGCTGCGGCAAAGTCGTTTGCAGAGTCATTCCGAAATGATAAGATTGCGGCAAACCTAGAGAAGGCAGCTGAAAAAATTCAAAAGGCAATGGAAGCAGGAGCTGAAAAGGGAGCCGATGCACTCAAAAAGGCCTTGGCAAAGGACCCCTATGCGCAGGCATCCATGGAGTCTGAATTATTGATAAAGAGTAAAGAAGTAATGACTCAAAAAGAGACTGTGTTGAATGAAACCGCCAAAGCATACCGAGTTGAAAAACCGGAATTGGGTGACGGTACGCCGTCTACGGCGAATGTCCCAATTGCAGAACGTCTTGCAAATGATTTGAAGAGTCAGGAAGCAGGGGACGCTGCAACATTTGCAAAAAATGTGTTGTCCCATTTGCTCCTTGCCAAGAAAAAGGGTTCGCTGAGCACTCACCAAAAAGCATCGCTCATGGGTATTGGCATGCATGTAGGGAAAAATGGATGGTTTGACGATGTGATTAGTGAAGTCGGAAAGAATCTCGATAAATTGCGTGCTGGTGAGTTTGACGGTGACAAAGACCAAAAAGAAAAAATGCAAAATATGCGGGATGTGTTTGTGGACCAGCTGGGTATTATCAAACTGGATAAAACAACCGGGAAATTCAAAAAAATATCAGATTACAAACGTATCGCAAGGTTGCAGAGTCTGATGGTCTCAGGGGGAGACACAGATGCTATCCGTGATCATGCAAAAAATGAACGTGTTCAAGAAGCCGTAAAAAAATCCAAAACAGGGACAGCCGAAGTCGATGGTGTGACGTATACGAAGGATGATACCTATGGCATTGTTTTGGATAAGATGGAAAAAGCTGGGCAACTTTTTTCTGTCACTGCTGATCGGTTTAAGCAAAAGATGGCACAATCTGGAGAATTTTTACAAGAAGCAAGCAGCTTTTTCAAACGAGAAGCTATCAATGTCGGGCATCAGGAATATGGTGCTCACTTTCAGTGGGATGGGGATATGGGAGCCTATCGTATGGCGACCATGAAGGAAGCAGAAGATTTGATGGCTGCCGAAGCGCGAAAATTCAAAGGAAAGCTCAAGTGGCAGTATCATGGTCTTGGAGAGGCTGACCTTGATAAAGGAAGATTGATGAAAGTCAACTCAACGTATGCAAATAACCAGTTGGAAGAACTCACCTCTGCTGGTGCTGCAAAAAGTATGGCTGAGCGAACTATCGATGCGATCATGGGATATTCCTTTGGAGAAAAAATTAACATGAATGGTGATTTTGCTGTGATCGGGGGCAGCATGGCGGATATTAAGGATACATATGGTGACCTCAAAACATATTTGAAAGATGTTATTTTACCGCTGGTACGATCAAATACTGATGTATTCAACTTTGCGGCAAGACAAAAAGCAAAACATGTGGATGAACTCAATTCAAATCGTGGAAAAGCATTTATTCAAATCGGTGATACGAACATAAAAGGGGAGACGAATAGTGAATTTTTGTCTGCATTGCTCCGACAAGCTGTGGCTGCAGGAATCGCTTCCCAAGAAGATGTCAATGCAATGCGACAGGGGATCTCAGCATCACGAAAACGTGAGGAAGCATTGCCAGACGAAAGAAAAAAAAGAAAACAATCCACATCCCCAGTAGCTCCACCTTCTCCACCGACAACTCAGGATGATGAAGATGGAGCCTTATTGAGCGCTATGAATGAGACACGAGACACCTAATATATGTTTGATTTGGTATGACACACGTAGAACAACGTTTTGAACAATATCATACACCAGAATTTGCGCATTGCACCAAAGCGCTGCAGATGCTTCTTGATGTTGTTCAGAGAGATGGGTATTTGCAGATATCAACAGACCTCAATACATTTGGGGCGATTACCCAAGAATTATTCAACGTTGCGCAGGGATATGCTCAGGATACGCCAGAGGAATTTCCCTATCCACAAGAGAAAAGTCTCTTATCGTTATTTGATCAGGGTGTCGTGTCGCAATTTGTCACTGCATTGACACAGTGGGAAAAAGTCTTGCTCGATCCACGTCAGTCGACACGAAATACGAATACTCCCGAAGATGCCTCGGTGCGGATAGTCACAGAACAAGACATCGACGTATTTGCGACCCATATCAATGTTACCTCACAGAGCCTTACCAAAGTGAAGGAAAAATTTGCTGCGTATGGAGACATCGAAAAAATGGCAATATCAGTTTCGTTTTGGGTGTTGCAAGAGGCTACAGATGCATTGGTACAACGGATTTCGTTGCTCGCAGCCTTTGTAAAAATTACGAGTCAGAATATATATACGATAGCAGATGTGCAGCATATTTTGGCTGGAGACATCGCTACCTATAGCGATGCGCAGCTTTCTGCAACAGTACGGTATCTTATGGATAACGGCGAGGGGTTTGCATTAGCAAACACGGTATACGAACATTTGCGGATAGAAGCCTTATATAAAAAAGTACAGTATACGTGGACTGAGGCGTTTTTTCTTACCGCATTTTTACATGTGCCGTTTACCTATTTTGATCAGCTTGATTGGATGTATCAAGAATTTTGGATAAAATTCTACGCACTGCGAGCGCAAACTGCAGGGATTCCTATTACGTATGTGTTTCAAAAGCATCTGTATTATGAAACAAATAATCTCGCAGATTTTGCCCTGCAAAATATTTTCCTTTTTTATGCACTCGATGAAAATGAGGAAGTCATGCTGTTACATCCAGAAAGCGGTCCGACGATTCTCAAGGATTTGTTGCATGACTATATGCGTCGATTGGGCGACAAATTTTCTGATGGGTACCTTCGAGAAGCATATATTGATGAACATATTGCACAAAGTCCCTCGAAAGGGATTATGAAGCATGTATTAAGAAAGATGTTGTATCTTTACAGTCATCTGAAGACCGCTGATCTGATAGAAAAAAATCGCGGATCAGAAGTAACAGAAAAAGACGTATATGAAAATCAACTTGTTCATTTGTTGACCTGGTGGATGAATGAAGATTTTTGGCCACTGATTGCTGAGTATTTTACCACATCGCATACCCCTCCTGCGGTCGTTCCCTTGAAGATATTTTTGTCTCAAATACAAGCACATGAATCACTAGAACAAGCAGATAGACAAGATAAAATAATTCGTTTTAGTGAATTTTTACGAAGCGCACATATATTGCAGGAGGTAGAAGATCTTTTAGTGTATAATGAACAGACCGGCGCTTTTGAGTGGAATGATGAGGTCCTTGTTTCTTCACGTTGACGACTGGCACTATGGCAGAACCAACTATCCTTATAAAAAAAGCTGATGGTACTACCGTGCGTGTGCCTTTGTCTTCTATTCGTACGGGTGTCCAGCCTGTCGAGACGCATACGAACATAGATGAACAGCCGCCTGTTTCTCCTGTCTCCATGGACAGCACTGTTTCCATGCCTGATGTAGAAGCAGAACCACCCATGTCTGTTCAAGAAGCAGAGCCAAAAAAAACTATTGATGCATCTTCAAAAAAACGAGTGTCACGTAAGAGTGATATACAGCCTCTGACAGAAACAGTCCCTGTCCCGGTGTCTGTCGAAGAGAAGACTGTGATTGAGAACACGAATACGAATGCTGGACATGAGTTGACAGTTTCCTCGTCCCATGTTGTAGCGACAAGTACTCCTGTTGATGATTATTTTGTTGATATTGCAAAAGCAAAAAGTTGGAAACAGACAGATGTCGTGTCTCTGCTTGATACGTCAGCAGAAGACGTTCAGAAGCAAAATAAAAATGTGCCTTCAGTCCTTCCACAAAAAAGGTATGATGATGTTGAACATGTTGTTGCCGCATTACCGTTTTCTTTTTCAGAAGCATTTCATCCACGATTACACGCATTGATACAGTCACGGATAAAAGAAATCCGAACCGATCATCAGGTCGTATCCTATGCAACACGTTCAGCCGAAGAAGGAGGCTTAGGAATTACAGAAGAGGAGGCACAGACGTTGGTAGATGTTATTCAGAGAGTTCTCATGACCCGTACACAGCCATCGATACCAGCGCCAAAACAGACCGTACGTCCGATTGGGATGCCACATCTAGTCACTCCGCATCAGGATAGAACCTCTGACAGACATTCCTCCGTGCAGTCTGCGACAACCGTCCCAAAAAACAAAGGAGATAGATTGACGTTGCAGGATATAGAACCGCCATCTGTACCTGCCATGAGTGGCACGATGGGTCCTATCGATGAAATTGAAACCATGGAATTTTCTGATTTTAGAAGATTGTCTCAAAACCCAGAAGAGGCAATGGCTATTGTATTGAAGAAGGTACAGGTGCTTCGGGATGAATCGTATTTGGAATATGTAAAGGCAAAAAGTGCATGGAAGAAAAGCCCCTTATATATGCTGTACCTTTCGTATCTCACAGATGCTGTGCGCCAAAAAAAACGTATTCAGGAACTGATCAAAGATGATATGACAGAAGAAGATATTATTGCCATTGCTTGTATATCGAGCAGCTTTCGTTTGTCATAACCATGAGTATGCAACAGTTTGTGGTCCCACAATTTATTGATGTGGAAGATAAGATTTTCGGACCGATAACCACGCGCCAATTTCTAGTATTGCTCGCTGCAGGGCTTATGATTTTTATTGCATATCGATATGCAGATACAGCATTATTTATTGCGATAGCTGTCATTGTAGGGGGCGCAGCGCTATCATTTTCATTTGTCCGAGTGAATGGGCAGGTATTCCATCTTTTTTTGCTGAATATTATACAGACGATGAAACGACCAAGTTTGCGTATATGGAATAAAACATATAGTAATAAAGAGTTGGAATTTTTTAGAAAATCAAACGAATCTCCTGATGTAATTGAGATGGTGGCAGTGAAGACTGTCCGTAAACAGCATATACGAGATTTATCTTTGGTTGTGAATACCGGAGGGTATTACAGACCAGAAGATCACATGTAGCGTAGCCGTGATACTGTGTTGGATGCATGTGAGTGCGTATTGATACGGTATCGGAGAATAGCGAAACATGGTATACTTTGGTACATCTGTACCTAGACGATGATTTTTGTATGAAAGAAAAGAAAAAAAAACGTGCAAAAGAGTCCCGTCCTGCTACGCAGACGCATCTTCCCATTGCCGAAATAAAAGACGGTGTGGTCGTACTCCGTGATGGTACCTTGCGAAAAGTGCTCATGACGTCTAGTGTCAATTTTGCATTAAAGTCAGAAGATGAACAAAATGCATTGATATCATCGTATGTCGGATTTTTAAATTCGCTATCATTTCCTGTCCAAATCGTTGTGCAATCCCGCAGATTGCAGATAAAGCCATATCTTGGAAAACTTGTTGATTTGGAAAAGAAACAACCAAATGAGCTGTTGCGAGTACAGATCGCTGATTATAGAGCATTTGTCGAAGAACTCGTGGATATCGGACAAATCATGACAAAACGTTTTTACGTCGTCGTTCCATACGATGCTATTGCAAATAAAAAGAAAGGTTTTTTTGCAAGATTAAAAGAGATTATGAAGCCTGCATTTACTGTACATTTAAAAGAGGAACGATTTCAAAAACGGAAAGAGGAGCTGGACACGCGAGTACGGCAGGTAGCAAGTGGACTCTCGAGCATGTCACTCGAAGCAGTCCCATTAGACACGCAGGCATTGATTGAATTATATTACATGACCTACAATCCAGATATTGCATTTGCAGAAAGTCTGGGAGATGTAGACACCTTGCAGGTAGAGTAATTTTTGCTCTCGCACCGTACTACTTTATGGCATTTCAACCATTTACCAAAAAACATGCGAAACGGTCCAAAGGGAGGGCTGCTACTTTGGATAAAACAGCAACGCAAGAAGAATTACTCACACTCGAAGAAGAAAAAGTCTACCGTGAGGGGACAGTTGCGATTCGGGATCTGATTGCTCCCTCTGCGTTTCGTGTTGAGTCCAACTTCATCCAGCTTGGTGAAGTATTTTTGCGCACCATGTATGTGATCACCTATCCGAGATATATTTCCGTTGGTTGGAGTTCCCCAATTTTAAATTTGAATTCCACCATGGATGTCTCCATGTTTTTTTATCCGGTGGAGTCTGCGATTATTTTGAAGCAACTCAAGAAAAAAGTGGGAGCCTTACAAGCACAGTTATCAGGCGATGCGGAAAAAGGAGCGCCCCGTGATCCTCTGCGAGAAACGGCACTGCGTGATATTGAGCAGCTTCGTGACGATTTGACGCAAGGCATTGAACATTTTTTTCAATTTGCGTTTTACGTCACTATCTATGCAAATGACAAAAAAGAATTAGATACCTTGACCGAAGATCTTGAAAATATTTTTGGTGCACGATTAATTTATACAAAGAATGTATTGTTCCAAGCAGAACAAGGATTTACATCCACCGTCCCACTGGGGAGGGACGATCTCCTTGTTGCATTCAACATGAATTCGTCACCTATTGCCTCATCCTTTCCATTCATGTCTTCAGAACTGACCAGTGATGATGGTATCCTCTATGGTATTAACCGACATAATAACAGTCTCATTCTCTTTGATAGATTTTCCTTGCAGAATGCAAATATGGTTGTGTTCGCAACATCTGGGGCTGGAAAGTCGTATGCAGTCAAGCTGGAAGTACTGCGGAGCCTGATGATGGGAATAGATGTGATTGTTATTGATCCTGAAAAAGAATACGAACATCTTTCTGAAGCTGTCGGAGGGACGTATATCAATATTTCTCTGGCGTCGGATGCAAAAGTCAATCCATTTGATCTCCCCCGGCCAGTAGGAGACGAGATTTCTACAGAAGACATCATTCGAAGCGCAGTCATTACCACAAAAGGATTGCTTCGTATTATGTTTGGTACTGTTTCTGCAACAGAAGATTCTTTGTTGGATAGAGCGCTTATCGAATCGTATGCAAAAAAAGACATTACGTCTTCCTCAGATCTTGCACATGTCGAGCCGCCTATCATGCAGGATTTGTTAGATGTGCTCGAGGGGATAGAAGGGGCAACTGAACTCGTCGTAAGACTACGAAAATATACAGAAGGAACATTTGCTGGACTCTTTAATGCGCCAACAAATGTTGATGTAAATAAAAATTTGGTTATATTCAGTGTACGTGATCTTGAAGACGAATTGCGACCAATGGCCATATATACACTCATCAATTACATCTGGAATATTGTTCGAAGTGAACGAAAAAAACGCTTGCTTATTATTGATGAAGCCTGGTGGCTCATGCAGCACGAAGATAGTGCAAAATTTATGTTTGCGCTCGTGAAGAGATGTAGAAAATATTACCTTGGGGTTACCACGATTACGCAAGATGTCAATGATTTTCTTGGTTCCCAATATGGTCAGGCAATTGTGACAAATTCTGCACTCCAGTTGTTATTGCGCCAATCACCGGCAGCAATTGATATGATTCAAAAAACGTTTTTACTTACAGAAGGTGAAAAATATTTGCTCTTGGAAGGCGCTGTTGGTGAGGGAATCTTTTTTGCGGGTCTAAAGCACGCTGCTATCAAGGTTATCGCCTCGTATACAGAAGACCAGTTGATTACTTCCAACCCTGAGCAATTATTACAAATTGAACAAGCCAAAAAGGAATTCAATCAACAGGTCGTTGGCGAGTCATAACCTTTTTTTTTATGTTTACCTTACGACAACGTATATTCACAGTCATTAGTATTTTTTTGGTAGCAGTACTTGTTGTGGTACTCATTATTTTTTCTTTGAGAGGAAAACGTAGCCCTGCGTCGCAAATTTCGGAGAATGAGAACTTTGTACCAGAAGAAACAACACCAGTATTTGATTCATCATTACAATTACCACCGGTTGCCGGAGATCCAACTCGAATGAGTCCAACATTATCAGATGAAAACGATGTCGAACGATATGTCAGACAACGATCAATTGATTTTGTGGAACGATTTTTATCATATTCAAATCAGACGAGAAATAGTCATATAAAAGATATTTTACCTATCGTCACGCCAGAGATGGCACTCTGGGTACAGACACAAGCGCAGTCGTACAGTGATGACTATCGTGGTAGTACCACAAAAGTTATCGTGAGCAGGGTAGATGCAATTGACGAACATGTGTCAACTGTCCATATCGAAGCACAGCAGCTTCTTGAATCAGCTGGCGGGGATGAACGTGTCTATCATAAAGGGTACATAGCACTTGTGAACGTGGACGGAACCTGGTTGATAGATGGCTTGTATTGGGAATGATATGTCTGTGCATAGGGAGGTCATACACACAGTGAAAGAGTACCTCTTTCCTGTGTTTTGTCTGTCTTGTGACAAAGAAGGAACATGGGTGTGTGAGGATTGTTTTTCACGCATAGACATCACGTCACAATTATTTTGTCCATTGTGTCACGAAAAGACATCAGCGGGAGAAGTATGTGACGCATGTACGTCACAACAAAAGACATCGTATCTCAGCCGTCATGTTGCAACCACAGTGTATAAAGAATCTGCGTTGATTGGTACCATTATTCATACGTTGAAGTATGACTTTGCAGATGACGTATTGCATAGTATTGAACACATGCTAGAAACATGGTTTGAAACATGTGCTCCGGTGTTTTCTGACATTGACATGATTATCCCAGTCCCACTCCATAAAAAAAGATTTGCCGAGCGGGGATTTAATCAAGCTTTTTTGATTGGGAACATTCTTGCCAAGCACAGTAGTATTCCTATACAAGAAAAGTTGCTCATACGAAAAAGAGACACGCCACATCAAGCAAATCTTGATAGAAAGGGAAGACTGAGCAATGTGGTAGATGCGTTTCGCGTGAAAGCGCTAGAAGCTATTGATGGGAAATCTATTTTGCTTGTAGATGATGTCTATACGACAGGTGCCACGATGCAGACCTGTGCAGAAGTGCTCCTTAAAGGGGGAGCGAAGGAAGTGCATGGATGGACGCTTGCTCGTGGGTAAACATCATAAAAGAATGTCAATAGTATAAAAAGAAAAACAGCTCAGTGAGAGCTATTTGGTTAACATGTAACAGATGAAATGAAGGTGCTACATCTGCGGAGAGTGAGGGATTCGAACCCCCGGTCCTCTTTCAAGGACGACAGTTTAGTAAACTGCTGCTATAGACCACTCAGCCAACTCTCCATGTGGAAAGGTCATCTGCGGAGAGGGCGGGATTCGAACCCGCGGTACCTTGCGGTACACAGCTTTAGCAAAGCTGCACGATCGGCCACTCTGACACCTCTCCTCATACTTTGATGCACAGCGGAGGGATAGGGATTCGAACCCTAGGTGGACTTGCATCCACAACAGTTTTCAAGACTGCCGCCTTAAACCGCTCAGCCATCCCTCCACTTTACATCAAAATAGAAGCTCTTACTGAAGAGCCCGAATAGTATAGCCTGTGACACAAGATTAGTCAATATCATCGAAATTCATTCACACAATACAAAAAAGTTGCTATACTGGTAGTATGTATGAGCACACACAGTGATGACATTTTTTCATTGATTTTGGAGTCGCAGAAAGATACGCTGCAAGCTCCGATTAATGTCAATGCCAAGATTGCTGGTGACCATTTTGCAAACTGGACATCAGGAAGCGAAGGTCGCCTCGCAATCGATGTATATGATACTGAACATCATATTGTTGTTCTTGCGCCTATGGCCGGTGTAGACCCGTCGGGCGTAGAAGTACACATTCATGAAGATATGCTCTCAATACGAGGCATAAGAAAAACCCCCTCATTGACAGAAGATGTTCAGGGGCAGTATCATGCTGAGTGTTACTGGGGACCATTTTCCAGAAGTATTGTCCTTCCTGTCGATGTATCCTCTGCTGGAGCTATTGCTGAATATACACACGGTCTCCTTACGATTCATATACCAAAGAAAAAAACTCAAGCAGGACGCACAATCCCAATAGAAATTGTTGAAGAA
The DNA here is from genome assembly GCA_003518365.1 of Candidatus Magasanikiibacteriota bacterium. GTDB lineage: Bacteria > Patescibacteriota > Patescibacteriia > Magasanikbacterales > UBA922 > UBA12086. The sequence goes on along the minus strand of DOYU01000021.1, from coordinate 67,730 downwards.
TAATAGTATATATGACTGGTGAAGTAGAAAAAGAATTAGAAGCCGTAACAAGAAAAGTACGATCCATTTCATGGGGGCGTATTTGGGTGTGGGTGCTTTCGTTTGTCGTGCTATTGGGTCTGGGGCTTGGTGGCATGATTTCCTATGCGTCTTCGTATGAAACCCGCGTATTGCCTGGCGTCAATGTAGGCAGTGTGAGTATTGGCGGTATGGATAGAGAAGCCTTGACCACCTTTTTTAGAGAAATGAATAACAAATTGGTGGACGCGGGTATTGTGCTTTCATTTTCTGATGAAGATACGACCGAGCGAGTGCATATAGAGACAAGTGTTGTCTCTGAAGACGCATTTTTTGAGCTGATACACATGAATGTAGATCAGGAAGTTGAGCATTTTCTTTCATACCAAAAAGAAGGAAATTTATTGGTCAGAGGATGGGCTGCTATGCTTGCGCGCGTGTCAAAGCCACACCTCGAGCTTACGTCTGTCACCCTCGAGAGAGATCGACTCGAAGAAGTGGTTGCCGAACGATTGGCGCCATATACCGAACAGGCACAGAACGCAACTGTTGTGGTCAGTAGCATCGATCCACTTGTGTTTACCATGGTGAGTTCTTCAGTCGGAGTTACCTTTGCATACCAAGATATTATCGGCAAAATTGTTTCTTCCTGGAATGCACTTGAAGTTCCTGAAATAGAAATCGTGCGCAGTGTCCAAGAGCCTACCGTGCTTGAAACCGATGTTCAACCCCTTGTTGCTCGTTTGGCGCGCGTCTTTGATGCAGGAGATCTTGATCTTACCTACACCGACGAGCACACCAAAAAAGACTATACCTGGACACTGACGCCGGACGATATCGCGGCATGGGTGGAAGTGCAGCAGCATAATGATGGTCTGGGATTTGGGCTAAGTGCGTCATCAACAAAAACATACCTTCAGGAAACGGTTGCAACCGCCATCAATCAAGAAGCACAAGAAGCAAAGTTTGACATAGCTGACGGGGGAAGAGTGAGTGAATTTCAAGGATCTCGTCCCGGTATAGGAGTGGATATTGAACGTATGTACACCGCGATCAATGACGCCATACTCCAAAGGACATGGCAAGATGATGATGTCGTTGAGTCGCTTCCCGTCATTGTGGAACAAGTGGAACCTCTGGTGAAGACCGGCGATGTAAACGACCTCGGTATCACAGAAATTCTTGGCACAGGCTATTCCAATTTTAGCGGGAGCCCTACAAATCGTGTGAAGAATATTCGGCATGCCGTCATGGATAAATTGAACGGATTACTCATTAAGCCTGATGAAACATTTTCATTGCTGCAGGCCTTAGAACCCTTTACCATCGAAGGTGGGTACTTGCCTGAGTTGGTCATCAAGGGCGATGAAATCAAACCTGAGGTAGCTGGAGGATTGTGCCAGGTAGGGACGACGTTGTTTCGTACTGTCATGAATGCAGGATTGCCTGTGGTGAATAGAAGAAATCATTCGTTAGTAGTCACGTATTACAATGATCATCGAAATGGCAAACCTGGTACTGATGCGACGATATATGATCCAGCACCAGACTTTACCTTCAAAAATGATACAGGCCATTATATTCTGCTGACCACCAGTATGAATACTCAGAATGGTGAGCTTTATTTTACGTTCTGGGGCACGAGTGATGGGCGAGAAGGTTATTACACAGAGCCAGTGGTTCATCGATGGATTCCTACAGGTCCAGAAAAAATTGTTGAAACTACCACACTTGCGCCTGGCGTCAGAAATTGTCAAAGCGCGCATCCTGGGGCAGAGACATCTTTTACCTATGTTCGCATCTTGCCAAACGGAGAAAAAGTTGAAGAAGTATTTAGTAGCTATTATCGTCCATTGCCGAAAATTTGTCTTGTAGGAGTAGAGAAAAAACCAGAGGTGGAGTGTGTAACGCTCCCTGATGGCAATGTGAGTTGTCCTCCTGCTGAAGAAACAGGAGACACAGTGGAAGAAAGCGTACCCGTTGTCGACGGTACAACACCCACTGAGGCAACAAATGTTGAGGAAATATCTCAGTAAGATTCAGAGTAAGGCGACCAACTGGCATCCGAACAAACGTAAAATAGTGCTAAGATAAGCCAAAAAAGAACATTTCCACAGTACACACCTTGACAAAGGTGTGTTTGTGTGATATAGTGCGTAGTCGGTTGATAAACCGTACAACTCTATCCCGCTTGCGGGACACATTGTCACATTCGGCTGGTCCGAATCGTACCAAGATATTATCGTATAGAATCGCAGTAAAGAAACGTGATGATGTGACTTTTCCTTGTATACTAGGAGATATAGTGAGTATTTATTAGATCGATGCATATGTCGTTTTAGTAAATACAATTCTGTATCCACGACCCCGAAAAGCTTCCTTCGGTCGCATCGGGGCAGGACTCAGTGATATAGACATTGCTTAGTAATACGTTCGTTTGTGCGTGTTAGTAAGTACCACTCTGTATCCACGACAAGCATGGAGGTGTGTCCTCGGCCTGCGTAGGCTCCGGCTCACACTTGAACAAGAACACACCTTCTTGGATACAGCTCAGGGCATGCCCTGTACATATGCCAAAAAAAGGCCTCCGTCGTTTCGACGGGGGTTTTTTGTTGTCCCCAGGGATTCTTGTGTACCTATGGGTGAAAAGGAAAACCTGATATACTACTAATATTCTATTACTTATTCTTTACCATATTTATATGATGGGAAAAGCCTGTGGATGCAGTGCATCCAAAGTACTCTATGCGCTCGTGATTATCGGCGCGCTCAACTGGGGTTTGGTCGGCCTCGGTGGATTCTTTGATGGCAATTGGAACGTCGTCAACCTCTTACTTGGAAGTTGGGCATGGCTCGAATGGCTTGTCTATCTGCTCGTCGGTGTTTCTGGTGTCGTCATGCTTATGGGTGGATGCAAATGTAGCAAATGCAAAGCATGTTGTACTGAAAGTACAGTGAAAAAAGAGATGTAATCTCGTTCTCTAACCTAAAAAACGTCTACCAGAAGTGGTAGACGTTTTTGTATACGAAAAATTAAATGTGTGTATGGTCGCTGATTAGAGTGTACGGACATCGTGCATGCCACGACCTCCTTTCATACCGATACCCATGCCTGCACCTTGTCCGTTNNCACATCGCCTGCTTGTCTCAGATCATGCATTTCTGCAAATTGAGCAAAATTTGTTTCATTTACTTGGTTTAGAAAAGGAGCATCTGTGCCGACTGCTTTCACAAAGGAGTCGTAATCTCGTGCATCAATGGATGCCTGTACTGCATCTCGGCGTGTTTCATTTTCTTTATGACGAGTCACCATGTCCTTGAATTGTTCTTCACTCACTCGAGATGTTATATCTGAATCTGCTCCATGTGCTTTTATAAAAGCCTGGTAATCTCCAGATTCCATCGCTGCGTCTACCGCAGTTCTTTCTTCTTCTGAAAGTTGTCCTCTGTTACCACCTCTTTGTCCCATACCTTCTGCACCTCTTCCTCTTCCATCCTGACGCATGTCTTTCATTCCATATGGCATGTCTAGCTCATCTGCAATAGTCTTTGCACCGTCTAAATCTCCGGATTGCATGAGTTCATGCATTTTGAGGAATTGACCAAAATTGTCTTCAGTAATGACGTCAAGAATTTTTGCATCAGTGCCTACTTCATCGACAAATGATGCATAATCTGTGGCTTCGAGTACCTGATCCATGCGTTGATGTTGTGCTTGTCCAAAAGATCGTTGAGGAGGATTTGCTCCTTCTGAAGATGCACTTCCTTGTGCATTTGCCAGACCAATTCCCATAGTTGCAACGGCAAAGAGAATGGCTGCTGTTGTCGTTATTTGTGGCTTGTTCATAGGAGATATGAATTATTGAGTATAGATTGTTGTTCTCGGGCCCTTCTGCTATATAGTACGTATCCTTCTCATATTTTCTTTCATAATAAAGAGAGAAGCGTATGTGCCTCTCTCTTTTCTCTTTGTATGTGGTTCTTAGCGGATAGGACGTTGGAGAGGGGGTGGTTGCATGTTCCGTCTTTTCCATCCTGGTTCTATGCCGAGTGTGTCAAAGGGAAGGATGATGTGAGCAAAAAATTGATGTTCTGCTGTGTCGACATCTTTTATTTCTTCTCCAAGTACACGAATACGATCTTGAATCTGTATTCCTGAGGGTGGAAGAATAGTTGTTGGCTGAACAATCACAACCCAGGTACCTTCTAAGAGAGGATTTTCGACATACATGCGTGTTGTTGTCGAGGATATAGTCTCTATGTTGGTGACCTTTCCCATAAGAATACCTTTTTCTGGCTGGCTCAACGCTCTCAGGCGAGGATTGAACATGTGAGCATAGTGGGGGTCTGTTTTTGTGATGATCGTGTCGATTTTTTGTCCAACGCCTATCACATGAAGCCCAAACCCGAGGAGTATGCTTGCTCCTAATGCTGCGAAGAAAAGATGCAGTGATGTATAGGAATATCCTCGTTTTGTATGACGAATATCGACATAGAGCAAAATGAGCATGATGACAAAAATGGCAAGCCACAAATAGGGGAGTGTTGATACAATATGTGTGAATTTTGATTCAGACAATTCGGTATAAATATCCCAATCATTTTTTGTAAAGAGAAAAACAATCGATGCCACACCAAAGGAACCGAGTATGAGAAGCACTCCAGAAAGCATCCATAAGCCATATGTCCCCATGAAGAATTTCCATGCGGGAATAGGGGTGATGTGTTCGTTTTTGATTGTATCTAGGATTTTTTGTTTGATATCCATATGATTATGGAGTAATGAACAGGCCCTGTTCTGTAATACTCTGATGCAGTTGTTTTTTTGCTCTATTGATTCTTGTCCCTACTGTTTTTACGGGTATTTTGAGAATATCTGAAATTTCTTGATAATTTTTTTCTTCGAGGTATCTCAGGAGGAGAACATCTTTATATTTTGGGCCAAGGGTATCTAGGATTTTTTGAATTTGTTGTTGAAGAGCTTTGGTATCTATCTCTGCGGCAATATCCATATCTGCTTCAATATTTTGGAGGTAGAGAGTCCCATCTTCTTCTCGGATGGTCTGTGGTCTTACTGATCGTTTTCGGAAGTGGCTGATCGTTTCATTGTGTGCTATTCGATAGATCCATGAAGAAAATGAAAGTGAATCATCAAAATTATGTAGATAGCGATATGTTTTTAAAAAAATTTCTTGCAAAATATCTTCACACTCTTCATGACTCGCATCTGTGATACGACGAACATAGCGATAGAGCTTTTGCTCATATCGCCCAACGAGTGCTCCAAATGCGTCGTGATCGGTCGTCGAGCGCAGAGCAAGGGATTCATCTGTATCGGCAGAATAATCAGTCATGCTGAGAGTATACACACTTTTCCTCTATGATGTAATACGCACGGTATCACTCATTTCTTTCATTGCAATACAAAAGCCCCTGCTATGTAGATAACAGGGGCTTCCAGGAGTATATGTGCCTAGGCCTTGCGTCCGGATCTCTTTCGATCATTTTCTGTAAGAAATTGTTTTCGAATGCGGACACTTAATGGCGTGATTTCAAGGTATTCGTCTTCTGCAATGGTTTCCAGCGCACGTTCAAGCGTCATGTCCAATGGTGGTGTCAGGTTCAGCGCCTCATCCGTACCACTGGCACGCATATTGGTGAGTTGCTTTCCTTTGATAGGATTGACCGCCATGTCTTCTCCCTTTGCAGTATTTCCGATGACCATACCTTCGTATACTTCGACGTTTGGTCCGATATAGAGGGCACCTCGTTCTTGGAGATTTGCGAGTGAATAGCCAAGCGCTTTGCCTGTGACCATGGAGATCATAGAGCCAACATTTCGTTTTTCTATCTCTCCAACATATTTACGGAACCCTGCGCCTTGGCTTGCCATGATACCTTCGCCTTTTGTGTCCATGATAAATTGACCACGGTAACCAAGGAGGCCACGAGAAGGAATTTCAAAGGTAAGACGCGCATGGCCGTTTTTTGAGACCATGTTTGTCATGAGACCTTTGCGTTTACTCAATTTTTCGATAATCGTTCCCGTGAATTCTTCAGGAATATCGATCGTGACTTCTTCAAATGGTTCGCTTTTGACGCCTTCGATTTCTTTGATAATAACCTGTGGCTGGCTGACTTGCAATTCAAATCCTTCTCTGCGCATTTGTTCAAGCAAAATAGCAATATGGAGTTCTCCACGGCCATAGACTTTGAATTTGTCTGATTCAGAAAAGTCGATTTTGAGCCCTACATTAATTTCCAATTCTTTTTCAAGTCGTTCTTTGATCTGTCTTGTCGTGACAAATTTTCCTTCTTTGCCGGCAAAGGGAGAATTATTGACTAAAAAGTCAATCCCGATAGTTGGCTCATCCACATGAATCGCTGGGAGTGGTTCTTGATTGGCGCTGTGACAGATGGTTTCTCCAATATCGATGTCTGCAATGCCTGCTAACATGACAATGTCACCAGCAAGCGCTTCTGTGGCGTCAACACGATCAAACCCTTTGAATTGCTGCAGTTTTGTAATCGTGCCACTGCGTGTTTCACCTGTTGGTTTTTTGATAATGACTTTATCACCGACATGCACAATTCCTTCGTAAATACGTCCAATCGCAAGACGACCAACAAAGTCATCATAGGCAAGATTGAAGGGTTGCATGCGAAATGGGACAGTGATGTCATGAGGTGCTGGCTGAACGTGCTCGAGAATGAGATCCAGGAGGGGATTCATATCAGTTGATGCATCGTCGAGTGTTTTTTTCGCAATTCCTTGTTTGCCGATGGCATAACAATACGGGAAGTTCATTTGTTCATCATTGGCACCAAGATCCATAAATAATTCCAGTACTTCTTCATGGACTTCGTCTGGTCTTGCTGCAGGTTTGTCAATTTTATTGAGTACCACAAGCGGCTTGAGACCAAGCTCGAGACTTTTTTTCAAGACAAATTTTGTCTGTGGCATTGGCCCTTCCTGTGCATCTACAACGAGGATCACAGAATCAATCGATCGGAGGACTCGTTCTACTTCTGAGCCAAAATCCGCATGGCCTGGTGTGTCAACGATATTGATTTTTACATCTTTGTAATAGAGCGTGGTGTTTTTTGCATAAATCGTAATACCTCGCTCTTGTTCAAGCGAGTTACTATCCATACTGCCTGTTTCCTCAATCATCCCTGTTTGGCGGAGGAGGGCGTCTGTGAGGGTGGTTTTGCCATGGTCTACGTGTGCGATGATGGCGATATTTCGAATATCCATATCTTGTGGTACTAGTTCGTAATTTTTTTATAATAAAATTCTCCGAGCTGGAGAATCTCTATAGGGCACAAGTATAGCGGATCCTGTTGTTCTTGTCAATAGAAAAGCCCTTACCTAAAGGATTTTTCGATATGAGACACATTGTGCATGATATTACTTATATCTGAGCGCATCGAGGGGTTTGAGCTTGCCGGCACGTCGAGCAGGGAAGAGACCGGTGAGAAGTCCAATAATTGTTGAAAAAATGACGATTACAAGGATAAATATTGAGGGGTATGAGAAGAGGTCCAGTGCTTGTCCACCAAAACTTTTTGCGAGGATGTTTACCCCTACATTTGCTAAAACACCTCCAATGTGACCGAGGGCAACTCCACCAAAACCACCTAAAAATCCCATTACCATTGCTTCAATAATAAAGAGTTTTTTTACGTCACTTTTTGTGACGCCAATAGAGCGCATAATACCGATTTCATTCGTTCTTTCGAGGAGCATGACCGTCATCGTATTAAACATCCCAATCGCAGAGACGATGAGAGCTATGAGACCAAACAATCCGAGGACTACCTGAATAATGGTGAAGATTTTTGTTACTTGATCAATGGTATCTTGGAGGACTGATACAAAGAATCCCATTTCAATAATTTGATCTCTGAGTGCACTCATATATTCAGGATCTGTCGCTTTTACCTTTATGCCTATGTAGGTATTCACTTGGATTCCTTCGAGCAATGATGATGGTGCGTAAATAAAGCTTTCTCCTTCATCGTCAATGACGGCACTGATGGTAAATGTTGCAGGAATGTCTACTGTTTTTATTTCTTCAAATCCAGCCTCATCGATGAATGGCAAAAAGGCTGTGAGCGTGACGTTGTGTCCAATCATGTCTTCTGGAGGAACATCAAATATTGCCGACAACGCAGACGATACGACTATATCATGGCGTCCATTATTCAGATCTTCGTCTGAAAAGAAGTCACCAATCATGGGGTTCAGACCACTCAGACCAAAAAAGGATGGTTTGACGCCGTACATCGTGACGACACCTGTCAGTTCTCCGTAAGCAATCTGAGAAGGAAGTGCTGCCACAGGACTCACTTCTTCAACATGCTCCAAAGAAGCTATCTTGTCGATACTCTGATTATTGAGTTGGATGAGTTCTGTATCTCCTGGGCTGACGTCGAGACTGAGGAGGGCATCTGCGGTTGTAATACGATTTAATACCGTTTCTTGGAGACCATATCCCAGGGATACCAAAAATAAGACGGCACCTATACCAACACTCATACCTAAAATGGTGAGTGATGTACGCAAGGGTCTTGTCCGAAATGTACGCGTAGAGAGCATCAACACATCTTGAAAAGCCATCCGTTTTCTTTTTGGATGAGGTTGTCCCCCCGCAATTGGGGTGTTTTTTTGTGAGATTGTGTTCACATCTTTTTTCATGCGAGCCAGTCATTACGTATTATATTTTTTTTGCCTTTTTTTCAACACGATATCTTGCGAGTAATACCACGTCGAGGTGCTTTGCCATTTTTCTTGCAACTCTTTTGCGAAGACCTACACCCCCACGAGAGATAGGCAACTCAAACATCGCTTGCGCGCCTTTTCTATCTGTCCTGTCATTGATTCTATCCTTGATAACGGCATCCATGGCATCAATTGCCTCAGTATTTCTCAGTGACACATCAAACGTCCCGAGCAAATAGTAGCGTAGTTCTGCTGCATAGTTTGGTTTTTTCTTATGTTTGCTGATAACTCTGTCGTGAAGGTCACGCATTTCCTTTGCTGTATGCGTGAGCAAGGTTGTCAGCCTTTTGGCAGAGCGTTTATTGAGAGCCAATCCATTGGCTGTCATATAATCTTCATTGAGATATTCCTGCAATGTGCTCGGTTTTGCTTTTACATCGGTCAGATATGACTTCACATACTGTTCGATACGATTGATTTCTTCTGCCGTAAATCCAGTGAGTGCCTCTGCAACAATTTCTTTTGCTGTATAGTCGAGCAACATGCCTTCCAGCCCAAAGGCACCTTCTTTGGTAAATGATGTGGAGACCAATTCGAGGTTTGTCTTTGGTGGTGCTGGAGCCGCAGCGAGTTCACCTGGCGTAATGTGTCGTTTGTTGGGATTTTCCTTGGTATTAATGATTTTCCCATCTTTCATAAAGAACACGCGATCCGCTATATCGAGGTGGGAAGGATCATGCGTGACGAGAATGATCGTCTTTTTTTGTTTGATGTTCAATTCTTGAATAAGGGCAAGCACGTCTTGTGCTGATTTTGAATCAAGATTTCCGACCGGTTCATCAGCAAAGATAATTTCAGGATCATTGATGAGCGAACGACAAATAGCAACACGTTGCTGCTGCCCACCGGAAAGTTCGTTTGGCAATTTGCCTCGTTGTTCATACACGCCAAAATATTTCATGAGGCGTTCTGCTTCTGCTTGGCGTTCCTTCCGTTTTCCTCCGACTGCGATTTGCGGCAACAAGATATTTTTTTCAACACTCAGAGAGGGAATCAGATGAAACGCCTGAAAGACCATGCCGGTGGTAAACTGGTGATAATATTCTAGTTCTTTATTTTTCAGGTCATGCAATGTTAAATTTTGGACAACAACTTCTCCTTCTGTGGGTCTTTCAAGACCAGCAATAGTGTAGAGGAGGGTGGATTTTCCACAACCAGAAGGACCAAAAAAAATAATAAATTCTCCTGAATAAATATCAAGAGTAGCATTACTGAGTGCTTTTACTTCATTGCTCTTTCCAGGAAAATAGGTAACAGAAAGATTGTGAATTGAAATAGCTGCTGGCATAGACAGGCAGAGGAGGTCATTATTGATAAGAGTATATCACATAATGTGTAGGAGATGTAGAGCGTATAAGGCATGGTTTGACTTAGAGTAGTAGATGCTAACATGTCTATGTTATGAATAAATATATAGGAGGAATTTTGGTGATGAGCGAGGTACTTTTTTGTTGGTGTGAGATGTATTGAAAATGAATAGAATATTCTTGATGCTCAGTTCAAACATTGATTGCAAAAAAAACATTGCTTGATGTAGCAATGTTTTTTTTGAGCCGACATCGGGAATCGAACCCGAGACCTCATCCTTACCATGGATGCGCTCTACCAACTGAGCTATGACGGCATGAAAAAAATAAACAATAAACAGCAGGCAATAAACAATTTTGAGTAACGACTGTTTATTGTTTAGTGTTTATTGCTTATGTTCTTGGTGCGCGCCGAGGGATTCGAACCCCCGACCCTCTCGGTGTAAACGAGATGCTCTAACCAACTGAGCTAGGCGCGCATAAAATCCATTGTTTTTTGCGAGGCTAACTATACCGTATTCCCGTCAAGTAGTCAATACAATGCTGTGAGTTGACCAACCTGCCAATTCGACGTACGATGAACCTATACATTGTACTTTCTCACACCTCCCTATATGAACGACCAAGAGTTCAGAGAGAAACTTACCCAAGAACAATATCACATTCTTAGAGAACGTGGTACCGAAGCGCCATTTTCCGGCAAATTTCTCGATCACAAAGAAGACGGATCCTACACATGTGCAGCTTGCGGCAATGTGTTATTTGCTTCTGGCGCAAAATTTGACTCCCATTGTGGATGGCCGAGTTTTGATCGTGATATGGGAGAGGGGACAGTGACATTTCTCGATGATACTACTCTGGGCATGACGAGAACAGAAGTACGCTGCGCACAGTGTGGTTCTCATCTTGGCCACATCTTTGACGACGGTCCGACAGAGACTGGTAAGCGGTATTGTATCAATTCCCTTTCGCTTGGATTTCAGTCAGTAGATAAGCGATAAGCATATTCTGCTTACTCTGCTTATTGCTTACTGCTGGTATATATGAAAACCCCACTCGCCACACAACTCCGTCCGCGGGCACTTGACGACTTTATTGGTCAAGAACATCTTGTGGGACCCGGAAAGCCACTTCGCAAAGCGATCGAGCAGGGGCATATGTTTTCATTTCTTCTTTGGGGGCCTCCGGGAAGTGGCAAGACAACATTGGCAAAAATATATGCAGAAAGTCTCGGTGCAAATTTTTTTGAACTCTCTGCTGTCTCTGCAAAAAAGGCTGATGTAGAAAAAGTGATCAAGACAGAAAGTGATTCGCAAAAAATATTGTTTCTCGACGAAATTCATCGCTTCAATAAAGCGCAACAAGATTATCTGCTCCCGTTTGTGGAATCTGGAGAAATCGTGTTGATCGGCGCGACCACAGAAAATCCCAGCTTTGAAGTCATCTCCGCGCTCTTATCACGATGTCGGGTGTTTGTCTTGCACGAACATACGCCAGATGATATGCGCGTTATTTTGACAGCCACAAAGATGTATATTCCAGACGATGCTATGGAATGGCTCATTGCTATGGCAAACGGTGACGCACGCCAAGCACTGACCATGCTAGAGCAGACAAAAGAATTATATACCACCATTACTGTCGAGCATTTGAAAGAAGCGCTGCAATCAAAACATCTGCGCTACGATAAAAAAGGGGAGGAACATTACAACACGATTAGCGCCTTTATCAAATCTATGCGCGCGAGCCAGCCGGATGCGGCGGTGTACTATCTCGCACGGATGCTTGATGCTGGTGAAGACCCAAAGTTTATTGCGCGAAGGATGGTCGTCTTTGCGAGTGAAGACATCGGCATGGCGCAGCCAACCGCGCTCGTCGTGGCAAATGAAGTATTTCGATCAGTAGAGACAATAGGATTGCCGGAATGCGCGATCAATTTGGCTCACGGCGTCGTCTATCTCGCAGAAAGTAAAAAAGATCGATCTGCCTACGATGCCCTCCGCGCGGCAGAGGCAGATGTGAAGGCACATGGAAATTTGTCTATTCCTATGGAAGTCCGGAATGCCCCGACAGCCTTGATGAAAGAACTTGGATATGGTGAAGGGTATGAGATGAGATCAAAGAAAAGTTTTTTGCCGGAGAAGTTGCAGGGAAAGAAGTATTATAAGAAATAATACTTTCTTTTTTAAGAAAGATGTTTCAGATAATAATATATATACTTCTTCCCTTACTTTTTGTCACCAAAAAGTAACAAAAAGTGTTAGGGGAAAGAACTCGCCTGTGTCGGTGCTAAGAAAATACTCATTGGCAAGCACTTAGGCTCAAACAGCTTTCCCCTTAAAACCCCTTGGATAAGAAGAAATGTTTTTCGTAATTCAAATTAATGTCAGACGTCATGGTCATGGTGACAAATCCAAAATTGTTGGTATTTAGGCTAATGGCACATTACTTCCAATCGCTATACCCGCAGCATTCCCAGTTGCCCAAGACGCTTGTAAGTTGAATCCGCCTGTATAGCCGTCGACGTCAAGAATTTCTCCTGCAAAGTACAGTCCAGGACATATTTTTGATTCCATTGTTTTTGGGTCGACCTCTGTGAGTTCGACGCCACCGGCAGTCACAAATTCATCTCCTGCACCGCGTCCAATTACTTCGAGTGGTATTCCTTTTACATATGTTGCGATACGTGCCAATTCTTTTTTACTCATGTCGGCATTTTTTTTATCGAGGGGAATATCGAGTTGGATACACATTTCTTCTGCAAGTGACTTCGCTACCAAGTGGGGTAACGTATTTTTGAATGTTTTTTGCATGTGTTCTTCTCTCGTTTGTTGAAGTCTTTCAAGAAGTTCTTGTTCTGTCTGGTCTGGAAAGACATCTATCTGTATTGCGAGTGGATTCGTTTTGTCATAGTCAAGAAATGCAATTCGAGAAGACAGTGCAAACACTGCCGGGCCGCTGACACCAGTATGGGTAAAGAGAAATGGGCCGGTACTGTTATATTGTTTTTTTTGTCCGTGTACAAAAATGGTTGCTTTTTGAAATGAAAGGCCAGAAAGTTCTTTTGGCCAGGATTCTTTTGTCAAAAAAGAATTGAGACTTGGTGCAAGGGGAGTGATTGTGTGTCCCAATTGTTCGAGGATATAATATCCGTCGCCAGTAGATCCGGTGTGACGATACGCTTGTCCACCGAGTGCCATGACGACCTTGTCTACCTCGAGATCATTTTGATCTTTGAAAGAAAGAACAAATCCTGTTTCTTTTTTTGTTATATCTTGTACATTGTGTTTATATTTGACGTGAACGTCTGCTTCTTCAAATATATCTTCAAACACCGCCACAATATCTTTCCCATTATTTGATACGGGAAACACTCGCAAATCGTCTTCACATTTGAGTGGAACGCCATGTGCTTCAAACCAAGCATAGACCATGCTCGGAGAAAATCGATGCATGGCAGATTGGAGAAATTTATTGCCGCGAGGATATTTTTCGAGTACCAATGCAATGTCTTCTATACCGGTCGTAACATTACATCTCCCACCACCGGAAATAATGACTTTTTTGCCAAGAGAGGCGTTTTTTTCGAGCACAAAGATTTCCACATGTGGATATTCCTCTGCGATAGTTGCGGCGCACATCATGCCAGCGGCGCCTCCACCTACGATGGCTACTCTCATATATGACAGAGGATAGCATAATAGAGCCAAAAATCAATGGAGGCTCTTCCCTTTATGTGTGTATTGACAAATCTCCCGCAATCCTGTATAGTCTTTGCACTACTAACATCATTCTGTAATTAATCATATGGCACAGAAACAGATGATCAAGCTGCAATGTGAGCAGTGCAAGCAGATCAACCATTTTTCTAGAAAAAATAAACAAAAGCTCAAGGATCGCCTCGAGCTCAAGAAACTCTGCCCAACTTGCGGCACTCATACTTTGCACAAGGAAACCAAGTAATGGTACACTACGCCCCGTAACAGGGGTGTTTTTGTTTGTAGCAGCATACGGATATCCAGATAATCCAGATCCACGGATACGTATCTGTTGATCTGGATTATCCGCATATCAGGATTTATTATGAAATTTCTCAAACATATTGCAACAGCCTTCTACAAAAGTTGTTATGATGTCACCTGGCTGGCATCAAACCGAGAAAAACTTGGCAGCGCGCTTGCGTATTTTTTCATATTCTTTTTTCTTGTCGTGGTGATTGGTGGCTATCTGTTCGTCCGAGATTTGCCATCACAAGCATTGGTGTATTGGAATGAAGTGACTGAGAATGCACCAGATGTTGCTGTATCAGTGCAGGATGGCACCTTATCCATTTCAGGATTGGAACAGCCATATCGTCAGATTTTTGAAAGTACAGAAGGTGATGCCATGCTCCTCTATGTTGATACCGTGACAACGAGTTCTGTGAGTATCGAAGACGCGCGTGGCGATGTTGTCGATGAGATACCAACGCTCGTGCTCACGAGTAAACTGATCAAAGTCTATGATCAGGATTTGAAGAATGTCCAAACAGAATATATCAAAAATGTTCCTTCCTTTTCTGTGACAAGACAGCAGGTGAGTGACAAATTAACAACATTTTTTCAGGGTGCCATGCCGTGGATTTTGCTTGCTATTGCGCTTGTGATTACCGGTTTTCTGGGCATGTGGAAATTGTTTTTTCTGGGTATTATGTCATGGCTGGTCTACGTGGTCGCGCGCGCAGACAAAAAGCCTATTACCTATTGGCAGGTGTTCACCATCGGTGTGTATGCACTGACCGTTCCTACGATTGTGCAGCTCATCATGCTTTTGATGGTCTTTCCTGTGCCGTATGTATACTCGATCATTCTCCTTGGGTTCATGTTTGGCGCTCTTTTCTACGGTATGAAAAAGATGCCGCAGCAACCGCCGATGTCAGACATACAACTCCCAAAATCTCCGCAGGAGAAGAAATAATATTCATGATATAGTAAAAACGTTTGCTGATATGGCGAACGTTTTTTATTTCCTCCCTTACTTTTTGTCACCAATCCCGATCAAATCGGGACAAACAGCTTAAGGGAAGAGGGTTGCTGTAATGTACATACATTATGATGAACATTGTTGGCAAACGTAATTTGTCGATGGGGATTTCTTATACATTTTTGCCATCGTACTGATACGGGGAAAGACTTTCAATATCAACACCATCAAGACAGCGAACATTTACTGCAACGGTATCATTCCCATCGTTGTCTTTTCCTTTCCCAAATGCTTTGATCCCGCAGATGCTGCAAAAGAGATGATCAATCACTTTTTTATTGAATTGATAATTTGTGAGTGCGTCTTCTCCTGAGAGAAGGGTGAATTTTTCTGCTGGCACAAACGCAAGAATGGTTCCTGCGCGTCCGCACATAGAACAATTGCAGGTGATTGTGTTGTCGAGTGACATGGTCACATCGTATGCGACAGCGCCGCAGTGGCAGCTGCCGTGGTGGAGTTGTTCCGGCATAGGGGAAGGCTTAAAAGGTTATTATACTATTCATAGTAAAATAGAATGCGATAGAAAGCAACAGACCCACCTCCGGAGAGAGTGGGTCATGGGTGTCAGCGCCGGCCCGGCGGTGACGATGAACTTGATCATGGAAATTCCTCCGAGGTATTTCTTTGGTCGAGTTGACCCAGCTTTTGTATACGGGAGAGAATCACGTACAAAAAAGCGATGTCAAATCAAAAAGTAGGTCATTCTATCTTTTTTTATACAAAAAGCCAAGATAGGAGACACCCTATGCAGTTTTTACATATATGGTACGATATATATCGATCCTGTTTTTTAACTGAGACACGTATGACAACACACAAATCTCTTCGCATTGGACTTATTGGATGTGGGCGTATTGCTTCTACCTATATTCACGCTGTCCATGCGGTAACACACGCAACCATTGTTGCTCTCTGTGATACTGATCAGGCAAGAATGGATGCCTTGGTCCATACAATAGACGGAAGTGTACGCATGTATACGGACTATCAGGCGTTGCTTCAAGATGACACGGTGGATGTTATTGCTATCTGTACGCCTCCTGCATCACATCGGCAGATTGCCATAGATAGTATGAAAGCTGGAAAAGATGTGATTGTTGAAAAACCACTTGCCATGAAATTCTCTGATGCAAAAGATATGTTTGATGTGGCAACAGAATATAGCAGATTGTTGTTGCCTGTGATGCAAAATAGATTTAATCCTCCGGTACGATTTTTGCAGACGCAAAGAGATGTTGTCGGGACATTGCAATA
This sequence comes from Candidatus Magasanikiibacteriota bacterium, assembly GCA_003518365.1. Taxonomy (GTDB): domain Bacteria; phylum Patescibacteriota; class Patescibacteriia; order Magasanikbacterales; family UBA922; genus UBA12086. Next base: position 51,344 of record DOYU01000021.1, on the reverse strand, counting down.
TGTCAATGCATCTTGTTTTTGGTATCGTCCACAAAGTTATTATGATGATGGATGGCATGGCAAAAAAGATTTGGAAGGTGGTGTGCTCATGAATCAGGGAATTCATTATGTCGATATGATGTGTCATGTCGTCGAGTCTACACCAAAACATGTGTTTGCGTTTGGTGGCAATTATGGACATGCAATGGAGAGTGAAGATGTCGTCTCATTGCAAGTAAAATTTCATAATGATGTGATAGGATCGTGTCAGGTGAATACTATTTCGTATCCAGAAAATTTAGAAGGAAGTATTACGATGTGTTTTGAACATGCCACAGTCAAAATTGGTGGCAAAGCAATGGATGAAATTGTTTCTTGGCAAGGGCTCGGAGAAGACGCGTATCGAGCCGTATCATTTCCCGATACTGCAGATACGGTCTATGGATATGGGCATATTGGTGTGATCCAAAATATGTATGATGTGATGTTTCACCATGCTCCTGCCTATATTACAAAAGATGAAGTCTTATCGACGCTCGAGATTGTGGAAGCTTCATATGCGTCTATGGAAAGTGGGGAAAGTGTCAGAATTTCATAACATACTTTTTACAAAGGACGCTTTTTCAAAAGGCGTTTTTTGTTGTATTGTTTCCCTGGATTTTTCTGCATATTTCTGCTAGCATGTCCGCATATGTCGATTCTCCTCCAGGTCGCAAATCTGAAAAAGTCATATGATATCAATCCTTTGTTTGATAATTTGTCGTTGACCGTGTCTACTGGGCAGCATATTGGGGTGGTGGGGAGAAATGGAGCGGGGAAGTCGACGCTTTTCAAAATCATCATGGGACTCGAAGAGGCAGAGGAGGGAGAAGTAAAGATTCATCAGAATGCGCGCATCGGCTATCTGCGTCAGCAAGAAAATCCCTTTGAACTCACAGAAACTGTCATCGGTTTTCTCATGCGTTCGAGCGGCAAGGAAGAATGGGAATGTGCAAAGATGGCTGGACAATTTCATTTGAAAAAAGCACAACTCACGCGCGAGATCGGATCCTTTGCCGGAGGATATCAGATGCGCGTGAAGATCGTGGCGATGCTTCTCGAAGATCCAAACTTGCTTTTGCTCGACGAGCCGACAAACTATCTCGATCTTTCGACACTGCTCCTTCTCGAACAATTTTTGCGAAACTTTTCTGGAAGTTTTTTGCTCATCTCGCATGACAGAGAATTCTTGAAGCGTACGTGCACAGAGACACTCGAGATTGCACAGGGCAAGGCAAGTTTTTTTCCTCAACCACTCGAAGCATATCTGCTCTATAAAGAACAACAAGAAGAATTTGCACGCAGGTACAATAAAAAAATTGCAAAAGAACAACGACACTTGCAATCCTTTGTCGACCGTTTTCGATACAAAGCATCAAAAGCATCGCAAGCACAATCAAAATTGAAGCAACTTCATAAATTGCAGACGATCACGATCGTGAATCCTAGTCGCAGTGCCATGATAGCGATTCCTTCTGTATCTGATAAAAAAGGAACAGCACTTTCTCTGCACGAGATGTCGATCGGGTATCCGGAGTATACCGTTGCGAGTGATATTTCATTTCACATCGAGCGGGGAGAGCATGTGGCAATCGTGGGAAACAATGGACAAGGAAAAACTACGCTTCTCAAAACTATTGCCGGAGCACTCACGCCACTTGCAGGATCATACAAGTTTGGTGTGCATATTCGCATTGGCTACTATGCTCAGCATGTGCCTGACATGCTCAATCCAAAAGATCAAGTCGGTGATCATCTCGTGCATATGGCTGGTCCAGAGGTAAAAGATCAAGATGTCTTTCAGATGGCAGGCAATTTTCTTTTTTCAGACGAGGATCTGAAAAAGCCGATTTCTGTCCTGAGTGGGGGAGAAAAGGCACGGCTGTGTCTGGCAGGACTTTTGCTCCAAAAGAATGATGTCCTTCTCCTCGACGAGCCGACAAACCATCTCGATTTTGAAACTGTTGAAGCTCTTGCTGAAGCTCTGTCAGAGACGAATATCACTATTCTTTTTGTGAGTCACAATAGAACGTTTGTAAATAATATTGCGACGAGTATTATCGAAGTAGGTGGCGGAAAAGTACGTCGATCGCTTCATGATTATGAAAATTATATTTATCATCTGAAAGAACGTCTGCACATCGCCATGCCAGAGCTCGCAGAAGAAGAAAAAACCCCAAACGAAAAGAAAGAACGACGCATTGAAATCAGAGAGGAACTCAAGCAAGAAAAAAAGAATCTGCATGATGCAGAAGTGAGGATGATGGAGCTGGAAAAAGAAAAGCAAGAGTTGTTTGTTTGGTTTGAACAAAATCCAAATAGTTTTTCACGTATAAAAAAAGAGCAGGTAGATCATATCACCTACGAGCTCGAGGGAGTAGAGAAGGAGTGGCTTCTTATTCAAGAGAAGATTGATGGAATGGAAGGGGAGTTGGGGAGGTTGGTGTAGGGAGAGTCACCTTAACACCAAATTTGGGAAATAGTATAGACTATCACGAGTGATAACAGAATTGTAGCAAAAAAAGGATAGTAATTTGCCAAAAAATTGAATAATACTATTTTTTTCGGTTGCTTCTCTGTTACTTTTTTCATCAATTCTCCTGGCGCAGCTTTAGTAATTTCTTCAATAATTTTAACACCTTTATCTATAGATATATGAACCTCAATTAGATAAAACAAAAGTGATATTGGTATTAATGCGAGTAATACTGATAATGATGCTTTAAATAATCCTGTTATTTGTAAAAGTTCATCGCTAAAAGTTGCTATAACAAGAACTGTTGCTGACAAAGCAGCAATTTGTGGAACAATCGCTAATTTAGAACGTACTGAAGTATGCAATGAGTCCATTTGAATTTTTAGAAATTCAAAATCAATCTTTTCTTTGTCCATAAGTTATTGGAGGTAATCATTAAAAATGAGGGATTCCCGATCCTTCTGGAGGTGCAATGCCAAATAGTACAATGGAATATTGGATAGCGACCCACAAAAGGTAACCGATAATTAACTTTGTTAGGTCAACATTTTCTTCTTTATAGGAAAATATGGGGATAGTCAACCACGCGGAAAAAGCTAAGTATAAAATTAGATTTAGAATATGTGGTCCGGTGTAACCAAAAAGATTCAATGTAATAAAAAAAGAGACTACAAAGAAGACTATATTTCTATTTGTTCTCGAATTGTTTTTTCCCCTTAATAAGGACACAACTGTGTTTTTATTTTATATGGCCTAAAAATTCTTCCACAAATGCATCGCCACCAAAAGCCCATAGTTCTTTCAATATTTCCAACTGGCAGTGAAGTTGTCTTGACCTTGGAACCATGATAAAAGGGGGCTGATTTGCTTGTCTTTGTTGTAATACATGTTCGGGTGCCTTGAATTTGTCATGACTCCCACGTCGTTTATTATCTTTTACAAATCCCAGTTTTAGTAATGCTCGTATACATTGTTTTCTATTGAAATCTTGCCTCCCCATATGGTTTACGCTGGTTGGACAACCTTGTTGTCCTGCAATACAAATGTTCCGTATCCGTCAATAATCATTTTCTCATGGACCACATCTCCTATTTTTTTAGGAACATCATAGTAAGATAATACGGCATCGTTAAACATTCTTATAAGATCTTTGCCATTTTTTGCCTCTGTTACGAGGCCTGGCAATTCTTCACAGGTCAAGACAAAAAAACCATCAGGAGTAAATCGGATGCGTAGATTAAATTTGTTTGGGATATTATATGTTTTTTTTATTTCAGCAGGCGAAAGCGCTGGGAAGAAAAAACGATATATAGTGTTCCACATATAAAATGTTTACGTACTTTTTAAGTATACTATACTCTGTGAATTTGTGGTAGAAATCGGAAGTCCAGAGAAGTAAGTATACTTCTATACTGTATGAAATATCAGAAAAAGTCAAGTATATGTATACATCAATCAAAATGTGCTATTCACTCCTCAACGCATCTACAGGATCGAGTTTGCTTGCTTTGAGTGCTGGATAAAATCCAAAAAATAAACCTACAATAGCTGAGAACGTAAAAGACAATATCACTCCAGAAACAGATGGAACAACATACCAACCTTCAAATGTATTCAAAATGGGAATGATGATTTGACCAAGTAATGCTCCTACCATTCCTCCCCCAATTGATAAAATCACTGATTCAGCCAAAAATTGAGTCAAGATATCTTGTTTTTGTGCCCCAATTGCTTTTGCAATACCAATTTCTTTTGTTCTTTCTGCCACCGTCACAAACATGACATTCATAATACCGACGCCAGATACAATAAGCACAATCGTTGCGATCGATACCAACAGTAATGACATGGTATCTGCAGAACTTTGGGCAGCGCCGACAATAGAACCAGGATCAAAAATACGAAAATCATCAGCCTGACTTGCTTTGAGTTTATGCTGAATTCGCAAGATAGTGGTAATATCATCCATGCCTGTTTGCAAATTGTCCACATCATCCATAAGTACCACAATCATCATGTTGGCTTGATTTCCCAACATACTTTCAGCCGTCGTATATGGGACAAACACCGCATCATCATAAGACATTCTCCCCATCACACTTCCTCCATTTTCTTTGAGGATGCCGACTATTTCCATTTTTTTATTAGAAACAGTAATAAATTGACCGACCGCTTGAGTAGTCTCAGCCTCCTCACCAAAAAGTGTCGTCAACGCACCTGAACCAATGACAATGACTTTTGATTTATTACTCACATCTTCTTGAGTGAGAAGTCTCCCAGCTTCTAGCTCTAAATTACCTATATCAAAAAAAGTATCATAGATACCAAATGTATTTACTGAACCAGATTCTTGTCCATACGCAACCGTTGAGTTGCCCGAAATAAAAACGGTGGTACTCTTTATATGTTCAATATTTTGAGAAATAACAGTGGCATCTTCTGCTTCCAGTTTTGAAGAAGAAACAGCATCTCGTCCCATCTGTTTCATGACCATGATGGTCGTCGCACTCAGATTTTTGTATTGTTCTTCTATTTGTTTTTTTGCTCCAGTCCCAATGCCTACTACTACGATAACCGTAGACACCCCAATAATAATACCAAGCACTGACAAAAAACTTCGGATCTTATTGGACCAAAGTGCTTCACCTGCCATTTTTAATATTTCTAAAAACATACGTTCAACAAATGATCCTCGTAAACTCTAATTTTTTACCTAGTATATTCACAAAAAATTAGTACTCACTCTTCAACTGATAATGAGTATCCAAAATTTTACCATCACGCATATAGATAATTCTGTCAGCGTATTTTGCAACTTCTGCGGTATGCGTTACCATCACGACCGTCTTTTGTTGGTTTTTGAAATTTTTGAAAATTTCCATAATCTCCAAACCATTTTTTGAATCAAGAGCACCTGTCGGTTCATCTGCCAAAATTATTTCAGGGTCGTTCATCAGCGCGCGTGCTATGGCGACACGTTGTTGTTGACCACCCGAAAGCTCTGTTGGTTTGTGTTCTGTTCTTTCTTCCATTGATAAAAGTTTTAACAGTTCTTTTGCTTTTGTGTTTCTCGTTTCTTTGTCGACTCCTGCATACAGACTTGGCAATGCCACATTTTTGAGAGCACTGAGACGTGACAACAAATTGAATTGTTGAAACACAAAGCCCATTTTTTTGTTACGGATAAACGCGAGCGTTCCATCATCACGGACATCTCCAATATTTTCTCCTTCGAGTAAATATGTACCAGAAGAGAGGGGATGGAGGCATCCTAGAATATTGAGTAACGTGGTTTTTCCACCACCAGACTCTCCCATGAGTGCGACAAATTCTCCCTTTTTTATTTCTACATCAACCCCTTTTAAGACCTGTACTTCTTCGCCATTGCCTAAATAATAAGATTTGTGGACATCTTTCAATTGTATGACAACTTCTTCACTCATACCATTCAGTCTTAATAGGTTACTTGTTCTCCAACTTCTAATCCAGAAATAATCTCCACTGTTTGTCCATCTGTAAAACCAGTGACAACGTCTCTGGTATCTCCATTGTTCATGGTTACTGCAGGTTTGCCATTTACATTTTGTACTGCTTGCACTGGCACCATCAGGACATCATTTGATTCCGCAATCACGAAGTCCACACCTGCCGTCATTCCTTCTCTCACATCAACATACTCTGTATCATCTAGCAACACACGCACAAGGTACGTCACAACACCACCAGTACCACTTTCAGAAGTAAGGGAAATAAAATTGACCGTACCCTCAAGCGTTGCTTCATCGAGTGCATCAACAATGATGTGAGCTTTTTGACCAACTTGGATGTTACTTATTTCAGATTCCTCTATATTTGTCTCAACAAAAAATGTTTCTTTATTCAAAATTGTTACAAAAGGAGAATTTTTTTCATCCACGATGATGTCTCCTGTTTTCCCATTCAACAATACCACTTCACCATCAATCGGGGATTTGAGCGTAGATTGATCTATTTGATATTGAAGTTTTTGTACACTTGCACTTGCATTTGCAAGACTACTCTTGGCGGAACTACGCTCAGACTCTGTCAAAGGAGCCGATGCCTCTTTCAACTGTTGTTCTGCATTTTGTAGACTCAATCTGGCACTTATTTCAGAAGACTCAGCATCACTCTTTGCTTTTTCCAATGCTTGGAGAGCATTTTCATATGCTCTTTTATATGAATCATAACTTGATGTTGCTGTATCTATGGCTTTCAGAGAAGCATTGAAAGAACTGAGCAAAGAAACCATGGATGATTTTTTGCTATTCACACTGCTTCGCATACTCTCTAAGGAGCTTTGTGACAGATCACCAATGGGTAGCGTTGCTACAAGCATTTCTTGCATATCATAATAATGCTGATGCATTTGGGTAATAGCTACTAGAACTAATTGGGCACTCGCCAACATATCTCCTTGAGGAGAAGAAGCATTCAATACCACAACGGCATTTTCTGCAGTTGTCAACGTATGTTTTGCAACAAGATAAGAATTTCTTGCCTGAGAAATGCTCGCACTATCTAAGACTGATAATACATTTTCAAAAACATCATTGGCAAATATGTTGTCAATACCAAGAATATTATCTGAGGCAGTAAGCGCTGCATTCAGATTCGTCACCGCACTGAGTGAATCCAGATATATATCGTTGTACGCATCTTGTACTATCTGACTCTGTTCACCACCTTCTGACAATTTCAAATTAGCAAGAGCTGTTTCTAGAGAACTTTCCGCACTCTGTATTGCATATTCATTTTGTTTCAACGTCTTATCAAGACTTGCTTGAGCACTTTCAACAGAATTTTTGTAGGAAGCCAAATCATTTTCTGTAGGTCCTGCAATTTTTTCTTCATAACTTGCTTTCGCAGACGTATACGAAGCATACGCTGATTGCAAATCAATGCTTTGGGTACCTGTATCGGCTGTTGCAATGTTGTCACCTTTTTTGACGATATCGCCTTCTTTTACATATACATTTTTTATCGTGACACCTGTACTCGAAAAAGACAAACTCACACCATCTTTGGCAACAATACTGCCGTCAGCATTGGTAGAAATACGAATATCACCTTTTTTTACGGTATATGTTTTTTTCGTAGCAACAGCGGTATCATTGTTCTTTGCGATTTTTGAATACACATAATATCCGCCTGAAAGAGTCATTACCAAAACAAGCACTATCATCAGTACTTTTTTATTTTTCAAAAGTTTTGGTATGTATCCTCCACGACGAAATTTTTTGCTTTGAGCAATGATTGATTCTTCTTGAGACATATTATCTAATACTTACATACTCAGCTACTTTTTTGTCACTGACTGACGTATTTAACCAAATAGAAAGATTGGCACCAACAGCAACATCAGCTAAACTTGCTGTTTCCCCACGACGGTTCATCGCAATCCCTACAGGAAGTATTACTTTTACGTCTCCTGCACTATATTCTTTCATCATGTCAGAGAGTGCTTGATTTCTTTCTTCACTATCAATATTGGCACCATCTGGTCCCATACCACCACCAGGACCCATACCGCCCCCCGGTCCCATACCTGGTCCTGTTCCTGCGACAAAATTATTACTCCTTCCTTCCTCACCCGTTGCAGGTTGGCTATCTGGCCTACTGGCAGCCATTGCCTCACGCATTTTGTCCATATCGATTTGAGTAATGGTCACTTCATTCCCAACCATAGATTTCACAATACCCACAATATCAGCCTGAGTTTGTGGAGCATTTGGATTATTCCCAAATCGTTCTTGACCTGGCTCTGTACCTGTATCAGAAGCATTGGGTGTAGTTGTGTTATTTCCACAACCAGAAATTACCAGAGCTACTGATAAAAAAGACAATGAAACGAGAATATGTTTGTTCATAACGAGTAATAAAAAAAAATATCTACGCTACTGTGTACTCATATATACGTAGTACGTATACGAACGTATTTTCTTTCAAAAAAACACTCTTCCAAACCCATACCTTGACCGTCAGAAATACGTCGTGTAGTGTATCTTTACTTCCCAATACGATGTTCGTATTGGTGAGAAAGCGAGGTGAATCATGCGATACGGGGCGTTGGGTATTCCATATGTCCACTTGTCCACATTTGTAGGCAGGAAGGGATTGAAACACGACATGTCGCAGGCCAGGAGACTCTTCAAATCGTTGAAGCAGCACTCAGCAGTTTTTGTGCGCGATCCGCGGATTTTGCCGAGTGACAACGAAAGATACCTGAACATGCTTGAGGATTACTTCGGCAACCCCTACAAAGATCGGGTCCATGATCAACGACCGGATCTGGGCTATCATGTGGGAGTTTCTCCACCGTACATTGAGCGCCCTCCTGATTATCGTGGTTTCATCGCCCGCATGCCGCCTGAATATCGCCCTTATGTGACGCCCTGCAACTGTAAGGGAGATCCGGGAGAGCGTTTTTCCTGGCCTATTGGTGAGCGTCCGGCGTCCACCGCCTTTCCTGTGCAGAACGCCGCTGATCGGGTAATCCCGAGCGGATTCAAGAATGAGTGGGCCAGCACGATGGACGCATTGGGAGAGAAGATGCTGGAGACCGCTCGTACGGTCTGTGAAATGCTTGCGCTGGCACAGGGGCTCAAACGTGATACCTTCTCTCGTTTGTTGAAAAAAGCCCCACATCTCCTGGTTCCGAGTGGTGTGAACCTTCGAGAACATGGCAAGAAGGACACGATCATCAATGCCTTCAATACGGATTTGAACGCATTGACGATCCACGGCAAGTCTCGGTTTCCAGGGCTCATTATCTGGGGCCCCGACGGACAGCCGAAGAAGGTTTGTGTGCCTGATGGCTGGCTCCTCGTGCAGGTCGGACAGCAGCTCGAGTGGCTTACCGGGGGTAAGCTTTTGGCAAGCTTCAGCGAGGTTGTCTCCCTACCAGAGACCATTAAAGCGATGGAGTATTCCGAACAAGAGGGATGGCCGTTGGTCAGTGTGTCGTCCACATTCTTTGTTCATTTCCGATCGGATCACATGCTTCGCCCATTACCGATGTTCTTGGAAGGCCTCAATGAGGACCACCTGGCTGCGATTGATAGCCTCTACCCACCGATCTTGGTAGGAGACCAGGTTCGACACGAGCTGAAGGTTCGTGGCTTCGCGTAGCCTCTGCTCCACCCACGCCCCAACCCTGACAACGGGATGCGTGGGCGGTACAACAAAAGCCACTCACACATCCTGTATTGCTTCTGAGATTCTCAGCATCAGTACAGGGGGGAAGTGAGTGGCTTTTTTGTTGAAATAAATTGTTATCTTACCGCAGGTTCCACTGCCGGCTCTGCACCATCTTTCATCAGGAGGATCGGTGGTTCTGTAGGGATCGGGCGGTCTCTTTCTTCATCGAGAATATTGGTGACCAGCGGGATCGTGATAATGCGTGAGCTGTAGAATGGTTCATCTGTTGGGATATTTTGTACAGGGAATTGGAGTGCAGGGATAAACACTTCGTACGAACGTGCATTGCCTTCCTGTGGCAAGTAGTGCTGGATATAGACGAGCGTTGGCGTGCCGAGCTCGAGGATTCGTTCTTCTGACTCTTCTGCATACCATGGATACATGTTGAGTCCACCTTGCTCTGCAAGTGAGATCACGCGGCTACTGTCTGTCGTCACATCGTAGTCTGATGCTTCAAATCCTCCTGCCATGAGATTTGAGACATTATTTACTTTTTTTGTGAAGATGTCGACATTCACACGCATGCCCTCTGGCAATCCGCTATAGTCATGCGCAGTATGATCTTCGAGCTGGAATGGATAGATGATCGTGATGATATTTGGAATATACGTCTGGTATGCTGCATCAGCAGTTTCTTGCTTTGCTTGCACTGTTTTCCACTGCATATCTACGACTGGTGTGCCATAACCCGCTGTGCTGATATTGTGTGCGCGTAAAAATGCATCTGCGATGTCGATCAATTGTTGTTCTGGCAACATGTCTGCTTCTGTGGCTTCACGATAGATGTCCTGTCGATTGTCGTAATTTTCATAAATACTTGCTTGCCCATTGGCAATATCGATAGTGATACGATATTCGTTGTCATAGATAGAAATCGTTTCTGCATGCAGTGTGCCAAATGAGGACAAATCGACAAGACCTGTGCCGACATTGCTGAGTTGTGTACCGAGTGCCTGTGATGCATTCGTTGGCACGATGCGTCGATAGACTGGGAGCGTGGTGTCAGTGAGCTCGAGCGGCTCGCCAGTATACGTGTATGTGTAGCGGTATGGTGCTGGCGCGATCATCATCTTTGCATCCACGCCATCGCCACCCATGCCGACCACCGTATCTGCTGGCATACGGCTGCTGAGCATACTGGTATCAAAGGAGACTGATTCTGCTGTCGGTGCGGCAGCGCTTTCTGTTGACGAGAGCACACCAAAGGCTCCTGCATTTCTGTGGACGACCTCATTTGGTGAAAAGATCGAAGCAAATTGGCCTCCTGAGATCATGCCTGTACGTGTCGTGCCATAGTGATAGACACCCACGAGCAACGCGAGCGAGAGGACTGCACCTGTTGCAATGAAGGCTGGTTGTTTGTTCATAAAAAGATGCGTGAAGAATGAAGGTGATGACGGTACCGGTGTCCCCACAAGTCGTTTTCGAAGTGAGGATACAAATGCGTCGTCGATATGTACGTCTGGTTTTTGTTCGAGCATGCGCGTGAGGAGTATGATGAGTTCTGTTTCATGCGCTTTCAGCGTTGGATCGATGGCGTAGAGTTCTTTGAGAAATGTATGTATTTTTTTCATAAGAATGGAGTGGTAAGAAACATGAGGAAGAGATGAAGGGGCATGTTGTCACGAAGTGTTTTGAGAGATCTGGAGAATGCCATTTTGCAGCTTGCTTCACTTTTGCCGAGGATGTCTGCTATTTCTTTATAGCTTTTTGCTTGCCATAGCCTGAGAACAAGAATATCTCGCTGTTCTGATGACAATTGTGCCAGATACGGTTTGAGCTGATCTATCTCTATGCGTGCATGGATTTGTTGTGTGGTATCTTTTGTTGGCACGATGTCCCATGCATCTTCTATGGGCGAATCATGTTTTTGTGTCCGATAGTGATCGATGACTGCACTTCGCGTGATGGTATAGAGCCATGTGCGAAAGGATCCGTGGGTGTGAACATATGAGGAAATATTTTTGATTGCTTTGACAAAAATATCTGCAGTCAAATCTTCTGCCGTTTGTGTGTGATGTGTTTTGTAATAGACAAAGCGATAGATCTCTTTGATATACAGATCATAGAGACGACCAAAAGCTTCACGATCTCCGTGTGATGCGGCATCGGCCCAACGCTGTATATGTGTGTTGTTCATGGGGAAAAAGATATCTTTTTGTATGCTTCTACTATAGTATACGATAGAATCGTGAGAAAGTAACATGCTGCACGTTTGAACGTCATTCAGTATATGAGAGTCTATTCTGTAAACAAATTTTTAGGTCACCCACTGTAAGTCACTTCTTTCCTTACTTTTTGTCACCAAAAAGTAACAAAAAGTGTTGGGGGGAAGAACTCGCCTGTGTCGGCGCTAATAAAGTACTCATTGACAAGCGATGAGGCTCGAACAGCTTCCCCCTCAAAACCCTTTGTTTACTTGTAGCCGTTATCAAAAGCATCCATAGAATTAGAACGAGCGTAAATATAAACCACCAGCATGAATGCAAGTGGTTTATCATGTAAAAATTGTTATTTACAATCCAATGTTCACGCGACTCTTTGATTCGCTGCGTGTCTCTTTGTCGTCAATATCGAGAAGTGCGTCGGTTTCTATCTCAATATTGAGTGCGTCATCTTCATCAGTATCATCATCATTTTTCTCTTCATCTTCTTTCTCGTCTGCATCATCAGCATTTTGCTCGTCGTCTGTATCTTCATCATTCACATCTTCACGTTTTTCGTCTGATCGATTTCGGTCGTCGTCCCCGTCGTCATCACGATCAGTGTCTATCTGGAGATCAATCCCAATAGCGGCTGAAGTGCGTAAGAAGAGATGAACGCGATCAAGCATGGTTTGCGCCTTGTGATAGAGTTCAAATGCATCGCCGTATTCTTTTGCAAGAAGTTTTTGATCAGCTTCTTGTTTTACCTTGACAGCTGCGTTAAATGCTGTGTGTGCTTCTGTTCGTGCGCCATTTTTTTCTTCAAATGCGAGAAGGATTTTTTCTGTGGTTGCAATTTTTGTTTCAGTGACTTGTTTTGTTTGAGCGAGCGTACGAGCTCGGTCGTCTTCATCTTTTTCCTCAAGTTTGTCTGCGTAGTCTGCTCTCACCCGTTCTTGAACATCAGCTTTATGTTCGAGTGCGTCGAGGATATGGGTGATTGATGACACATTTTTTCGATTGTCATCATTTGTATCATCATCCTCGTCGTCAGTATCTGTTGACGTTGTTGTGGTTGTAGTGCTTGTAGTGGTGTTGTCTTCTGTGTCAGCGGTTGCGTCATCTTCAAGTGATTGGAAGATGCGTTGTTGGACGTTCAATAACGCTTCCAGTCTACTTTGGGCATTGGCAGCGGCTTCCAGATTTCCTTTTGCTTCCAGCTCTGCCATGAGCGATTCGGCTTTGTCAAGATGTGTTGCGAGCCTGGCTGAAAGGTCTGCTGCGACGTCTTCGTCAAGTGTTCCTTCTGTCACAAGTGTTGCTGCTTCGTGTGATCTACGTTCTGCAAGGGTAGTCTCCCATGCGACTTTTGCTTCTGTATTCAATGTGAAGGCACCACGTACTTCTTCGTTGACGTTCACTTTTATTGGGTACAGCATATCTCCTGGCAATGCTCCTTGTGCTGCAAATACGGTCCCTCCACTGAGTGCTGCCACAATGGCAAGTAAGATTCCTGCAAACATACGATTGTGTGTTACGAGTAAGCGTATAGGGAAGTGTTTCCCTATACCCATACTATGTCGGATAGGATCAGATTTTCTTACAGGACTTACCGCTGCTGGGTGTTCTTTCATGTATGACAACATCTCACCACGCATATCTGCCGATTCTTGCTTTGTCAATCTGACATGGTTCAATTGTTTGTGTAGCTTTTTCATACCGTTGGGATGTGTTTCATCTTCTGCTGTACCTGACGTTTTGCCCTTGTGATTCTTACTGAGATGACATTCACGGTTTCGCCAGTCATCACGGCGATTTCTTTTGGTTTCAATCCTTCGATATAGCGTAAGAGAAAGGCTTCGCGATAGATGTCTTCGAGCGTGTCGAGGACTTCTCTGAGGTGTGCCATGGCCATATTCCCGTCCACGGTTTCTTCCATTCGATCGGTATCAGCGATTTGAAATCCTGTGTCTTGGAGTTGTTCCAGTGATTGTTCTTTTTTTCGTCGCCGGTAGTCGATGACTGTGTTTGTCGCTATTTTATAGAGAAATGCTTTGGGGTGTTCGAGTGTATTTCCTTTTTGCAGATAGTTCCAGACCTTCATGAATGCTTCTTGCGCAAGCTCTTTTGCAATCTCTCGATGATAGACACGAAAATAGCAATGCCGAAAAATCGCATCTTGATACGTGTCGTAGAGTGTCATGAAGAGTTGTTCGATATCTCCCTGCGTTGCAGCCATAGTGATAGTGTATGTATGTCGTATGATATACCACTTTGTCGTTCATGACAAAAGAATGGTAATGTATTACGTCCCCAGACGTGCAGATTGTTCCTTTGCAATTGAGATCATATCTTGAAATGACTGCGCTATATGATGGTCATCAAAATAGTGCAATCCAGCTTCTGTCACGCCGCCTTTACTTGCGACTTGTGCAATGAGTTCTGTGATACTTTGCTCTTTGTTTTCACCTAGATATGCAGTAGTCCCTTTCAGTAATGTTAATACCAGTGATGCAGCTTCTTGCTCAGAAATTCCCAAGACAATGGCTTGCTCTTGAAAGACGTTCAACACGCGGAGCAAAAATGCTGGGCCACTGCCAAACAGGGCAGTGAACAGATCAAATTTGTCTTCAGTCAGATGCAATACAATGCCCATGGTTTCGAGTGCAACGTACACTTTTTTCACATCATCATCCATCTCACTCGCACAAAACGCAGTGACAGAATGTCCGTACTGCAAGGCAAGATTTGGCATAATTCTGACAAGAGGCATATCTGTGCCGAGTGTTTCTTGCAGTGTTGAGATCTTTACTCCGGCAATAGGGGAGACAACGATCGTGTTTGAGAGATCTGCGCCGCGCAGTTCAGAGAGAACCTCGGCTGCTTGTTGTGGTTTCACGCAAAGCCAAATCACATCTGCCCATTCTGCGAGGTCACCAATATTCTTTGCCGCATCGAGATTCTCGTTTGGCGTACTCTTTGAGATATATTTGAATGTGTTGTCTTGATTTTTTTGCAATCCTGCATGGAGGGCGTGCGCAATATTCCCAAATCCAATAAATCCATGTTTCATATTAGGTGGTGGTAAATGTAGTGAATTGAATCTTATGTTCGAGTGCATCGACAAGAAAGTTTTGTTTTTGACCGTTCACAATCCAGACTTCAATGCCCGCGTTTCTACAAATTTCAACTGATTTTAATTTTGATCTCATGCCACCGGTGCCGAGTGTTGTCGTACTTTCTCCAATGTATGATTCGACAGATTGCAAATCTGACACCTCGGTGATAAGGATGGCATCTTTATCTATGTGTATATTTCGATCATACAAGCCATCCACGTCTGATGCAAGCACGACCAAGTCTGCCTCGGCGATCACGGCCACGTGTGCAGCAAGTGCATCGTTGTCACCAAACATAATTTCTTCGATGGCGACTGTATCATTTTCATTGATGATAGGTGTGTATCCATTTGCAAGCAACACATCAAGCGTATTTTTTATGTTTGTTCGTGAGACATCGTGGTCAATATCGCGATTTGTGAGCAGACACTGCGCCATGTGTAAGCCAAACTTTTCAAACACTTCGTCATACATACTCATCAATTTTGGCTGGCCAATCGCTGAGAGTGCCTGCTTCAATTCAACGGTGTTGCCATTGCCGGAGAGAGACACAAATTGTTTTGCTGTGGCGATCGCACCAGAAGAAACAACGATAATATCATACGTGTCACGCAAGGCGAGTAGTTGTCTTGCAATGTCTTCCAGTTTTCCATACGAGATATGGGTGCTGCCTGCTGTGAGGGTCGATGTGCCAAGTTTGAGGACGATTTTTTTTCTTTTCATAATACGGTTATCTAATTTGTCCGGTTCCAGTGATGAACCATTTATTTGTCACAAGACTATCGAGTCCGATGGGACCACGACAGTGGAGCTTTTGAGTACTGATTGCGATTTCTCCACCAAGTCCAAATTGTCCGCCATCCGTAAAACGCGATGATGCATTGTGATAGACGGCAGCACAGTCAACCTGCTGTTGAAATGTGTCCGCGTGTGCAGCATTGTTTGAGACGATGCTTGCTGAATGTCCGCCAGAATAGGTATTGATCATATATATTGCTGTGTCGAGAGTGTCTACCACGTGAAGAAAGAGCGTCGCAGAAAGAAATTCTTTTTTGAGAATTGCTTCCATATCTTCGACGCGCATCACGCGTTCATCAATTGCTACAATGTGTTCGTCGCCGAGGAGCGCAATGCCAGCATCATGCACTGTGGATGTGATCATGCGGATATGTTCGTCAGACACCTGCTCATTGATCAATACTTTATCAAGTGCATTGCACACGCTTATGCGCGATTTTCCGTTTTTTATAATATCAATTGCCATGTCGATATCCGCGTCACTATCAAGATAGAGAAAATTGTTGCCGCGCCCACTCACGAGGACTGGCACGCTTGCATGTGTTTCTACAAACGAAATCAACCCTTCGCCGCCGCGTGGAATGATGAGATCAACATCATGTGTGTTGTTTGCAATGAGTGATTGCGTGTCATCTCTGTCCATATCGAGATATGTTACATATGACGTATCAATATCATGTATAGACAATGCTTTGTGCCAGAGATCGATGAGAGCGAGATTGGTATGGAGAGATTCTTTTCCACCTTTCAGCAGTACCGTGTTGCCTGCTTTGAAGGCGAGCGCGGATGCCTCTATCGTCACATCCGGACGTGATTCATAGATAATCAAGATCGTGCCAAAAGTCACAGTCATATTTTTTATCACGAGGCCATTGTCATGCGTGTATGCAGAAATGATTTTTTGTTCAGGATCTGGCAGTGTCAGAATGGTGTGAATCGACGTAATCATGCTTTGAATTTTTGTAGCATCGAGTGCCAATCTCTCGCGCAATGCTGTATCCATATCAGACGCATTGTCGAGATCCTGTGTATTGGCGTGTAAGATGGCATCCGTTTGCTCTCGGAGTAATGTGGCGAGGGAGGTGAGGACATTGTTTTTTTGTTCAGTCTTCATAGATGAATATAAGAGAAGTAAGAAAAAGCACCCGATCGGGTGCTTAGTAACAGTTTGATACAAAAATATCTATACACCCGGGGGAGAAGTGTAGGTTGGCGGTACAAATGTTGTGTATGCTCGTCGATTCATAGTGAATATACTCTATCGAAGTGCTTGGCAAAAGTCAAGCATTACTTTATGTCGAGTAGCACACCGCTTTTCGACACCTTCGGTTCGGTGCACATGCTGCGGTTAAAGCAGCACGGTCTCTTCATGCCACTTGTCATTTTCGAGCATGCCACGTCGATGCGTTTTTTTCGTGTGTCGGCATTGTTTGTCGAACGGATCCATCTGATCCAGTCCCAGCGCGCGATTGGTGTGATGTCTTCCCACACTTGCGCAACCTTTTTATTCGTAGCAAGTGCTTTTTTTAGATCTGCTGGCACCGTTGGGTTTGGCCATTCTTTCATTGGTTCGATTGCGAGTGTGACGGTGTCACCTGCATGCACACCAGCTTTCTTTGCCAGTGTGGCATCGACACGAAACCAATGACTACCTTCACCATCTGGTTCGAGTGGTGTCTGAAATGGCACATCATTGATTTTTCCTTCCACCATACACATGCCGCGAGAGGGGAGTTTCGCGCTTGCCTGTTTTGGCAATCGAAGAATAGTCCATGAGCCAATGGTGAGGAGTGTTGTTTTGAAAGTTATTGTTGGCATAGAAAAACACTGTTTACCATGTCCACTCAATAGGAAGTTTCCCTGTGAATGAAACATCTCCAAACAGAACATCTGCAATTCCCATTCCTTCAGAACCAGGAAGCCATACGGCCACAACGGCATCCCACTCGTCAATATATGGGGCAATATCAAGCGGACGACCAGAAACAATAATCACTACAATTTTTTTACTCTGTGCTTTCAATGCTTCAATAGTATTGATATCTTCTTCAGAAAGTGATGGGTGTGCATTGTCTCCCCAGCCTTCTGCATACGGCATTTCTCCTACAATCGCAATACCAACATCTGCTTTTTCTGTTTGTGTTGGAAATGATCCCTGCATGTCATATTGAATATTCGTGGTAGGGGATACGGTGTTTTTTATTCCTTCCAATATCGTCGTTCCGGGGATCCAATTTCCATCAATACCAGACCACTCTACTGTCCACCCACCAGATTGTCTTCCAATATTATCTGCGCTCGATCCTGCTATAAATATGGAATTCACTTTTTTAGAGAGGGGAAGGACGTTCTTATTTTTTAACAACACCAGAGATTGTTGTACTGCAATTCGTGCAAGATCTTTGTGTTCTTTTGATCCGACGATGTCGAGGTCTGAGACGTTTGTTGGTGTTGTATCAAAAAGTCCTTTATCAAATTTTACCGTGAGAATTCTCGTCACAGCATCATCAATCCGTGCTTCTGAAATATCGCCATTTTGTACGGCGCGGTGCATGATACGAGAGAATTGTGTGTAATCATAGGGAAGCATCACCATATCTACGCCAGCATTGATGGCACTGATGAGTGCTGTTGATTTATTTGATTCCCCCTCGTATACGCCATACCAGTCTGAGAAGACAAATCCGTCAAATCCAAGCTTACCTTTTAATACATCCTGTATAAGATATGTGTGAAATATAATTTTTTCATTGTTCCATTGATTGAGACCAATCATAATTGATTTGGCTCCAGCATCAATGGCGGAGATAAAGGGTATCAGATGCGTCTTTCGCAATTCTTCTTCAGATACAGAAGCATTGCCTTGGTCGATAAAAAAATTTTTGTTTTCAGATGATCCCCACTCGGTCGCACCATTCCCGATAAAGTGTTTTGCGCCCGCAAGCATCGTCGGCACCGTGTTCATACCTTCTATAGATGCTTGTCCAAGTTTAGCGATGGTTTCTGTGTTTGAACCAAACGTCTCATACGTTCGTCCCCATCTGACATCGTTTGTCACGTCAAGATTTGGAGAAAATATCCAATTAACGCCAGTCGCTTCTGCTTCTTGTGCGGTTGCTTTTGCAATATTTTTTACGAGTTCCGCGTTGTTTGTCGCGCCAAGTCCGATAGCGTGTGGAAAAATTGTTGCTCCTGGTACATTGCCATGTCCATGATTTGCATCCACGCCATACAAGAGGGGAATTTGAAGACGTGTTGTTTGGCTCTTTGTTTGAAATGACTGTATCATGTCTTTCCAACCTGTAGGACTATTGTCAGTGGGTTTTCCTCCACCACCACTCATAATGGCACCAAGTCCATACGTTGCAATGTCATTGTTGTTTTTAATACTATTTTTTTCAACAAGTGCCATTTGTCCTATTTTTTCTGCCAGAGTCATCCTGCCGAGCAAATCAACAACTCGTTCCTGAGTCGGAAGTGTTGCATCTTGATACGGGAGATTCGTCGGGTGGCACGACACATCTTCATCCGAGCATACGGTCACAAATTGTTCTCCTGTTGGTACAGCGTTTTTCCAAAAGAAAACATACATCCCCACAATAATGATGAGGATGGGGATCAGTATGAGAAAGAGGAGGGTCATACGTGATAGATGATAGTGGAATGTTGAATGTTTCATGTGAGAATGATACTTCTATGAAAGTATAACAGATTATTGGTTTTTGGATATATTAACTACGTCCAATTGTATCCAATTAATTCTATTCATTCAAAACTTCTATTTCTGGTTTGGGGGAGGGGGAAGAGGGGAATCAAAAAGGAGAATTGCCCCTCCCTCAAACAATCCTATTTCATATTTAACCTATTTTCTCATACGGAAAACTTTTACTGATTTCTCTATTAAAATAAGAACCATGAGACGAAGCATTCATCAGCTCATCGTATATAAATTGAGAGACGTTCTTATACTCATAGACAGACCCATCTGTGAATTCCACCTCCAAAGTTTCTGTCAAAGGATCATATCCAATAGCAGCAAGATTTGATGATTGTACTGGTTTTCTTTCCATATGTTTAATAATTAAGAAAATTTATTATTTCTCCAATTTTCTAAAACTTTATTATAGTTAGAGGATTCTGGAAGAGTTGTTTTCCACTGCTTAGAAACAAGTGGGTCTGTACTTTTAGATTCCCTAGTTTTAGAAAATTTAGTTCGCATAGGTAATTTTACACATTCACCCATAATTAAACCTTCACCTGTTCTTAGGCTCGGAAGCAAATCAACTAACTCGTTTAGGGAATCCTCGACAGCACTCTTTACGTGGCCTCTATCGCTAGAATTTGTCATTCTCAACGCGATAACTGAACCACATTGACTCAAAACAGTATCATCCAGTTCAGAAGGTCGTTGGGTTACGAGTAGTAAACCTGAACCATATTTTCTACCCTCTTTTGCAATTTTTTGTACAGTTCTTGAGGCAATAGAATTCTCGCCTGACTTTAGATAATTATGTGCCTCTTCTAGTACAAACAGAATAGGTGTTTGGCGACCTCCCACATCTTCATTCTGTCCCCAATATAGAAATTCATAAATTATTGAAAGCAAAGAACCAGAAATTGAACCCATGATTTCAGAGGGTATACTCGATAGGTCTAAAATAGTTATTGGTTTCTCTGTCCCAATCCAACTTTCAATGAGACTGTCTAAATCACTTGAAATAGTTCCGTCAATACCAGGAGAGAGCGTGTCTAGTTTGAATAAAAACTTAAATCTTTGATCTAAAATTCTATTCCGCATTAAGTTTAAAAAACTTGAAATACCCTGCGCAACCCTGTTATTACTGAAAGGGGCTGTATTATTTGTTGACGCTATGGAGTATTTGTTAGGCTTAAGTGCCTCAGGATCGCCTAGTGATTCGAGTGCGACTTCGGTTAACTCCTTGTTATTAAAAGTTTTTTGCTCTATATCAATAAGGTCAAACCATAGTTGTTTAATACTGAAAGGGATAGGGCTATCAGCTGTAATTGCCTCCTCTTGTGGAATAGGATTTAATTTTTTAGAAGCCTTAATCTTTCTTTGTAGAATTTCTTCACGTATGTACTCTTCCTGCTTTTCAGTTAGATTACCTGGAAAACTTTTTATAAATTCTTGAAAAGGTAAAGCCCAATATGGAACAACTAGTTCTTTTTCTCCTTTTGACAAGTCTGCTCCTAACTTAAATATTTGACTATAATTTTTTAAAATATCGCCATACTCACCATGAGGGTCGACCAAAAGAATTCTCGTACTTTTTATATTTTCATCATCATGATGTCTAGAAGCAATTGCTTCTAGTATTACAGAAACTGTATTTGATTTTCCACTTCCTGTAGAGCCAAGTATGGCGCAATGTCTATTAATTAATCTGTCTATATCTATTCTTGCTGACAGATTTTCAGAGGCACTGACCTGTCCAACTACTATTGACTTTGATTCATCAATTCCACCATATATCAATTCCAAATCATCCTTCGTGACCAAATGAACTTCGTCATCAGCAATAGGAAATTGCAACACCCCTCTTTCAAATCTATTACCGACCCTTTCTCCAATAAGAGTAGCCTTAATCCAGCGAGATCCTTTCAAACCCTCTTGCTCCGCTAATTTTTCTGGTATAGCGTCTGATCCAGCTTGTGTAATTACTCCATATAAATCAACATAACCAAAAGGAATTCTTATAAAAGAACCAATTTGTCCAATTCTATATAATATCCCATCAATAATAGGTAACGTTGATCTAATATCTTCGTGTAACTCAATAGCAAGCGTACTACCTGTGACACTTCTCACTTTACCTATAAATGTCTCTTTATTTCTCATGTCATTTATTGATATATCTCGAATTATGGTAGAAAAGCTCTAAAAACTCCGTAAATTTTTTAAAGTCTCCAAGACGAAAATCACCTCTTCCTGTCCATGGTACTCCATCAGGTGTAGCGTCTTCATCAAAAGCATAATCTAATATGTTGTAGGATTCATTTCTGTCTGGTTCTCTATCGAGCTTCCATTCTCCAAATTTACCTCCAATAATACAGGTACGTTTTGCATAAACTGAAATTCTAGAATTTTTTTGTGCAATTTCTTTTGAAAGATGGCTAGATTTTTCCATTTCTCCATTTTTCAACACAAATACATGTGATGAGCGAGAGTGCGTAAGTGCTGTCAAAATTATTTCATTTATATGTTCATCTCCAAATGAATAACCACAAACAAATAAGACAGAATCTTCTTGCTTTAAAAAATCGGACAATCTATCCATATAGCTCAAGTATGGCTGTTTTTTGGAATGGTCATATTTCAAAAATGAAGGGTATATCATCGCCGCACCGGTATTACCAGATGTTCTAATTATTTCTTTTTTACTATTCTGTGCCCAACCAAGTGAACCATGTAATTTCCATAGCTTTACCCAATTTTTGACAGGCGTGTCATCTTCAATCCATTCAGGGCAAAAAAATGCTTCATAACTACCCACAAAACCATCGAAATAGGGAATTCCTTGTTTTTCAAGTGCTAGTTCTAGTAGATAATCGTAATTTGTTGTAAAAATTTCTACTGAGAATTCTCTATCAGCATTACTAATCCATTGAGCAAATGTGCTGTGATTTAATGCCTCAATATCAATTTCTTTATCATCCACCCTATGTACGGAAACCAAATCTCTTATTTTATCCTGTATATCCTTTCTCAAATTTAATAATTTTTCTTTTGTTAAACCACAAAGCTCTTGATCGCCAACAGCTCTTTCTTTTTCAGAAATTTTTGATAAGAGACTTTCGATGTTAAATTTTTTATTTTCTGTTTCAACCTCATTCTTTATTAAATCTACAGCTTTTTTTTGTTCCTCTGATAAATTTTTAATTGCGAGACTTGTCATTCCTTCTTTTATTACATTACCGTTCTCATCTTTTTTGTCATCAGTTCCTACCACCAAATCACTCTTATCTTTTTTTTCCATTGAAATTCCAGCCCCAAAAAGGAATCCGATTTTTTTCGAAGGACTACTTAATATTGATTGTAGTTGTTGAATTGAAGAAAGAGGGCTGTGCATATTCATACATTTTTTATTTTCATTAGAAACTCCCAAATCCTCACCATCGCCAAAGTATCCAATTTGCAATACTCAAGCAAATCTTTTTTTATTTCTTTCTTTTCATCTGGATGAATATCTGCAAATATCATTTTTTCCCAACGTTCTACTGCTTGATCTCCTTTTTGAATACCAAGTACTTTGTACGTTAATTCCGGTACAATGACCGGCAGAACATTTTTTATGCTTGCACTCCCTTTGAACCGTGCATCCACATAATAATTTTTGGAAAACATTGTCATGAGGTCAAACATTCTGTCATTGAGGCCAATAAGAAAGTCTGCATGATTTGGATGAAGTTCTGCTAGTTTGTCGTTTCGTTGTGATTCGTATGATTTGTACCAAGATATGACAGTACCAACATCATCAAAGTCTTCTTTCATTCTTTCTACCAATGGCAAAGTCAAATCATTCTCTGGCTCTGTGATGAGATATTCTCGGTGTTCAAGCGTTCCGTCTTCATGGAGCGTATGTAGTGAATATTGAAAAGGCACTTGTTCATACGCACCGAAGCCGTTAAAGCTGGGGATAGCACTAGAATATCCTTCGTAATCAAAAAATTGGAGAGGAAAAACCAATTCACCAAGTTCTTTTTGTATTGCTTCTTTGTCTATGAGAGGCTTACCTGTTATGTACGCAGTATATTGTGCCTTTTTTGATCCTGTAAGATTTTCTGGGTTATCTATATCTTCGAGCCGGTAGATCCCTCTATCTATCCAGTCAAAAAACAGTTTTTTGCTTCCGCCAATTCTATTGATATCGTGAACAGAGTATTCAGGCACTTCAGGATTAGAGTAAGCGAACGTTGTACATTGTGCATTTCTACCTCGATACAAACATTCACAATTTTTTTCTTCTGCCATGTCCATATATGTGTGAATATCACGCATCTGCCCACGTACAAGTTCTTCCGCTTCTAGTACTTCATCAGTAAGCTCGGCAATGATGAACAGTTCGTTATAGTTTACTTTGCCTCGTTGTCTATATTCGCCGTTAAGGTGAATAACGCCTGCTTTTATAATGTGTATCCCATTTTGTTCAATTACAATTTTTTGAAACGCAAGGTCGTTGATATGGTGATGAGGGATTTCTCGTTTTACATCATTTGTTGCTTTTACTTCGTAAAGTTCCCAACCCTTTAAAATGTCGTTGTAACGTAAAATATCCGCTTGAACAAAAAAGTCATTGAATGAAAATGCACCTTGAAATAATACTGGTGGGTTTTTCTCCAGTATCTTTTTTGTAACAGGTATAGCATTTACTCCGACGATACCGATCAATTCTCCATCAGGAAATAAATTTCTTGCAGCCTCATCAGCCAAATTCCCTTCCTCAATAATTTTTTTTTCAAATTCCGACAATTCTACATCTTCAAAAAGCTCTGGCTTATGTTTTTTGAGCCAAAGGTTCTTTTTGCAAAAGGTATATTCGAGATAGTCGGTTTTTGTGAGGTGCATAATATTTTACCGATTACCTTTGGCACGATTATGCGTTTTACACAACATCTCACAGTTTTTTGCTTCCGTTTTTCCACCTTTACTCCAAGCAGCCACATGATCAGCATCCATATCGCTTAAAGTCCAAATTTTTTCTTTATTGGCATCATGCCCAATAGCACAATGTGGACAGTTTGAAACACCTTTTTTCTTTGCAATAGCAGTTTGAGCTTCGTAAACTGAACGTTTTGTTGAGTCCTCAAATACTCGTATTTCAAGTAGTTTAGTTTCAACTTCTCCGCCTAAAACATATTCAAAAATGCCTTTGCGACTTTTTACGAAACCATCAGCATAGAGCTTCTGAACAGAAGCAGAGATGGTAGTCGGATTGTATTTCTTCTTGTGATATGTCTCATAAATCCTGTTCCACTCAAGGCCTTTCATATCGCTCTCAACGTCAGTAAAGATAGTTGAGACCCAGTCAATGATAGTATCAAAATGTTTTTTTAGTTCAGTAATATTTTTGTCATTGCGGTGTTTGCTCATATAACTATCGATTGATCCATCAGAAACCCAATCTAGAGCTCGTTCCAAGTATGCCTGACGCTTGATATCACCTGCGATGTACGCACTCCATTTCTGGATGTTGGTATTTTGACTATTACTAAACTCTTCACGAGCTCGAGTAACGAATGGCCCAGAATATACCGCGTTAAGAATCTCTTGTTCAGTTAATGGCACTCCAGCAATGTTAATAGTCTTGAACCAATCTTTGATCTCAGGCTCGTCACCTTCGCACACATACACCAACAACTTAGTCTTCATAATTTGCTCACGCTGACTCTCAGACATACCGCTGTAGTATTGCTCGTGACCGTTTTTATCTTTAACAGCAAATTTGCCAGTAACAAAACGACCTATACTCGTGATGCGCTGTTGACCATCTAATACTTCAAACTCGTCTTTACCAGCCTGATTGAAATAGATCAAACCGATAGGATAACCCTTTAAAATTGAGTCAATTACAGCAACGTCACGTTTGCCGTCAGCATAAATATAATTACGCTGATACTCTGGCTGAATAGTTAGTTTGCCAGAGAGACCAAACAAACCTTTTCCTTCAAATTCGTTGTATTCAAAGCCGTCGCAAACTTCTTTAACGGTGATATCATTTTTTAAGGTTGTTTTCATATTATTTCTTTTTGTGCTTAATAAACATTCTACTGAAGATTCTCTTTCCATGTATATAACCTCTGTCTAGCTTTCCATTCCATTTACTTATTATTAAAAGTGGAAGTTTACCTTCTTTTATGTCTGTGTCAGAGCCCAATATCTCAAACTGATTAGGATTGTACTTATCGAGAAAGCTTATAGGAACACCCATTACTCCTTCGTAGTCAGAAGGGATAGCTTTTGTAAATGGTACATCAATAGCGTCATAATTGTCATAACGATCATAAGTAGTTTTGCCTTGCATTTTTTTATTAAATCTTAGGTTTTCATTTGTTGTCATCAGATTAAGAGGCTGATGACGACGACCATGATCTAAATTAGTAAACCAATGACAATTCCGAAATTTTACAAGACCAGTTTTTTCATCATACACACCAGAAGCAAAATCTTTTCGCGCATTGGGAGTTGAAAAATATGCATTGCCAGCATTAAACCCATTACCTAACCACAATTTATTATTTTTAATCAACACAAAGATTTCTTTGTAAGTAATTGAGTTCATGCTACCAATAATTAGAAATTGCTTTTTGTGTTCGAAAAGTTGCGTAATATATTCACGGAATAAACTAAATGGAGGATTAGTAACTACGATGTCAGATTGTTTGAGCAACTCGACACATTCGGCACTTCTAAAATCACCATCGCCCTCAAGCGGAGTCCATTCGTTATTTTTATTCGCTCGAAGCTGTTGGGCAATATCTTCTAGCGTAAAAGAGCCGTCGCCGTCGATATCGCCAACTTCGTTGATGATGAATTTGTTAGCGGTTACTTTTGGACGGCCTTTTACTTTTTCAAGTGTTTTGTCATCGCCAAATAATCCCAGTTGCGTATTGGCAACAGGTGAGGGTTTGTAGCTCGTTGAAATAAGTCTCTTTAGTCCTAAACGATCAAAATTTAATACAAAATAGCGAAAGAAATTACTTTCGAACGGGTCGTCACAATTACTGTAAATTATCTTATCTTTAAAAGTATCTGGGTTATACTCAAGATAAGACTCAACTTCTTTTTGAATATCTGAAAATTGAGTATAAAATTCATCATTTTTTGCCTTTTTTGCTTTTGTAAGGTTTTTATTTGCCATAGTTATTTGATTAACATCACCACTAGTCCCACCATTTTGTCTTTATCTTTTGGATTACTCTCTGCAATGAGGAGGGTAATGGCAGTCAACGCTTCTGGAGTAAGACTTGGTCGGAGTAAACCAGCTTTTCGTAGAAACCAAACAAATGCAAAGGCTCCGCTGCGCTTGTTGCCATCGGTGAATGGATGATTTTTTACCATGAAGTAGAGGATGTGTGCGGCCTTTTCTTCTATACTTGGATATACATCTTTGCCAAAGGCAGACTGAAATACATTTCCGACGATTCCTTCTACTGTTCCCGTCTTCCTTTCTTGTGCAAATAGGTTTGTTGCTTGCTTTTTGGTTATCAGTTCTTGCTTCAACTCACCAATCGCATTGAGTAGCTTTACAGTGTCAACTGAAACTGACTTTTTTGAGGCTGTTTTTTGAGGAAATGCGTCTTTGTCATATGCATCGAGCGAAAACCACGTAGCAGCAAATGCGTTCACGAGTTCAAGTATATCCTCGGTAGAAACCTTGTTGCCCACAGGGAGGAGTGCTTTTGTTTCTGCCACTGCACGCAAAAAGTGTTCGTAGTTATTACCGATGCGTTTTTTGTTGATGGTATACCCGTCTACAAGGTGTGCCTTGAGCGCTTGCGTTGACCATTTGCGGAATTGCGTGGCTTGCTTGGAATCTACTCTGTACCCAACGGACAAAATAACATCAAGGTTGAAGTACTCAATTTCACGCATCACTTCTCTCCTTCCTTCCTTTTGAACTGTTGCAATTTTTGCAACAGTTGCCGTTTCGTTTAATTCGCCTGTTTTATAGATGTTTTTTATATGGCGGGAAACAACGGACTTGTCGCGACCAAAAAGATCGGCAATTTGATTTAAATTTCCCCAAACCGTCTCTTGCTCAAAATCACCGCGAAATTCAATCGCGCCGTTTTTAGCTTGGTAGATAGCGAGATTATTGGTAGGTGTTTGTTTAGACATAGTGGGTGTTATGTTATGAGGTCATCCACGCCAACTTGAAACGCTTTCGCAATCCTTGTGAGCGTATCAATAGTAGGATTTTCGTTTGCGCCACTTTCAACGGTAACAATAGTATTCAAAGAAAGATCCGCAAGTTTTGAAAGACGATCTTGGGAAATTTTTTGTTCTTGCCGTAATCGTTTGATGTTTTTTCCGATTGTATTTTTTTGATGAGCCATACCAATATAATGTATATGTTTACTTGTACAATACTCCGTTCTTCCCTTCATGTCAAAAAGAAAAACAGAGTGTTTTTCACTCTGTTTTTCAAGTGCCGTGCCTTCGCTAACCTGCCTGCCGGCAGGAGCTACTGCAGGAGGTGCAGGGGATCGTAGAGGAAGGAGGAAGTTGGAACTATTGTATAAGATTATTTTGTGCTACTTGGATCAAAGACATCAATCGTTCGAAATATAGTGTAGCCTTTTTTTTCTCTTTTTCATTTTCTAATGCTTGTATGGCATCTCTTAATTTGCTTTCGTTGAAGTGCAAACGGACGTGGTTTTTTTCTATATGAAATGCTGGATTCACTTCAAGATATTGGACAGTACCCAAATCGTCAAAAGAAAAATTTTGTCCGCCTGTATCAAAATATAATCCGACAGAAGACGCTTTTGTTAAAAGTTGTTTTACTCTTGGATCGGTTTCTTTTTTTTCTATATCTACATCCATCTCACTATCTTCTTCTGAAGAAGGTCCCGTTTCACCATCTCCCATGAAATAATCTTCGTATGTCACCATGAGATCAGCCGTATTTTTATGATTGACATCCACCTTTTTTCTTTCTACTTTCGTATGTTCTTGTGGATGCATCCCTGCTTCATATACTTTGGGTACATTTTGAGGGAATAATATATGAGCTATGTTCCCAAGATAGTACACACTCTTTATTTCTTCAGGTGTTTGTTCCTTGCGAAATTCAGCAATAACTCTTGTCTCAGGAGTTATTGCGTCAGCATATATGCGTTTGTCATTCCCGACACCTATGACTTCTCCTTTTCTATACATAATCTATATCTATTAATCTTGAATAATATATTCTTGATTATCATATATAGTATATTATTATAGAAACATTATCCAATTTTTGGTAAAAAAAATAAGACTAGGGTAAGTCTTATCTTGTTAGCATGCGTTGTGAGACGCACTTGGAACGATACTTCAAAATTCAGCTTGGGGCTGGATATGAATAACGATTAAATCGATTTGACCTATTTTGTCATGTCAGACTTTTGTGATTTGCTTGCAGAGACCCCCATTACCATTGCAAAGACCAATGCACTGACTGCACCGAATGCTAGCAATGAATAGACACTTACATAATCTTTCAAAAATAATCCAATCGCAATAAGGACAAACCCTGTAAAATAAGAGTATAGGTCTTTTGTTGTATATGATAAATATTTTGCAGTTTTGAGGCATCCAATATATGCGCCGACTGGTATTGCAAGCGTACTGTAGAAGATCATGCTAGCTCCCATCATAAATTCTTCAGATCCTACCGCGAGTGGAAAGCCGAGATAATCTGCAAACAAGAGACCAATGAGTCCAAATACAATGCCGAAGCTGATTGCCCCCAAAAGACCTGCAAAAAATATGTAGAGAAAATCTATTGTCGGCATGGGGGAGATGGTTATTTTTTTCATATCGTTTATTCTATTATCTATAAAAACATACCTTATTTTTGGTATGTTTTCCAGTGCAGGCGCAGTAGGAATCGAACCCACGCAATTGGTTTTGGAGACCAATGTACTACCACTATACGATGCGCCCATGTATGTATATGCATTTTTTTGTTTGCCTCATCTTCTTTTGAAGACCACAGTATTTATCCCGCCTTTCGCGAAAGGCAGGGACAAGCCACTATACAACGTACTATATATCTATATTATTTATACCCTAATCTTTTTAATAGTGCTGTGTATGCTGAACCAAAATCTTTTAATTTTTGTTCGCGTACTCGTGCCAGATGTTCTTCTGGATAGGCTTCGTAATATACCAATTTCATTGGACGACGAAATTTTGTTGAAGAAACTTTCCCATCGTTATGTTCGGTGAATCTTCTTTTTAAATCCGTCGTTGATCCAATATAAAAATTGTTGTCCTTTGTACTTTGCAATAGGTAGGTATAGAACATAGCCCCTCCTGTTTGATACACACTATACGATATATCCCTCCCTTCGTGAAGGGAGGGACGCGCTCCGCCTTTCGCGAAAGGCAGGACAAGCCCATCTTTTTTTGCTTCGCTATAATACTCAATATACACGAAAAAATCAAGACTCGCCATGTGAGCAGAATAATTTTTGTGATATACTATTCATACTCGCTATGGCAACGAAAAAAACACCACAATCAAACAAAGAGGCCTATATTGTCACAGTAGACATGGGATACGGACATCAGCGGGCGGTATATCCATTGAAAGATATGGCTGCCTGCCCGGTAGGGTGGCAACAAGCTGGGATCATCACGGCAAACAATTACGGCGGTATTCCCAAAAAAGACAAACGAACGTGGGAAAATAATCAAAAAGTGTACGAGACTATTTCTCGTATGAAAAAGATTCCGCTCATTGGCCAGCCGATTTTTGATATCATGGACTATGTCCAGCGGATCAAACCATTTTATCCAAAGAGAGATTTGTCAGCGCCATCACTTCAGCTCAAACAAATTTATAAGATGATTTCAAAAGGGTGGGGGAAACATCTTATAGAGGTGCTCAATGAAGATCCAAAACCATTTGTCACGTCCTTTTTCATCACGGCATTTTTTGCCGAAGAGCATGGATACAAAGGGGACATTTTTTGCTTGTGTACAGATACGGATATTAGTCGTGCCTGGGCTCCGCTTCATCCTGAAAAAAGTAGAATTCAGTACTTTGCACCTACAAAGCGAGTAAAACAGCGTCTCATGCTGTATGGGGTGAAAGAAAAAAATATTTTTGTGACAGGATTTCCATTACCAAAAGAAAATATTGGGGGGAAGACTATCAAAACACTCAAAGAAGATCTTGGGTGTCGTATTGGCAATCTCGATCCGCATGGAAAATATCAAAAAAAATACGAAAGCACGTTGCATACCTACCTCGGCAAGCAGTATTGCAATTTGAATGCAAAACATCCATTGACCATTACCTTCGCTGTCGGTGGTGCTGGTGCTCAGCGAGATGTGGGAGTCACGATTCTCGAAAGTTTGCGTGTACATATAGAAAAAGGAACTGTTCGTCTCAATCTTGTCGCTGGTTCACGCAATGATGTGTATCGATTTTATGATGAAAAAGTAAAAGAACTTCATCTCGAAAAACATCTTGGTGGTACGGTGAATATTATGTTTGCAAAACATAAGCTGGATTATTTTTCACAATTTAACGAAGTACTCCGCACCACAGATATTCTTTGGACAAAGCCGAGTGAATTGTCATTTTACGCCGGCCTTGGTATTCCGATCATTATCGCACCAACAATTGGGTCGCAAGAAGAATACAATAAGGCCTGGCTTCATGCCGTGAATGCAGGATTTGAACAAGAAGATCCGGCGTTTACACACGAATGGCTCTTTGACTGGCTCGAATCCGGCTGGCTGGCTGAGGCTGCCATGAGTGGCTTTCTCAATGCGCCGAGAAATGGTGCGTATCATATAGAAGAGATTGTGCTGAAGGGAAAGAGGAGTGAGATAGAAGATATGCATTTAATGTAAGTCCCGCAAAGCGGGATCCCGTCTCTGCGGGACAAATTTCTAATTTCTAATTTCAAATATGGTTCTTCCGATGATCGAGTTGAATACTGGGATGAACATGCCACAGATTGGGCTGGGGACGTGGAAGGCTGAGGCTGGGAAAGTGGGGGAGGCGGTGCGCTATGCGCTCGAAGAGGCTGGATACACGCACATCGATTGTGCGGCGATTTATGAAAATGAAGCAGAAATCGGAGAGGCACTGAGCAGTGTGTTTTCTCGTGGCAGTGTGAAACGAGAGGACGTCTTCATCACAAGCAAACTCTGGAATACCGAACATGATCCAACTCGTGTGCGCCATGCGTGTGAAAAGACATTGAAAGACCTACAGCTCGACTATCTAGATTTGTATCTGATGCATTGGAGAATTGCACAAAATGATACAGGTGAGATTATTGATATTCCTTTTGAAGAAACATGGCAAGCAATGGAGATGTTGGTTGAAACGGGATTAGTCCGCGCAATTGGTGTGTCAAATTTTACAGAAGACATGCTCACATCGCTGCTCGAGCGAGTGGCAATTGTGCCGGCGATGAATCAAGTGGAAATGCATCCGTACTTGCCACAAGAATCCCTCCGCGCATTTTGTCATGAAAAAAATATTCATATAACGGCGTATTCACCACTTGGTCGTCCTGGCGGACAGCATGAAGGAGATCCTACCCCAAAACTGATTGATCATCCCATTGTTATGTCGATTGCTAAAGCGTATGGAAAAACACCAGCACAGGTGCTCCTTCGTTTTGGCCTTGACCGAGGTGTTGTGGTCATTCCAAAAAGTACCACGCCGTCACGCATTGCTGAAAATATCGATGCAATTTCTTTCACATTGTCACAAGAAGATATAACGAAGTTACTCGCACTTGAAATCCCGCACCGTTATGTTGAGCCATCTCTTTGGTGGGGGATTCCGTATTTTTCTTAATCTATGCTTTGGTTACTTCTTGCTCTTGCCGGATACGTTGCACTTGCGATTGTGTTTGTGCTCGACAAATTGATCCTCACAAAAACACTTAGCAATCCTATTGTGTATACGTTTTATTCTACCATCTTCATGTTTGGCGCGCTGCTTGCGTTTCCGTTTGGAGTAGGGCTTTTACATGGGATTGATTGGCTCTGGGCACTTGTCTCTGGGCTTGGATTTGGATTTGGTTTGTGGGCAATGTTTTTGTCCGTAAAAAAGGGAGAAGCAAGCCATATCAACCCATTTATTGGCGCGATGATTACCATTGTTATTTTTGTGCTCGCGTTTGTTTTTCTCGGGGAAACACTTCGCACGATTGAGATCGCCGGCATGGCAGTGCTTGCAGGAGCAACATTGTTACTCGCATTTTTTAATGAGAAAGGGCTTGTAGAATTCAACAGCAGTTTTGCGTGGGGAATCCTTGCGGCTCTTCTCTTTGCTATCTCACACGTGACAGCAAAATATTTGTATGAACTCTATCCATTTCTCACCGGATTTGTGTGGACGCGCGCCACGACCGGGTTGGTTGGGATTGTTTGTCTTTTTTCTCCTGCTGTTCGCAATACGTTTCATCGAGTGAAAAAAGCAGAAGGAGAAAACGCTGCGTTTCGCGGCGTCAGAGGCATACTGATTATTGTGAGTAACAAAGTCCTCGGCGTGGTCGGTGTGGTCCTCATCCAGCTCGCGATCGCAGTTGGTAGTGTGACGCTCGTGAATGCACTTGTTGGTGTGCAGTATGCCTTGATGACCCTCTTCATCGTGCTCCTCACCAAATTTGCGCCACGTGTTTTGAAAGAAACATTTTCTCGTCGAGAGATTGCCGTACAGACAGTGGCGATGATATTTGTTATACTGGGCTCAGCACTTTTTGTATTGTAGAATGTGGAATATAGAATGTAGAATGTTGCATTCAACATTCCATATTCTGCATTCAAGATCCTACATTCTATCCCGCTTTGCGGGACATTCAACATTCTAAATCTATGAAACTCCTCGGATATACTCTTGCCACAATACTTCTCATCGCACTTGCACTGTGGATCGTCTTCTGGTCCTATAGTCACAAAACGTACGACGTCGGCTATGGCATTAGTTTTAGTCCTGACCATGCAACATCTCTCGGGCTTGACTGGCGACAGGCATATCAAGCAATGCTGACTGACCTGCATCCAAACTATATCAGGATTGCTGCCATGTGGAGTGATATTGAGAGTGAAGAAGGTACGTATGACTTTTCAAATGTGGACTGGATGATGGAAGAAGCAGCAACCTATAATGTGAAAGTCATGTTGGTCGTAGGACAAAAAGCTCCACGCTGGCCTGAGTGCCATGTCCCTGCATGGGTCAATGGTATTGAACAAGAATCATATCGCACAAAGCTGCTTGCCTATGTCCGCACGGTTGTAGAACGCTATCAAGATCATCCAGCGCTTGAATTGTGGCAAGTAGAAAACGAAGCGTTTATCCGATTTGCATTTGGGGACTGTGCGAGGTTTGATCAAGAGGCTGTCTACTCTGAACTTGCGTTGGTTCAACACCTTGATCCTGATCGTAAGATTGTTATGACAGATAGTGGAGAACTCGCATCATGGCGAAGACCAAGCAAACTTGGAGATGTATTAGGAACTACATTATATCGACGAGTACGCACACCTGGTGGTATGATTTTTTCATACAAGTGGCTGCCAGCAGGTTTTTACCGTTTGAAAGCAGCGCTGTGGGATAAGCCACACGATCAATTTGTTGTTTCAGAATTGCAAGCAGAGCCATGGTTTACCGACAGCACACCACTTGATACAACGATCGAAGACATGGAACAGACCATGAATCCGGTATTTCTTGCAGACAATATTTCCTATGCGTCACGCATTGGTGCATCTCGTGTATATTTTTGGGGTGTGGAGTGGTGGTACTTTATGAAAACGCAAAAAGATGACAATCGATATTGGGCGCTCATTCAAGATACATTGCAACCAAAAAAATAAAAAAGCGGAAGAGTATATATAAAAAAAGAGATGCACAAATGTGTCATCTTTTTTTGATGCGCTGCGCCGGTGAGTACGAGACTCACCGGCGCGCGCGCGTGTCTGCTCAGCGTGCGACACGTGTCCATGAAGTGCAGTAGTTCCCCACCTGTTTGCCATCAAGCACATCAGGTATATCACCTTGCGTGATCTGGAAGGCAGTCAGTGGCCTTTGGTGGGCCACCAAACAACCAGAGTACTTGGTCGTACCCACACGGCGTTGGAATACGCAGTGATCACAGATCCTCGGGATGGGACGTCCTCCGTAGTTTGGATCTGTAGGGTTTAGGATGACATGTTCACGGGCGATGTAGGGATTCCCTCTAAGGGTATCGCCATTGGCACTGCTTTGTGCATTGTCGGGCATGAGCGACCTCCTTTTGTGGCTGCTCTGCACATCAGTATACTGCGGATAACTTTTCTCGTCGAGTATTTGCCCACAAAAAAGAAACATGCTACGATACTTCTGCTATGAAGAAATCACGATCCTACACAGGAGGATTCATGCAGATGTCGTTTTAGTATACACGCCGCCAATTGGTGGTTTTTTTATGCCTTTTGCTATGCAGATCCCATTTGCCCTCACATACGATGATGTTCTCATCGTCCCACGTCGTTCTACATTGAGTTCTCGCAGCGATGCACAGACAAAAACAAGATTGACGCGTCAGCTTGATATCAACATACCTATTGTCACAGCAAACATGGATTCTGTGACAGGATCAGACATGGCGATTGCCATGGCACGCCTCGGTGGTATTGGTATATTGCATCGTTTCAATACGATTGAAGAAAATGTTGAAGAAGTAAAGCGTGTAAAACGCGCACAAAATTTTATTATTGAAGATCCCTATACCATAGAACAAGATCAAACCGTTGCCTCTGCAAAAGAATATGTCGCAGATATTGGCATCACCGGTCTGCTCGTCGCAAGTCCGGATAAAAAATTGCTTGGCATTTTATCACGACGAGATTTTCTCTATGCACCAAATGGTGATACACGTGTATCACAGATTATGACGCCAAGAGAAAAACTTGTTGTTGGAAATAAAGAAACAACATTTGAAGATGCACGAGCAATATTTGCACGGCATAAAATAGAAAAACTTCCACTTGTTGATGAAGAAAATACCATTATCGGACTTATTACGAGTGATGATATGAAACTTAGTGTAGATTTTCCTGATGCAAATCTTGATACAGACGGACGATTGATTGTCGGTGCTGCCGTGGGCGTGCATGGGGATTTTGTCGAGCGAGCAAAAGCTGTTGTGACAGCGGGCGCAGATGTTCTCGTGATTGATATCGCGCACGGACACTCTGATCTCATGATCAATGCCATTGCAGCATTAAAACAAGCCGTGCCAGGCACCCCACTCATCGCCGGAAATATCGCAACTGCGCAGGCGGCAAAAGATTTGTGTGACGCAGGTGTTGATGCATTGAAAGTTGGCGTGGGTCCTGGATCAATTTGTATTACTCGTTTGGTCACCGGTTGCGGCATGCCACAGCTCACTGCCGTGAGTGAAGTCGCAAAAGTGGCAAAAACATACGGCGTTCCGGTGATCGCAGACGGTGGCATCAAAACGTCTGGTGATATTGTGAAAGCAATTGGCGCAGGCGCGGACACAGTGATGATTGGCAGTATGTTTGCAGGCACGGCAGAAAGTCCGGGCGTCGTGATGACAAAAGGGGATAAAAAATTCAAAATATCTCGCGGTAGTGCCAGCTTTACTCAGGCGCAAAAACGCCAGCAAAAAGGACAAGAACAAAAAGAACTATCGCACGTGGTGCCAGAAGGCGTAGAGTCAATCGTGCCATACAAAGGTGTGGTGGCAGATATTGTGTATCAGCTTGTTGGGGGGCTTCGCTCGGGTATGAGCTACACCAATGCACACACGATCGCCGAGCTGCAAGAAAACGTAACATTTGTGCGCATCACCAGCGCTGGTTCGCGAGAAAGTGGTGTGCATGATGTCAATCCTATCACCTAGCATGGATTACACTGATTATAAAATGATTACGCAGATATTGGAGACACTGTTCAACGTAAATTAGCAATAGTATGA
This sequence comes from Candidatus Magasanikiibacteriota bacterium, assembly GCA_003518365.1. GTDB lineage: Bacteria > Patescibacteriota > Patescibacteriia > Magasanikbacterales > UBA922 > UBA12086. Next base: position 14,886 of record DOYU01000021.1, on the reverse strand, counting down.
AACCACAAACAACCGTTGTCGTGGGTGCTCAATGGGGGGATGAGGGGAAAGGAAAAATCACAGATGTGCTTGCGAGTGATGCAGAGTATGTTGTTCGATTTCACGGAGGAAATAATGCTGGGCATACGATTGTCGTTGGAGAACAAACATACAAATTGCATCTGTTGCCCTGTGGCGTGGTATCTGAACACACCCATTCTGTGATAGGAAATGGCGTTGTCATTGATCCCAGCGTGCTTCTCGGAGAAATCGCAGAAATCACAAAAAACGGTAGACCACTGAAACTTGCTATCAGCGAACGCGCGCATGTCATCATGCCGTATCACATTGCCATGGATGAAGCACTCTCTGGGCATCAGGGTGCGCTCGCTGCCGGAAGCACCAAGCGTGGTATTGCCCCGGTCTATGCAGATAAAATGTATCGCCATGGAATTCGTATGGGCGATTTGCTCGAGCCAGAGCTGTTTCGAGAAAAATTGGACAAAGCGTATGATTTCAACGTGGGCATGATTACCAATGTTCTTCGTGGCACCTTCCAATCTTCAAAAGAAGAAATCACGAATCAATATCTTGCATACGGACAACAACTCAAACAATATATTGCTGATACCGAAGTGGAACTCGCACACGCGTATACAGCAGGGAAACGTATCCTTTTTGAAGGAGCACAAGGAATGTCACTCGATCCTGATCATGGATTGTATCCACATACGACAAGTTCAAACAATGTCGCAGCGCACGCAGAAGTCGGAAGTGGACTTGGCATCAATGCGCCAAAGCGGATTGTCGGTGTGGTAAAAGCATACGTTAGTCGTGTCGGGACAAGTCCGTTTGTGACAGAATTGACTGATTCGGTCGGGGACCGTATCCGCGAACTTGGACAAGAATATGGGACAACGACAGGGAGAGCGCGTCGCATTGGTTGGCTTGATTTGGTGCAAGTAAGGCAAAGTGCCCGCGTACATCCACTCACTGAAATTGCAATTACAAAGCTCGATGTCTTGAATGGATTTGATGAATTGAAGGTATGTACGGCGTATTATATTGATGGAAAACTTGTTCACGAAATGCCGGCAAGTTTGTCTGACATGCGAAAGGCGCAGCCCGTGTACACCACGCTCTCTGGATGGCAACAGGTGTACACAGGCGAGATGCCAACAACGATGCAAGGATTTGACCCTGCAGTGCAGACATATCTCTCTTTCATAGAAAAAGAAGTCGGGTGTCCGATCGGTATTGTGTCATTTGGTCCAAAGCGTTCAGAAACCGTTGTGTTGTCTTCACATCTTGCAGAAGGTGCTGACAACGCATTGACTGCTATTTCCCCAATCGACGGACGATATTATGAACAAGTCCAAGAACTTGCAGCATATCATTCAGAATACGCATTGATTCGCTCTCGTGTGCATATTGAAATTGCATATCTTATTGCACTCGCAGAAGAAACAACCTTCACGGCGTTGGTTTCGTTTTCAGACATACAAAAAGAGCAGCTTAGAAACATTTCAACATTGTTTTCTCTCGAAGATGCTGCGCGTGTAAAACAGATTGAAAAAAGGATTCATCATGATGTAAAAGCCGTTGAAATATTTTTGCAAGAACGATTGCCATTGCTTGGTCTTTCACATGCAATTCCCTTTATTCATATCGCACTGACATCAGAAGATATCAATAACATTGCATATCTGTCACTCTGGCGTGATTCACTGAGCACGGTCTTTGTTCCAACGCTTGATAGATTGATGAGCACACTAACCACATTTGCAAAGACACATGCGAGACTCCCCATGCTTGCCCTCACGCATGGACAAGCGGCAACACCCACTACGGTCGGGAAAGAAATTGCCGTCTTTGTAGAGAGACTGAAAAAGCAGCGTGCGAATCTTACAAACATGACATTTGATGCAAAGTGCAGTGGGGCAACAGGAACGTTTGCTGCACACCAGATACTCGATGCGCACGTGGACTGGCCTCGATTTCACAAATCATTTCTTGCAAGCCTTGGCTTTGAACAATTACTGCTCACGACGCAAGTCAATACATATGATTCACTTGCAGAAAGTTATCAGATTGTTTCTCGTATAAATACCATCCTTCTCGATCTGGCGCGAGACATGTGGCTCTATATTAGTCGAGGAATGTTTGGACAAATGGTAGAGAAAGAACATGTTGGATCAAGTACCATGCCGCATAAAGTAAATCCGATTCACTTTGAACATGCTGAAGGCAATATTGCTCTTGCCAACGGATTGTTTACAACATTGGCGACGCATCTGCCAGTCTCACGTATGCAAAGAGATCTTAGCGGAAGCACAATGATACGCAATCAAGGCGTAGCACTTGCGCATGCATTCTTGGCAGTAAAAAGTATGATAAAAGGAATGGCTACGATTACCCCAAATCAGTCTGCGCTTGTGCAAGAATTGCAGGCACATCCGGAAATCGTTACCGAAGCAATCCAAACCATGTTGCGAAAGTATGGACAGCAGGATGCGTATGAACGATTAAAAGAATTGAGTAGGGGAACACGACTTGATAGCCTAACAATTAGGAATTTTGTCGCAACACTTGATATTTCTGAAGAAGACAAACAATTTCTTTTTACACTGACACCAGAAAAATATATTGGATTGGCAGACTCATTGGTAGATACGTTGTCATAAATACTCCTTTATTGCTATACTACAGACATTCTTGTATGGCATCCCTCAAGCATTTTTTCATACCACATAGCGAGAACAATTATCATCCGCATATCTTACATACAAAGCGGGCGATTTTTTATAGTGGACTATTTTTGGCGATGAAAGCGATCGTGGTTGCCTTTGTGCTGCTTGTTCCTGTGGAGGTATATGTGATCCCAGATGTTTTGGCAGATCAGCAGGCAAGACTCTTTACCCTCACAAATGAGGTGCGCGTGGCAAACGGTATCGCGCCACTCACATCAGAGCAACGCCTTTTTGCATCATCACAACACAAAGCCACAGACATGGCGAGTGCATCGTATTTTGCGCACACCGGCCCTGACGGAAAGTCTCTGGCATCTTGGCTTAGTGATGTTGGCTATCCATACAGCGCCGCAGGAGAAAATCTTGCCATTGGTTTTTCTGATCCACGCGCGCTCGTCAATGCTTGGGTGAATAGTCCCACGCATTTGGCAAATCTTATTGATCCAGAATATCACGATACTGGTATTGGACTCGCGGCAGGAATGTATGATGGCGTGCCGGTCGTGTATGTGGCGCAGCACTTTGGTGCTGAGAAGTCTGGCAGTGTCGTTGCTCCTACTCTTGAAGAAGTAACCGATACACCTCTTGAGGATGTCACTGAACTTGCCCTTGTAGCAATCGAAGAACCAGCTCCTGTGGTATCGAGTACCACATTTGGCGACGTGCTCGGGACAAAAGAAGAAGAAACCGTTGCTGAAGACATTGTTCTTGATGAAGATACAACACCTGAAGTTGTTGCCGTGAGTGTTGAGCCAGAAGACGTTCAAGAAGAAACACTTCCACCGGTTGATATTGATCGTTCGTTTGTTCGGTATGAAGAAATCAGTGACACACAATTTCGTATTGCTGCATTTGCGAGTATCAACGAAGACTATCGTTCAGCGGCTGTATTGATAGGTGACACGGCGATTCCTCTCACAGAAGAGGGAGGAAGTTATGGAGTTGTCTCTGGATCAGTCGATATTGATGAATCTGTGTCTGAGTATTTCTCTGCAGTACTCGCACCAGAGCTTCGTGTGACACTCGCGAGTGGTGACGTTGTGAGCTATGCACTGCATTGGCAGCACCTGCCAAAAGTACAAATGACACCAATCGAACAATACACTGCCTCGAAATCATTGCTGTCTTCTATTACAAACTTGTTTGATATTACAAATGGCATATTCTTTTTCTTTATTGGTTTCTTTACCATCGCACTTCTCATGAATATCTTTTGGGAGATTCGATATCAGCATCATCATGTGACCGTGCAAACACTTGGTCTTCTGTTGCTCCTTATCACGCTTGTTGCTATTTAATCGCATGTTCTTTCGAAAACGCCCACAACTAGAAATCACAGACCTTGCCATGCATCAAGGAATTTTTCGACGCAAACTTTCTATGGCTGAAGGCGTTGCACTCATGATCAGTGGGACGATCGGTGCTGGAGTGCTCGGATTGCCCTATGCTGTAGCACAAGCGGGTGTGTTGATTGGGGTGCTCTATATTATTGGCTTAGGCGCGCTTATGATCGGACTGAATCTCATGCTTGGCGAAGTCGCAGTGAGAACACATGGGTCGTTTCAGCTCGTTGGGTTTGCAAAAAAATATTTAGGAAAGGCAGGCGGGATGATCATGACCGTCATGATGTATGGCATGCTGTTTGGCGCGCTCGTGATTTATCTGATTGGAGAAGGGGAAACGCTTGCTGCGCTCTTTGGGGGCAGTAGCGTAGAGTGGAGTCTGGTGTTCTTTGTATTCGCAGCACTCCTTGTGATGCTCGGGCTTCGCACTGTGAAGACCGCTGAACTGATTCTCACCATTGGCATTTTGGTGATTGTGTTGTTTATCACGTCACTGAGTGTGCCACATATTGACATCACCCATCTCTATACCACAAATCTTGCCTATCTCTTTCTTCCCTATGGTGTGGTCTTATTTTCTCTCCATGGTACGACAGCAGTGCCTGAGATACATGCCCTTTTGAAAGATGATAACGGAGCATTTCGTCGCGCGATCCTCATAGGAGGGTTGCTCGTCATGGCGCTGTATCTGACATTTGCGCTCGTCGTTGTAGGGGTGACAGGACAGGGGACAACAGAAATTGCAACGATAGGCCTTGGCAATAGGCTCGGCCACACGTTGTTTTTGTTTGGCAATGCGTTTGCATTCTTTGCCATGGCGACCAGCTTTTTGCTCAATGGTGTATCGCTCAAAGATTCACTGTCATGGGATTATCATATGAGTGGGCGCATTGCGACGGTGGTGACACTTGGTATTCCTTGTATCATTTTTTTATTAGGTCTTCGACAATTTGTTGCCGCGATCAATATTGTCGGTGGTGTGTTTGGTAGTATTGAGATGTTGCTCATTCTTCTGATTTATTGGCGCGCAAAAAAATTGGGTGATCTTGATCCTGGAAAATATAAATTGCATCATATCGCACTCCTTGGTGCATTGCTCTTGCTCGTGTTGACTGTTGGAGCAGTGTATAGTGTGTTTGTTTTGTTCACGTAGTTCACGAGACACGAGTCACATAGTATGTGACAACGTGTGTCCTAGTGCAACGTAAGATTGCGTTTCGCTTCGCTCCACTAAGATTACTTTTGCCTTACGGCAAAAAAGATTGAAGATTATGTTACATGCTAAGAAGGACATGCATATCATGCATGTCCTTCTTTTTGTGAAGTAATCTTCAATCTTGTTTCACCGTAGGTGAAACATAATCTTAGCGAAGCGTAGTCTTGCCTGGCAAGGTTTCCTCCCGTTCAGAGTAAGATTGTTTCGTGCTACGTGTTAAGTGACTCGTGAACTACGATATAACTTTGTCCACAAGTCCGTATGTCACAGCTTCTTCCGCACTCATGAAGTAATCTCGGTCTGCGTCTTTTTCTACTTTTTCAAATGTTTGGCCACAGTGTTTTGCAAGAATTTCATTCAGATGTTTTTTCATTTTGACAATGCGTTCTGCATGAATCTGAATATCACTTGCTTGCCCTTGTGTCCCACCGAGGACTTGATGAATCATCACTTCACTATTTGGGAGGACAAAACGTTTTCCTTTTTCTCCTGCTGCGAGGAGGACTGATCCCATACTTGCTGCCATGCCGATACAAATCGTCGAAACATGTGGTTTTACAAATTGCATGGTGTCGTAGATGGCCATACCTGCGGTGACGGATCCACCAGGGGAGTTGATATAGAGTTTGATATCTTTTTCCGCGTCTTGATTTGCCAGGAAGAGGAGCTGAGCGATGATGGTATTTGCGACGCCGTCATCGATCGCGCTGCCAAGAAAAATAATGCGATCTTTCAAAAGGCGAGAGTAAATATCGTATGCACGTTCACCGTGTGATGTTTTTTCGATGACGGTTGGGATGAGGTATTGAGAATGCATAAACATAGGGGACTAGGAACCAGTAACTGGTAACTAGAAATAGATTATGTAAAGAAGTATAGCATAGAGAAGATTATCAGTCTTGTCAAGAGAGTGCTAACATTTCAGATAGCAAATAACAATTATCATATATCAATCTATTTAATATCATCAACAATATAACAATGTAACAATTTGACAATGAAACATGCGTAAGCAATACAGCCAGATATTTAATATATTGACAAACGTCGCAAAATACGCTATCTTCATCTATTCAAACTAGGAAAAATACTCCTAGTTTGATATGATATTTTTGAGAGATCACAGAAGTATGGATGCGGCAGATACGTTTGTGTTCGGGGTGGTCCCGTACGCTGACGAATGGTCGTATTCATACTTCTATGGAGGACGCGATGCATCTCACGATTATCACCATGATTCTTGCGCTGGTCGCCATCTTCATTGGTGGTTGCGATGTGGACATTGAGGGCATATCCGACACACCAAAGGTCGGGAAGGCAGACGGCGCAAAAGTTGTAGTGCATGACCTCGGAGAGAAGAACTTTGGAACCTTTTGGTGCCGAGGAGCCTGCGAGATCAGCGTTCTTAATCCGGACGGGTCTGCTGCTTCGATTTGGCGCTCTCTTGGACCGTACGAAGTCCTTGATGAAGATGCCGGGAAGCTGGATGGCTACCTGGCGGAGAATGAGTTCCTGGATTTTGAGCTGACAGAGGGACAGACCATCCATGTCGAGCTCATCGAATCTCCACCAGAGAATGGTGCCGAGCAGATGACCTTGGTCTCCCATCAACAGGCGTATCAGTTCACGAATAACCGGGGAGTGCCCACGTGTTATCTGCCCATCTACACATCGGTGGGTGAACCTCGTGCCTACTTCGTGGAGCTCGTGCCGGACGGCACCTGCTCCTGATCTCTCACCTTGCGACCGGCGTGGCGCGCACTCTTCGGAGTTGCAGCGCTGCGCCGGCCGCTTCGCTTCACTTTTGAAAAATATTTGAAATTGCTAATATGAGGCAATTTTTTATTTGGACACTTGACAAAATTGTTTTTTCTGCTATTTTTTACTGTCAAACGTATGGTATCATACGTTTGAAAGATCAACGTCATGTGGATGTGATTGATACGTTTACGTGCGGGGTGGTCCCGTACGTTGACGAATGGTCGCATTCACACTGAGGTATTTCATGCACGCACTTATCTTTCTCGCTCTGTTCGGTTTCGTCTACAGCTCTGGCGGCTGTGACACCACCATCCTTCCAGATGTGGAAATTCCGCAGGAGGAAGATTCCTCTGAGCCAAGCATCACCTTTCATTATGGTGGAGAAGGAGCCTTCGCTTCTCTCTGGGCCAATGGTGTGTGGAAGGTGACGGTCACCCTGCCGGATGGGGAGGTCGCTCCCATTTGGTTCTTTCATGGAGAGTACTATGTGAGTGATGAAGAGGGACCTACGCTCGATGAGTATCTCGCGAGTAACGAGATCTTCGATTTTCAGCTCCTTGAAGGTGCAGAGATCGAGGTCGAGCTGATGGTCGCGCCCCCTATGAATGGCGGTGTGACACTCGAACTCGTGTCCCACAACCTCATGTTCAAATTTCTCCTGCGAGTCAATGATGGTGTCGAGACCTCACCAAAGCTGAGATTTCCCATCTACGACTGGACACCTGGGAGCAGGTACACCATTCAAGTGGTCTACGACCCCGGATGGCAAGACGGCATCTGATCTTTCTTCGCGGTCGACGCGGCGCGCTCTTCGGAGTGCGCTGCGTCGACTGTTTGCAAACTTCTAAAAAAGAAGAAAATTGCTAACATAAGGCAATTTTTTTAGTTATACACTTGACAAAAGTGTGTTTTTATGTTATATTCAGCCGTTCAAAATAGGACACAAGTACCTCTTTTGACATGCTTTTTACAATGCAAGAGAACATGTTGGTGGTGCGGTTCATTCGATCGTGCTTGCTGCAGAAATGCTGTAGTAAAGTACATCGTGAGACCGCATCACCGGAGGATTCCGATGCGTAGCTTCTTCGTCGCCACCATCGCCCTGACCCTGACCCTGACCCTCGCCGCCGCCTGCGACTCCGACACCCTCGCGCCCGTCCAGGCCGCCTGCCCCGAGCAGGTGGACACGACGACGCCGAGCGATGAGACCATCACCCCGCCCTTGGCGTGGGTCGAGTGCATCTCGGTCTGTCGGCTGACCGTGGTGGACGAGGCAGGCTTTGCGCAACAGGTCTGGGATCCCATCGATCCGGACATCGCGCTGTTCGAGTACGAGTTCGTCGGCGAGATCCCCGTACAGGTCTACGCCGGAATGATCTTCGAGATCGAGGTCTTCGGCGTCACCGGCGACGGTGGTGTCTACGGTGGGGCGTTCCTCACCATGGACACGGAAGACTACGTCTTCCAAGTCGACGGGCTGGAAGGTGGCGTGCACATCTCGGCGTTCGTCCCGATTGCGCCGCAACCAGGCGCAATTGAGACGTTCGAGGTGGTGCGCTACCTGTACTAGTGCCTCCCACGTTCTCTTGCAGCGACTCTGCCACGATGCTTCGGTATCGTGTTGCAGGGTCGCATTGAGGTTTTCAGATGATATCTGGACTGATGAGTCTTCTCAGCATAAGACAAAAGACGAAACCTTTTGAAATAAAAAAACAGCTCACATTTTTTGTGAGTTGTTTTTTTATTATTTCCTCCCCTACTAGGGGAGGATTAAGGTGGGGTTATGGACTACCACTATTCTTGCTTCTGCGGTAACCCCCTCCAACTCCCCCTACTAGGGGGAGAGTTTTTATGGTTACACCTCAGCAAGTGCAAGTTCGCCATTCTCAAAAAGATGAATTTTTTCGAAGATATGTTCGAGTGCATGTTCGATAGGTCCTTCTACAGAAAAGCCTGCTGCTTTTTTGTGTCCACCGCCACCAAAGAGTTTTGCAAAAGCTGAGACGTCGACATGATCATGTGTGGTACGAAAACTCCCTTTGAAATTGCCGTCTTCTGTTTCCTTTAGAATCATGCCAGCACGTCCATCTTTGATATTATTCATAAAGTTTGCAATACCTTCTACTTCGTGTTCGGTCACGCCGTGTTTTGCTATATCTTCTTTTGTGACATACGTGTAGACAATGTCTAGTTTTTCATGATGCGCCATTCTGCTGAGTACGGTGCCCCAGAGTTTGAGTCCATTGATAGTCTTATCTTTCAGGACCCATCCTTGAATGAGTGCCATGTTGCCGCCTTTTTCAATCAGTTTGCTTGCAATATTCATCGAGTGTTTTGTGGTCGCTGCATTGGTGAAATTCCCCGTATCCGTAATGATACCAGTGAGCAGGCATGTTGCCATTGCTGGTGTGATGGTTATTTTATTGTGCGCAAAAAAGTCATGGACAATTTCTGTCGTTGAGCTTGCTTTTGGCAAGACGAGGTTGAAATCTCCATATTGAAGATTGGTATTGTGATGATCGATATTTGCGATCTGTGCACCACGTTCTTTCATAATCGGGAGCAAGTGTTCTACCCCAGCATAGTCTGGACTGGATGAATCAAATACAATCACGAGATCAATATCTTTATCATCCCACACGGTCGGTGTATGCGTCACATAGTCGATGTGTGGCAAAAACATCAGTGACGGAGAAATATCGGTAGCACAAAATGCCACATGTGGTTTTTCGATATGGCGAAGGTATTGCATCATTGCAGCAAGAGATCCGAGCGTGTCTCCGTCAGGATTTTTGTGAGACACAAGGAGAATCTTTCTCGCTGCCTGGATGGCCTTGAAAATGTGGGTGGCTACCCGTTTTGGCATATATGTTTGGACTTTGTGACGAGGAATTCGTTACTGCGTCCTTTTACTATAAATACGTGAGCGAAGAAAGACAAGCCGATGACTCTACCGTATTTTCTAAAAAATGTCAATACCTTGTTCCTCTCTCCCAAAATATGATATTATTATCCCATATTTGCGATTCTGTCCCTAGTGTCCAGTTTCTAGCTTCTAGTCCCGAAAACATGCATCTCAAATCCATCGAACTCCACGGCTTCAAATCCTTTGCTGATAAGACAACGGTATCTTTTTTGCCGCCATATAAAGACCGCCAAAGTATTACGGCAATCGTGGGGCCAAATGGGAGTGGCAAGAGCAATATCTCAGACGCGATTCGGTGGGTGCTGGGTGAGCAGAGTGTGAAGCAATTGCGAGGAAAAAAGACGGCGGACGTGATTTTTGCCGGGTCTGCCACCAAGGGACAAATGAGTGTGGCGAGCGTGAGCTTACACTTTGACAATAGTGATCACAGCGCGCCAATAGAATACGAAGATTTGATCATTACGCGAAACCTTTATCGTTCTGGCGAGAGCGAGTATCTGGTCAATGGCGGCACTGTTCGTCTTATTGATCTTCAGATTTTATTAGCAAAAGCGCAGTTTGCTCATGGTTCTTACAGCGTCATCGGGCAGGGGACGATCGATCGCATGCTGCTCCAATCTCCTTCAGAGCGAAAAGCATTTTTTGACGAAGCGGCTGGCATCAAAGAATTTCAAATTAAGCGACACCAATCATTTCTCAAACTTCGAAAAAGTAAGGAACATATTGATCAGGCATCCCTCTTGTTGAACGAAATTACGCCACGATTGAAGGCCTTGTCTCGACAAGTAAAAAAACTTGAACAGCGGAAAGAAGTGGAAATCGCGCTGCGCGAATTGCAAGAAGGATACTATGTCACTTTGGGCGGGCATTATCACAGTGCACTTGAAAAAGGACGGAGTGATTTGTTTGGCATCCAAAAAACATACGATGACCTGAGTCGTTCGTTGTCAGAAATTCAGACAGAACTTGCGACCCTGGCGCAAGGTGCATCGCGTGAAGATGTTTTTGCAGAGTTGCAGCGCGCATATAGTGATGTACAGAAAAAAAAGAATGAACTCGAACGTGAACGAGCAATTCTCTCCGGTCGGATGCAGACAGCCTATAGCCAAGCCGGCAAGCAAAATATCGGATGGCTTGAGCAAAAGCGTGATGACGTGGATACGAAAGTGGCGACTCTTGCTGATGAGATCGCTCGTATACAAAAAGAAGAAACAGACTTTGTACAAAAGCGCATGTCTGCGATAAAAAAAGTGCAAGAGGTGTCTCTCGACATACAAGAATTGCATCGGAAAAAACAGGACCTCGAACGCATGCTCCGTGAGGCAGAAACCCAAACGTCGGTCTTCCAATACACGGGACTGCGTGCAGTGGAAGCGATTCTGTCTGAACGCCGTCGATTTGGTGGTGTGTCTGGCGCTGTGGCGCAGCTTGGTCGCGTTGCAGCAGAATATCAGCTTGCACTCGATATCGCAGCAGGCGCGCACCTGACGTCAATTGTTGTCGAAGATGAACGAGTGGCAGAAAGCTGCATCAGATATCTTCGTGAAAGTAAACTTGGTTATGCAACATTTCTTCCACTGACAAAAATTCGTGGGAGACATATTTCACACGATATCGAAAGCTATCTTGGAAGGAAGGGCGTGATTGGTCTTGCGCTCGATATTGTGACATATGATGAAAAGTTTGAAGAGATTTTTTCGTACGTGCTTGGCGATACGCTGATTGTCGAAGATATCGAGACTGCTCGTGAGATTGGTGTCGGACGTGTGCGCATGGTCACGCTCGATGGAGATATCCTCGAAAAGAGCGGCAGCATGAAAGGTGGCTATCGAAAACAAAAGAGTACGGGACTGAGCTTTTCACAAGAATCCATGTATGGAGCAAAATATAATGAAGAAGAAATAAAAGAAGAACTGCTTTCTCTTGACCACAAACTTACGGCGCTTACCTCTGTTCATCGACAAGAAGACGAAACATTGCGAACACTCGAAGCAGAGATTGGCAAGCGCACAAACAAACGAGAGCTTCTCGAATCGCAAAAGCATGAGATAGATAAAGAAAAAGCAGGGTTTGAACAAGAGTTGTCTCTCTCATCAATGAGTGAAGGAGATTATGATGCTGCAATGAAAAAACTTCAGCAAGAACGGGATGCCCTGGATGACGATATTGAAACAGTCGAAAAAGAACTTGCCGTAGCACAAGCAAAGATCGATGCATTCAATGCAGAAGAAGAAAAGAAACGAAAACGAGTGTTTGCACTCCAGGATGAGATGCAAGGCGTGCAGACATCACTTAATGGTATCTCTGAACAGCGCAATACGCTCCAAGTCGAGATTGCAAAGCTCGAAACAAAGATGGAAGATCTCGAAGAAGAAATCTATCACGAGCTCCACATGTCGCTCGGCGAAGTGATGAATCGTGTTGAGACTATGCTTACGATGGATAGGCTCGAAGCAGTGCAAGCAGAAATAGATAAATTGAAATACAAATTGTCGCTCATCGGCGGCATTGATCAGGAAGTCATGGATGAATATGAAGAAACAAAAACGCGACACAGTCATTTATCGTTGCAGCTCGATGATCTGACAAAGACGGCAAAAGATTTGGAAACACTTATTGCCGAGCTCGATGAAATGATGAGAAAAAAACGAAAAAAGGCATTCAAACAAATCAAGACAGAATTCAAGCGCTATTTTACGACGCTGTTTGAAGGTGGGGAAGCGGATTTAATTGAGATATATGGGGAAGAATCCGCCCAAGGCGGATCCGCCTTAGATGAAACCGATGAAGAAGCACTTCTTGTTGAAGATGATCTTCTTGATGACGAGGATGACGCAAAGAGTCGGCGGAAAAAGCGCGGCAAAGAAATTTTGCAGGGGATTGATGTCAAGGCAAATCCACCTGGCAAGAAAATTAAAAATATTCAGTCACTTTCTGGAGGAGAGCGAACCATGGTATCGATTGCTCTTGTGTGTGCGATTCTTCGCACCAATCCATCACCATTTGTCTTTCTCGATGAAGTCGAGGCTGCCCTCGACGAAGCAAACACACTCCGCTTTACGAATATCTTGCAAGAGCTTGCAACCGAGTCACAGTTTATCCTCATCACACACAATCGTGTGAGTATGCACGCAGCAGACGCGCTCTATGGCGTCACGATGGGAAATGATGGGATGAGTCGGCTGCTTTCTGTGAAGCTCGGAGAAGCAGAGAAGGTGGTAGAGAAGGCATCGTCCTAGATGGTATTGACAGCTGAAGAGCTTTCCTGTATACTCGCCAACATCACGAAAAACCTCTGGGAAACCAGAATTTTGCTCTCAAATCAAGTAACAATTAACTTTTAACAACTAACAGTTTGTTGTTGCGTTGATTGGATTGTTTACATCATTTAATGACATTATGCTTAGTATTAGATTTCAACGCATCGGAAGAAAAAAATCACCTAGTTACCGATTGGTGATCTCAGAAAATGCTCGCGACACACAGGGACGTGCGCTCGAGATTCTCGGCAACTACAACCCTGTCGCAAATCCAAAAGTAGTATCACTCAATACAGATCGCATCAAGCACTGGCTCGCACAAGGTGCGACTCCATCAGAAGCCGTGCACAACTTGTTTGTTCGCGAAGGAATTTTGACTGGCGACAAAAAGAAAGCAGTCAGTATCTCACAGAAACGACAAGGAAAGATCGATGCAGTAAAAAATGCTGCCGTAGAAGCAAAACGCAAGGCAGAAGAAGCTGCAAAAGCAGCGAAGGAAGCGGAAGAACAAGCAGCACGAGAAGCTGAAGAAGCAGCAAAGGCTGCGGAGGCAGCTGCAAGTGAAGCTCCTGCAGCTGTTGAAGAGCCAAAGGCAGAGGAAGCTCTTGCTGCTGAGGAAACTCCAGCTGAAGAAGAAAAGAAAGCAGAGTAATATTTTGAAATAATAAAAAAGACATGCCGTGAGGTGTGTCTTTTTTATGACATTGACAAAATCCACCCATCTGTATATACTACTCTCACGATAGAACTGGCCCGATATGCTCGGGAAATGTCGACAGTTCTTCACAAATTTACATTCTGAAACGAATTCTATGGAACAAGATCAATCTTTTGTGGATTACGTCGTCAAAGCTATTGTCAACAACCCAGACAAAGTGAAGGCAACTCGCACCGTTGATGAGCGTGGTGTGCTCATCACTCTCGACGTCGATCCTAGCGACATGGCATACGTCATCGGTCGCCAAGGTCAAACCGCACGATCAGTTCGAACACTTTTGAAGATTGTTGGTGCAAAGAATAACGCTCGCGTTAATCTGAAGATCAATGAACCAGAAGGTGGTCGTGGCCCTGCATATCGCAGTGCTGCACCAGCTGCTGCCATGACTCCACCAGTTGCTTCCCAAAGTGATGACGATATTGATACAAGTGCAGTTGACGGATTCACCCTCTAAGACTCATACATGAAATTCCTCGCGAAAGCGGGGAGTTTTTTTGTGTAGGGTGTTGTCATTCTGAATGTATTTCAGTGATGACAACGATAGAAAGAGGAGTGACACCTCATTGAGGTGTCTTTCTTACTGAGGGCACCTTTGTAAGGTGCCACTCCTCTTGACGGAACGGACGTTTTCTTATATACTCTGACTCACGTTTTCCAAAACTTTTTTAGGGGCGATTAGCTCAGATGGTTAGAGCGCTACACTGATAATGTAGAGGTCCCAGGTTCGATTCCTGGATCGCCCACGAAAAGCAGCGCAGCTGCTTTGAGTGTCACGTGGCGAACGAAGTGAGCTTTACGTGACAACGCACATTGCATGTATATTGGCGCTGCCTCGTGGCGCGCCAATTTTAATCGAGGACTCATAGCTCAGTTGGTTAGAGCGCTACATTGACATTGTAGAGGTCAGAAGTTCGAATCTTCTTGGGTCCACCA
>DOYU01000003.1 GCA_003518365.1 Candidatus Magasanikiibacteriota bacterium | reverse complement strand
TTCTCTTGTTCTTTTTGTTGCTTGTTATATACATCTTCCACTTGTGTAGCTCCAAAATTTGCAGTTTGTATATTTCTCTCCAAACCATTTTTTGCACTATACAGGTTATTTTCTACTGTGCGAAATGTGTTGCTGTCTGTCAACAATGCCGGTTTAGACATTCCGCCGTTAGGATTTTCGACGTATGCCAGAATATCCTTCAAATCAGTATGTAATGTTTTAGGCAATGCGCCACTCCTTTCTTTTGGATCTTGACTGGCCTGTATTACCCCTACTGAACTTTCCAATCCTCGCAATGCCTCAACAAAATTCCCTCGAGCTCTTGCATCATCGGGATTTTTCGCCCAGGCATCATACATCCCAGTCATACTATATTGATGTGATGTATACATTACTGTGGTTTGTAGTGCATCTTGTGCATCACGACGCAATCTGTCTGATCTATCTTTGAAGGGTGTACTTATATAAATATATGAAACTGGTTTCTTTTCTGGTTCTCGCTGTTGATAGCCATACTGTTCCTTTGGCGAAATCACATTTGTGAGTTGTCTCATCCTACCCCACATTTCTTCATCAGACATATCGTACACAAGAGCGATCATGACTTCTCTTGGGAGCATTTTTAGTACATTATCGCTAATTTCAGCTGAAAATGCCTTATCGCGAATCTGATCTGCTATCAACGATACCGCTTTTTGCCTATCAAATCCTTTTTCCGCAAAAACATCAGCCAATTCCCCTCTATCGAGGGCAACACGAATACGCTCAATGAGTGCAGTATCCTCTGCATTTCCAGCATGTGCGCCATCCCAGGCATTTTGTTCTTGTTTTTCTAATGCATCAAGCCGTTCTTTTGCCTTGGCTAACATTTCAGGAGAGACTCCGGAGGCTTTTGCTTTTTCAAACGCTTGTCTCTTGGTTGTTAATTCTTCTGACGGCTCTAACGGAGGCACTGTTATCGGTTCAATATCATTCCCAGATAACCGTGAATTTTTTATTTCGTTTGCCAATTGTCTTCGGTATTTTTTGTCTGTTTCTTCTCTCCTCTTCTCAACAAAAATATGCTCCATTCTTGTTTGTACCCCTGACACGACTTCGTAAATTTTGTCTCTAAATTCATTCAACGCACCTGAATCATCGGCAAAGTCTTCTGCATCTAAAAGACCAGTTTTGACCATTTCCTTATTAGCCTCAATCTGTCCTAACTGCTTTGCGACTTCCCTTGCTAATGCTTTCATCTGTGTGATAATATCCTCCATTGCAGCTTGAAATTCTGAAATATCTTCCGCATCCAGATTCACAGACTGTGCACGTTCTATCATTTGAGCAATGATACCACGCGTTTTTTCTATCTCTTGCGTCAATGCTTCTGGGGCGTCTTCTAAAAGAGCTGCTATTTCTTGATACGCAGACTCCATTGGGTCAGGCGCTTGTTCTCTTGTAGGAAGTTCATGACTATCTGATTCGGCTTCTGTGCTCTGTTGTTGGATATCTCTGCTCATATATAAAGATTATTGTATATCTTGTATATTTTTTTGTACTTGTTTTTTTTCTGCTTCTTCAATTTTTTTATGAAAGGCAGTGACTGTCTTTGTCCTTTTGCTCTTCAAGGAAACCATACTTTTTTTGAAATTATTCAAAATAGTTGTGAGGGATTGTTGTGTATTGTTTGCCATATCATGTTGAAAAAATATATATGTATATGATAGCAATTTATTATGTATTTAGCAAAAAAACACGCTTTCGCGTGTTTTTATTTTTACTCATACATCAACGCAATCTCGACTCCAGTATAATAATATTGCAGCAATGCTTTGTAATCCACTCCTTCTTCCTTCGCGCGTATATTGGCATCTCGCTGACTCATCCCTACTCCATGTCCAAACTGCAATTTGCCGTCTCGAAGATCGTACGTTGCTTGTACTGGTACAAGCCAAGGCTTCTCACTACCGCCCCAGACTGTTTTCCAGCTTTTCGTATAGCCACTACTGTTGCCAAAGTATGGAGTCGTCACGACCTGACCTTCATACGTCACCATGCGTCCACGCGTTGCAGCCGACGCCTCTGCTACTTGTGGATTGTGTACTTCTACATTGTAACCAAGATACAGCTGGTCGTACGTACTGGCAAGAACATCAAAAAATGAATATTTTCCTTTGCTCAGATATGCATACGTGCGAGCTGCAGTAAGATTTGCTTTTACAAATTCAAATTGATTTCCTTTTCCTGTTTCTGAAATGCCTTTTACATAATCCTCAAGAAATAACTCATTCACCGCATAGAGAACCGCATCCTTTTCTCCTTTTCTATATTCTAGGACACCACGATACTTATTGAAATCTCCCTGTCCGACCCAGCTCATAGGGCGAGACACATCCATGAGCGTGAAGACAGCATGAGGATTGCTCACAGGCTCAAGACGAACAACACCTGTTGTCTGAAATATCACATCACTCCCATCAAACGAATAGACACCATCGAGATAGGTCATGATAGCAATTTTTGTTTGAGGCAAGATGCCTACTTCTACACCATTGTTGAGAACGCGGTAGTCGTCTTCGTATGAGACGAATTGCAGTGTCTGATCATCGGTCGTAATACCCACACGAATGCGTGGTTCTTCGCTGAGTCGTGGCGTTTCTACGTCCACCACTTCTGTACTGTTCCCAAATGTTGGAGCAACATAGTTGAGTGGCGCGTT
>DOYU01000004.1 GCA_003518365.1 Candidatus Magasanikiibacteriota bacterium | reverse complement strand
AAAATAATTAAACAAAAAAAATTGAGTTTTGGTTGGCTTAGTATTATTTGTTATATTAGTTTATATTACTAAACTAATATAAACAATGGCAACCTCAGAAACTAAAAAAGTTATTAATGCCAAATATAATGACAGCGATAAAATTATTGATATGTCAAGTGATAATATTTCAGATGACGCAGATGATATTAAACTTAAACCACTAAAAAAGGATTTTTTAGGTAATTTTTTGGAGCAATTCAAACAAATCACTCCAGAAAAGAGAAAGAATTTGTTACAAAATCTCGCACAGTTAAATGCTATTAATCCATCTAACAAATCTTTTAGTCAAATAAGTGAACCAACATACAGAGCATTACATGAAAAATTCAAACTCAAACAAACACAACAAAAAACAAAAAGAAAGGCTAAACTTACAAAAAAACAAAAAGAAGAACAAGAGAAAAAAGAACAAGCAGAGAGACATCTAACAGCTGCCGTTGATGAAGCAATTCGTGTTGCTAAATATGAGGTGGCTAGCGAGCTGCAAAAGGATATTAACAGCTATGCTCTTGAAAAAAAATTTCGTGAGATGCAACTCATAGCAGAACAACTTGTACCATTTATTGATAGGGCTATTTTGAGTGAAACGGCATATGGAGAGGAGAAAAAACGCCCCATGTTTAAAAAGTCTGTCAAAGTAACCCCAGAACAACTAAGTGCGATTATACAGTTGAATAAAGGAAACCGTGTGGATGAAGTTCCTTATGACGTGTATCAATCAAACCATGACGCGCTACATTTCTCTCGTGAAAGAGTAGACACCGTACGTACTGATCTTTTGCAACGTAGTGATAGGGATGTAAGTGGATTGATTCCCCTTCCAAGAAAGCTTACTGAGTTGATACCTACACAAGCAAGCGTAAGGTCGAAAGCCATGGGTGCCATCGATCCTAGCCGTGGAGGATATTGGGCTCCTAATGACCGAAAAGTCGCTCAGGAAGCAGTGGACGCACGGTTAGCTGATAAAATGTCAGAACTTCAAAGTGAGGTTTCACAACAAATACGTGCTACCATGGAGCAGTTTGTAAGCGATCTCCAAGCCAAGCGTGCTGAGATCGCGTCAGTTGTATCGTCCGGGCAAGAAAGGATAAATACGCATGTTGCTGAACATCCTGATTCTATCCTAAAAGGTGCACGGGTTGTTGATATTGTTTCATCGTTGGATAGGCACATTGAACGTGCCCAATCAGTACTCAAGGGACTGTAAAAAACATACAATAAAACAAACCCGCTGATATGGCGGGTTTGTTTTTGACAAAGTGCAATTTGCATGATAAAAATGGAAACACACTTCATCTCAAGGAGAACAGCGATGAAGAAAGCGAAGAAGGGTACTCCAGTGGAAAGGACAGAGTTGGATTTTGGTTGGATTACGGAGCTTTTGCGTGTCACGGGCAAGCGCGTCCACTGGGTCGGTGACGCGGTGCGTGAGAAGTTCCTGGCGAACGTGAGGTACCGACGCGCGTGGCGGCTCGCCAAGGATCTGTCTCGCCAGTACGGCTCTCATCCGTGGTGGAATGGCATCCGCATCTCGCAGAACGAAGTCCGCCACTGGCACCTTTCGTTGGAATACTGCACAGCCGAGCGCCCGTCCGAGCTGGAGGGTTTCCCCTGCGAGATCCACGGCGTGTACGTCACGGTCGAGAGCGGAACAGCTGCTGTTGCTCTAGCGGAGGCGGGCCAGCAGCTCGACTGACAGTCCTTGATTTCGTTGTGAAGCGGAGCGCGGTGTCTCAGGCACCGCGCTCCGCTCTTAAATTATTTTTTAATACAAAAAAAGAACTTGCGCTTGCGAGTTCTTTTTTTGTCCTGCCTTCGGACGGGATCCCGTCCAGACGAAGCGCTGGCGGGAGTACAGGCTACGCGTTTCGTGTTTATTCTTCCCCATCTACTTTCATACCCGGTTTTTTCTCTTCTTCATCTGGTGCAGTGCCACGTTTTACAGCTGTCCATACTTCTTTTTCAATCGCTTTCATGAGTTTTGGATTTTCGCGGAGATATGCTTTGGCTTTTTCTCTACCCACACCCAGTTTTTCTTCTCCAAAACTGTAGCTGTTGCCTGATTTGTGTACGACTTTGTATTCGATACCAGTATCAATAAGATCGCCTGAAACAGAAATTCCTTCATTATACATGATATCAAATTGTGTGGTTCGAAATGGTGCAGCTACTTTATTTTTGACAATTTTTACTTTGACACGGTTTCCAATTACTGTTTCGCCTTGTTTAATTTGTGCACTGCGTCGGACTTCCACGCGGATAGAACTATAGAATTTCAATGCATTTCCACCTGTGGTAGTCTCAGGATTGCCAAAGAATACACCAATCTTCATACGTGTTTGGTTGATGAAGATGACAATGGTTTTACTTTTACTGACAACACCGGTGAGTTTTCGAAGTGCTTGACTCATGAGACGAGCTTGGAGTCCCATGTGTGAGTCTCCCATTTCTCCTTCGATTTCTGCTTTTGGTACGAGTGCTGCCACAGAGTCGATGACCACCACGTCTACTGCGTTTGATCGTACGAGTGTTTCAAGAATTTCGAGTGCTTGTTCTCCCGTGTCTGGCTGGGAGATGAGCATGTCTTTTACTTGGACACCGATTTTTTTTGCATATTCTGGATCGAGTGCATGTTCTGCATCGATGAAGGCTGCAATGCCACCTTCTTTTTGAACTTCTGCAATAATGTGTTGTGCGAGTGTTGTTTTTCCACTTGCCTCTGGTCCAAAGATTTCAATAATACGACCTCGTGGCACACCGCCAATACCAAGTGCAATATCAAGAGAAATAGATCCTGTGGATACCACATCTACATCAGACGCTGGTGCTTCCCCAAACTTCATAATGGCACTTTCGCCATATTTTTGTTTGATTTGTTCAATTGCACTTTCTGCGGCTTTCATTTTTCCTTGCATTTCTGCATCGGTTTTTGACATATAAATTTTGTTTAGTGTGTACACTCTGACTCACATCCAAATTACGAATGCTTTCGAATATACGAATAAAATGAGGAGTGACAGGCCGATAAGAAACGGAGCTTGTGGCTCCGATGGTAGGATACTGGGTTTTTTATACTTGGTCAACTCTTTGTTTCTTCTGCTGTCCCCACAGAAATTTGTTGTATTTTCCTCTGTGTAACATAGCGTGTTTCTGTTGTTTTTTGACCATGTTTTTTTGTTGCTTCTACGACAATAGTATTGACACCTTCGACAAGATCAAGCGACTGTTCAAATTGTCCTTCCCTAGTATAGGAGACTCCTTTGCCATTGATAGTGATATCTGTCTCTGGTGCAGAAATACCGCGTATCGTAATATGTTCTTCACTGGTGATATGTCCATCATCAGGAGAGATCAGTGTGAGCATTGGTGGTTCGAGAATACGATGCACTTGCCAGCCTAGATAGCCGAGCGTGCTAAAGAGAACCACAGCTATCCCAACATATTTCATCAGTGCAGGGAGTGCTAAAAACGAAAATACTGATTTTGGTCTATGTGGATGTTGTACCTTCTGTATTTCTTGAGCATATTCTTCTTCCAAAAGAAATTGTTGGATATATGATGTCGATGGAATATTGAGAACTGACAAATATCTTTTGATAAAGTTTTTTTGGTACACTGTCCCACTTGGAAGATCCTGGAATTCACAGGTTTCAAGAGCATGTATGTATGTCTTACTAAGCTTCGTTTTTTCAGACATTTGTTCAATAGAAAAACCAGCTGCCTCGCGTGCTTCTTTCAAACGAAAACAAACGCGATGTGTATCCTCTATTTTTTTTCTGGTGAAACTAGACATGGTATATAAGGGGAGATACGTGGAGTGACGAACGCAAGTTCGTCAGTTAGCAACGAACAACGTGCTAAGAAACGAACTTGCGTTCGTCACTCCTTGCGTACTTATTTTTTATCTATAAAATTTTGGTTCTTCACTTTCTTCCTCTGTCTCT
>DOYU01000005.1 GCA_003518365.1 Candidatus Magasanikiibacteriota bacterium | reverse complement strand
TCGAATTACGAATGCTTTCGAATGTACGAATTCGAATGTATGAAAAGTAAACAACGCATTCTCGGTATAGATCCCGGCTATGGGCGCATTGGCTATGGTGTCATTGAGGGTGATCGCAATGCCTGGGTGCATGTGGCACACGGATGCATAGAGACAAACACGAAGGCAGATTTTGCAGAGCGGCTTGTGGAACTAAAACAAGATTTGCTTGCGATTTTAAAAAAATATCAGCCAGACAAAGCAGGCATTGAACAACTTTTTTTTGCAAAAAATGTCACGACTGGAATGAAAGTAAGTGAAGCGCGTGGCGTCATTCTTCTCACCTTGCACGAAGCAGGAATTGCTGTGCAAGAAGTCACACCGCTACAGATGAAACAAGCCATCGTCGGCTATGGTCGCGCAGAAAAAGCGCAACTGCAAGAAATGATTCGCATCCAACTGCTATTGAAAAAACGTCCAACACCGGATGATGCGGCTGATGCACTTGGGGTGGCGTTGACAGCGGGGTTGCTGATGAAAAGGTAGCAAGTAATACGTAGACAAGTAGCAAGTACGCCAGTCAATTGATGACTGGCTTTTTTATAGAGATACTTGCCAACTTGCTACTTGTCTACCTGAGTACGTACATGTTTGCTTGTCTTTTTTTTCTGTACATGATACATACCATATACACCAGTTCATGCCTGAGGAGGGCACAATGAACAAGAAGTCTGATTACCTCGACGCCAAAAAGAATCTCGAGCTCAGTCGTGCATTGTTCCATTATATTTTTCATCCCATTACGCTCATCATGATCATCTTCATGCGAGGGTCAACGTTTGAGATGGCAGTGGTTCTCGGGATCGTGAACTTAGGAATTCTCGGCTACGAGAAATTTCGTCGAGCAGGGTATGCTGCGTATCTAGACCAGGGTACACAGCATCCACGGCTGGCGACGTGCTACGCATGGTTTCAGCGTATCACCCACGGCATGATTCGGAAGCACGAAATTACAGGCACCAGTGCAATGGTCCCGTACGTTTTGGGTCTCGACGTGGTGTTCTGTTGGGTGCTGGTGTCATCATTGTTGCCTGCACCATTAGGTTTTTCACTTCTCGACGCGCTTTTCATCATGACCGTTGTAGCCTGGGGCGATCCGTTCGCTCGTATCTACGCGCTCATGAGGTACAACGCAAAAAAGAAGAAGCACCCGCTTCCTTGGAATACGGGGAAGAGCTGGGAAGGATTTGGTGCATTCTGCCTCGTGGCGGGTCTTTGGATGGCAATTACTACAGTGGCAGCGCTGAGCATGGAAATGCTCGTGCTGACGCCGACCATCATCGTCGCCCAGGTGTTGGCTATTTTTGCAGGCGCCGTCACGGAGTCCGTCTCCGGTGAGAAGGACAACTTTTGGATTTCGCTTTTTGCTCTTCTCGTCTACCAGACGACACTGATCGTCGGGTGGGCGTTCAGCTGAGTAAGGCGGAGGTTCACAAGGAGAACACGCCGCCCCGCTGGAAGAGGGGCGGCGTTCGTATTTTTATGCACTATTGGGGCTTGACAAGCATCATATAATGGTGTAGTGTTCCTTGTTGAATTGTAGTATGAATGTCAGATAAATTCGTCACTCGATATAAGATGTGTTCTCGAGAATACCTTTTATATTGGGTTCGGGCGAAATAGAAACAACAAGAGAGGTTTTCCCCTCCTGCGCACAATGGCATGCATTGAGGTTTCCTAGCCGCGCAACAGGAGGGATCATGTCGCGGACCCAACGCCACCCCGCACGGCGTAAAACGCGGGAAGAGCGCCAAGGCGAGCAGGCGATGAAGGGGTTGTCCCTTTCTGAGCTCCACCGCCTGAAGCGCGAGTTTCGGGGCATGTACGATTGCCCCAAAACGTGTCGTTGCGTCGACCCCTTCAAGGACTGCACCGGGCAGATGAAGCAGGTCGACTACTACGACGACTTCGAAGAGGAAGATGAGCCCATCCAGCTCTGGCTCCCCTTCGGAGGGTAAGTAAGGAGAAACGCCGCCCCTCAGGAAGAAGGGCGGCGTTCATATTTTTGGCTACATATAGCTATTTTTGGATTATTGCCATTGACAAGAAGGCTGAAATGTGCTATAGTGATGATGTTTTTAATATATTTTCTCCCAATTTTATTGGGAGGACTGGACCCTCTTCGGACATGCCCCAGAGCGGCCTGGTAACCATAATGCATGTATGCTCACAAAGCGAAAAAAGCAGAACGTAATCAAAAAGTATCAAACTCACGAGGGAGATACTGGATCAAGCCAAGTACAAATCGCTATCTTGACGACAGAGATTGATGAATTGGTGGGACATTTGAAAAAACATCATAAGGATCATTCCTCACGAAGAGGACTTCTCCGAAAAGTAGGAGAACGACGACGCCTTCTGCGTTATTTGAAAAAAGAAGATAATAAAGCATACGAAGCACTTGTTTTGGATCTGAAATTGAAGCAAGCAAAAAAACTTACAAAGGCTTCCAAAAAAGAAGAAACTGTAGAAATAGCAGATGAATCAGAAATCTCAGCAACATAAGAATCCATTGAAACACCCCGAGCAACGTGTCGGGGTGTTTATTGATGTGCAAAATATGTACTATTCTGCCAAAAATTTGTTTGGCAAGAAAGTCAATTTTGGCAACATTGTACAAGAAGCTGTTGCAGGCAGAAAACTTATTCGTGCGATTGCCTACGTTGTTCGTACCGAGACGCAAGAAGAACAGCCGTTCTTTGAAGCACTGTACAATCTTGGGATCGAAACACGAGAAAAAGATTTGCAGATCTTTAGCTCTGGGAATAAAAAAGCAGATTGGGATGTAGGGCTTACTGTGGATGCTATTCGTCTTGCCCCAAGTCTCGATGCTGTTGTTATTGTGTCAGGTGACGGAGACTATGTGCCGCTTGTAGAATATTTGCAAAAAAGTTCTGGCAAGCAAGTCGAAGTCGTCGCCTTTGGCGAGACAACGTCTGGTTGGCTGATCGACAGTGCGGATGATTTCATAGATCTGTCACAAGACAAAGCAAAGTTTACGATTCCAGATCGCACGGCTGCGAAGAGACGAACAAACCAATCCCTGTAACTCAGGTCTTTAGACCTGACCGAGATGAACGTCTCAGGTTTGAAAACCTGAGTTACAGGACATTATTCAAAAACGCTGATCTTGAGAAATCTAGGTCTCAGGCCTGTGCACCAGATGGATGCACGGTAAAGATCTATCTTCTCCAGATCAGCACCTAAATCAAGCTGATCTATGCTCGATGTAAAACAATGGTCAACCCAATGGGGAGGCCGCACGCTGACGATAGAAGTCGGCAAACTTGCACTCCAAGCGAATGCAAGCTGCACTGTTCGCTATGGCGACACGATGATTTTGGCAACTGCCATCATGTCGAGTAAAAAAAGTGACATGGATTTTTTTCCACTCTCTGTAGAGTTTCAGGAAAAACTTTCTGCAGCAGGAAAAATCAAAGGCTCCCGTTTCATGAAGCGAGAAGGACGACCAAGTGATTGGGTCGTGCTTTCTGGTCGTATTATCGATCGCTCTATCCGACCACTGTTTGATGACACGATGCGAAATGAAATCCAGGTGATCCTCACACCGCTTTCTATCGATGGCACGGCAGAAACGCAGGCTGTCGGTCTTATCGCTGCCTCAGCTGCCCTCTCGATGTCAAACATTCCTTGGAATGGTCCTATCGGTGGAGCCGCAGTTGGTCGTAAGGATGGAGCATTTATTCTCAATCCAACCGACGAGATGGTCAAAGAAGGAGATCTTGATATGATTGTTGCCGGCTCACCAGAAAAACTTGTCATGGTAGAAGCAGGCGCAACAGAAATCACTGATACTGACTTTGTAGATGCTATGAAGTGGGGCTGCAATGAATTGCAACCTGTCATTGAGCTTATCAAAAAAATACAGTCTGAAATCGGACAAGAAAAAGTCTATCCGTCTGCTGATGCCGGAGAATCATCCGACGTTGCTGACGCAAAAAAGAAAGCCGAAGCATTCCTCGCCTCTGTTGCAGACACCATGATGTTTGATTCTGTAAAAACAGGACGCAAAGAACGAGTCGCCATGGTAAGTGCTATTGAAGAAGCAACCAGCGCGCATCTGCTCGAACAGGGCGTTGAAGAAGATATTGTAAAGCTTGTCTTGAAAAAAGTGCAGTATCTTGTTGGCGCAGAAATTACCAAACGCATTTTAGAAAAAGACCAACGACTTGATGGTCGTACCATTACTGAAGTACGCCCACTCAATATTGAAGTCGACCTGATCCCTCGCGTGCATGGCTCTGCCATGTTTATGCGTGGTGATACACAAGTCTTGACGACAGTCACACTGGGTGCGCCTGGAGATATTCAGCTTCTTGACGACATGATGGAAGACGGGCTGAAGCGATACATGCACCATTATTCTGATGCGCCATTTACCTATGGTGAGACAGGATGGATGCGTGGACCAAGTCGACGAGCTATTGGACACGGTGCACTCGCNNTCTATGGCATCGACGTGTGCGTCTGCCTTGTCTCTCATGGCAGCTGGCGTGCCGATGAAAAAAGCTGTTGCAGGGATTGCGATGGGGCTTGCTTCTGACCTCGAAGGCTCAGGGAAATGGAAAGTCATCACTGACCTTCAAGATGTGGAAGATGGCAAAGGTGGTATGGATTTCAAAATTGCTGGAACATATGATGGTATTACTGCCGTGCAAATGGATACAAAGACACAGGGACTTACCTGGGACATTGTGGAACAAACATTTGTGCAGTCTGTCATAGCTCGAAGAGAAATTCTTGAAAGCATGAAAGCTGTGATTGCAGAGCCTCGAGCAGAATTGTCTGAATACGCACCACGCATTGTGACCATTCAGATCGATCCAGAAAAAATTGGAGATATTATCGGACCTGGTGGAAAGACTATCAAGAAACTTACTGCTGAAACAGGCGTTACGATCGACATCGAACAAGATGGTCGCGTCCTCCTCACATCAAACGATGCAGATGCTATGGCAGAAGCAGTTCGTCAGATTGAGATGATTACAAAGACGGTCGAAGCTGGAGAAATCTATGACGGAGAAGTCGTTCGTATCGAAGACTTCGGAGCTTTTGTCTCACTCACGCCAAATAAAGACGGGCTTGTCCATGTCAGTGAAATTTCATGGGGGCGAACGGATAAACCAAGCGATGTATTGAAGCTTGGGGACAAAGTACAGGTAAAAGTCAAAGAAATTGACAATCTTGGTCGAGTGAACCTGACCATGAAGGAACTCACTGAAAAGCCAGAAGGCTATGTCCCACCACCACCTCGCCCACCAAGAACTGGTGGAGACCGAAATGGTGGTTCACGAGGACCTCGCAAGCCATACGGCGGACGGTAGACTTACTAGGAAAATTTGATACGATACAACCATCACGTTTTGTGGTGGTTGTTTTTTATATGATATAAGATGTGAGATGTTGATCCTGATCAAATAGCCAGAAATAATGGAGAAGTTTTTTGTATCAAAAAACTTCAGAGGACCGGGAGGATATGCGCATGAACTGCTCGCATTCCTCCCTTTTCTTCCATTCATGGAAGTCTCTCTCCTCTGTACTGTTTCTTCACGACGATATGGCTGGCTGATGAAAACAAAAAACCCACTGATTCGGTGGGTTTTTTGCTCCCTTCTTTTTTGTTATGCCATATCTACCTGCAATTCAATTTTTTGATATATGCAATATATTCTTGAATTTACAAAGTATACATGAATAAAAATATGTGTGTCAATTTCTTTTATTTGACGAATGCACATTTCAGAAGTAGTATGGCAATATAGCAGTAGTCTTTCATTAGTACTAAAGCATCAGTGTCCCCTGAAAATTTGAAATTGTTTTTATGTTCTCCGGAATCATCCAATCAATCGTACCAGTTTCATCATTCCAAAAAAATGATCACGGTGCAACACTCACGCTTCATTTCACTGATGAGTTGCTTCACGATCTCAAGATCGGTGCAAGCGTTTCTGTTGCGGGCGTGTGTCTGACTGTTGTAAACATTGCGGACAATGAAGTTTCGTTTGATCTTAGTAACGAAACGTTGAATCTCACTACGTTGGGTGCAGTGAACATAGGTGATGACGTAAATATTGAGCGCTCGATATACGTTGGTGATGAAATAGGCGGACATCTGCTTTCTGGACATGTACACGGTATTGCAACATTGCTTGAAAAACAGGAAGACGGCATGTACCGATTTCAATTGCCAGAAGACCTCAAGAAGTTTGTGTTTGAAAAAGGATTTATTGCACTCGATGGTGTAAGTTTGACGGTGGTTGATTATGACAAAGAGTCGGGCGCATTCCTTGTTGCCTTTATCCCTGAGACATTGCGAACAACAACGTTTGGAAATGTAGAAATAGGGGATCGTGTACATGTGGAAGTGGATCAGCAGACGAGAGCTGTGGTGGAAACGGTGGAGAGAATGATGAGTGCGATTGCGTAAGTATTGTGGTAATCCGACAACCCCACCCTAACCCTCCCCGTTCGGCTGAGCTCACGACGAAGCCTTCATAAGGGGAGGGGATCATAATGATATCTTGATTTTCTCTGCCATTCATGATTTACTGTGTCCTACGCCGACGTGGTGAAACTGGTATACACGCCTGCCTTAGGAGCAGGTACCGAAAGGTGTGAGAGTTCGAGTCTCTCCGTCGGCACAAGTCCTCCCTCACAAAAAAACATCCCTATAAGGGATGTTTTTTATGATTTGGATGTTGTTTATCCATTGGTGCGAATATAGTCTCGCGTCACCGGGCCATAATATCCTACTGCCGGTGAAATACCAACCGCAGCCTGGTATTCTGCAAGCGCTGCTGTTGTGACAGAGCCAAAGTACCCTGTTGCCGTGATCTCACGTAGTGCTGTTGCTTTTGCGCCGATATGTTTTGCTATTAAAAATGCTTGCAGCCATGTTACCGCAGCGCCGTGCGCCCCTGCGGACAACTGTTGTGTTGGCATGTCGGTCAGAGAAACAGACGTTTGTGTTGTGCTTTGCTGTGGAGTTGACACTGGAATTGCCGGTGCGGTATTCACTCCTGTACTTCCTACCACGCCGCCGGATACATAGGCAATATAGTCTTGCGTCTTTTGATCATATGCACCAGATGTGGTACTCAGACCGACTGCACTCTGGTATTCAGCGAGTGCTGCTGTGGTGAGTGATCCGTAGTAGCCGGTTGCGCCGACTTTTGCTAGGGCTTGCGCAGAAGCACCGACATTGGTTTCTATCAAAAAAGTTTGCAGCTGTGTCACATCCTGCTCATCAACACCACTTGGCAGGGTTTGTTGCGTGGTATTGGTTGGTACTGTTTCCCCTGACGTGCCGCTGCTTTCTTGATATGCAGAGACGACATCCGTTGCTGTCACGGCTCCTAGTTTTGCTTCTATACTACTTGGCAACACGAGTCCCATGGCTTGCGCCTGTCGCATATCTGTTGCGTAATAGGCAGCCACTACCGTACTGAGTGCATCGGTATTTGCAGTGTCGAGCCTGGAGAGTATAGTATTCAAGAATGTTATTTTTTCTTGCAAGAAAAACGATCCGGTGAGGCGCGGATAGGGATCGAGTGCAACACTGTCACGAATTTCAAAGTGGAGATGCGTGCCGCCGCCGCTTGCATTCCCAGTATTCCCGACATATCCGATCAGATCACCTGGTGAAAGCAGATCTCCTTTTTCCAATCTCGGGGCTATCTCATCAAGATGCATATAGGCAAAGACTTCACCACCTGGGTTGTACGTGTACACATACAGACCAGAACTTGCCCCATCGCCAAACGAATGGACAACCGCCTGTGTTGGTGACACAACGAGTGCGCGACGTGGCGCCATGATATCGAGCCCTTCGTGAGTGCGGCCTCCAGAGCGAGGGACACCAAAATTTGAGGGAAGATCTGCTGGCTCAAACCCAAACAACACGGGGATCGGTACAGCCTCTATCCGTGTGTTTGAGAGTACGGACTGAGCCGTTTGTTTTGTCGATGTGTCACGCTGCCACCATGGCGCGTCGGCTGCAAATGTTGTCTGCGGTATGGCGAAGAGGAGTACACTGAGCAGACAACATACCTTTGAGAGAGAAGATATACGCATAGACGTGTACTATAGCCTATGCATCGCATCTGCGCAACCGATGATTAGCTCTCCTGGGTTGTATATGATAGGCTCTCTCTATACTTTCGAGACTATGAAACAACATTCAATTTCTTTTTTTGCAGCGTCCCTTCGTGATGATCTTCCAACACTGGATTTGCATGACATCACAACACTGAACACGGCTGAAGATATGCTGGAGCATGCCTTGTTTTCTTTTTCATCACGCAATGAATCTGCGTGTCGCATTATTCATGGCATTGGGAGTGGCGTGATGAAGGAACGCGTTCATGCCATACTCGAAAAAAATCCTCTGGTGGAGGATTTTCAACTTTCAAGTGATGGAGGAAGTACTCTGGTACTTCTGTCATCTATTCGATAGCAAGTACTTTGATTGATTCAATCGTCCCATCGAGATCGTACGGCACTTCATCCCATGTTGTGTAGGTGATTTCTCTATTGCTTGTAAACTGAATATCATTTTCAACTGAACTACAGACACTCCCACACGAGAAGTTTACTTTTGCATCAACACATTCGACAAGTGTGGTATCTATATTTTGTACACAGATTTGTGTGAGCATTGGATACACCCGTTGAGACACTTCAACGGATGCAAGTCGATCATCAGTATCATTCCAGATAAGTGGACCAACCCCTTCCAGATCTGGGTTTATATTGTGGGCTGTAATATCTTTTTTCCGATCTATGTAATGAATATGCACTTGTAAGTCAGTGTCCACATACGCTAGTTTTTGTTTGTCGTGTGATAGAACGGGCATTGTCGCCGGACATGAAAAAGCTTCTATGATTTCATTTGGGAGAGCGACTTCCTTTCCACCTTCAACAAGTGAATACGAAAAGCAAGATCCTTCTACGAAGTGCTGCACTATTTCTCTTGATGACGGATCCGATGGTATTGTTATCTCGGGTATTGTGCTGACTGGACCGCAGCCCGCAAGCGTGAGAACAAAAAGGAGTGCAAGATATTTCATAATTAATAATGATATTTTCCTTTGCCAATCATAACACTTCTATAAATCTGCTCCAACAAAATAGTTCGGACCATATTGTGCGGAAAGGTGAGTCGCGAGAGTGAAAGTTGCATGTTTGCTTTTTCAAGAATGCTTTCGTGGAGCCCAAGTGGACCCCCAATAACAAACGTCACAGGCAAGCCTTGCTCTGTTTTTTTCTCGAGCAGCGTCGCAAGTTCTGGAGATGTCATCTCTTTTCCACGCTCGTGAAGTGCAATCAGGATGCTATTGTCAGCAGCAACTTTTACTATTTTTTCTGCTTCTTTTTTTTGAATGCTCTCCCGTTCATTGACAGATGTGAATGATTCTTCTTTCAATTCTGTGAATGTTATTTTTGCATATGGCGAAAGCCGCTTGAGGTATTCTGCCTCGGCATCTTTCCAGTACGTTTCTTTCAATTTTCCGAGAGTGATTATTTGTATGTTGAACATAGAAAAAGTAGGCAAGTAACAAGTATTCAAGAAGCAAGTTTTGACAGATCAATCCACCAGCGCATGAGTGGGGCATTGTGTTCAACAGAATCGATAGTATCTTGGTGTACCCCACCAAATTTCTGAATAACTTTTTGCGATACAATATTGTGTGTATCACACGTGACCAGCAATTTTTTTAAGCCAAGTTTTTTTGCTTCTTCGAGTACTTGCTGCACAGCCCATGTCCCAACACCTTTTCCCCTTGCCTCTGGTATCAAATAGTACCCGAGATGGCCTCCATAATGCATCAGATGTTCGTTTAGCTCATGTCTCAAGGATACACGTCCAAGCCACTTGCCATTTTTAATGACCCACCACTGGGTGGACTGAACTTTGTCTTCAGGCAAGTCATGGCCAGAACGATACATTGCAAGCGTCTCAAGCCAATCATCAAATCGTTCTTCAAACCATTGTTCGGTATGTTCATCAAAAAGCCCATCAGCTTCACCCGATGCTTTGTGCTTTCTCATCGCTTCGAGAAAGCTGTCTTTATATTGTGCATTTGGGAGTACAAGTTTCATACTATATTGATGTATATGGTATCATATGTATCTCAAAAAATCCCGTAAATCTACAAAAAAAATGCCATGCATCCACATCCTTTCCACAGTATCCCCAAAGGGGACTTGACAAGCATCTTATCCCCATGTAGAATGCGAAGGCAATTCAGGAAGGGGTAGACCTTCCTCACACCACGTCCCTGCACTGCTTGGACCTCTGGGACAAATATTTTATACAACAAAACACCATGTATACATTTGTCTTCATCTTGAGGTAACCAGCAGTCAGCAAATCAACATTGTTGGCCGCTTCAAAGCGGTCTTTCTTATCCCACAAAATCTCATCCATCACATCTTGTTCATCATCAAACATGGACAAGAGTTGTAAGATCAGATTACGGATAGCACCTTACAATTCATGTAAAGCATATTCCATGTAACAAAAAATTATGTGTTTCTTGTTGCCATGAAAATGGTAAAAGAAACATGTGGGAAAAAAATTGCATCAAAAAATCCGATCTGTTAGACACAGATACGGTAAGCACAATTGTGTGTTTTCTTAGTGCGCAATATAAGGGCGTACGGTGGATGCCTAGACACTATTCAACGAAGAAGGACGTCGCAGGGTGCGATAAGCCTCGGGGAGGTCCCAAGCAACCTTTGATCCGGGGATTTCCGAATGGGGGAACCCATGTCGCGTAATGGTGACATACTGTACAGTGAATACATAGCTGTATGGAGAAGACCTGGTGAAGTGAAACATCTCAGTAGCCAGAGGAATAAAAAGAAAAAAAAGTTCCGATTTATCGGAATTCGATTCCCTTAGTAGTGGCGAACGAACGGGGAACAGCCCAAACCAATACATTTTAGTACTACCTTAGTATGAATCCTAAAGATTCATGATGAGGGTAGTACTTGCTACGGGTACAAGCCTTAATAATGTATCGGGGTTGTAGGATGAACATTAGGACCTCTTGTAAGGGTCAATGCAAAAAACGTCTTGTATAGTCGAAGACTCCTGGAACGGAGCACCATAGCGGGTGATAGTCCCGTAGACGAAATACGGCTTTAATTGTATAGGTTTATCCTGAGTACGGCGGAGCACGTGAAACTCCGTCGGAATCCGCCAGGACTATCTGGTAAGGCTAAATATGAATAGTGATCGATAGTGAACAAGTACCGTGAGGGAAAGGTGAAAAGCAGCCCGGAGAGGGCGATGAAATAGTCTCTGAAACCGTATGTCTACAAAGAGCTGAAGTCCTAACTATATATCTTCGGATATATGGGGGACAACAGTATTCCTATTGAAGAATGAGCCTGCGAGTATGCTATGTGTGGCAAGGTTAAGGGCCTTTGGTCCGAAGCCGTAGGGAAACCGAGTCTTAACCGGCGTTAAGTCGCACATACATAACCCGAAACCGGGTGAGCAATCCATGACCAGGTTGAAGGGATGGTAAAACATCCTGGAGGACCGAACCCACGCACCGTGCAACATGCGGGGATGAGTTGTGGATAGCGGAGAAATTCCTATCGAACTCGGTAATAGCTGGTTCTCCTCGAAATAGCTTTAGGGCTAGCTGTATGCGTTCCCCTCAGGGGTAGAGCACTGGATGCGGCTGGGGTCCCTCGGGATACCCACTGCAATCAAACTCCGAATACTGAGGATTAAAAGCATGCAAGTTAGGCTGCGGGGGCTAAGCTTCGTAGCCAAAAGGGAAACAGCCCAGATCATCAGTTAAGGTCCCTAAATCAATACTAAGTGTAAAACGTGGTGGAGATTCTTATACAACCAGGAGGTTGGCTTAGAAGCAGCCATCCTTTAAAGA
>DOYU01000016.1:79568-92938 GCA_003518365.1 Candidatus Magasanikiibacteriota bacterium | reverse complement strand
CAGTTTGGTTTCTTTGAGAAAATCTCAAAGTGGCCAACGATGTGATTCCGGTCGATTGGAATCTGCCATCGCTGGCAAATTTCTCGGATCAGGTTCGCACTTACTCTTTTCATTTCCTCCGTCCATTGGTCATTCGGTTTTCCCTCATGCTCAATCCCGATCGTGTACAGATTCGGGTTCAGGTTCGGTCTTATGAGCTTCCAAATCGGCGACTCGACACGACCAGCATGCCAAGCGGTATCGTTTTCTTGCACGTACTGGTGAACCTCGCCGCTCTTACCGATTCCGTAATGTGCACTTACTTGCGATGCATGGTTTGCAAACCATGCATCAGTCCCGACTAGTGTGCCGTCCATGATATGGATGACAATTGCTTCAGGGCGGTAACCTTTGCGACCTACCCAGAAGTTTGGTGATTTCTTTTGAATGATTTCCATAAGTTTATTTGTTGATGGTTAGTAGTAAATTAATAATTGCCGTGATCAAACCTCCCACTGACGCCGTAGCGATGATCCAGAAGAATCGTTTGAGCCAATCGACGTCGGTGCTTACCTTCGTCAGATCGTTTTGAATGTGGCTAAGATGGTTTTCTTTGATTTCGTTTACTGTCTTTTCGACTCGATCAAGACGTTCATCTTGTAGTTGGTTTTGGTAATCGGATTTTTCCATGTGCGTTATTTCGGGACGTATACCGAGTCGAATCTGTTTATGAGACCTCTGCTTTCCAGTTCTTCTTCGAGTCGGTCTTGAACGTCACGATCACGCCAGAATTTTTCTTTTTCCATGTCGACTGACTTTGCTTTTGCACCCACGAGTCCGTAGAGGAACTTAACGACTCCCGATGTGTTGTCATCGGAGAGTTTTCCGGCCGTGGTGTAGAAGCGGCCGAGTGCAGTGTTTAGGAAGTGGAGCTTATAAGCATTTGCTCGATAGCTAACATTTCCGCTTTTATCTTTGTGTTCGTTGACCTCTAGCCACTCACGCAGTCCGGGGACGGCATTCACGAACGGATAGACTCGGCTTCCTTCTTTGATCGGCTCACCGGTGAATAGGTTCTGGCCGGTGGCCGCTTCTATCGGATACTTCAGGATCGGTGATAGTTCGCCGACCATGCTCGCTAACGTTCGCCGCGGGCTTCCTTTGTAGAGGCGGTTGATATCCTCGACTGGCAAACCTAGACCGTAGAGGTATTGTGAGAATCCGTTTTTCTCCCCAAGTCGGACCGGCAATCCCTCTCGCATATACGGAGGCAGATACTGGAATTCCTCTTTGGCTTTTTCTTTGTCGACTTGGAGGTTGTCTACAAACTTGCCGATAGCGGCGTACTTACCCGGTTGCTTTACCATCTGCTCGAGTTGAAGCGGAATGTTTCCACGAGTCCATCGATAGAACGGCAACAGTCGCTTCATAATGTTCTGCTCGAACGGTGCAAGTCCCTCAGGTGCGTAGTCGAAGTGAAATTGGAATACCGACTTTGCGGCTTGCTCGGGTGCATCGCCTCTGATTAAGCGATCCACGAAGAGAGGCAGACGCAATCGGTTCTCAGTGATCTCCATTGCGTTTTTGGGCAGATCCATGAGCTTTCCAACAGCACCTTTACCAACATCTTTCTCGACCTCACGCATCACATCCAAGTAACCGGGCTGTCCTACCACTCCCAGCTTCTCGGCGATTTCCTTTACTTGCTGGTAGGTGTATTTCGTACCCAGCTTGGTTGTGATCGTTCCTTTGACTCCTCGAGCGATCTGATCGCCTTGGAGATATCGGGCAGGATTTTTTACTCCGGCTATAAAGTTATTGAAAATTCCACCGATAGAGTTGCGGACATGGAATGCAGGAAACCATCCGGTCACTGATCCTTTCCAGAATCCAAGAGCTTTGTCGTAGATTTTGAGGAAGCCCTTTGTCGCTTCATCGCTCGTGAGCACCTTATAAGTTTCCTCGACGTGCTTCACGATCTGTTCGGGCAAGAGCACACCTTTGAGTTGAGGCACGGTGCTTTCGATATACCGCATGCCGTTGTCGAAGATTGGTTTTGCGGTCTCTTTTTTCACCATTTGTCCGCTGATCGGATGCTTGTATTCTTTAGTGACCATTTCGGCTTGCTTGCCGAATTGCTTTCCTACATCGGTTAGGAAGTCGTAGGCGTTCACGGCTTTGACGTGTTCCGCTTTACGAGCACCAAACGCTTTGAATGCGTCTTGCTCAAAGAGCTTCACGCCGTGAGTCTTGCGGAAGTAGCTGTTGATATTCACGATCGTGTCGTCAAGCGTTCGAGCTTTTGCGAACGGAGTGCTTACTCGCGTCTTTTGCAGAAGCTCTTGTGCAACGTCAGTATTCTTTGCGAGAAACTCACGACCCTCCGGTGTCAGGTAGTGACGCAGGTAATCCGGAAGTTCGTTATCAAGTAGTCCTCGTTCTTTTTCGAGTGTTGCAAATCTTTTATGCTCCCCCTGAATGTGACCGATGATGTCGTCGACGACCTTATTTCCAGCAGTGGCTGTTTTCTCGACTCCGTCGGCGACCTTTGCAGGAATCTCTGACATTCCCTCGATCATGCGACCGACTCTCGTACCGGCATCCTTTCCGAGTTCTTTTTGTGCACTCTTACCAAGTGCAGTTGCTTCCTCTACGGCTTTACCGACTTCGGACCGGGTTGCTTTACTGAATTGTGAAAACTTATCGACGTATTCCTCTCCGATGCGTCCTGGCAGATCTTTAATACTTTTGAATGGCACGAATGCTTTACCGGCCAAGTCTTTTGCGCTCTCATATATCTTTCCGACCACCGGAGTCTTTTCGACAAGCCAGTCTGCGGCTTTGAATGGAGCAGTCACGGCCGATCGTGGCAGTACCTGTTTGCCAGCAAATTTCAGGCCACCTTTTGCGAGAAACTTTTCGCCACCCTCTGCGAGTACCTTTTCGGCGAGCATCTTTCTTGCCCCTTGTTCGCCGACTTCAAGGATCGACTTCTTGAGGAGTGATGTTCCGGTCTTGCTCAACACCACCGTACCGGCTTTGGTTGCTAATTTTGCACCAGCTCCGTAACCGAAGGTTAGGTATGTTGTCGGA
Organism: Candidatus Magasanikiibacteriota bacterium; assembly: GCA_003518365.1. Classification (GTDB taxonomy): domain Bacteria; phylum Patescibacteriota; class Patescibacteriia; order Magasanikbacterales; family UBA922; genus UBA12086. The sequence goes on along the minus strand of DOYU01000016.1, from coordinate 89,866 downwards.
TCGAGCAGAATGTCGGCAATAAATCCACCGACTTTGCTTTTAATGCCGAGTGCTTCAGAAGGCTGGATGCGCTCTTTGATTCCGGCTTTGATTCCTTTTCCACTAATAAGACCACCAACGGCATATCCTCCCGTGTTGAGTACATGGAGGATTTTCTGCAGGGTTGATTCTTTGGGTTGAGTGGAGGAGACATCCACGTTATTTTGCAAAGCAAAGTCTCGCAGTCCTTCGACTGTTGTCACGTTGGGCTTACCGGCCGGTTTCTCTATTTCAGTCGTCACAAACTTTCCGTCGGCATTCTTTTGGTATTTCACTGCAGTACCGACCGATGTTGGTTTGGGTACGGTGAGTGGAGGAGAGGCCGGTGCAGAACCGGTGTTTATGTACTTTCCTGTTTTAGGGTCTTTGATGTAAGCCATAACGTTTTAATTTCCAATACCGAAGAGACCTTTGAAGAAGTTTTTGCTGGTGTTGAATCCGGCCTTCGCAACATTCGGTATCTTTTGGGTGAATACGTCTTTGACCCCAGCACCAAAGTCTTGAGCGGTCATCTTTGGTTGACTTGCTTTCAATGCTTGAGCGGCCGCCGCATCGGCTTGCTGTTGTGTGTTTGCTTCAGAAATAATCTGATCTCGTTTCTGGAGGACTTGCGCTCGTATGTTTTGTGGCACGTTGCTTGCGGTAAAGTTTGGATTGTTGAGTAGTTCAAGTGCGTAGGCTTCGACATCGCTTGCACTTCCACCGTCACCAGAGCCACTACCCGACGCTTTCTTTGTGCCGACTACTTTTGTACCGGCAATATTGAGCACCGTTCCGGCTGGTGTGTCGTTGGCGAGATTTGCGAGCTGGATCGCTCGGTTGATCACGTCTTGTGCATCTTTCTTTTCTTGCTCTTTGCCGTACTTGGAAGCTTCGACAATGTTTGCGACATCTTTTTCTGATGCACCGAATACTTGCTTCAGGAGGTCACCAAGTACGCCATACTGGTCTTTCTGGAAGCCCATCATCTTTTCTGCGACCGTGAGTGGTAATGTGGAATCGTCATATCTCATACCGGCGGAGTCCTTTGCTGATGTTTCAGCAACGCCGAGATTGTTAGCTAGTCGGTTACGTTCATTCAGAAGTTTTCTATATTCGTCCATCAGTGGTTGTTTCTCACTAGAGACCAGTCGTTGCGTTTGACTTTCGGTTACCATCGCACCGCTTTTAATCATTCGGTCACGAATATCTTTCTCTGAATCCTCAAGCGACATTTCCATAGTCGCCAGTCGATCGTCGAGGCTCTGCAGATTCTTTTGCATCACGTCGACACCACGTTTAGTTTTTTCCTGCTCATAGATATCTGCTTTCTTTGGCAGATTCTTGAGCGTATCGAGGTAGGAAGTCTGGCTGTCCTGCATGCTTTTGAGGGCAGTATCGAGACCGAGCTCGGATCGGTACTTTGCGAGCAAAGAGGTCGAAGAAGGCACTTCAGCTCCATACAGGGTGCTTTTCTCCGGTACACCGCTCGCCCCCGGGCTCGAAATTTGGTCAACGCGCTGGGTTACGGGCGAAGAAGGTGTCACGGGTGCAGGAGGGGTCGGAACACTCGCCTTAGGGGCAACAACGGGTGAAGTCGGTGCTCCGGGCAAGTTCAAACTCGAACCGGCATATATCAGGTTCGCATTCTTGATACTTGGATTCGCTTTCATCAAGGCATCGACTGTCGTGCCTTGCTGTTTGGCGATTCCCGATAAGGTTTGACCTTTTTGTATTGTTATTGTTGCCATAAGTTTTTAAGTAAGGGTTGCGTACCTCCACGCTCCGTTAAAAAAGACATAGAACCGGCGTGTGCCACCGCTCTCGTACAACGCAAAGCTGATCGGCGTTCTTGGTGCGTCGGACGGAACAGTGTTCAGTATCGGGATGTCTCGAAGTAGGGTTAAGATCGACCCCAGATTTGGATCAAAATCCTGCTTTGATTGCTTGGTGTTATTGTTGTTGTAATCGTCCATAACTATTTCTGTAATTTCTCCCACTCGACCAAGACCTCATTGATTTGGTCGAGCTGTTCTTGTGAATCGTTGATGGTTTTTTCCAGCACTACTTTCTGGAACTGCAGAGCTGGAATATTCACGATCGACACTTCCTCACGTGTGTCAGTCTTTTTCACATTCTCTGCATCTATCTTTTCAAGCCGGAACTTTTTTGTTTCCGATTCCACCGGCTTAGGTGTTTCCGAGACCTCTGCTTCATTTGTGATTGGTTCGTCAGGCATATATTTATTTGATTATTCGATCCGGCACAAAAATGGCGGAGAAATCTTTCAGACCCATGTCCCACTCGCCACCGAAGCCGGAGTTGCTCCAGATCTCGACCTTAAATTGGATTTTCTTTGTCCTCGCATTGAAGCGGATCATCTTGTTTACCTTGCCGGAGTTTTCGTTTCCTTTGATCGTTCCGAGTTTCTTGAAAGGCGTGATCATCACCATGTCACCGGCCGACATCGTTCCGATTGAACCGCCGACGTAGTACAGCGTTTCGTCAAAGTCTATGCGTTTGGTCACGGTGTCCATTGCTTTGATGTGCCGTGTTTGTCCGGCCGCACCGCCGGTCGTGACTATCACTTCATCGCCGACTTCCATACCGGTTGGAAAACTTGAGAGGATGCAGAAGTCGGACCCGCCACTATTCACGCTTTTCATATCTCGCACCCAGCGTTCGCTGGTGTTGTACTTCACTTCAAACCGAGCAAAGCTACTGTTTGGTATCGGCTTCATAAAATTCAGAATTGCTTGTTTGAATCTCTTTCGCAGATACGGCTCGTCATCGACAAGCGGACTGACCCAGTACGCACCGAAGTCATAAGGTCGGTATGTTCCAGTGTCGTGGTTTATATCGACGATATATTTTGTACTGTCTCGATATCCGACTCGGATCGTATTTCGGTCGACGAAAAGGAATTGCACGCTAGAGACACCGCCGGTGTGGTTATTGACTGCATTGTTGGAGAATCGGTGTTTGTAGTAGAGGGCGTTTGTTGCAGGATTGAATACCCAGATTCCGCAGAAGTGATGGCGTCGGGTTGTTTCGAATGTGTTCGATCCTTTTGCGATATAGATCATGCCTTGGTAGACCTTTACGCATTGAGCGAGGATGTTGATGTAGTCTTGGTAGTCCATGTCCGGAAAGCGATTCAGCTTTTCGATTCCTGTACCATTGAATCGGCAAATCCAGCCGTCTCTCATCACCATGTACAGCACGTTTTTATCGACAACACCGGATAGGCATTCTGTTTGCGTTAGCTGGAGGACACGGTTATAGGTTTGTGAGTATCCGTCCCAGAAAAACAATGCCGATCCTTGGCTCTCATGATGAGCAGAGACCACCAGATAGTCGGTAAGCGGAGCAAGCCAGCGGATCACATATCCGGATGGAAGCGTCAGTCGGTTCGGATTCCATGAACTTGCGGCCGTATCCCACGCCGCCATGTACTGCTTGTTTCCAAAGCAGATGAATTTCAAAAACTTAGTGATCGGTACGGGATCAAAGGCGGTATTCACGTTGAGTGATTGCCACGAGTCCGTCCATGTTGTTTTGTCGTAGCGTCCGATCCACGTACTTCCTGCGTAGTAGAGATAATCCTCGTCAGCAAACATTCCACTTCCTCCCCAGATGTTCACGTTGTCGTGGACTTCCACCCAGCTGGAGAAAGTATTCTCAAAAATCTTTCCGTTGTTACGGTTCGCCATGTAATACCGATTGTTGAAATACGCCATACCCCACGGTTCATCGAGTGCCGGTAACAACACGCTATCCGTTTCTTTGAAAAACTTATTTGAGACTTTGATGTACGGAGGGTACTGGTCTATATCGAGTCCATTTGAAAACCAAAAACTACCATCGGCGTTCAGGTTTGAGATACCTTTGTGGAATCGTGACGCTTTCCAGATTTTCTTTGCTAGTGCCATAGGTTTATACGAGTGAGCTTCTAGGGATTGAAGCTTGATCGTCGGCCGACGCCATTCGGGCAAGCTCTTGGTCTCGCCACTTTCCGATCATGATCCGTTCGAAGTTGTTATCAGCTTGGCGTTCAAGCTCCGTGTCGCCTTGCTGGTTGTAGTACATCTTTTTGCCCCATTCGACGTAGGCTTGGTGATAGAGCTTTTCGACCTCTGGCTCGTCGTTATCCGATGCGAAGTCATCCGATATGCGGACAAACACCAGCATCATTGCTTGGCCGTCTGCCGTCGGAGTTGTTATCGGGTAGAAAGAGCCACCAAGTGTGTACACCGCATGGTCGCTGTAGCGATCTCTTGCTCGGTAGTCCACGAGTGTGTACGGTATCTTGTCCGTACCGATCTTTAATTCCACGAACGCTCGATAATTTTCGGGAACTGGATATTTCGGTTGGTTGGCCACCGTCGTGTACGGCTGTTCGGTCTTGAGATAGTCCCAGTAGTCGAATGTCTGGTCACGATCCTCGGGAGGACGCCAGCTTTGCACCTTTTCATCCGCACGCTGAATCCACGAGTTTGCGATCGTGTCGTCGAGCGTTTGGTCGTCGACCTCGTTTTTTATTGATTGTCTTATTTCGCCTCGTGTCATATGCGTTTAGATGTCATCACGGATGATGATTGATAATTGTTTGAAGCCGGTCTGAATCTTTCCGTCGCCAAACGTAACCTCGACCTCACCGAGATACGTTCCGACCGTGTCGGTGTCTGAACCCGTCCAGCTGTACCGGCATTTTCCTTTGACTGCGTCGGTGACGGTGCATGCAACGCCGTTGATCTTTATCGATCCAGTTGTGGCATTTTTCATGTAGAACTTCACCGTGCATCCGGTAAGGTTTACCGGAGCACCGTCTTGCGTCAGGGAGAATTCCAGTGGAGGACGAGAGTCGTTTTGTACGATTTTTATGCTCATAGATTTATGTCTTGCTTATTGCTCGGAAGCGTCACGTCAGCTTTTGCATTCTGGAGTTGTTGATCTGCTCGGGCAGTCTTGACCTCAATGTTGTTCTTGGCAGTGGTAAGTCCCAGCGTTTCTTTTGCAGAAAGCATGAGCACGGATACTTTCGCCGAAAGGAATTCAACAGCGATCTTTATTCCGGCTGGGATTTTCCAGTTGTCCCAGACGTACTTCCACGCCTTTCCGATAAGTCCTCGAATGTCGAATCGGTATGTCCACAATTTTCCGAGTGTGATCAGGATGTCGAAGCGATACGTCCACGTCTTGGCAATATTGCTTAGGATGTCCATCACGTAAGTCATGGACTTTGCGGCAAATTGTCTGATGTCGAAGAGGTAGCTGGTAGCTCTTGCGATCAATCCTCGGATATCCAGTCGGTAGGTGTAGAGCTTTGATGCAAGACCTTTGATATCGAGCACGTATGCAATCGCTCGAGATACGAAGCTCGTCACATCGAACAGGTACGTCATCTGCTTTGCGGCCGAGATCAGAATGTCGAACCGATATTGGATGCTTTTATTTATCGTGTTGAGGAGATCGAGAACGTATTGCACGTTCTTGGTCGCAAGGTTTCTGGTATCCAGCACATACGTCCATGCTTTTGCAGTCAGGTTGTGGAGATCCATCAGGTAGGTCAGTGTCTGGCTCGCCAAGTTTCGGACATCGAGCTTATAGGTCAGCATCTTTGCGACCACGTCGCCGATATCGATCAGGTACGTTTGCAGTTTGGTCGCAAGGTTTCTGATGTCGAATTGGTAGACCGTTGCTTTAAGTGCGTTGAGCAGGTTGTCGAACCGGTACGTCCAATGCTTACCGAGTGTGATCAGAATGTCTTGCAGATATGTCATCTGCTTCGTTGCATGTTCTCGAATATCGAGCACGTAGATTATTCCGATCACGGCTCCTCCGATGATGTCCCACACGTAGGTCAAGGACTTTGCCACTAACGCTCTGATATCGAGCAAGTACGTTTCTATTTTTGCTATCAGGTTTCGGATATCAAAAACATTCGTTATTGCTTTTGCGATCAGTGAGAAAGTGTCGAGTAGGTACGTGACTGTTTTGGTTGCGAGATTCCGGATGTCGAATGCGTACACCAGCGTCTTTGGCACAAGCACGTATACGTCGAACAGGTACGCCATTAACTTTGCGACGAGTCCTTTGATGTCGAGCAGATAAATTCTCGCCATTGATACTGCGGTCGAGAACCATCTGGTTTGTGCTTGGTTGAGTACGGGTGCTAGTGCCATAGGTTTAGATGTAGTCGATGTTCAGCACGACCTCGTTCGCACCGATTCCACCGGAGTCTGCATCGGTCAGCCATGAGGTGATTGCATACGCAATTCCTGTAGTGAACGGCAAACCGACTTCCCAATAAAATGTGAAGTCTTGACCGGGACCTAGGGTAATTGTCTTTACTGGCGTATCAGTTCCGACAGTCGGAGCAGATGCTTTGTTGTAGAGTTTCAGGAATCGCTTATCTGTCGCATGGGTGTTGTAAGCGTGGATCGCATATATTTGTCCTGCAGATCCTTTCAAGCTCACACCGTTGGTGTCAGCGGTTGAAATTCGCTTGTGCTGGGTTAGACCGGCTCCTGTTGGTCGAGCGGCCGGAGTGAATGGCACACCGGCGTTGTCGACACCGAACGCAATGTAGTCGCCGTTTGCGCTTCCGAATGCGGTCGCACCGTTGTCGTTTCGGACTGCAAGCACGAACACACCTACATCTCCCGATCCGTGTGCGGAGTCCTCTTGCTTGATCAGTCCAGTGGTAGTCGAGCTATGCGGAATGATTTTGATTGTTGATGGTGATACTGGTTCGCCCCAGAGGACGCCGGTCACCACAATTGTTCCGGATGTGTAGGCAGATACTCGGATACGCACGTATCGGGCATGAATGTTTGCGATGAATATTCCGTTGAGGGTTATTCCAGTAAACACACCGCCCGAACCTCCCATTACGCTTCCGGCAACGTCGTAGAGAATCGTACCGACCCAGTTTGTGTTGTCGTTCGATTGCTCCACGATCACTGTTCCGACCCACGTACCCGTGAGTTGTAAAGTAAGGGATTTTGCGCCGTTGTCTTGCACTGACCCGACGTTTCCAGTTGCTGTTGCACTGCCGGAAATAGTTGCAAGCACTTCAGGTCGTCCAGTCTGGCGTGACGTTCCTTTTCTTGTCAGACCCATCGGAACCCAGTCTTGATCAGCTCCGAAGTCTGTTCCGGCATCGTTGGCAACGCCACCGGCTTTCATCAGGATTTCCCCAGCACTATAAGCGGCGTCCGCTTGTCGTGCCGGTGAGCTGGTCGCACTTGGAATCTTTACTCGCACCATTGTCGGAGGTAGTGCCTCTCCGTAGAAGTTCACATCGATCTGGATTGTGCCGGAGGTGTACGAATACACCACGACTCGAACGTATCGAGCACGCACATATCCGTAATGGATACCGTTAACAGTTGAGCTTGTGTACGTTCCACCGGAAGCGGTCACGGAGTTGTCGTCAATGTCTTGCATTCCGATGAAGTCCCAGTTCGTGCCGTCGTTTGATTCCTCGAGTCCTACTGATCCGACCCACGTTCCAGACAATTGCAGTGAGAAAAATCTCGCACCGATGTCTTGTTGCGATCCGACGACGCCGGTTGCTGTTTTTGCGTCTGAGACTGTTGCAAGAATTACCCCAGTCTTTACCGGTCTCGTCACGACGCCGTGGTGATCCTTTGCTGGAGGTGCGTTTTTTACTTCCGCAATCTCGGCCGCACCCTTCCCAGCGATCTGAATACGCTCACGTTCAACAGTGTCACTGCCAACGGTTAGTGATTCAGAGTCTAGTTTTGCATCCGTAGTGTCCGGATTTTTATATGGGAGGAATGAATCAGCCATAAGAGTTGATTAAGCCGCAGTGTCGCCCTCGGACTTCACTTGCGTTGAGTTTGCAGTTACTGCACCGGCAGTGGTTGGCCACGTGAGGCGATACCAGAGAGCGAAGTTTCCAGCGGCCGCAATGTCGCCGTTTTTCAAACCAGCGGCCTTGCTTGCCATGTCGCCACCCTCGGCGTTTCCGAGCGATGCACCGGTGTATTTCTTTCCGTACCAGATAAAGCTGATCTTTTTGTTGATTCCGATCGTGCCTCTGGTTGTACCTCCTGATCCTTGTCGGATCGTGACGCTTCGTGATCCGGAGAGTGAAGCGATGGATGCACCGTAAAGTTTTGAGAACGTCAAAGCTCCCACGACCTCAGTTGTTCCGTTAAGTGTCAGAGTCTCTGATTGTCTGTTTCCGGATGCGTCCTCGCCGACGATCGTTACTTGTCGGGTGTCAGCACCATCGGAAACAACGGCAACGACTGCGTTCGCACCGAATGCACTCATGTTGCCTTGTGCTCCATCGGCATCATCAGCGTGGTTAACGCCGAAGCCGAACGAAAGAGCGGCGTTGGTCGGTTGGCTTAAAAGCCATGACACAACGTTTTGCCACGTCAGAGAGCCGTGGGTATTTTTGCGGAATATCTTTCGGTATTCCGTGCCTCCAGCCGCCGCTTCATCACCGGTGATGTCGGTGAAGAGGTTGTTATCGGTGTTGTCGACGACTTCGGTTACAGTGATGTCACCACCGTCCGAATTCGTTGCGGAGGACTTATATTCTTTTAAGTCACCAGATACGATTGCCATAAGCGGTAATGGTTAGTTTTCTTGTTTGTTCTGCAAAAGCTCGATCAGTGCATCTTTCGTTTCGTCTCCCTGCAGTTCGATGCCTTTTTCTACGGCAAGGGCTTGCAGTTCTTTCTTTGTGAGCTTTTCCAGACTGTTGTCTGAATCTCCATCGACCTTTGAAGTTTCGTTTTGTTCGGCTTCGTCTACTTTCCAGAAGTCCACGCCGAATGTTGATAATGTTTCGAGCTTGGCGATTATCTTTTCATCTTTGGTCTCGAATTGGCCGTCGATGAATTGGGCATACTGACCGGCAGAGTCGCCGACTTTCAGACCGCCCTCGAACACCGGCATTGCCGGTCTAAGAACAATTTTCAAGTTCTTAATGTGTGAATTGAATTTGGCCATAAGGGTTGTAAGTGATTAATTGTTTTGGTTTATAAGATGCGGATTCTGGCATCCGCCCTGACTTCTGGCTTCCACGTTTCGGTGGAGGCCAGCAAGTCAGAACAGAGCCGCTAATCCATTTAGGCGACGCCTTTGAGGAGTGCGTTCTTTTCGAAGTTGACTCTCTGCAGACCGGCTTCGGTCTTGTACTGATCGACTTCCTCGTCAGCATCGTTGTCCTGGATGTTGGTTTCGAGATTTGTGTCTCGACCATTCAGCGGACAGTGCTTAAGCGTGGAGAGATCGACCACTACGCCCATACCGGCATACTGGTTGTCGAACATCGGGTGACGAACAATGTTCAGCGTTCCGAATGACGACTGGAACTTACGGATTTCTACTCCGTAGGTCTTATCGCTTGGTACGATGTACATCTTGGAAGTGGCAAAGCTTTCCAAGTATCCGAGTACGGTGTTACCGCAGAAGAAATACTTCTCTGCAGAGCCGTACTTGAATGCGTAGTTCTGGAGGAACGATCGGAATTCAGGCTCGGTTAGAGCTGATCCGGCTTCGTCCTGTACGCTTCCGGCGGCAATGATCGCTTCCAAGATTCCTCCGGAGAGGCGAAGCGGTTTACCGTCTGGACCGGTTACTTCTTTCTTTTCACCGAACCAGTACGCACGTTCGATTTTCTTTGCCTGTTCGATACCGTGCTTTGCTCGGAGGTACTTCAAGTCCGCACCGGGGTTGCCGGACGGATAGAGCTTTGATGCATTCTCGGTTTGAGTCACGCCAAACTTGGTCTTGAAGATTTGGGTAAAGTTGGTGACCTTTACGAGCTTGGTCGTATTGGAATCGCCAGACTTTGACCCTTCTTCGAACGCAGGGCCGATGACCAACAGCCAGTCGTTATCGTTGATAGCGGCGGCCGCAGTCGCACCAGCTCCACGAGTGACCGTGAGAGTGTTGGTGCCGTAGTCAACGGCAGTGACACGCATGATTTCACCGGTTCGAGTGTTCTTGACGAGGTCGAACTTGGTGAAGATCGAGACACCTGGGTTATCGATCACCAGTGCGGTTGCGCCGGACGCATATCCAGCACCGTTGTTGATCTGAGCCCAGACGCCGGAATACTGATCCTCGTATTCCGTGAATTCGGGGTTGTACACGACTCTCTTTTGCAGAGCGTGTCCCTTGAACTTGCCCCCGCCGTCTCCGATCTTTCCGATCTGGGTCAAGAAGGCAGTGAGCGGTGATTCTCCCGGTTCAAGGAGGAAAATTTTGTCATCGACATCGGGAATACGCTG
>DOYU01000016.1:0-79483 GCA_003518365.1 Candidatus Magasanikiibacteriota bacterium | reverse complement strand
ACTTCCTCTTTCTTGAGAGCTTCGTCGGCCGCTTTCTTTGTCTGCGAATCCTTGGTTACGGAGTCGTAGGCCAGTTGAAGCGTTCGGGCATTGAACGGAAGCTTTTCTTTCTCGATCAAGTCGAGAATCTGGTGNNGCTTTCGTTTCCCGTTCCTCGAGCTTCTTATCGAGAAGAGTGTCGATGTCCGGTTCATCCTCTGGTTCTGCATCGCTGGCTTTCATAGCTTCGGCGAGACTCGCTTTCAGCTGTTCGGCTAGTTGCGGATTCTTGGTCAAGGCTTTATCGAGGATCGAGAGAAACTGTTGGTTTTTCTCGGTTGAGGTTTTGAGATCGTTGATCTCTTTNNTCCTCGCTCTTGAACTTGCCCCAGAAGGTCTTGTCGCCCTCGGACTTTTTGTCTTTATCCTCGGTACTTTCGCTCTTATCGTTTGGCTTTACGCCAGATTGATCCTCGGGCTTCTCGCCGTTGGCGTCTGATTTTTTGTCAGGTTGTTCCTCGTTAGAAGTGCCTGACGGGATTGAATTGACCGGTTGTTCCTTACCGACTGCATCGTCGAATGACGGTGTGTTCGGTTCGGCGCCGGAATTGTTTGGTTTTTCCATAGGCGTGTTAGTCGCAGATTGTTCCTCGGTATCCGATCACGGTCGGCACGTTGGCGTCTGCAAATTAATAAACCGAGCCCCTTTTCGGGAGGCTCGGTTGGTCTCTCAAGATGTGGAAATCGCCAGAAATCCCATCTTAAGAGGCCAGCTGAACCCCTCAAAAAGTTTGGCGATTTCCTTGTGGTTGGGAGATGTTATGTTGGTGTTTTCATATATTCATCGTGAATAGCTTTTATCTGGATCAGGATGACCCCGAGTCCTTCGGCTCGACCTTGATAAAACCGAATCTCATCGGCAGTCAGTTGTTTGTTGAGTAGCCATGTCTTTGTGATATCGAGTTCGTTTGCAATAAGCTCGGACAACGCTTCAAAATACTTGGTTTCGTACAAGTTGCTGATGTTTGCTTCTATTTCTTTGTTCAGTGGTTTTGTCATATGCGTTATTGCTTCATTGCGTTACCGAGCATCGCTCCCATCTCGTTACCCGGTAGTCCTTGCTCGGCTACGGCGTCCGGTGGCAGTTCGATTGCAGGTGCGTCACCGACGGCCGGTGCTCCAGTTCCCGGTGGGATTGTTTCGTCGGTTGGTTGTGTGACGGTTGGTTGTTTGGTCTCGCTTATATAGTTGGTTGGCTCCCAGCCATAATCCTCAAATAGCTTCATCAGTATCTTGAATTTCTTGACCGAGTAGACCGTTCCGGTTTCCGTGTCCACGATCTCGTTCACGTCTTTGATCAAAGCCCAGAGTTCCAAGTCTTTTGCTTTCTTGAGTTCGGATGAGGAAGCGAGGGCAGATGTTGATTCGAGGGACATCTCGTATTCGTAGTCGAATAGTCCTTCGATGTTTTCTGTTTCGGGGGTTATAAGTCCGTGACGTATGAGAATTGCGACGGCCTTGTCCGGTATCACGCCTTTCGTTGTCCAGAATTGCTTGATCATGCAAATCCAGTGTTCAAAGTGCATGATGTACGAACCTCGGAGCATGATCAGGAAAAGTTTTACTCCCTCAAGCGTTGCTTCTCGCATGAATGAGGCAACGGTCGCAGTTTGTTTTGCATCCGCTCCAGCCGTCGTTGTGTATTCGTCGATACCTACTGCGATACGCATCGCTTCCTTGATGTGATCAGGTTCTATAAACGCAGAGGAGTTCACGTCGCCGAACTTCAGTTCTTTGACCGAGTTCGGATCATTCGTCCAGAGGATTCCGAGTGGTCGTATACTGATGGTTGATTGCTTATAACCGGGGAGAGCTACTGGAGCCGCGGCAATCATGCTATGGATTTTCATTGTGATGGCATCCACTCGCTGGTTGGTCACGGAGTTTAAGAGTTCTTGCAAATGGTCTACGAGCTTCGGAATACCGAGCCAGTAAAACGAGAACGCTCGAGGGAAGAAGCCGGTTCGAGAGTAAGGTTTCGATTGGTGATCGTATGGGTTGTCACCGTCTTTGATCTCGATCGGTGTTCCGTCCATCGGTAGGAATACGGTCATCATGTCGTCAGTCCATCGCTCTACGATTTCAAAGAGCTTGTCATCGCTTGTTGGCATTTGGACCGGATTATTTGGGTTACCCTCGATCGGAGAGGACGCTTTGGTTGTCTCTCTCAGGCTCTTACGCAGTTGCAACAGGACTTCCTTTCGCACGTATGCGTAATCGGTCGTATCGCCACCGGACTTTGTAACTGATCCCTCTTTATCCACGAACTGATTCCATGTCTTTGCTGGCACATCCGGATATTGGGCTTTCATTTCGTCCAGCGTCAGCACATACCGGTGGAATACTGGAAGCGGATCAGCCATCTTTTTCATCCTCGGATGAGGATAGAAGTTGTAAATATCTACGGGGTCAAAGTCCGGACGGAAGGTGATCTTGGATGTCTCGGTTTTAAATACGAGCTTCTTTATTTTCTCGACAATGCTTATCTCTTTCTTTCTCTTTTTCTTGGTTTCCTTACGCAAGAAGTCTTTGCCGATTGTCGTTCCGCAAATAAACACTTGCAGGAAGTAGTCGATCAGGTCGTCACTCATTCCTACTTCCCAGAGCCAGAGGATCAGGTCTTTCATTGCGTCACTGTTCTTTCCCTCGAGCTTAAAGTCAGGGGTAATGCCGACGGTCTTTTGGAGGAACGTCTTGATGTATGCAAATACTTGAGGAATGAAAACGTTGGACTGCCAAATCTCTCCGTCGTTGGTCTGTTCGAGTTCGGCGGCACGATCTCCGTTGTAAGAGGAGAACAGCTTATAACCCCGATCAAATTCGGGTTTGAAATAGTACAAGAAGTTCTTTTTCGCTTCGTCGTACTCGCTATTATATTTTTGTAATTCTTTTGTGGTTGCCATATTTAGTAAAGTTTCATTGATCGACCTTTCCTCTGCATCGGCATTTCGCTTGGTAGTTCTTTCAGTCCTTGCCATGCGAGCATTGCTGATATAAGGGCATCATCTTTCTGTCCGCTCTCCGCACCCATTCCGTACCGGTTGCTTTCATTCGTGTGTACGAACGTCATCATCTGACTGACGGTCGTCTGACTTGAGAGTCCGATGTCGTCATCTCGGAGTCCGGCGATGAAGTCGTCTACCATGAGGGGTTTTGTGGTCTGGCTTGTTTTCCATCCCAGCTCTTTGCGCTTGGTGTTCGTATGCTTATCGAACACCGTGCGTTGGTAGAGATTCGAGTATTCGCCTTTGAGAGCGTTGATTACCGCTAGACCGTGATTGTTTATCTCCACAATCGCCAGTGCATCGTTGAAGAGTTCGGCCGCCTGTTTGATTTTCTTGGCAAACAAGTCCGGCTGTATCTGTCCGATGTACGATCCCACCTCTCGGCCGGTCATCTTGTCGAAGATCGTGATTGCAGAGTCGTCTTGTCCGATCCCTTCGCTTGGGTCTGCACCCAGGCTGTAGAAGTGTTTCGGATTTGGTTCCTCGTAGATCAGGATGTCATCGAGCTTTCGTATCGGAGCGCGTGTGAACTTTCCTTGCGCTTCGATGTACTGCTTCGGAATGACTGACTTACTTGATGCGACGAATGCTTCCTCGATCGTGGCTGGGTACTCCTGTTTGAACTTCTCGATGTCGCCACCGGTGAGGTTCTGGATCGCCCAGCGTCGCCAGTTGAGCTGTTCTAGGGAGAGCTTTGCCGATGTCTTGAGATTCTTTTCGTATTCGTCCAGTGTTTCGGAAAACTTTATCTTTTCTTTATCTCCGGTGAATGCGAGGGAGTATTCGTCCATCAGGTGCCACGGCAGGAATATGAGCTCAAATTCGTTCTTTCCGGCAATCGAGTCCTGCACGGCCTTGTAGAAGTATTCGCCATCGCCTCCGAATCCGTTGGCAGTAGACTCTAGGAACACGCTTGTGTTCGGCAGGTTCGGGATTGCTTGCAGTACCGAGAGCATCAGTTCCTTTGCGTTTTTCCAGAACGCCACTTCCGATCCGTGAAAGTTGTGAATGGTCAATCCTCGTCCCACTTTCGCTTTCTCGGCTGTTGCGATTACCATTCGGCTTCGCAGTCCCGGGTCTTTTGCTCTCGCTTTCTCGTCCGGATTCTCAAACACCATCTGTTTCTTATTGTCGTACCGGCGCATTGGCTTTGCCCATTTCGGCAGTAAGTCGTAGAAGAGCTTACTCATGGCAAAGATTGCATCTGTTGATTCCGGTTCGTGTGCGACTATAAGCGAGTTGGTGTTCTCGAATCTGGCAGTCCGTTCGAAGATCAGAGCTTCGCAGAGAGTGGAGACCCCCTCCTGTCTCGCTTTCAAGATGATCATTCTTATCGGCTTACCGAGTGCTCGCAGTTTCTTGATCCGGTCGTGGATCATGGTCTGTGCGGTATTCAGGTGTAAAAGAACAGTCTGCTGATTCTTGGTTTTTATTGATAAACAGTGCTCGATGAATTCTTGTGGATCAGCGTCACAAATCCTCATCGTTTCGATAAGGTCATTAACCATCTGGAGGGGGTTTTTCTCTGGCTTTTCGGAGGATTTGTTCATAGCTTAGGTCTGTTCCGAATAGACCTCGATGCTCAACAGTCTCTTTCGGACTTCCAAGCTCTCGGTCAAGGAGTTCTTTTGCGGCACGAAATTTGACGTTATCGTCTGCACTGGCCATAAGGGCAACGAGCATGGAAGCGGCTGTCGCAATGTTCTTTTTGATGATGTCTTGGGCTTCACGTTTCTTAAATTCGTTCTGCTCATCGCAGTATTTCTCGTACTCTGCTTTGAGTGGCCCCGATGGCTTGAACCAGCTTCGGATCGTTTCCACCGGCGTTTTGATACTTTTGGAAATGGAATCATAAGATTCACCTTCGTATTTAAGGCGTATTGCGTCATGACTCCTTTTACTTTTGGTATCAATTTTTGCCATGTTTCGGTGAGTTAAGGTCAGATACGGTCAACAGGAATTGCGAGCAAATCTGCTCTAATGCCTTGCTCTCGCTCACACCCTCGACCTTTGCGATGTGTGCGAGTGCTTCGTCGACTACCGTCTTTTGCGGATTGGTCACGTTGAAGCTCAAGAGTGCGATCGTTTCTCTCTGGCCGTTTATGTCCTTGGTCGCCTTGGCGACTTTCACGCCTTTGGTCTTGGCAAAGGCAGTGACGGCAGTAATAAAATCATCGGCCGATTCTTTCGGGTCTTTGTCGACGACAAAGTTCAGGGCGACAAAGTTCTCACGTTCGGCATTCTTGAGTTCGACCATTTTCTTTTCGATCTCGTCTTTCACGAGGTCGAGTGCATCTTTGACGTTGATATCCTCCTCACCGAGATTGCTTGCAATCTCTTTTATCGAGTAGCCATTCTGCGTCAGCTCGTATGCGAGCTTGCCGAGTTTGAGCTGTTGGTTGGACCCGTGGATGTTGTCGGTCAAACCGTAGAGCTTGGCCTCGTCCTCGCTTTTGAATTCGTGGACGTTCGCTTCGATCTCGGTGTTACCGAGTTCGCCAAGCACTTTCCATGTGTGGTAACCACCGACAATGACATAGCCGTCTTTCACTTTCATGTTCGGCCAGACTCCGACTTGGATCGGCTTTGTTTGTCCGAACCTCGTGATCGCTTTCTTGAGCGACGCAAATTGGCGGGCGTTCATCTCGTTTGGATTCCAAGAGTTCGGAACGCATTCCTTAATTTTCACCGTCTTGATTTGTGCTGTTGGTTTTGTCATATGGTTACGATCATGTACTCGATATTGTCTGTCTGGCCTCGACCTCCGGCATTCGACACCGACCACTTGTGATCGAGCATCTGCACTTCCGCTTTGCGATGCTTCTGCACCATCGCAAGCAGTTTTTCCGGCTTCACTCCCACGTCCTCTTTGTTCTGGCCGAGGGAGATGACCCATTGCGGAATGTGCTTTGCCGACTCGAACATCCGTTCTAGAAATTCGTCGGCATCTTTGTTGGAGAAGGGGCTGGGTTTGTTGTCGAGCTTTTCTCCGGCGAGGATGTTATCCAAGATCCCATACTCAACCTCGTAGGAAGAAGAGCCAGGATAAGGAGGATCAAAATAAACAACGTCACCAGTAACTTCCTTGAGAAAGTCGAACACGTCTTTTTGGTGTATTTCATTGTCTTGGTGATTATCAAAAACGCCATGATTAATTTCGTCTTTTAATTTTTCCAACGTCATCATCGGGTTTTGGATCATGCGGAGATTTTTCGGTGCATGAGACTTGGACCGGAGTGGCCACTCCCATTTGCGAGCTTCAAGATCGAGCGTGTCTCTGGTGTGCGTGAATTTTCCGAATTGTCGGCAGGACAAAATAAACTTGATGAGGAGGTGCAAGAGCAGATGTCGCTTGGTTTCGTTCTCGACGGTACGGACTGCGGCAAAGGCATTGTCGAGGAAGTCGGCGATCTTACTTGTGAATACTTTCGGGCAGTAGTTCTTGCGAATAAAGCCATCGTGCTTTGTCTTTATGAAAAGTCTGGCAAGATCCTCGGTCTCTAGCTTCACGCTATTATTTGCGATAAGGGCCCGGCCGATGATGACAGAGCGGAATGCGATATCGTTTGCGATAACTTTGTATCCTTTTGCCTTGGCGTAGAGACTTACTGATCCACCGCCAAGAAAAGCGTCTATAAAAACTCCATCGGTCTTTTTAATCGGCTTAAAAATATACTTGACCAGCTTTCGCTTGCCGCCGAAGTAACTTGGTAATGATTGAAATTTGCTAAACATAAAATATTTATTGTTCCAGCTCTCTGACACCCCCTCATCCGCTGTGAAATTTTTTTATGTACACGAGACCCGTGAGTCCCGTGCAGTGTGAGGTCGATCACAGCTGGTGGATGCTCGACCGAGAGGTATCAGGGAGCTGGAAACAATCGGATAACGAAAAAGGCTCGTGACCTTTCGCAATTAAGCGATTGGTCACGAGCCCTTAAACTCGGAATCCCTTTCAGGAATGCCCCTTGAGGCATTAAGTTATTCGATTGTGAATTTATTATATCACTCCGAACATTTTATTCGCAAGAGGGTTGCGAATATGCACACTGTGTATAACCCTTAAAGTTGCTCAAGCTCGTACTTCACTCGTGCTTCCAGTTGTGCCGCACGAGTCGAACTTATGCCAAATTTCTTGCCGGTCTCTTTTTGTGTATGAGAGTCACCATCTACGATGCCAGTGCGGTACTCAAAAACTTCTAAATACCGAGGTTGCAAGTGGCTAAGCCGGTATTTTTCTGTTTTGTACTTCTCGACCAGTTTTTTCTCATCGGTGACCATATTGGCTTATATTATGGCACAAAGTAGTCTTTTTAGGGTCTTCATGTTACCCACAGATGAACTATTTGCATTTGCCGCTATAATCCGTTATAATCCACCATATGCGTTATAGCGTTAAATCTTTAAATGATTTATGAACGACATCACAAGAAAATTTGATCACCGCATAAAAAACCCTGATCCACATATTGTGGCTCTTTTGGGTGAGATCGACGGCATTCGTGGCGAATTTAAATCGGGTCTACGAATGAGTCCTCAAGCGGTAACCAACCTCAAAAAGTCGACACTCATCACTTCTGCAGGTGCATCCACTCGTATTGAGGGTGCAAAACTAACCGACGAGCAGGTGGAGGAGATCATGCGTGGTCTTGCAGTATCTAAATTTGCGGATCGTGACTCGCAGGAAGTACAGGGCTATCTTGAGACACTTCAAAACGTGTTCGATAGCTTCCAGACTCTACCGCTTCGAGAGAGCGTCATCACATCGCTTCACAATCAGCTTCTTAAATACTCGACTAAGGACGATACGCATCGTGGTGGTTACAAAAAGAAAGAAAATACAGTCGGCGTACTTGGACCGGATGGCAAGGTTGCTCAGATCATGTTCGAGACCACTCCGGCCTTTCTTACTGGAAAGGAAATGCAGGAACTTATTGAGTGGACAGATGATGCACTTGAGAAGAATCGATTTCATCAACTTCTAGTTATCGCCAATTTTATTGTCGAGTTTTTGAAAATTCACCCATTCGAAGACGGTAATGGGCGTCTTTCGCGCGTCCTCACAAATCTTTTGCTTTTGCGATCTGGATATCAGTTCGTGCAGTACGTTTCTCATGAGCAGATCGTCGAGCGTCGCAAAGATGAATACTATGTTGCTCTCCGAAAATCACAGGAGACTTTCAAAAGCGATCACGACACTATTTCACCCTGGCTTAATTTCTTTTTGTCGGTTGTTAAAGAACAGGCGGCAAAAGCTCTCTCATACCTTGAAGAAGAAAAGGTTGAGGACATGCTCTCTCCTAAGCAGTACGAGGTGTGGAAATACATCTCAAGCGTTAGCGAGGCGGGACCGGGCGAGATTGCTAAGGAAACAGGTATTGCCCTGGGTACGGTACGCCAAGCACTTAACAGTCTGGTTGAGCATGGAAAGGTCAAGCGCGTCGGGCGTGGCCGAGGGACGAGATACGTCAAAATATAACTTTATCAAGGAAATCGCCTATGAAAAACGTTGAACACAAAAATGATGACGGCAAACGATATCTCAAGAAATATGAGATTGTTGAGACTGACGTCGAGCTTCCGATTCAGGGTCAGGTTCGTGATCCGGAAGATCTGTATAAATTTCTGAAGGACTTAGAGGACGAAAATGTCTCTAAGATTATTGGAGTTTATCTGGATGATAAAAACCTGTTCCTTGGACATCAGGTCTTTCTTGGTTCCTCCCCAAAGAATTTCGACACCAAGATGCTTTGGCACTACTTCTCACTATTTCTCGCAACGAAGTTTGTCGTGCTTATAAATCACCCCGGCTCTGTTGATCCGACTCCGGATGAGGCCGACAGGAAGTTTATCCGAGCTTTGCAAGCAGACTCGCAAATTCTGTCGTTCAAGCCCTTCTTCTCAGATTTTATTATCGTTGCGAAGAAGTCGTACTTCAGCATGGCAACGAATGACGGCACAGCATGTCGATGCGGTCATCAAGAGTATATTTCTCAATAAAAATATATGTCACTTCTAGATAACGAAAAACGAGACATAATCAATCCAAACAGTTACCAAGATTGCCGAGGGGTTGGGGATAAGTATTGATGATTTAATAAAATAGATTTATGGATACTATCTTTATATTTGGCGCACAATATCTTTATCTTTTCATAATAGGATTAGCACTTTTTTATTTTTTCATCCAACCAACAAACAAACGAACAGGATTTTTATCTTTTTCTCTGATTAATATGTCGCTCGCATACCTGATCGCTTCAATTGCTCGGTATTTTTATTTTAACCCGCGACCGTTCGTAGTTGACCACGTCGTGCCACTGATTACCCATGCGCCGGACAATGGTTTCCCATCTGACCATATGCTTTTAAGCAGCGCTCTTGCTTCAGTTTTGTTTTACTACAATCGCAAATTGGGCGCAGTTGCCTGGATACTCGCCTTAATTGTTGGAGTTTCGAGAGTTTATGTGGGCATCCATCACTTGGCTGATATTTTTGGGAGTGCGCTGATAGCCATCTCTGTAGCCTATATTACATTTTATATCTTTAGAAATTCAAAATTAAACTACTAAAATAATAAACTATGCTTAATGCTATGAAAGATACAACTTTGCAAACTAGAAATTTTTGGTGGACGATACCACAATCAGCTATTCTTACAATGTTTGTTTCCGACATCGCAAATGGCCTTTCGTCTGAAACTGTGAGGAAATCCCGTGATAAATTTGGAGCTAATATAATTGATGAAGTGAAGCCGACAAGTGCTCTGAAGCTTATACTTGACGGCGTCCGTGAGCCGATGATGATTGTCTTGCTTTCCATTGGAGTGCTGTCGTTTGTTTTTGGAAAAATTGGGGAAGCCGTGGTGATGGTTTTCGTCGTGGCAACATATATTGCGGTAGAATTCATTAACAAATACCGCACTGACCGTACAATGACAAAACTGCGCCAGCTCACTTCACTGACAACAAAAGTAATCCGTGACAGTAAGATGGAGGAAATCCCGACTGGCGAAGTGGTTGTTGGTGATATTTTGGTTCTTACTGAAGGAGTTCGCATTCCTGCAGATGCACGACTTATTGAATCTTATGGCCTGTTAATCAATGAGGCATCGCTTACAGGAGAATCCCTTCCTGTAGAAAAGAATATGCGTGCGACACTTGCCGAAAATACTCCGCTTGCCGAGCGCACTAATTCTGTATTTTCAGGGACAACAGTGATGAGTGGCGAGGGAAAAGCGATTGTCTGTGCTGTTGGCCTCGAAAGTGAATTCGGCAAGATCGCGCGTGACGTATCTATTACCTCAAAAGAAAAGACTGTTCTTCAAGAAGCAATGACACGTCTTGCTAAGATTCTGGCAATTTTTGCTCTCGCGGTCAGTATTCTCATTCCAGCGGTCGGATTTTTACGCGGATTAAATTTACAGGAAATGATCGTAACTTGGCTCGCGCTTACGTTCCTTATGATTCCCGGACAACCGCCAGTCATCATTACAATGGCGCTCGCGCTCGCGTCGTTCCGTCTTGCCAAAATTAAACTCGTTGTAAAACGTCTGCGTGGAGCAGAAGTATTAGGTCAGGTTACCGCTATAGTTACGGATAAAACCGGTACCATCACTGAAAATCGGATGCAGGTTGAAAAATTCATTTTGCCAAGTGGCGAGGAATACACTCCGGCAAAACTAGGCTTTGAAACGAAGCGTGATATTTTGCTTGCGCTTCCTCGATACAGCAATGACCCCACGGACACCGCCGTTTATTCTGCTACCAAAAATTCATTTGAGGTTCCAAGGCCAGTTTCCTTCGCTGGTTTTAGCGAAGGAAGGCCGTGGCGAACTATTGGGTATGAAATTGACGACAAGAGAACCAGTTTTATAGCTGGCAAGGTGGAATCATTGATTGGAAATATTTCCGACACTCATCAATATGAGAAGCTAATGCAAGTATTTCAAAAAGAAGTTGATCAAGGGAAGCGTGTCGTTGCCTATGGTCGCGTGAAAAATACTGATGACATTAAAAAAATTGAACTTAGTGCCCTTGCTGTACTTTCAGACCCGATCAGAAATGGTGTTGCTGAAACCATCGCGCGACTTAAAGCAGCCAAAGTAGAAACCTTTATCGTTACCGGCGACCATCCAGCAACGGCTGGGACGATAGCGAACACTATTGGCATAGAGGATCATGTTTTGACTGGTAATGACATCGAAAAAATGAGCGATGATGAGCTTAAAACTGCACTTGAAAACATAAGAACATTTGCTCGCATTGCTCCATCGCAAAAACTTCGGCTTGTAGAAATGCTTAAACAGAGAGGCGAAGTAGTCGCCGTAATAGGTGATGGCATCAATGATGCTCCGGCACTTAAAGCTGCCAATGTTGGTATTGCAATGGGTGAAATTGGCACTGATTTAGCAAAAGAAACTGCTGACCTTATTCTAACTGATGACAATTATACACATTTAGCCGATGCTGTTGGTATCGCGCGTTCGGCTCTTAATAATTTCCACAAAGGCATTACATATTATCTTACCGCCAAAGGAATACTCCTTGCTATTTTTCTTACCCCATTGGCTCTTGGAATTCCTTTTCCATTTGCACCAATCCATATTATTCTCACCGAGCTTCTGATGGATTTAGCGTCCTCCACGATTTTTGTTACTGAAGCGGCTTCGCCGGATATTATGCAACAACCAATAAAGAAACTTAAAGAATTTCTTGGTAAGGAGTTAGTTTTTAAAATTTTCCGTAACGGCATTCCTTTGGCAATCGGTATTAGTACGCTCTATATGATTCTTTATTTCCAGACCGGCAATCTCGTGCTCGCACAGACAACCGCGTTTGTTGCTTGGCTTTTGGGTCATATCCTGCTTGCTTTGAACCTCAAGCAAGAAAAACTGTCATTATTCAAACAAGGTTTATTTTCAAACCGATTCGGTGCGTTCTGGCTTGTCGGTATGATTGTTTTTTCGTTTGCAATAACTTTAATTCCCGCACTACATCCATATCTCAAAACTTCGGCTCTTTCCTTTGGGTTATGGATGGCCGTGGTGGGAGTGATAGTTCTATCTACTTTTTGGATTGAAGTCCATAAGGTAGCAAAGTTGCGAGAAAAAAGTTAATATAATTATATGAAACTCGGCATCATCTTACAATCAAATAAACCCGAGCATGTGTGGAATACGTTCCGTCTTGGAATCACCGCGCTCAAAGCAGGTCATCAAGCGGAAATTTTTTTGATGAGCGAGGGATCAGAACTTGAGACCATTCCCGACAGTACGGATTTTGATATTTCAGTCAAAGTATCGGAGTTCAAAAAATTGAAAGGTGAAATTTATGCTTGTGGTTCATGCCTAAAAATACGCGGAAAAGAAGAAAGCAATGTCTGTCCTATTTCCACAATGTCCGACTTGCTTAAAATGGTTGAGAATTCGGACAAGGTTTTAGTGTTCGGCTAACTTAAAAATATGAAAAAAATTGTTTTTACAATTCTTGCGTCAATCATCAAGAACAAGAAGGCAAAGAGCTTTGGAATAAACTGCAAGCAAAAGAAATCGCTTGCGAGAATTTGGGTGATGAACAGTACGGAGTGCTCGGAGAATACTTTATGGGGCAGATGGCTGGAGATTCTCACGCCGCAATGAACGCTATGATGATTCAGGCGCACGGTGAAGACGGCGAGGAGCAGATTCANNTGATGAATATGATGTGGGGAGGGTGGTCGTCTCCCTTTGGCAGTAATAATTTAACAGACAACAATATGATGAACTTTGGATTTGGGCCTTTTGGTGGCTTCGGTTGGATATTTATGATTCTCTGGTGGGTATTGATAATCGCAGGCATTGTCGCCCTTATCAAATGGCTCACAAGTCAATCTCGCGACACTCACAACCGTGAGAAATCCGCACTTGAAATTTTGCAGGATCGATACGCCAAAGGCGAGATTGATAAAAAAGAATTTGAGGAGAAGAAAAAAGATTTGGTGTAAGCGGTATTTGTAGAAAACACATCAAACTTTCAAAAATCGTCACACGGCTCGGCCGGTGGGGCAAAGGGTCAAAGGGTGAACCCCGGGGCAAAGCTCGCCACAGGGGCAAACAAACGGCAAAAAGGGGCTGTAAAAGCTCCTTTTTCGTTCTCAAGGGTCTATTGGTTTGAGTCAGGCGAAAATATCCTGAAAAATGTCCATCCCTTCCGTCAATCGATGTAAGATCGGCGGCAGGTAAAGGACGAGGATCACTGCGACCACCCCGGGACTTTTTTTCTTTATTTCATTGATAGCAGGGAGAATAGTAATCTCAATCTTTTGCTTGATGATCACTTTCAGTGTCTTACTGCAATGTGGACACCGCATAGAGAATCGGCCCTCGGAGTTGAAAACGGCGTCCTTGAAGACGATGTTGGTGCAGTGAGGACAGTTTCCTAGATTGGTTGGTTCCTCTGCTTCCATAGTTTTGTTCCGGAGGTTCTCTGATGCCAGCCTGATAAGCTGTTGGTTCTATTCTGGCAACGGAGAACCTTGGCTCGGAAAGAGTGAAGTGCATTCACCAGTTCCTTATCAGGCTCGGCCGCAGAAATCCTCGATCATGGTGGTTAGTTAATAAATAATTAATGGTTCGGGTTCGACGACTTCCGAACGATCAATTGCGTTTTCAAGGTTCCTCCGTTGCCGTTCTTAAATGCTTCCTGCCGGTATTCATGGACATCTTGTCGGCCAGTGCTCTTTTCATTTCCTCCAAGTTATCCCCAGTTTTTTGACTACGAGCGTAATTATTTTTATTTAAATCTTTTTCTTTATTCTTGTTAGTAGTTCCGGCTGACTGATCTGACCGGTCTGTGTGACCGATGTGCAGGTCTGACTGACCGGTCTTATTTGAGGTAGGTCTGTGTGACCTATCTAGTTTCAGCAGGTAGTAGAGGTTGTGATAGCGTTGTCGGCCTTTGCGAATGAGGTTCAGTTTTATAAGTTGCCGGATGCCTCTCTGCACGCTCGAGATACTTGCGCCGATCTTGTCGGCAATGGTCTGATGAGATGGAAAACAAAAACCCTCCTGGTTCGCATGCTCTGCCAGGCAGTTATAAATAGCGATGCCGATTGGACCTATCGTGCTTCCGTATTCGTCAAGAAGTACCTTGCTGATCCAATACCAGTCACCTTTGCGAAGATCCCTGATTGTTATTTTTTCATCCGGCATACACGAGAAATAAAGGCATGGTGAGGGTCGACCAAAACCCAGACCGCACCTTATCGCTCCTCTCAATGAGGTCATCGGCCATTGAGGGGAGAGTAAGAGGCGGTCTACCATTCTCTAGATTTCGGCAAAGCCCGATCGATGTTGTCCATCGCTCGGCAGAAATCTCGTCGTATAGTTGGATTTTCAAGTTCCCGGATGGTGAAGTTACGGAGTAGGCTCTCCCGTCTCCAAAGAAGTTCCTGCCTCGTCGGCGGCTTCCTCGTGATCCGTTTCCAGATCCTCCGGATAAGTCTCTTGATCAGGATTTTCGTTCTCATGTTTTTTGATGTGATCCATGTGATCCAAAAGCATGAACGCCATGCGCTTAAAGCCAGCGTGGACTTTCCAAACTTCTTGTCGGGATGGCTCTCGGCCGAGTACGTCGGCGAGGGCGGTGCGAGTAAGCTCAACGAGAGCTTCCTCATCTTTGTCTGGTTTGGACATGCGGTGGTTTGGTTCATAGAAGTGACCTCACACTTTTATTGACCCCACCTTGCCTAAGGCAAGAAAACTTCCTCTACTCTGACCCCGAGAGCCAAAGCGATCCGCTGGGCTGTTTCGAGATTCGGACGTTTCCGTCCTGTCTCGTACCGGCTGATCGCAGTGTTGTGCTTAAAACCAAGAATTCGGGCTAACTGGTATTGCGTTAGCCCTTTCTTGATTCGAAGGTCACGGAGTTTTATATTCACTGGTGATTTGTTCATATGTTTAACTTTTAGACCTCTACAGTCATATTAAGCAAAATTGCTTAACAGGTCAATATTGGGGTGTGTGGATAAGCAAAGTTGCTTAATCTTTACTAATTTGCTACAGTACGGTAAACTGGTCGTAAGCAAGGAAATTAAGCAAATCCAACAAATATGTCATTTGGTTCATATCTAAAAAATCAAAGAGAATCGAAAAATTGGACTATAAAAGAGCTGGCAGAACGGCTCGGCTTTTCCTCGAGCTACATCAGCCAGTTGGAGAACGGAACACGCAACCCGTCTCATAAACAGCTGGCCGTTTTAGCCAAGGCCTATCAGCTCCCTGAAGAGGAACTGAAGAAGCATTGGACCGAGGGGAAGATCCAAAAGGTCAGCATGGAGGGCAATTATAAATTCAACATCAGTGATGTTGGCGAGAGACGTGTTCACGAGGCCGCAAGCAAATTAGAACGAGGACTTGAAGAACTAAGGAATACCATTTCTAGCGATGATGCATATATCAAAACGCCGGTGATCGATGCACTCTCTGCCGATGACCTCGGTACTCGCCTGAAAGAAGCCAAGGAGTTTTTCTTTCTCCCCAAAAACAGCGTGCCGGTCGGACATCGTATGTTTGGTTTTCGGGTGGATGGTTTGTCACTACCCGATGCCGGTATTCTTGCCGGGGACTTCATTATCCTTGATGCGGATGCCAAACCAGAGAGTGGCGATATTGTCGTGATCGCCATTCCAGATGGGTTGGTCATGACTTACTACCACGAACGAGGCGACTACCTCGAGCTCCGGCCGGAGACGGAGGGCTTCAAAAAGGCCTACCATCTCAAGGAGAGCAAGGTAGTGGGTCGGCTCGTCTACCACGTCAAGAAGTACTAGCAAACAGGGCTCCCCATCGGGAGCCCTGAACGCATTTTAGAGAGTCGGTAATAAACAAAAGGTCAAAAAATTATAAAGAAATAGTAAAGAATTTATCAATTAATTATGAACTACTTAATCTACGGCCGTGTCTCTACCTCTCGTCAGGCCGAACGAGAATTGAGTATCCCAGCACAGGTCAAAGCGTGCCAGAAGTATGGCATGGATCGCCATTGGAATCTTGCACCTGATGGTGTCTACGAAGAAAAGGGTGAATCGGCTCGAACTGTTGAACGTCCACAACTTCAGAAAATGCTTCACCGTGCAAAGACTGACCCTAAGGTCGATGCGATATTAATGCACAAACTGGATCGTATGTGTCGCAACGTTGCCGACTATGCGGCGATCAAGATGATGCTCAAAAAGCATGACGTCCGATTGATCTCGGTGGTCGAGCAATTCGACGAGTCTTTCTCCGGAGAGCTGGTTGAGAACATTATGTCATCGATTGCCCAGTGGACGTCCCAGAACATCAGCTGGGAGGTCAGGAAGGGTCTCAAGGAGGCTGTAGAGCGTGGCAGGTTCCCTGGATACGCTCCAATCGGCTATATGAACGATCGGAAGACCAAGTCTCTGATCGTGGACACTGTTCGAGCACCGTATGTGAAGCTCGGATTTGAACTCTATGCGACCGGCAAATTTTCTTACTACACACTCGGTGATGAATTGGCGAAGCGAGGTCTCAAGAGTAAGGCAGGTAAGCGTGTCTCAAAGAAAGGTGTCGAGAGGATGCTTCAAAACACGATCTACTATGGTCTTATAAAGACACGATCGGCCACCAATCAGGCAAACTTTCCATCGCTCATCACTAAGAAGTTGTTTGATGACGTTCAGGAGATCATCGCCCAGCACAATCACTACGCCGATCGATCTCGCAAGCACACCTTTCCACTTACTGGGTTCATGCGGTGTGGTTATTGCGGTTCAATGTTAAGTGGTCAGGTAAAAAAGGGTCACTTGTACTATAACTGCTCCCACCGGCGTGACGCTAAATGTCCGGAAAAGAAGTACACACGATCCGAGCTTATCGAAGAACAGGTCGTAACATATCTCTCGCACGTTCAGTTGCCACCTAAGTTCAAGACTGTCCTGGACGCTTACTTCCAGCACTTCGCAAAAGAGCGTCTGGATCAGGAGGAGAACGAGCGAAAGAGCATCAAGCACGACTTGATCAGGGTGCAACAGCAAATCCGCAATATCGTCGTGGATCGCTCAAAACGCATCATAGACGCAGAGGTCTTTATAAAGATTCAGGACGAGCTTCTTAAGGAGAAGGAGATGTATCAGGATCGCTTGGCCGAGCTCGAGGGCAAGTCCGATAAATTCGTGCAGAAATTCAACGAGCTATTGGACTTCACGGATCATGCCGATCAGGTGTTCCAAAAGAGTGGTACGAGTCAGAAGCGAACAGTATTAAAACTTTGTATTGAGGGATTCACCGTCAGAAATCAAAAACTGACGCCGATATGGACGCCAGTCTTTGATGTCTTGATGGACTTACACATGTCCAAGTTCGATCTCCCAAAAGCACTCGGCAAGGGTTCTAAAACCGCCGGAAAAACCCTTGCCGTACCTAAGGTTCTAACTTGGACATCTGGCGGAGAGGACAGGATTCGAACCTGCGATACGGTTTCCCGTATGCTACCTTTCCAAGGTAGTACTATCGACCACTCAGTCACCTCTCCATGTTTGTTAAACTGCTACATACGCCCTATATTCTTTCCACTATTATCCTGAATGCGAATAATTCCTACGGGACATGCCATACTTGCTTCTATATTGCCAGGAAGCTCTACGTCATCGATATCGAGTTGTCCGACGCCGTCTTTGTATGTGCCACGTGTTAATGATGATTTTCCATCTTCGTCTATCTGCCAATATCTCGGCGCATAGAGCACACACGAATCACATCCAATACAATTTTCTCTATAGTGAATAATCTTTGGCATAGCATTGATTATTGCACACTCTTTCGTGGGACGACAACGAATACTTTGTCATTTGCTCGCACTCGTTCTGAGACTACAACACTCAAGACATCGCCTTTTTTTGCCATGTCGACAGGTGCATCATTCACCCACGGTTCTGCATGTTCTATCGTCACTGCGCCTGTTGTTGGTCCGGTAAAGAGCATGGTCTGTCCTTTCTCAAGTGTCTCTGTTTCCATCGTTACTTCTGCAACATTTTTGTCATCAAAATAATGCGACACACGTCCGATAAAAATATTTTCTTGTGTTGATTGTGAGCCATACGCACCACTCCACTCTGCCATGGTTTTGCCAAGATAATATCCACCATGCCAAAATCCACGGTTGTATACTTTTTCAAGTTCTGTGGTCCATGCTGCAATTTTTTCTTTTGTATATGTTCCTTCGTAATATGCTTCTACGGCCTCACGATAACATTGCGTGACGGTTCGCACATAATCTGGAGATCGCCCGCGTCCTTCTAATTTCAAAACACTCACTCCAGTATCAAGAATCTGATCAATAAAACCAATCGTACACAAATCTTTTGGTGACATCACAAATTCATTTTCAATTTTTAATTCTACTCCTGTTTCGTCATCAATCACTCGATACGCACGACGACAATTTTGTCGGCAGGCTCCCCTATTTGCAGAAGAATTGTCTGTGGCAAGACTCATGTAGCAATTTCCAGAAATAGCAACACACAATGCGCCGTGTGCAAAAAGTTCTATCTGAATAAGGTCTCCTTTTGGTCCACGCAAATCATTTTTTATAATCAAATCATGAATCTCTTGTACTTGCTTCAACGTTACTTCACGAGCAAGCACGATGACATCCGCATATTTGGAAAAAAATTCTACTGTTTCATAATTGGTAACATTTTGCTGTGTAGAAATATGCACTTCAAGACCAATACTTTTTGCATACGTAATAGCTGCCAAGTCTGCCGCGATGATAGCCGTGAGTCCGACTTCTTTTGCTTTATCACAAATTTTCTTCATGAGTGCCATGTCGTGTGTGTACATGACCGTATTAAGTGCAAGATATGTTTTTACTTCCACTGCCTGACATTGTGAAACAATAGTAGTAAGATCGTCTATCGTAAAATTGTTTGCTGCCTTTGCGCGCATGTTGAGTTGTTCGATACCAAAATAGACAGAATTTGCTCCTGCTTTGATAGCGGCAGTCAATGAATCAAATGATCCTGCTGGCGCCATGATTTCTATACGATCTCGCGCTTCTTTCATAGACTATGATACTTTTTTCAAAAGAGGTCTCTTTTTGTAAAGAAATACCCCAAAAACTACGAGAACCATAGCAAAATATTGAGCTGGAGTCAATCCTAGATACCGCACATCACCAGTAGCAAACGATGCCTCAGCACGCCAAAAATCGAGAATAAACCGCAACAGACCATAATATACAAACAACAGCGGAGCAAACAGATCTTCTTTCTTTTTTTTCTTCAAGACAAAAAACGCAATCGCCAAGGGAACAAGGCCCAGTATTTCAAGAAGGGCCAAATCAAGTCGCTTTCCTTGCGGAGAATCAAATGCCAAAAAACACTCAGACTCTTTTCCGAGATGATCATGAATCATGAGGCATCCAATACGTCCGACCATCCACCCAAAAAGTGCACTGTAGGCAATGATATTTCCGTATATTGTCAAAAATTGTGTTTGAATTTTTTTTCGTTTTAATGCAATAAAAAATGCAAGCATCGCACCGAGCAATCCTCCAAAAGAAGACAGTCCCCCATGCCAAATCGCAATAATTTCAGCAGGATGCGCGATGAAAAAGGCTGGCTCGTAAAAAAAGATATGAAACAGTCTCGCGCCGATCACACCATAGATGATCATTTTCAATGCGACATCGAGCAGTGGATCAACTGGAACAGCGCGTTTTGTTGCTTCTCTACGAATGAGTATCATACTCACAAGCATTCCCATGGCAACAAAAAATCCCCATACCTGAATAGGAAGTGGTCCAATATGCACCGTGGTAAACTGAAACCAAGGTATCATAGCGTCTGTTTTCCATGTGGAACAGGACGAAACTCACTAAGGAGCGTCATCGCCGCATCCACGGTGTCAACAATCTGATACAATTCATCGTCTCCATCACTGATACTTTTTACATCATGCACCATTGTCTTTTTTATAAATGCATGCATAGGTTCCCAAAATGCATGATCTATTAAAATAATAGGGACAGGTTGCATCTTTTTTGTTTCAATAAGCGTCAATACTTCAAACAAGTGATGCAATGTCCCGAGCCCACCAGGGAAAAAGATAAATCCTTTTGATGGAGCGGTCACAATGAGTTTTCGTGTGAAAGGAAATTTGAATGAAATGGATTTGGTAATGTATGGATTCATCATTTCCTTGCCATACACTTCAAGTCCAATGCCAAGTGACTCTCCACCAGCTTCCATCGCGCCTTTATTCACAGCTTCTGAAATACCAACAGAACCGCCCGTCACCACAGCATATCCACTTTCTGCGAGGCGTGTACCTAGGTCATAGGCAGTCTTATAATAGTGTGAGTCTTGATCAATATGTCGCGTGCCAAGGACCGTAACGTCTTCGACAAGTCCGGTAAGAAATTCAAATCCTTCGACCAGCTCTGACATGATACGGAAAATTCGCCAGTCCATGTTTTTTTGTCCGCTGTGAAAATTCGACACAGAAAGATCGCAGTGCGGCAAATTTTCTGATCCATGCTCCATCACTCCTATTGCTTCTTCTGCTGTGTCAACGATGTTCCATGTGTCGACGTGATTTAATTTCACCGATCCCATCGGAACACATTTTTCTCGAATAAAGGCAATCACCGGTTCCCAATACTCTCGCCCTACGAGCACGATCGGCATCTGACACATTTTTCCAATTTCAATATTGTGGACGACTTCAAAAAATTCATCAAACGTACCAAATCCTCCGGGAAAAAAGATGTGCGCGTGCGCAGGACTTGTGAGCATCACTTTGCGAGTAAAGAAATAGTAGAATGCTGTGGATTGTCCGACATACGGATTTACCCGTTGTTCAAATGGAAGCTGAATATTGATACCAACAGAAGGCCCATTCCCTTCCTGTGCACCTCTATTTGCTGCTTCCATGATCCCTGGTCCGCCTCCGGTGATAGTCGTGTATCCCTTTTCAGCGAGCAATTTTCCAAATGCACGCGCTATGATGTAATGTTTTTCATCCTCAGCAAAACGAGCAGAACCAAACACAGTAACTTCGTTATGCAACGAATCCAAAAATTGGTATCCTTCGACAAATTCCGCCATGATTCGAAAAATTCGCCATGATTCGCGATAATCCCCTGTTTCATTCAGCGCATAACTAAAATCCTTCTCCGCGCCTTCTTTCATTTTTTTTATAGTATCTTCACGCATATGCACTCATACGGATATCCGGATAATCCAGATTTACAGATATACGTTATATCTGCTTTTGTTTTTGATGATTTAAAACTCGTTGTACTCGTAAAAATTTTGGTCGAAAATTAACCAACAACGCTAGGTCAAGATCAAGTGCTGACAAATATCGTTGACATTGAAAATAATGATCCTTTGTAAGCTGTGTTGCTACTTTTAATTCTATCACGAGAACGTCATTTATCAAAAAATCCACTCTATTTCTCCCTTTCCATTCTCCTGGAAACGACTCAGGAAGTATATACTCGCGTTTGTATGGAATTGCTTTTTGTTTTAAAAGATATTCAAATGCATCCGCATACTGTTTTTCATTGCAATACTGACCAAGCTGGTTGTGCACTGAAAATAGCAATCCTCGTACAAGATATGTAAGATCCTTATGCAATAATTTATCCTCCTTCATAAATTATATCGTGTTTAAAATATCTGTATATCTGGATTATCCGGATATCCGCATACGTTCTGCAACCTGAAGAATCTTACTCTCTCCCATTCGTGGCCCCATGATCTGCAATCCAATTGGAAGTCCGTCTTTTGTATTGCCAATAGGGACAGAAATACCAGGGATACCGGCAACAGCGCCAGGGCTGACGAAGACATCTGCGAGGTACATGGCAATCACATCGTCTTTTTTCTCACCAATGCCAAACGCAGGAAATGGTGAAGTTGGTGTAATCAAAACATCAACGTTTTGAAACACATTTTCAAAATCTTGAATAATAAGTGTTCGCACTTTTTGTGCTTTGCGGTAATACGCGTCGTAATAGCCAGCAGAAAGTGCGTAGGTGCCCACCATGATACGGCGTTTTACTTCTTCGGGAAATCCATGTGCACGTGAATGTGCGTAGGTATCGTACAAATTTTCTCTATCAGACTGCACACCGTATCGAATGCCATCTATTCTGCCAAGATTTGAACTATCTTCACTCGGCACAGCGATATAGTACACAGGAATTGCATACTTTGTATAAGGCAAAGATACTGGAACAATCTCAGCACCCTGTTTTTTCAATTCCTCAATTTTATTCTCAACCGCTTCTTTTACTTCCGCATCAAGTCCTTCCAATTCAAAGTATTCTTTTGGAATCCCGATTTTCAAATTTTTAATTTCAAATTTCTCAATTTCATCTTTGTACGAGGGAACAACCTCGGGAACCGTCGTCGCATCTCTCTCATCCACTCCCGCCATAATCTCCGCCAATATCGCAATATCCCCAGCTGTTTTTGCCATGGGGCCAACGGTATCAAGAGAGCTTGCCATCGGCATAATACCGTAGCGAGAATTTCGTCCATAGCTAGGGCGAAGGCCGTAGATACCACAAAATGCTGCTGGCTGACGGATAGATCCTCCTGTATCTTCTGCAATCGCAAAAAGGCACTGATGATCTGCAACAGACGCAGCAGCACCACCAGACGATCCACCAGCAACTTTTCTCGTGTCATGTGGATTTTTTACTGGCCCATACATGGAATGTTCATTGCTCGCTCCGTGTCCAAATGCATCGCAGTTTGTTTTCCCGACGAGGACTGCACCTTGTTCACGAATGTTTTTGATTACAGTCGCATCAAATGGCGGAACATAATTGTCGAGAATCTTTGCAGATGCCGTAGAACGGACATCTTTTGTACAGATTGCATCTTTTACAGAATACGGAATCCCTGTCAGCATCTTTTGTTCTCCTTTTGCAATCATCTCATCAGCTTTTCTCGCTTCTTCGAGTGCAAGTTCTTCTGTCACCGTAATGAACGCATTGAGTTCCTCGTTGCGATCGTGAATACGATCAAGACACGCCTGAGTGAGCTCGACAGAGGTAAATTCTTTTTTATCAAGACCAGCGCGGGCTTGTTCGATTGTAAGTTCATTTAGGTTTTTCATAAGCAGATTAAGCAGAATAGGCAGAGTAAGCTATAAGCAAACTTGCTGTTTAATCCTGTCCCGATTGAATCGGGATCAGGATCTTTCTTATTGAGGACGTGTAAGGTAGTACAGATGCTGAAACAAGTTCAGCATGACAATTGGGAAGCTTATTCTGCATATTCTGCTTACAAGCTTACTCTGCTGTAAAAACTGCCTTCACCTTCAACAAATTCCCCACCTTCGCAGGAAACTGTGCAATAATTTTCTTTCTCGTCTCTTCATCGCATTCTGAAGCCACATCTTCCCTCACGACATCCTCGAGTCCTGTCACTTGGCATGTTTCCGCGACTCCAGTCGTATCTACTTCATCGAGCATACCAATATAATCAAAAACAGCCGACAGCTGGTCTGCGTAGCGTTCTTTTTCCTCGTCGGTGAGGTGAAGGCGAGCTAGGGTTGCGATGTGTTCGATGTCTGATATGTCTAGTTTCATAGTGCTTTTTTGTCATCCCGAACGAAGAGAGGGATCCCTGCCTGCCGGCAGGCAGGTTTCGAAGCTGAGTATACCTTCTAACGCTTTTCATTCTAGCAGAGGGAAGGATTTTGGGCAATGGAGAGCATACTAAAGATTTTTAAAACTTCAAAGTATTGCTAAATTCCACAAAAAACATCATACTAAATGTACTCCTATGGGAATACTCCTATAATGATTTTTCTAAGAAAAATATAGCATACTTTAGCTAACATTTTAAGGAGTTCGTCTATCGGGTGTTAGGCGAAATTGTGCCACTAAATATCACTCTTTTTGATAAAGAATAATATTTAGTGGCACAACTGTCGCCTAACAAGGAATATCTGATGTTTTTGCGCAGCGCTAGCGGAGCAAAAATATCAGATATTCCTGACTGTTATGTGAAATATTCAATTTACCCCAATATGGAAATAGCGAAAAGTATTATCAATTTTTTTATAGCTTCCGGAGTATTAGCTTGGCTAATCCGGAGTATTGTTAAGTTGTACCTCGACAAAGATATAGAAAAGTACAAATCTGAATTAGAAAGGAATGTCAACGTTCATAAATCTCTACACACAGAAAGAATGATTGTTATAAAGGAGATATACAAAAAAATTGATAATACTTTTCACACGGCTGAACGCTTAATTCAACCTAACCAACTAATTTCGACAGGAGCTGCGGGTATAATACAAAGTGAGTTCGAGGATAATCTGAACAACCTTTCCAACTATTTTAGTGGAAATAAAATCTTTTTTAACACTGAACATGCAGCTGACATAGAAGCATTTATAAATGATCTGCGTGATGTGTTAAATAGCTGGCCACTGAAGAGTGACCTTGCAGAAGGTATAGTGACTTCTGCAGGCTACATTACTGAATCGGGGAAAAACTGGACACAGTTACAAGAAAGCACACGCAAATTGAAAGAAAAGTTGGAAAGGATGTTTAGATTATTAATTGGTGTAAATTAAATACATCGCCTAACACGGGATATGAGGCTCATGACTAAATAAAATTACTTTTTTATGAAAGAAGAACAAAAGATATATCAAGACTACTTAAAATATAACCCAAAGAAGCCATTGTTATTTGGTAAGCAAGAACATTGGGAAAATTTTTTGGACGGATACGAAGTTGGTTACCAAGCGGCTGTCGAGGAATCGCAGGCCAGTCTAGAAAAGGAACTTGGTTTTGACTTAAAAAATTTTCCGTTTAGTGTTGACGAGCAATTTGCAGTTATGAGAAAAGCCTTGCAAGATTACTACAAAAGTAAAAAGTAATTTTATTTGTTCACTCGCTCAGCCGGCTCCATAGTGGCGCAGCCCTGTGGAGCCACACGGCTACGCCAAAAGCATGAAAGCTCCACAGCCCTTCGGGACTATGGAGCTAGCAAAGAATAATCTATGAAAAAATTTGCCTACCTCATCATTCCCCTCATTCTAGCAATACTCACTTGGCATTTTTTTTACATTTTCACAACAAATGTAAACGATAAAATTTTAGGGAATGCTTTTTTTTATTTTACTGTTTTTGTATACCTAAATGTTGCACACCTTTCCTACTTCGTATATATGCTCTATCTCCGTAGCAACAAACGTGCGGGGACACTCATCACTCTGCTGAGCCTTCCTCCATTTGTTGTAATTATAGCACTTGATTTTGTAATTTCATTTCTCAACTTCTAAAAAAACTGAAGCCCCGACCGATCAATCCCATTGGATATGTTTCGGTCGGGGCTTTTGTGTCATGTCGCGCTCTACAGGGAGAGCCTCCTCGGCTGCCCGAATGGGCTGTCCGTCATTATCTGCATAACGCGCACGGAGGTCGCAAACGACCATTCCGGCGCTGTTGCGAATTGATCAAGTCGATCACGGTTCTGGTAGACGAGATCCAGCAGTTGCCTGATGGTCCTGTACGCGATGGACTCCGTCGGGCAGTCCGGGGTTCCCTGAAAGTCCGAAGCCTGTCGCCCCTGAGCCAACAGATCGATCAGAATGCAGAGCGCTGATGTGTCTGGGCACTCGACCCACTGCAGCTTTTGTCCAAGAAAGACCACGCCGTTATAGAAGTGAAGAAGCAGGATTGCCTTGACCGTGTCCATGACTACTCCTTGGGTTCGTGTTGTCGCTCAAAAGTATGTAAACACGAAAACGATATAAAGTAAAGAAAAAGAACGTTTTGTTTGAACGTTCCTTTTCAGATTATTTTTTCTACAACATCCTCCCAAACTCCTCTTCATCCACCATTTTTACACCAAGACTCTCCGCCTTCTCGGCCTTACTCCCCGCATTCTCCCCTACGACGACAAAATCCGTATTTTTGCTCACACTCCCAGACACATCTCCCCCACGCGCCCGAATCTTCTCCTTTGCTTCGTCCCGCGTCATCGTCGACAATGTTCCCGTGAGCACAAACGTCATCCCTGCAAACACCTGTTTGCCTTTGCCTATTTGCTTATTTGCATATTTAATTCTCACGCCATTCTCCAGTAATGCATCGACAAACTCAATATTCTCTTTCTTCTCAAACCATCGTACGATCGACACCGCAACAGTTCCACCAATATCTGAAACATTTTCAAGTTCTTCCTGCGTTGCCTTTTGCAATTTTACAATCGTGCCATATACATCTGCAAGCCGTACCGCTGTTTCTTCTCCCACATGTGAAATTCCGAGCGCAAAAATAAATCGCGGAAGCGTCACGTCGCGTGCTGTTTCTATTGCAAACACAAGATTTTCTGCAGACTTCTCTCCAAATCTTTCTAATGCAGATAAATCTCCGACAGTAAGGGTAAAAATATCTGCCGCGTGCTTTATCAAACCTTCATCAACGAGCTGCTCTACAATTTTCTTCCCCATGCCGTCTATATTGAACGCCGCTTTTGACACAAAGTGCGTAATACGTCGAAGCTCTTGCGCATAGCACGATGAATTCGTACAGAGTAATCCTGCACCAGCTTCTTTCTTTCCTTTACCAGAATCCAATTCATAGCGCTTCACATCTGAATGACACACAGGACACTTTTTTGGCTCTCGAATTGCTTTTTCAGATCCATCTCGCATTTTTTCGAGCACTCTAAGCACTTTTGGGATAATATCACCTGCTTTTTCTACGACAACTTTGTCGCCAACTTTTACACGAAGACGAAGGATCTCGTCCATATTGTGAAGCGTCGCATGCGTCACCGTCGTCCCTGCGAGCTGGACAGGATCCATGTGCGCGACAGGGGTGAGCACACCAGTTCTTCCCACTTGCCAATAGACATCGTGAATCCTCGTCGTCCCCTGCTCGGCTGGGAACTTCATGGCAATCGCCCATCGTGGCGACTTACCAGTAAACCCGAGCGCATTCTGATATTTTTTTTGATTTATTTTTATCACAATGCCGTCGATCCAAAATGGCTTTTTCTTATGATCTCTGTCAATCCATTTTTCATACATCTGCCACACATCATCCATATGTTTGCAAACCTTCCAATCATCATCCGTTGGAAATTTGAGCGTGCCGAGCTTTTCCAATTCTTTTGATTGAGTGTCTGGTGCATTGCCCAGTGAAATATCATAAGTAGTACACTGAAGTTTTCTCGCCGCAACAATAGCAGAATCGAGCTGACGAAGTGTCCCAGCAGCGACATTGCGAGGATTTGCATACAATGCCTCCCCTGCTTTTTCCCGTTCTTTATTTACGTGCTCAAACATTTTTGTTCCAAGCCACACTTCTCCCTCGACAACAAGTTTTTCCTTTTCTGCTATCGCGAGCGGAATGCTATGAATTGTTTTTACATTTTGCGTCACATCTTCTCCCACGGTCCCGTCTCCACGTGTGGCAGCACTTTGCAATTGTCCATTTTCATACGTGAGGACAATATGCAATCCATCGATTTTCAATTCACACACGTATGACAAATCAGTTGGTTTTTTGCCAAATTGTTTTTCAAGTATTTTCATGTTTCGCTCTTCCCATCGATCCAGATCTTCTCGAGAAAATGCATCATCAAACGACCACTGCGGCACTTGATGAGTAACTTTTGCAAATCCTGTTGCGATTTTTCCTGCCACACGTTGCGTGGGTGAATCAGATGTCATGAGTTCTGGATACGCCTGCTCAAGTTTTCTCAATTCATCCATCAGTCCTTCATACATTTTGTCTGTGACTTGCGGATCATTGAGGACATGATACTTATGACGAAGATCATCGATTTGGGATCGAAGTTTTGTTATTTTTTGTCTGAGTTCTTTGTTGGTCATAATCATTATGTTCCTCCCCATTTTTAAGGGGGAGGTTAGGAGGGGGTTGTTCGCAAGTCCGACATCCTGTTATCAATTCTCAATCTTAATCTCAATTCTGAATTCTCTTCTTAATTTCCTCAGTAGTCTTCTCTGTAGATTCATACACAATCGCATCTATCCCAAACTCTTTCGCTATAGAAACATTTTTTTCTTGATCATCAACATAAAAAATCTCTTCTTTTTCGACCGGCCCAAACTTTTTCACTATATCATCAAACACTATTTCAAATCTCGTGACATCATCCTTCAAATATCCGATATCACAGGAAAAATAACATCCGTCAAACAAATGAGCAAAATTCATTTGTTCCAGAATATACTTTTTTCGATATGACTCCTGATCAGAATTTATCATGCAATGATATCCTTTTCCACGAAGCGTCTGAATATATGACAATAGTTCGTTGTCCACATGATGTTCATACGTAAACCATGCGTTCAAAAAATCTTCAGTGCTTTTCTTCCAGCCACACTGCGTAAGATATGGAGTGAGGACGTCAATCAAATCTTTTTTTCCACGCTGACAATCTTGATAAAAATTTCGGAAAAAATCTTCTTTCCAAGATACATCAAGACCAGCCTCTTCGAGCGTATGATTTGCTCCATAGCTTGGAGGATGCACGAGTACGTGATCTATATCAAAAAGAAAAAGTTTTGTCATACTACGAAATCAAACCTATATACCACGACAATATATCAGCTCCATAAAACATAGTCACCGCAGTTGCAATGGTGAGATATGTCCCAAAAGGGACACGACTTGCCATTTTTTTCTTTCCGAGCATGAGAAAAGGAAGCACAAACAATGCTCCTCCCACATACGCAAAAAAGATAGCAACCAAAATCAACGGCCAGCCGAGAATAACGCCCATAAACATACCAAGTCGAATATCTCCCCCACCAATCCACGTTCCTCTGGAAATAAGATATTGCAACAGAAAAAAACCTGCACCAACAACTACTCCGATGGTCAAAGACATACCCGACTGCCATCCAAAAATCGCAGTAGGAATCAACAACACCAATGCTGGATACGTCGTCATTCTATCCCAAATTTCCTGATAGAAGAAATCATACACAAATACAAATGTCAAAAAAAATAATATACTCGCATCTCGAACGATCAAAAGATATTCAGCACCATGAAACCATGCCGAAAATCCAAAAAGAAATCCTACGGCAAGTTCTACCAAAGGATATTGTATTGAAATTGGTTTTTGACATGTCAAACATCGTCCCCTGAGCCAGAAGAAACTTACAACGGGAATATTTTCTTTCCACGACAACACATTACCACACTTTGGGCATGCAGATCTCCCTTTCATGACTGACTTCCCTACTTTCGTCCGCCAAATCCAGGCATTCAGAAAGCTCCCAAAAAGTACACCAAGAATAGTGAAAAATAGAATACTCATATGGGGACATTGTATCATCTTTTTATACGCATAGTAAGTAACAGGTAGGCAAGTAGCAAGTATCGTGCTCGCAAAACGACTTGCTACTTGCTTACTTGTTACTTGAGTACTCGAAAAAAAACACCCCGTATTTCAGACGAGATGCTTTTTTTTCCAAATTTGAACGCGTTCAAACTGGAATATTATCGAATACCTGATGGTGTTGCGGTAACAGTACCTTCAAGACCACTCACACTTCCTTGCAAGATTGCAGAAATTGTGTAGGTAGTTCCATCACTTGCACCAATATACGTGTATGCTTGTGAAGAAACAGGATCAGCAGGGACTAGGCCCATGTATGGTGATGCGTCGCAAGCAGTTGAAGCGACAAAACCAGCTCCACTGTTATCCAAACAGTCATGAGTTGCGTCACCAAGTGTAATACCGACAGCAGTTGTCGTCGGATATACGTTTTGGTCTGTGTAGTACAACTCAAGAGCAGTTTGGACCTGCTTCAAGTCAGACAAACGTTTTGAGTCATTAGCCTTTTCACGTGCAGAGCCAAGAGCAACAACAGCGAGCGTTGACAAAAGACCTATGATCGCAATAACAACGAGCAACTCGATCAATGTAAAACCTTTTTTGTTCATGTACTCACCCCCTCTCTCTGAAAAAAGATACTCATAGATTTCATCGGTGCCGCACCTTACATACAATATGTAATGGTAGAGTCACCTACGATGATACACAAATATGTAGCATCGTACATGCTCTACAACTGAAGGTACTTGGTATTATAAACCAAGTACTTTTTTTACTTTTGCAACGGTTTCTGATGGCTTGAAATGTGCTTTGATCAAATAATCCACTGCGCCAGATTCAAGTCCCTTTTCGACATCATCTTTTTGCCCGAGGTTTGTCAATAAAATAACAGGAATATCCTTTATAGCATCTGTTTCTTTCAATTTCTTTAACACTGCAAAACCATCCATTTTTGGCAATAAAATATCCAAAAGGATCAAATCAGGTTTTACTTTTCCTGCAGCATCAAACCCAGCTTCCCCATCCTCTGCGACAGATACCTTGAACCCCTCCATTTCAAATTTGGTTTTATAGATATTTCCCAAGAAGGTATCATCTTCTACGAGAAGAATGTGAGCGAGTGGTGTATCTGCCATACGAAGTAATGTTATTACGAATCAAGTATATCAAATTATCTTCTGAAAACAGAGCGAGTCTGTGGACAGAACTATTCTACAATATTTCGAAGAGCGAGTCCAATACTTACGGACATTCGTGGCCCCAGTTCTGACAACAGTGACTTCAACTCTTGCTGATAGACAATTCTTGCCCAAGGATCTCCCACAAAAACACGTATATCAAATACACGCTCAAGCATTGACTTCAAGGGAGGAAATACAGATGATCCACCGGTCAGTACAATTTTTTCAGGTTTCTTCTCTTTATTTCCGGATTGATTCAAAAAAAGATCAAAACTATATTGCACTTCTTTAATAATAGGGTTAAGCACAACATCAAAGGCATTGACGAGATCATCATCCCAATGAATATCAAGAAGATCAGCTTTTACATCATTGACCAAATCAGAGGGAAGCCCTAGCTTGTCTGACAAAAGTGCATTGATATTATCACCACCCAGCTGGATACTTCGGTGTGTCATGGGCAATCCATCATCAATAATAAAAAAGTTTGTTCGCTCAGCGCCGATGTCTACGACCATCATCGTAGCAGTATCTTTGCCAACGAGTGATCGTTCAATAGCAAACGCTTCTGTTTCTAACTCTTTTAATTGTAATCCAGCTTTTTCAAAGATAGCCGAATAAAAAGAAACCAATGTCTTTGGAGCAGCTGTGACTAATACACGCATGTATTTATCATCAACCTTTGAGGGAATCTTTTGATGGACGATTTGCATTTCTTCGACAGGCCGAGAAAGCACCTTTTTCAACTCAGTTCTTACATAGATATCAATATCTTTTTCCTGTTTTACCACAGGGATGGTGACAATCGTATGAAAAATATGTGACACAGGAAGACTTGCAGTAGCAAGACGAGACGTTACCCGTGCTTTTTTCATGAGAGAACGAAGCATCTCTGCATATCGTTCCACGCGTGGATCACTCTCACCAAAAAGTTCCTGCATGGTATTTTTTTCCTTTTTTTGGTTATTTTCCTTGCCAATCATCTTTCCTTCATCGAGCAAATCCCTTGGGGATTTGTCATATACCTCAGGCAGATGGATATCGATAGGGCCATCAGCAATACCATATGTCCAGAGCTGTGGACGTCCTTTTGTTTTATTGAGCTGCACAAGCTTGATGCCGTATGCACCAATATCCACACCGAGGAATCCATTGTCTTTTGAAAACAGGCTCATACATCTTTAAAAAATTTGTTGTGCTAAGTATAGCACAATGTAGAAAACGTGTGTACTCTTTTCAATACATTGTCACATTGTTATCGTTCGCTTCGCTCACTTATTGTTACATTGTCGGTTTATTGCGAAGATTGCAGTATAATAACAATGTAACAATGAAGCAATGCAACAATGTATCTTCCTTTACAGAACCCCCCTCCGCCCTCTATACTGTACTTACTAATCAGAACGATATTATGCTCCACCTCTACAACACACGTACAAAACAAAAAGAACCCTTCTCCCCTCTTCACGACCACAACGTTGGTCTCTATACCTGTGGTCCGACCGTATACAATTATGCACATATTGGAAATCTTCGAACTTATGTTTTTGAAGATATTCTTCGCAGAACACTGAAATATCATGGCTATGATGTCACGCACGTGATGAATATCACCGACGTCGGACATCTCACCGATGATGGAGATCAAGGGGAAGATAAAATGGAAAAGGGCGCAGCGCGCGAAGGAAAAACTGCGTGGGAAATCTCAGATTATTATACAAAAATGTTCAAAGAGGATATGAAAGCACTGAATATCCTCGAACCAACGATTTGGTGCAAAGCCACAGATCATATTCCAGAACAAATAGCACAAGTGCAAACACTCATCGACAAAGGACACACGTATGAAACAAGTGACGGTATTTATTTTGATACAACAACGATCGATGATTACGGCAAACTCGCAAATCTAAAAAATCAAGATCTTGAAGCAGGTACGCGTGTCGACATGGGAGAAAAAAAGAATCCACATGATTTTGCATTGTGGAAATTCAACAAGCCAGGAGAAAAAAGGCAGATGGAATGGGAAGCTTTCGGCAAGAAAGGATTTCCCGGCTGGCATATAGAATGTAGTGCCATGGCAACAAAATATCTCGGCAATCAATTTGACATCCACTGCGGTGGTATCGACCATATTCCAGTCCATCATACAAATGAAATTGCACAGGCAGAATCTGCAAATGGCGTGAAGCCGTGGGTGAAATTCTGGATGCATGGAGAATTTTTGCTCACAGGATCAGAAAAAATGGCAAAAAGTGAAGGAAACTTCCTCCGCATGCAGTCGCTTCTCGACAAACACATCGATCCACTCGCTTATCGGTATTTTCTTTTGCAAACACACTATCGAAAACAACTCACGTTTAGCTGGGAAGCACTGGACGGCGCGATAGCAGGACTCGAACGATTGAAACGTCTCGTTGCAAATATTCCAGACCACGCACCTGGCGACCCACATGTTCGAGAAGAATTTTTGAAAGCAATCAAGGATGATCTGAATACTCCCGAAGCATTGGCAGTGTTTTGGACAGAATTAAAAAACAATCGCATCGATCGAGACATGGCAATAGAATTTGATAAAATTCTTGGGCTAAAACTTCACGAAGTAAAAAAAGAAACTATTGAAATTCCAGAGGAAGTACAGGCGCTTTTAGATGAAAGAAAAGTTGCACGAACAAAGAAAAATTGGAGTGAAAGTGATCGTTTGAGAGATGAAATTGCAACGCTTGGGTTTACTGTCAAAGATACAGATGAGGGACAAGAAATTCAAAAGTGATATCAAAACA
Source organism: Candidatus Magasanikiibacteriota bacterium (assembly GCA_003518365.1). Classification (GTDB taxonomy): domain Bacteria; phylum Patescibacteriota; class Patescibacteriia; order Magasanikbacterales; family UBA922; genus UBA12086. Next base: position 46,114 of record DOYU01000016.1, on the reverse strand, counting down.
AAGGATTTCATCATGTTCTGACAGACACATATATATGACAAAAAAACACTACACAACAGAAGACGCACGTGATGTAGCTGCACAAATTGGTATCAACTGGGACACGGTCACATTTGATCTTGAACAATTTACCAATGGCATGAATGTAGAGGCAGAACATGGGAAGAACGATCCTGAAACAAACGTGACAAACGACGATCCGATCATCACAGGCAAAATTGCCTGGGCACATTTGAAAGAATTTTTCGACTACTACATCCGTCTTGCAAAAATGGAACGTGAAGCAAAAGCATCCACTGAATAATCACAACATATGAAAACATGGTATCGTGCACTTTCAAAAAACAAGAAAATTATTTTTTTGAGTACGACCATTCCCCTCTCTATTCCTACGGGCGGTGTGATTGGATTTATTATGGGACTCATGTCTATCAGCTTTGTCCCCACATGTCCTACTGCGACAGGATTCCAAAGTTGCGCAGTATTTCACGGACTTATCGGCTACGAAGCTACGGGCGCTATTGGTTTTTGGATTGGACTATTTCTTTTTCCAATCTCCTATATATTCCTTTTACGTTATTTTGAATATAAAAAATAAAAAAAACAGCTCTCGCTGTAAAAAAAAGTTCAAAAAAAATCGTCAGTCGTCGCTCTCCATGTCAGAAGAGCGACGACCTTCCCCGCTTGCGTGTTAGCCCTCTGAATCCCCATCTCCCTCGACCATGATTCGAAACTTGTCGATCAAGTGCGGCGGCACTGGGGGCTGGAGTGTCAACAATGCATTTAGAATACGGATGATCACGCCATTGCGAAGTTTCCCTGGATAGGTACCTGTGAACACAGCAGTACGGTGCTTGTGAATCCACCCTTCAGAGACTTCGCCTCCGAGCTTCGTCCGGATATCTTTTTGCGTGTCATGATCAAAGTGATGAAACAACGCAGCAAGTGCAATATTTTGTCGCTCGATGGTCCAGCCGTGGAGTCCTTGACTCACATCAAAGGACCACGTGATTTCATACATGCGATGATAGACACCCCCTGGCTGCTCAGGCATCACTTTCATCGCATCATGAACAATGCTCAGTCCATCTTCGCACCCGCACCTACCAATGGCTACGAGCTCAAAGACAATAGCATAGTAGGTATGGCATCCAGGTTTAGTCGGAATCGCAGACAGCGAACTTGACTGAACAATAAAATGCCTATCTCGTAAGAAACCAATGAACACCAAGATCGCGTTGATATAGTGTTCAGAGCACACCGACTCACCTAGGATCTTGATATGAAAGCTGACCAACATGAAAGACCTCGCTGTGAAAGAACGGTGATGTCCTGCAACACACAGGATTGCCGATCCTACCACCCACATCGTGGTATGTCAACATAAACAAAAACAGCATAGAAATTCTACGCTGTTTTTGTTTATAGATTGTCCACCATTGTTTCATGCTCCATGTTCCGTGATCCATGCCAACTGTGCTATACTATGCGTGCATTGTATTTTTTCTATGGCAGATACTCCGATTCGGAAAAAAGAAACAGCGCCACAAATATCCCCGGCGTCTTCTTTTGATATCAGACCTCCAGCAGAACAACCAAAACAAGAGCGCATGCCTTCTCAAGAACAGCACATCCCCAAACAAGAAATTCGTGAGCCACAAGAAAAAACAGACATGAGTGTTCATCAAGACGAGGGATTTCTGGATGAAGCTATCGATGGTCTCCGCTCAAAACTGCGTAGACCCAAAAGACAAAAGCCAACGACTATTCCACAAGTTCGTGATGAAATAACAGTAAAAGTAGAAAAAATCATGGAAGAAGGACTTGCTGATGCATATAAAGAGCTAGGTACAATAGAGAGGCAAGAATTTAAAATAAAGGGAGAACAGACAGCACTCCAGATTCGTGAACTCTTACAAGCAACACATATTAAAATAAAAAAAATATTTAAGCTTTTATTTGAGTGGCTCAAGATGCTGCCAGGAATAAACAGATTTTATCTTGAACAAGAAGCAAAAATTAAAGCAGATAAAATTGTTTCTCTGAAAGATCAATATAATAAACAATAATTTTGAGGATTGGATTATTTATTTACTGGTGTTTGGATTTCAATTTGATCAACCAATCAACTCCCTGCCTATGCTTCAACTTTTTGCCACGAACGAATTTGCGCCATTGCCTACACAATCTTTTTTTTCTTCTGAACAGGCATTCTTACTTGTTGTGGTCGGCTTGGTGTCAATCGGTGTCATCGTGGCACTGCTCTTTTTCACACGCGCACTGCTCCAGGTAAAAAGTCGTGAAGAAAAAGCCTTCAACCGCGTGGTCCTCCAAATTCTTGTTCCAAAAGAACGAAAATCTGAAGGACAAGGGGGTCAAGTTGGCGGGGAAGATCGTCTGGAACAAGTGAAAGAAGAAATCGGTATTACGGAAACATTTTTTGCTGCGATTGCAGGACTCAGAGCACAACGAGGACTAAAAAAATGGCTCCACGGGCGTGATGACCATTTTTCTTTTGAAATGGTGACACGTGACAATCTCATCTACTTCTACATAGACATCCCAAAAAAAATGCAGCCCTTTATTGAACAACAAATTCATGGACAATATCCCTATGCAGAGATCGACATCATGACAGACTACAATATTTTTACAGAAACAAGCACTATTCTTGGGGCATATCTTGTTCCAACACAAAAAGGATTTTTTCCATTCAAAAGTTACAAAACAATGGAATCAGACCCACTTGGTGGAATATTGAATGCACTCGCAAAAGCCGAGGCAGACAATAGCGCCCTCGCGATCCAATTTGTCGTCCGTAGTGCGCACAAAAAATGGCGACGCAAAGGCATTGAAGTAGTCCGTGAAGTTAAAAAAGGCAAACGCTTTGAGTCTATTGCCAATCGGTCAGTTGCGATGAAAGTCCTTGAAGGCGTGGGAAATGTCACAGGAGACATGTTCAAATCTGCCACAGGCACAGAGGATAAAAACAAATACGACAAAAATGATGACTACAAACTTTCTGGCATGGAAGAAGACATGCTCAAAGGCATCGAAGAAAAACTGAGCAAAGGTGGCATGGATGTTACCATTCGCCTACTTTCGAGTGCTGAGAATGAAGCAACAGCACAGATGAATCTAGACAACTTGATTGGCGCATTTAGCCAGTACAATTTGTATCGCTATGGAAATAGTTTTAAAGCCGTCGTGCCCCGAAAACAAACTCGCTTGATTCAAGATTTTATCTATCGATCATTTCATGCGCAGCGAGCGGCTTTGCTCACCACAGAAGAAATGGCATCCCTGTGGCATCTGCCACTCCACTCGACAGAAGCACCAAAAATAAAATGGCTGTCTGGCAGAAAATCACCGCCACCACATAATATTCCCACATCAGGTCTTCACCTCGGCTACATCAGCTACCGAGGATCAAGAACAGAAGTATTTCTCAATGAAGCTGATAGACGTCGCCACCTGTATATTATTGGAAAATCCGGTTCTGGAAAATCAGTAACCATTGCAAATCTTGCAAAGCAAGATATCGAAGCCGGACATGGCGTCTGTATTGTCGATCCGCACGGTGACTTGGTAGAAGATCTGCTCGAGCATGTGCCAAAACATCGCGCCGATGACGTGGTTATTTTCAATCCCTCAGACATGGACCGACCAATCGGGCTCAACATGCTGGAAGCAAAAACAGAAGATGAAAAAGATTTTGTGGTACAAGAAATGATCAGTATCTTTTACAAACTCTTTCCACCGGAAATGATCGGGCCAATGTTTGAGCACCAAATGAGAAACGTGATGCTCACGCTCATGGCCGACATTCGCAATCCCGGCACGATCATCGATATTCCCCGTATGTTTACCGACGACGACTATGTCAAAACATATACAAAAAATTTGAAAGATCCGGTCGTACGCGCGTTTTGGGAAAAGGAAATGGCAAAAACTAGTGACTTTCACAAGTCAGAAATGCTTGGATACCTCATTTCAAAAGTCGGTCGTTTTGTAGAAAATGAAATGATGCGAAATATCATGGGACAACAACACTCAGGATTTGATTTTCGCGACATCATGGACAACAAAAAAATTCTTTTTGTGAATCTAGCAAAAGGAAAAACAGGAGAAGTCAATGCCAAACTTCTTGGCTTGATTGTAGTAGCAAAATTGCAAATGGCAGCCATGGGACGAGCAGATATGCCAGAAGAAGAACGCCACGACTTCTATCTCTATATCGACGAGTTTCAAAACTTTATTACTGATTCTATTTCAACGATTCTGTCTGAAGCAAGAAAATATCGTCTGGACCTTATCCTCGCCCATCAGTACATGGGGCAATTGATTGACGACAAAGGAAAATCTGATGTACGAGATGCGGTACTCGGGAATGCCGGCACATTCATGGTCGGACGTATTGGGCCAGACGATGCAGAAGTATTGGCAAAAGAATTTGCACCAGTCTTTGGGTCGTATGATTTATTGAATCCTCCTGAATATAGCTTCTATACAAAAATGCTTATCGACGGCAAAGCAAGCAAACCATTTAGCATGAGTGCCTATCCTCCTGCAAAGGGAAATAAGCAACTTGCCGATGCTATAAAACAACTCGCACGTCTTAAATTTGGACGTGACAGAGGCATTGTCGAAGCAGAAATCCTCGAACGCACAAAACTCGGCGTTGGCGAAGGCATGGCAAAGACAGATATGATAGAACCTTCGTTGTAAGCAAGTAAGCAGAGTAGACAGAATAAGCTTCCTAAAGACGCAACCCATCCCCAACCCCTTCCCTTAAAAAGGGGAAGAGGCTTTTTAATAACAAAACTTTTCAGCACGTCCCTTCTTCCCAGATAAGGGAAGGAGGACAGGTGGATAGGTTGCGTGCATACTGACATGAACATGTCAAACAGAAAAAAGAAACATCTATCCACCGAACTTCCACCATCCTTCCCCCTTCCAATCACATCAACGCATGACAGAGAGTTTCATTCTTGTTACACTATATCAAGTTACGTTACTCTTCATTCGCCTGTCGTGATATGACACCACTTTCAAATATTTTGACGAACCGCGCGGAAACGTTTTCTCTTTCAGAAACACTCACGCGCATTGAACACGACAGTCAAGAATCAATCATGGCAGCGAGGAAAACACAGCACGACACAGAAGAACAAACAACACACATAGAGCTCTCACAAATCAAGCAAGCACTTCTCGACATGCGGATGCAAATAGACATCATCGTGTCAGCGCTTGATACAGAACTCAATGTCGCGCCATCCGCAGCGCCAGTGCATGACCAGCAACAAAGCATCAGCACACCAGCTGCGTATGTACCAGAGAGACAGTATGTTCCTGAAAGAACTCCAGAGCCATACAGACAAGAAAGAACCGAGTACGTTCCTCAGCAAAAATTTTCAGAGCCACAACAAGAACAATATAAAGAACGGACACTTGCGCCAACATATGGCAGCTATAGCATGGTAGAAGGTGTCTTCAATGGGCAGCGTATGATAGGAGAAGACGGCAATCAGTACGATGTGCCGCAAAATTATGCCAGCAAATCAAAAATGGTAGAAGGAGATCTTCTCAAACTAACGATCACCGCAGAAGGAAAACAATATTACAAGCAAGTAGGCCCAGTCGCGCGAAGAAGTCTCATGGGAGAGCTGATGCAAGATCCACAGGGAAACTGGGTAGTGGTAGCAGACAGAATCCCCTACAAAATCCTGACAGCCACGGTGACCTTCTACAAAGCCCGCCAAGGCTGCCAAGCTATCATCCTGGTGCCAGAGGAAGGACAAGCGAGCTGGGGTGCTGTGGATTCGTTTTTAAACTAAAAATGAAGACTAAAGATTATATTTGCCTATCGGCAAATAAGACTAGAAGATTATCTATAAAAAATGCCTAAAATAAGTCATTTTTACTTCGTAGAAACGATTGAGAACAAAAAACACCGCTTTCAAGTGGTGTTTTTTGTTTATTTCATGAGGAGTGACAAATTCACTCAAAGCCGGTTAGTATATTTTTATCGCTTCGCAGCACGGAGGGAGCTATGAGCACGAGTCACCACATAGAGCATAAAGTCGAGATCTGCTGCTACGGGAGAGACATCACCGGTAGATCCATCCTCCGCCATCCAGCAGAGGTTTCTATTGAAATGTCAGGCAGGAAGCCTGGCAGACAAATCTACATCAAACCTCTCGCTTGCAGGCATCTTGAAGTCAGCAATCGAGGTGTACTGCTGTGCAATGCGTCTGGCACACGCTGCTGTGCAATGCGTCTGGCACACGGGTGGAATGTGCATGCAACTTCCACTATCCTGCACAGGCAAAGACGTCGGATGGCCAGACAGATGCTCAGAATGGATGGTCGGCTCCTGCTGAACTGATAGCACCCATTGAGCAGATGATCGAACAACTTATGGCTCCATGAGGAAAACTCGCCAGGCGCCGAGCACATCGGCCCCGTATGCAACCCCGTCGAACGTACTCGACGCGTCAAGGGTTGCTTCACTTTTAGAAAACAAAAATCCCCGGCAACACCGAGGATTTTTTTATATATTCCTAAAAACTTGTACCTCTGAACCTAGAACTTGCAATTACGCTTTATCTGGATCAGTGAGGTGAGCAGAAACGAGCTTTGTCATTTCAAACATAGTCACTTCTTTCTTTCCACCAAAGAGTGGAAGAAGGAGTTCGTCTGCAATGATATTTCGTTTGTTACTTGGATTCTGGAGATCTTTTCCTTTGATGTATTCCCAGAGTTTCTTCATGACTTGTCCTCGTGCGAGTGGGCCTGCTCCGATGACTGCAGTGAGTTCCGGAGAAAGTGTCAGCGGCTTCATGAGCGCTGGATTTGCTTTTCTTGGCATAGTGTATGCGTTAAGAAATAATAGTACCTTTGTGAATGAACGCTATTATGGTACCAGGTGAAGGCATTTTTCCCTAATAACTTATCCACACTATAGCACAAAGTACTCAAGTAAACAAGTAGCAGGTTTGCAAGTATCATATCAAGACGTACTCCTTGCTTACTTGCTACTTGTTACTCCAGGGTAAGCACGCTATACTATGCAAGCTAACATCCTACATTCTATATTCAACATTCTGCATTGTTATGGCTCTCTACCACACCTATCGCCCCACCACCTTCGACGATGTCGCCTACCAGGCACATATTATTGATACGATAAAAAGCCAGGTTATCCATGAAAAAGTTGGGCATGCTTATCTGTTTGCAGGACCACGCGGTGTAGGGAAAACGACGACAGCAAGAATCCTTGCCAAGGCAGTCAATTTACCACTCAAAGATGGCACCGCGGAATTTGACAACAGTAGTGCTGCGGCAAAAGAGATAGATGGATCTCGTTCGATTGATGTGATAGAAATCGATGCTGCAAGTAATACCGGCGTAGACAATGTCCGTGAGCATATCATTGAAAATGCCCGTTTTCAGCCCACGTCACTCAAAAAGAAGGTCTTTATCATAGATGAAGTCCACATGCTCTCAAACAGTGCATTTAATGCCCTCCTGAAGACGCTAGAAGAGCCACCTGCTCATGTGATGTTCATCCTTGCGACCACAGAGCTCCACAAAATCCCTGAAACGATTATTTCCCGATGCCAAGTCTTCCGATTCAAGCGCGTACCATTTGAACCGATGAAAGCGCATCTCGAGAGTATTCTCAAACAAGAAAAAGTAAAGGTAGATGACGATGTCCTTGCAAGAGTTATCAATAAAAGCGATGGCTGTGTGCGCGATGCCATGAGCCTGCTCGAACAAATTTTGGCAACAGGAGAAACGCATATCACCAAAGATAATGTCACCATGCTTCTCCCAACAAGTGATGTCAGTACGACGCTCGCGTTTCTTGCAACGCTTGTAGAAAAAAACATGCAACAAGGTCTCGCAGCGATTCAAGGGGCAAGTGCTGACGGCGTCCGCATGGAACAATTTGCGCATGACACACTCGAGCTGCTCCGTATTCTCATGATTGTAAAAGCAACAAACGATTTTTCCGGCACAGGTATTGACCTTAGTGACAGTGCCAAACATGAACTCACCTCACTCACAGCACACATTTCTCATGGCGAACTCGTCACACTCGCAGACCTTATCATGACACGCAAGCAACAAATCCCAACAAGCCCTATCCCTGAGATGCCGATGGAAATGGTCGTCGTGGAATGGTGTGGGGATAAGGTTCCTGAGGTTTCTAATGTTGGTAAGGTTTCTAAGGTTGCTGAAGTTCCGGCAAAGCCACTTCAAGCTGAACCAAAGCCTGTCCAAAAAACAGAGCATACTACTTCCCCCGAGACAGAGATGGCTGAGATGGATTCGATACAGACAGAAGAGACGACGGAAGACCGCAAACCGACAACAACTGAAGAAACAGTAGTCCGTCCTCCGTCGTCCGTTGGCGAAGTTCAGCCAATTGACGAAAAAGCAGTGAAAACACACTGGAATGCCTGGATAAAAATGATCGAGGCAGACTCCCCTACCATGGTCTTTATTTTGAAAATGGCGACCCTCAAGGAAATCGTTGGAAACACGATTGCGATGAGTGTGGAATATACATTTCACAGAGACAAACTGATGAATCCAGAAACAAAACGAAAACTTGAAATCGCCTTTGGGCAATTGCTTGGCAGTGCTATCGCGATAGATGTCGAGGTAGAAAAATCCACCCAAGGCGGATCTGATTCAGAGCAAAACGCCGCAAATAATGAACTCACCGACCTGACAGCAGCCTTTGGTGGGCAAGTGGTATAATAATAAATTCATCCTAGCGCAAAAAAAGACTCTCACAAGTCTTTTTTTAGTGTCTATGTACACTCTTATACGTCACTCTTTCCTTCCATTCTCTTGATCACCCATACGACAATAATTCCGATCAAAATAGAAATAATCCATCCCCAAGGTCCATAGGAAGAAACATTGTTTGTTTGTTTGTTTTCTACAATGTAAAACATTTGTGAAGACCCATACACCGTACTTGTCGTATCACCATATTGGGTTGTTACATTCAGTGTATACTCACCCACAGGAAGTCCAAGATCAGAAAAAGATTTGCTGTATGACTGATCTTTATTCACAGTCAACTCTTCTTGTTGGGTATACATCACATCGCCCTGCTGATTGACGATCTCATAGGTCACAATGACATTAGTTGTGGATGTCACGGGAAACACAAACGTCACATCGACTGTACCTGATTCTTCGAATTGAGGCGCATCAAAGGTAATATCAATAGAATTCTCCTCTGTAAGATCTGCCTGTGTGTCTGTATCAGTAGTCCATACAGGAATATACTCAGGAGGCGGTATGTCTGTCACAGGTATCAAAGGCTCTTCAATCGGTGCCGGATCTTCGCCGCGCAATACAACAAATGTCGTGAGATGAGACACTTCAAGCGCTGCACCATACTGCGCAAACGCAACTCCGGGCACGCGTTGCCACGATTGTGACACATCATCTTGCCAATACACACTCAGATGCGTCAGGTCCTGCACATCAGGCGCCAAGGGAAACATAATACGAAGTGGTTTTAAAAACGTGTGGGCAGGTTCTTGATTGTCTGTCTTGGCATCAATCGTATACACGGCTCCGTTTACAGGAAAGAATCCTTCGGGTAACACGGTATCGGAAGTGGTGATCTCTTCGCCAATATGAAATGTTGTCCTCTCTGTAACTGCGCCGACAGGAACACTGAGCGTGATAGGCCCAAGTGATGTACTTTTTGTCGCAATACCCGATTGTCCTGGAAGAAGTACCAAATCCTCATCATACACCTCAATAAATGGTGGTGGTACTTGTGACGGCGCAATACCGGCTCCCCCACCGCCGGTTGTTTGTGGTGGCTCAGGTTCTGTTTCTTCTGTGGTGACTCGCCAATCTGTCTGTACATCACAGTAAGTACAATCAAATGTGAGTGTGCCAATGAGACTGCCACTCGCCGTGCCAGAAAAATTGCCATTTGTATCAATAGTTACGCCTGAAAAATTGATCCAGCCAACACGTTCTCCCCACCCATAGCCAGACAATGTACCTGTACCATTATTCACAACGCCACTTTGTGTTGGCGCGAGATTGATCCAGCCATTGTTTTGTGACCACGCGTAGCCAGTGACTGCGCTGTCGGTTATAGTTGCATCAGAAAAATTGACCCATCCAATATTTTCGCTCCAGGCAAAGGAATGGCCAGACAAAATAGTCCCTGTTGCAGCACGCACGACATGTACTGATACTAAAAAGACACACAGCACTGCAAAAACAAAAAGCTGGTGTCTCTTCATATATTATTTTGCGGAAATAATAAGGATATCTGCATCAGGTGCCACTTCTCCTTCTGGCAATGTACCAACAGAAGCACCAAGTGCTGCAGCAAGGGCAGCTACTTCTGCACTATGGTCACCTGAAAGATTGATAACTAGGGTATCGGTATAGTCNNTCAGTAAGGGCTGAAAGATTTGGAATTTCTGAGCCATTGTAATACGCAATGCGTACAGATTGAGGTACTTCTTCAGGCACGTCATCTTCAGGGAGTTCTTCTTCCCCCACTGCATTTCCAGTTGTCTCCTCTATTGCTGCCGTATCAACATAAATGGGTGCCACTTTGATAATTTTGTTCGTACTTGGGCGATATAAAATTGCCTGCATTGACGTGGTATATGCCAACAGTTTGTCTCCGTTTTGCGCTTGTGCAAAAAAAGCTTGATCAGAGAGTTTATCTTTATCCAAAATAGTCGCCATGGTTGGCACTTCGTCTGTGGGCAACACCATGAGTGCTTCTACGGCAGCGAGCGTTGCCGTAAGATCTTTTTGTGATGTAATGGTAGGATCTTGACTCAATGTACGATACTTGGCATAAAAATAATATGTTCCTGACAAACCCGCAATACAAAAAAACACTAGCAACCAGAAGAGAAAACGTTTCATGCCTTTTTTTGAATTACGTGTCTGTTGATGCTCGAGGGCATTCAAAAAATCTTTTGGTGGAACTTTGTCTGACATCGCCATAGCAATATTGATGATTACGAATAGATATATATGAGTAAGATTATTCAGTTGTATTTTCCTCACCTGAGGATTCATTCAAATATACTGGTCCAACATTGATAAGTTTTTTCAAAGATGGTCGATAGATGATTGCTTTATCTTTATAAATCAATACTCTGTCGCCATTTTGTGCGCTGCTAAAAAATTTCTGATCTTGTGCAAGCGTAGCGGCATCCTGAATTGTTCCGATGACCGGTTCTTCTCCTTGTGGCAGTTCAATCAGCATCCCAATACTAGTGATCAATGCTTCATTTTCCGCCTTGAGCAATGCTTCTTGTACCGTAGGATCTTTGAGTTGCGCGAGTTCTGTTTTTGCATCACGGTATCTTATGAAAAAATACACACTTGCCCCTATAAGAAGGACAGCAAGGGCTGCAAGCAGCCATTTTCCAAGATGTGAGTGGTGTATGTCTGGTTGGTGTTCCATAATAAAAAATTATGTTTACAATGATTCTATAGGGGTTGTTGAGGAGGTGTCTAACGTAGGGGCAGGTTCTTCAATGATTGGAAGCGTGCTGCTCGGGGTTTCTTCTTGCAGAATTTCTTCTGCTGGAGTACTGGTCGAAATTGGTGTGGTAGTGCTTGTTTCAGGATCAAGCGTCAATCCATTATCTGTTAAATAATTGTTTGCCAAATCTGTCAGGCTGTCCGATCCACTATCAGCACTACTCGAAGGAAGTGCAGGGGCTTCAGATACCGTTTCCGACACGTGTCCAAAGGCTGACCAGTTTATCATAATATCTTGGCTAACAGAAGGCCTAATACGAATAGTAAAGCTCTCCGTATCTACGGCATCAACAAAGTATGCATCAAGCGTTGCATCGCTTGCAAGCGTGAGATTGACAATAGGAGGTGTATCGTAGACTGTGCCGAATCGAACAAGCACACCATCCTCCCCTGCTTGAATCAAGGCAGAACCAACAGTATCTTCACCAAAAGATACATGCTCTGTAAATACAATATTTTGACTGAATGTTAAAGTATTATTCTGCGTTGTTTGATTGACAAATCCATCCACCCCACCACTAAGTAAAAGTGCATTGTATGCATCGAGTTCTTGTTTCAGTTCTTTCACGCCTTGCAATGCGAGCGCACCAAGTTTTGAATACTGGATACCCCATGCACCCTCGCCATGTGGACCAAGTGTATCATTGCCCACGCTGACTGCTTCAGGAAAAATTTCATACAATTCTTGCGCGATCGCACCAACGTCGTGCTTACCACTTGAAATCCAGTCAAATGATACCGCGCGGTACCCATCCAATCTTTCGAGAACACTCATATCCATAATATTATCTTTCAATCGATTGTCAGAATTACTTGTCCATGCTGTTTCATCCTGATTCAGATACACTCCTTCATTTTGATCATTATCAACAACGTATAATTTATTATCAGATTTATTTAATTTGATAGTCCATTCAGTCGTACTGGCGTTATTAAAATTAAGATCAACTGTTGTGATAAGTGAGGATGTAACATCAGTGAGTGTAAGACCACCGGCTATAGACATGGCACTTCCAAACAGACCACTTCCAGATACAATAAGACCATTTCCGATATAAGCATCATTACCTATCTTTATATTTTCGGTCACCTCAATATCATTTGCTTGCATATTTCCGATATGAGCAGTTGGAGCGTCAATACCAGAAAGATCGATAATACTGAATGAATTATCAGTATAACTCGCTACATAGGCATATTTACCAGAAATGTCTACAGACATAGCACCAGTCAAATACGTGGCATTTTCGACACCACCTACAATAACAGGGAGTACTGGATTTGAGATATCTATAATACGAAATGATTCGTCCGTCCAATTAGCCACGTAGGCATAATTACCTGAAACATAGACATACTTTATCCCTGCCAACAAAGTATTATCTGCGACTCCACCAACACGGATAGGAAGTGTAGGATTTGAAACATCTATAACTTCTAAAGAGTTGTGACCATAACTTGCCACATATGCATACTTTCCTGAAACATATACAGTATATGCTTGTAGCAAATTAGTTGTATCTTTTATTCCACCAACACGGACAGGAGCTGTAGGATCTGAAACATCTATAATTTCTAAAGAGCTGTTCCCATACGTTGCTACATAGGCATACTTTCCTGAAACATATACTCCCCGTGCCTGATTTAAATTTGTAGTATCCCTAAGCCCCCCCACTATACGAGGAGCTGTAGGATCTGAAACATCTATAATTTCTAATGAACTCGTACTAAAACTAGCGGCATAGGCATAATTACCAGAAAGATAAATGGAACGCAAACCTTTTAAATGGACAGCATCTTGTACTTTACCAACAAAGACAGGTGCAACAGGATTAGAAACATCTATAATACTTACTGAATTATCCGTAAAATTAGCAACATACGCATACTTTCCTGAAACACGAACGCTTGTAGCACCTGATAAGTTGGTGTCGTCTTTCAAACCACCAACAATAACAGGATTCACAGGATCAGAAATATCTATTATTCTCAATGAATTATTTGTAGCACTTGCAACATACGCATATTTACCGAAAACATCCACAGAACTCGCCCCACCCAACAAAGTAGAACTTGCCATACTACCAATAATACTAGGATCACTCCCCACTGTCTGCGTAAAGCTCCCCGAAGCAAGATGCAATGATGAGGATGGGGCAGTCGTTCCAATACCGACATTCCCTTCTTTATCTATAAAAAATCTCGCCGTGCTACTCGCCGTATCTTTGATATAAAAATTCTTCGTCCCATCTGCATTGTAGTCTTGCCCAATATTCCAATTGTCGAGACTCAGTGCGGCTCTCTCTGACGTGCCATCTGTCGAAGGTGTGACGTAGAGGGCATCTTCTGTAGCGCCACTTATACCGTCAATGGTGAGATTATATCCTGGTGTAGATGTGTTGATACCAACATTTCCATCTTTTCGTACGACAAATTGTGAAACTCCACTCTTTTGTAAATCTAAAATAAGAGAACCGGCAGCACTCGCTGAATCAATAAAATTGTATTTGAATCCCCTATACGTAACCGCAGCATTATTGAAATCAGCAACACCATCAAGATGAATTAAACCATCCCCGGCAGAAGCCGTAAACTTTTCTGTTCCTAATTGGGTTCTTCCATCAAAAACGATAGAACGTCCTGAAGTACCCATAAAAATACCTTGTGTTCCTCCCTCAGCTAAATAGCCAATTTTACCAGTTGTATTATTTTTTGCAATGACAGGACGTTCACCACTAAATGCCCACATAGAATATACTGTTTGCCAACCAGCAGTACTTATATCACGACCTGCGATAACTCTACTTTTGAGTTCTGACACTCCTTGAACTTCAAGAATAGGGGTTGTTGTTACCTGAAAAGTATTTGTACCGATACCTAATCTACCATCCCAAAAAAGAGTAGAATTAGTTTCACTCAACAATCCATTTGCCCCGGCAAATACTACCGACCCTTCTGTAAATGGAGTAGAAAGTCCTCCACTATATGAAAAATTAGTCGACGACGCATTGGTAAACACAGCAGTAGACGGTGTCGTAGCTCCAATAGTGATACCATCAATCGAACCACCTGTAAGAGCTACACCATCAAGATTTTGTAAAGCGAGCGTTCCCAAACCAAGATTTGTTCTCGCAGTTGATGAACTATTCAAATCCGACAAATTGCTAGCAATGGATAAATATGTATTCGAGGCAGTAGTTGTTGTTAAGTACGTTGAACTTGCCGCTGTCCAAATAGGATCTGATTCTGCACTCATAATCGTGAGATACCCTGCATCGGCATGATTGCCCCAATCAAATGCACTCGTCCAATTACTTGATGATGCTGTCACAGTGTTGTAGGCCGTGGTCCAATTCGTTGTACTTGCTGTGAGTGGAATGTTGTAACCAGATGCTGCCTGTATCGTATTACTATTCCATGCAAGTCCAGTACCAAGTGAGATTGTTGTTGATGGCGTATTGTAAAAAGTATTCCAATTTGTTGTTGAGGCTGTCAGTGGAATGTTGTATGTACTTGAAACGCTCAACACACCTGTGCTGTTGTTGTAATCAAGTCCTAAGCCTGAAAATGAAATAGCAGCTCTCGCCAATATGTTTGAAAAATATTTATTTGTATCTCCCTCTGCAAGTGCATCAGTCGTTGTCGTATTCCAGTCTGCAAGTGAAAGATATGTTGACACTGCATTCGCTTGAGTCAAATATGTTGACGCTGCATTTGCTTGTGAAAGATATGTCGAAGCAGCTGTTGTCGTTGCAAGATATGTGGAACTTGCTGCTGTCCAAATAGGATCGGTTTCTGTTGTCAAATAATTTGCAACGGCATGATTCCCCCAATCAAACGCACTTGTCCAATTACTTGATGATGCTGTCACAGTGTTGTATGCCGTGGTCCAATTCGTTGTACTTGCTGTGAGTGGAATGTTGTAGCCAGATGCAGCCTGTATAGTATTACTATTCCATGCAAGTCCAGTACCAAGTGAGATTGTTGTTGATGGTGTGGCGACAAATGTATTCCAGGCGGTCGTACTCGCTGTAAGAGGAATGTTGTACGTACTCGAAACACTCAAAACACCTGTTCCGCTATTGTACGTTAAACCTAGTCCTGAAAACGACAAAGCATTCCTTGCTAAAGTATCTGAATAATATTTATTTACATCTCCTTCTGTCAAAGCATCTGTTGTTGTAGTGTTCCAATCTGCAAGTGAAAGATATGTTGACACTGCATTCGCCTGTGTCAAATATGTCGATGCTGCGTTTGCTTGTGAAAGATAGGTAGATGCTGCCGTTGTTGTTGCGAGGTAAGTTGAACTTGCAGCTGTCCAGATAGGATCTGTTTCTGTTGTCAGATAATTAGCATCGGCATGATTGCCCCAAGAAAATGCACTCGTCCAATCACTGGATGACGCTGTCACAGTATTGTATGCCGTGGTCCAATTTGTCGTACTTGCAGTAAGAGGAATATTGTAGCCAGATGCAACTTGAATGGTATTACTGTTCCAGGCAAGTCCGGTTCCGAGTGCAATGGTCGTCGATGGCGTTGTCACAAAATTATTCCATGCGGTTGTACTCGCTGTCAGTGGAATGTTGTATGTACTAGAAACACTCAACACACCCGTAGTGTTGTTGTAATCCAATCCCAATCCTGAAAATGAAATAGCTGTTCTCGCTAATGTATTTGAAAAATATTTATTCGTAATTCCTTCTGTCAAAGCATCTGTCGTCGTTGTGTTCCAGTCTGCAAGAGAAAGATATGTAGACACTGCATTTGCCTGTGTCAAATATGTTGAGGCTGCATTTGCTTGTGAAAGATATGTGGAAGCAGCTGTTGTCGTTGCGAGATATGTTGAACTTGCTGCCATCCAGACAGGATCTGTTTCACTGTAACTCGTCAGATAATTTGCACTCGCATGATTCCCCCAACTAAAAGCTGTTTGCCAATCTGTTGATGATGCGGTCAGTGGAATATTATACCCTGACGCCGCTTGAATCGTGTTCCCACTATTCCAGGCAAGTCCTGTACCGAGTGCAATCGTTGTTGATGGCGTATCGTAAAACGTATTCCATGCTGTCGTACTTGCTGTAAGAGGAATGTTGTAACTTCCATCTAAACTTAAAACACCACTCACATTGTCATAACTCAATCCCAAAACATTTTCAGAAATTGAAGTTCTCGCTGTAGAACTCGTGATGAAATTACTATCATTATTCAACAAAGAAATATTTTCTCCTTCGAGCATGACTGAAGAATTCAAATACAAAGTATCGATGACATTCCCTTGCCAAACACCTGCCCCAATGGTACCAAGACTCGTAATGTTGAGACTTCCTCCCCATGTTGAAAGCGCTGTATTTTCGACACTACCAAGACCCAATGTCGTTTTGACCGTTGAAGAAGATTGAACTTCCCATCCAGAGCCAGTGCCCACCATGAACGTGCTTGTGGCAAAAGAAAGACCTGCAATACTAGAAAGTCCAGCATTATACGCCTGAACATCTGCACCAATGGCTAATCCCAAATTCGCGCGAGCAAGAGTAGTACTTGCGACATCAGAAAGATCATTACTCGCAAGCAAATCTCCCCCACCAGGAATGCTGTCCCATGCGATTCCAGTTGCTGTTGATTTTAAAAATTGTCCATTTGTTCCGCGATGTAACAGCGCAAATTCACTTGTCGAACTCGCATACAACATATCACCAACAGCATACGTAGATGTCGTCAATGAAACAGATGGGTAGACACCACAATTGAGATCGGTAGGCGCACAACCAGGATCCAGAGTCTCCCCTGGCTGGTACATAACAGCAGCAGAAATCAGTGGAAATACAAAAAAACTCACCAATAAGATGGCGTATATTGCAGAAAATCTTGTTCCTAAAATTTCATCAATCTTTCTACGGCCCATAATTAGGCTGTGTTGAGCACAAAATCGTTACTGTTGGTATAACATACACCAACGTACAATACGAGGAGAAGTATATCATTTTTTTGCCCAAAAGACGATACAAAAAGTGTATAACTTCACAAAAAATATGAATGAAAAATTCTCATACCAAATACATGTGATACTGCACACTCTTTCAAGAACTTTTTTTTGACAACAACTCTCTAAAAGACGTATACTGATAAGTTCTTTGTTATCTAATCTGACATGTTATGAAAACAAAAAAATACATCATTACATCAAGTACACTGGATGTACAGAATATCCTCACAATTTCAGTATCTGCCGAAAGTCGGAATGATTATATTTCATTCAAACCTGGGCAATACATGATGATATCGTATGTCAGAGACGGAAAAGTACAAAAATACCATAGTTTTAGCGTGGCGAGCAGTCCTACGAGCAAAGGCATTACCTTTGGGATAAAAGTATCAGGAAATTTTACGCAAGGACTTGCAAGTCTTCCTCTCGGTTCAACGATCTTGATCAGAGGTCCTTTTGGATCATTTGTACCAAAAAATGGCGACAACAAAGATCATATTTATCTTGCAGCAGGCATTGGCATTACACCATTTGTAAGTATGATGCGATATGCACATGATACCCATCAGCCGTACAACATTGGCTTGCTGTATAGCATAAAATCAGCGGATACTATCGCATTTTTTGATGAATCTCAGCAGCTTACAAAGGCAAATGAACGCATTCATGCGCTTTATACCATCACAAGTCAAGGAGAACCTACTCCCCCAAACTTTGCCACAGGACGCATCAGTGCAGAACATATCGCATCCATGCTCACCAGTCCTGTCAAAGAAACACAATTTTTTATCTGTGGCCCAGGGCCATTTATTCAAGCAACAAAAAAAATACTCAAAAAAATGGGAGCAAAAAACTCATATATTCATGATGAAAGTTTTGTGCCTTCTCCATGGGACATTTTGTCACAACCAGTGACTCTGACCGCCGGCGCAGCAACCATGGCCGCATCGATATTACTCTTTGCTACGATTGCGCAGGGCAACAGTATGGCAAAGACTACGGCATCAGCAAATGCACTCGACAGTATCATCTATACCGCACAGATCAATGAATCGGTAAATAATACCCGCAATACTGTCCTTGCAAACCAATACGAAGCCGTGCAAGTACCAAAAACGCGAGCCGTCCAAACCCAAACTCAACAACAAAAAATAGTAACAACACCCATACAAACGCCTGTAGCAACGACACCAAAACCAGTCGTCCAACAACCAGTATCAACACCAAAAGTTACAACTCCTGCACCAATCGTCACAAAACCTGTACCAAAAGTGACACCAACTCCCCCACCTCCACGAACTGCCGTTTCTTAATATTTGAAAATACATGCTATGACAAAAAAAACATATCTCACGATTGGGTTCATAGTAGCAACACTCGCATTTTTTGTGATGCCCATATCACACGTATTTGCAGATAGAGATGAGGATGAAGATGAAGATATCGAATGGATTAGAGAAAAACAAAAGCAAGAATATGAAGACGAATATGAAGACGATGATGACTATGAAGACGACTATCAAGTTCCCGTGACACCAGAAATTCAAATCCCACAGCCCGTACAAATTTCAGCACCTACACAGCAGTACGAAGTGTACTATGTCACTGAATATAAAAAGAAAAATACGTATATTGTTCACGATGCCAACAACAACGGAATAGTTGACGAATTTGAAACCCTCATACGCTAATCCGCATCGGGTATGTATCACACATTTTCCTTCTCCGCCTTCAATACGACGGTAGCAGGCACCATTGACTGTGGTGAACATGTAGATACGCAAAAAGCAACCCAGCTCGAACAAGATATTGAAGCACATGCGTACGCATTTGAAAAAATCTGTAGTAGATTTGATCCAGCAAGCGAATTGTCTCAACTACACGCATCAGGAGCAGGCACACATACCGTGAGTCCGATTCTTTTTGCGTTATTACAATCTCTGGTATTTCATTATCAACAGGATTGCTCTACCGTGTATTGGGGCAGGTATGGGGTTGGAGAATTCATCAATGGATAGGAGTCTTGATGATTCTCAGTCTCGCGGTGCATGTCGTTGCACTTGGCTTCGACAAATTTATGTTATTTACCATTCCAGAGTTACTTATATCGTATCCTCTATTCTCGTATTCCAACAAAAAAAGAACACATCTACAAAAAGGATTTTTTGAAATCGTAGAATCTATAACATTCTCACTCCCCCACTTTCGCAATCCACTTCCTAAAAATTTCTACAATTTCATCCAAATGTTGTTTTTCTACAAAGGTATGTGGTAGTTTTTTTCGCTCGGACGGCTGGACGACGTTAGAACTGTGCTCTCACGGTTATACAATCCTGAATAGTATTATTGCGGACTATTATTGTCACAATAATCAATGTTACTTTTTGGACATTAAGCTTATCTAATGTAATAAATAATCTTTTTTTCTACTCGTCCGCCAATGCAGATTGTATGAAGCCAAAGACTTTCTTAAAGTTACTTTTTGTAGTATCTGAAAAATCTGTTGCTTTAAAGTTAGCTGAGGCAAACATCTTCCAAAAAATAATTTTATTTTTCTTCCCAATGTATGAAGTATTATCTTTATTTTTAGGTTTTTGAGGGGGCAATGTGAAACCTGTTTTACTTGCAATTTTTTCTATATCGTCAACAGAAAACATATCCTCAAGATTTTTTATTCCCTCTAAGATATATACCTGCTTTTTAGTATCTTCTTCATTCCCACCAAAGACCTGCTCTTTAATTAGTTCATATTTATTCTTGGTACTACTATTTTTTTCGTCACTTTTTTCGTCGCTATCCATTACTAAACACCAATTTAAACCATAACCAATACACATACCTATAAGAGGGTTCAATTTGTCACTTATGGTTCCAATCCCTGGCAAATAGTGATACTCGTCTTCTTTTAGAATGCGCCCCATCGTTTGATACGCAAACATATCTGACAACCCTTCTACAATAATATTGCGATCCGTAAAAATAGTATTATGTTTTGATACCGAACATCCAATTGCATGAGACACTGGTAATAAAGCGTCCCTCTTGCTCTTAGTATCTATTTTCCCAGAAGAGATCTCTGAAATATTTACACCATCTTTTTTATCGTTATAAACCAGCTTTATCCTATGTAATTTCTCAGTTGGAATCAAAAATGGTGAGTGGGTTGCGTATATAATTTGGTGGCCATAAGTCTGGGCAATTTCATCAAGTACATTTAACAAGTCAGATTGTGCGTTGACATGTAAACTATTATCAGGTTCATCAATTAATATAACTCGATTCTGATCTTTCATAGATTCAAGAACAAGCCAAAATGATAAAAACCAAATTAGTCCTTTACTCCGGAGTCTCAAAGGGAGAGGTTCTCCATCACTAGTTTGGACTGAAAAGAAAATAAATTCTTCGCCAATGTCTTCATCATCTTCTTTCTTACCTAAATCTTTAGCTCTACTCTTAGATAATGTATCAATCGCATAGGAAATACTAACTTCACTCTCGTTATGAACTTTTTGCTTAAACACTTTAGAAAAATTTGCAGATAATTTTTTATTATGTTCATCTACGATAGTTCCTCTTTGAAGAGTTTCCGTACGAGCAATTCTTGAAAAAAATACATTCAAAATAGTTTCCAAATTTTTTACTGCATTTTTACCGTCACCTTTATCAGCGACATAATCACTTAATTTTATGTTATCGGGTAAAAGATCACATTTTGAGTCAGAGAATAAAACAAACTTCGGTGCGACTCTATATAAAGCAGAAACAATGTCGCTTTTCTTTTCTTCTGTAACTAAATCATTAATTAGCTTGTCTTCCTCTGTGTCTTGATTCTCGTCCTCAGTGCTGGCGTCTTCTTTGACATCCTCTGTATTTTCTTCTGGCTGAGAGTCCAAATATTCTTGATATTTTGCATTAATAAAACCACTTACTTTGGCAAAATCATCATCATCAATATCAGCTCCAGCTTCCGTACCTTCTACTAAGAATTTAACTTTTTTTAATACGGTTGATTTTTTAAATGCTTCTTTTAGAGAGTCCCAAAAAACAACATCGGCACTCAAAGTTCCTGCAAGCAAGTCACAAAAATCTTCAATATCTTTTTCATCTACTGAAAAAATGAACTCTGTAGACTGCTTACCTTCATTATCTTGTTTGAGTAAAAAAGCAGAGTCCTCAGAAAAACCTTCTTGATAAAATGACTCTAAAGCTTCTAATATTGTACTTTTACCGGACTCATTTTGTCCCGCCAGTACCAGGATATTATCGTTATTTTTTTTAAAATCTATTTCAAGTTTTTTGATGCGTCTGAAATTGCTTACCTTAAATTTTTCTAATTTCATATATGCGTAGCTATTAAGTGATAGCATTAATTTGGTTCATCAGTTTTCTTATAATATAAGCACAAAATGAATTTATTAGCAATGACATATAACAAGTGAAACCAACCCTTAGGTCGGTTTCACAAAATACTTGGCTCGGGGGGACGGACTATGTTCGAACTGAGATAAGTAGAAAGGAATAGTAAAAGTATTTCTTGACATTATTTTGGATGCACTGTATAATTAGATTGTCTAATAATTAGATTACCTAAACATATGAAAGATATAGATAAACTTATTGAACTTGTTTTTACTTTAAGTAGGATAACAAGAGAAGGCGTTGAAGAAAAAAGTAATTCTTTGTCTTATATTCAATTTCAAACATTATCTTTTTTGTTGAAACAGAGGAATCCTACTATGAAAGAGATATCCAAACATATACATATTACGGCTCCCTCCACTACTATTTTAATAAATAATCTAGTTAGAATGAAATTGGTTTCAAGAATAAATGATGAAACAGATAGGCGTGTAATTCGTCTAATTCTTACGACATCTGGCAGAGAAGAACTTGAAAAAGGATTTTTGGTAGCAAAAAAACATTTAGCAAATATATTTAGTAAATTATCAAAAAATGACAGAGATGATTTTGTACGTGTTTTAACCAAACTATCTGGATTTTTTAATCAGGATACACTATGAAGAAAAATGTAATAATTATAGATTTTCTATTATTAGGAATATTTACATTAATTATAGTATCAAAATTTATCGATCTGTCTTTTGTAAAGATTATCCAGTTGATTTTCTTTTCGCTGATTGCTATACACATAATTCAACATCGAAAGATCATTTACTGCTCATTCAAAAAATTGATAATGAATAGTAAATAGTTTACTCTATTTAACTAATATACAAATTAAAAGCTGTAAAATGAATATTAAAACATCTTTTTTTCTTGCTTATACCTCTATAAAAAGAGGTAGTAAGGGTACACTCATGATGACCATACTAATAATGACATTAGCTTATGTTAATCTTGTTTTTATATCTTCTATATTTGGAGGAATAGTAGAGGCTATAAATCACGAATCAATCAATAATCAATATTCTAATATTGTAATAGAGCCTAAAATTGACAAAAGGTATATAGATAATAAAGAGGCTATACAATTGATAGATACTATTACTGGAGTTGTCGGAAGTTCTGCTCATTATATAGATAAAGCTTTAATAAGTTATGATGAATATAATGATGGCAATAATATAAAAAGTGGTAAATGGGTTATAAAATCCATTGATGTGGAAAATGAAAAGAAAGTTACAGAGATTCATGATTCAATAATTGAGGGTTCGTATTTAGAATCAACAGACAGAGACCAGATAATGATAGGGAAAGAAATTGCCGGCGGACATGGCGGTGGTTTAGAACATCTGAGTCTCGGTGGTATTTTGGTTGGAGACAAAATAGATGTGCAATTTAGTAATAATATTAAAAGAACATATACTGTAAAAGGTATTTTTAGTGTGAAAAATACACAGGTTGACCAGATGGCTTTTATAACAAAAAAAGAAATGGAATCTATTTTGAAAGTTCATAATTTAGCGTCAGAAATATTAGTTAAAATAGATAATATAGGAGAAGAAGATATTTATATTAATGAGATTAAAAATTTGGGTTTACAAAATGAAGATATTAAAAGGTGGGATGAATTGATGGGATTTACTTCAAGTGCAAGTAGTAGTTTTACTATGATTAGTGTCATACTTGGTGTGATAGGAACAATTGTAGCTGGAGTAACTATATTTATTATCATATTTGTAAGTGTCGTAAATAAACGAAAACAAATTGGAATACTAAAAGCAATTGGTATGAAAGAAAATACTATAATTTTTTCTTTTGTAATACAAGCTTTGTTCTATGGAATAGTTGGTATTATACTGGGAGCATCGGTTATTTTATTTATTCTACGACCATTATTTATAGCCAATCCTCTTGATTTTCCTGTAGGATGGGTATCTCTAAAAGTAACCTTTAATATCATAAGAATCAGCAATATTAGTCTACTATTAGCATCTCTTGTTGGTGGTTTTTTTCCTGCGTATCGTGGAGCTAGAGAAAGTATATTAAAATCAATTTGGGAATAAAATAAATTTTATGATTATTGAAGTAAAAAATTTAAAAAAAACATACGAAGGAAGGGTGCCAACTCACGCACTTAAAGATATTAATTTTGGTATTAAAAAAGGTGAATTTGTTGCTTTGATGGGGCGTAGTGGTTCTGGAAAATCTACCCTTCTGCATCAAATTGGTTTACTTGATACACCAACGAGTGGAGAGATTATTATGAAAGATACTAATCTCGTATTACTTAGTGAAAGTAAAAAAGCTGAATTCCGTCTAAAAGAATTAGGATATGTATTTCAATCTTATGCGCTCTTGCCTGAATTAACTGCTCTTGAGTCAGTTTATTTGCCACTCATGCTTTTGAATATAGATAAAAAAGAATACATAAGAAAAGCTACTGAAATGTTAGAAAAAGTAGGACTTGGCGAAAGAATAGATCATCTACCAAAAGAAATGTCTGGTGGAGAACAGCAAAGAGTGGCTATTGCAAGAGCTTTGGTAAACAATCCATCAATTTTATTTGCTGATGAACCAACAGCAAATTTGGATACAGAATCATCAGAAGTAATTTTAAACCTATTTAAAAAACTTAATAAAGAAAACGGACAGACAATAATAATGGTTACCCATGAACCTGATGACAAAAAATGGGTTGATAGGGTGATATGGTTAAAAGATGGGGTTATAGAAAAATAATTTAAAAAAAATTCTGGTTCTATCCTACTATCAGGGTATACAAAAAATTCCGCTAGTTTTAGCGGAATTTTTCTTTGCTCGGGGACAGGGATTCGAACCCCGATAGTCAGGACCAGAACCTGAAGTCCTACCATTAGACGATCCCCGAATAGGTACGTGAACAGTATAAGGCAAAAGTCACCTCTTGTCAACGGTATTTCTTTCCTTTACATCCCCCACCAACAAGCGTATAGTTATATCAATCTATATTGATATATACTCCCCTTCTCTATGAAAAAAGCCCCGTGCTGTACACACAAAAAAACAAACAAAGATCTCACACATACCATCGAATTTTTGAAAATAATTTCTCAGGAACAACGCCTGAAAATCCTGTGCCTACTCAAAAACGGTGAACACTGCGTGTGCGACATCTGGCAACACCTCGATATGCCACAAAATCTCGTGTCTCATCATCTGAAAGTCTTGAAAGATTATGGACTCATCACATCGAGAAAAGATGGCACAAAAGTCCTGTATACCATACACGAAAAAGCAGTAACACAACATACACATCTTCTCAATCATTTTCTTATTCCCTATGGCAACTAACACACTGAACATAAAAATACTCGGCACAGGATGCCAAAACTGTATCACCCTCGAACACAATGCCAGACAAGCTGTCACAGAGCTCGGACTCGACGCTACCGTAGACAAAATCACAGATATCGAGACAATCATGGGCTACGGCGTCATGAGTACACCGGCACTTGTAGTGAATGAAGAAGTACAGAGCGCAGGACGTGTGTCTCCTGTAGAAGAAATAAAAATCATGCTCACAGCAAAAACACAAACAAAACAACCAACAGACACATCATCTGGGAATGCCTGCGGATGTTCACATGCGTGTTAACGTATGGATATTTTTTATCCATTTTCCGCCATCGCCACATGGCTCGTGGAGGATGTCTTTCGTATCACCAATACCACACTTGCAGGAAGTGTACATTTTTTTGTGTACGACACACTCAAAATATTTTTTTTGATTATTATCATTACACACATCATGAGTCTCTTACGCTACTATCTGCCGATAGAAAAATTACGTGATTTTCTCATCTCGCACAAACTGTATGGATTGGAATATCTTCTCGCAACTATTTTTGGAGCTATCACACCATTTTGTTCATGCTCGTCGATTCCCCTCTTTATCGGCTTTGTCCAAGCACGCATTCCACTTGGCATTACATTTGCATTTCTCATTACGTCTCCACTGAACAACGAAGTTGCGATTGGATTGTTTATCGGTTTGTTTGGATTGCACATTACACTCCTCTACATCGCTGCAGGCATTGCCATCGGTGTACTCGGCGGATGGATACTCGGAAAAATGAACATGGAAAAATATGTGGCAGAATTTGTCTGGAAATTGCCCGAGCAAAAAGGAAATACTATTGCAAAAATAACACTTCCAAAAAAAGAAATTGCACGGATTGTTTCAAAAGAAGCAATGGATATTACAAAAAAAATTGCACTCTATATTCTTGCTGGCGTTGGAATCGGTGCATTCATCCACGGCTACGTGCCACAGGAATTTTTTGAAACATATTTGCAAAAAGCTGGTATCTGGGGCGTGCCACTCGCAGTCATTCTCGCTGTCCCATTGTATTCCAATGCCAGCGGTGTCATCCCCATTATTCAATCCCTCATTGCAAAAGGTGTCCCTATCGGCACAGGCCTTGCCTTCATGATGGCAGTCGTAGGATTGTCTTTGCCAGAAGCATTGATTCTGAAAAAAGTATTGAAATGGCAACTCTTGGCAAGTTTTTTTGGTATTGTTACGGTGGGGATTATTATGATTGGGTATTTGTTTAATGGGGTGTTGTAATATCCACATTGGACACTTGACAATTGTATTACAAGTGTATTACACTATCAACATAACTTTTTCTATCATCTCCTATGCGCCAAGTCCTCAGTATTTCCTTACCAAAAAAAACAACCCTCGAAATAAAAAAGGCAGCTAAGCAAAAAGGCTTTGTTTCTGTTTCAAGTTATATAAAATATTTAGTTGACGGGGATAATGATGTTATCAGCACAGCACAACTCTTAAGGGATGTAAAGGAAGCTGAAAAAGAGTATGCCGAAGGCAAAAGTATACAGGCTCCGTCTCTTACTGAAGCGCTGAAAATGTATGATGGTGAATAATGTCCTCTATGCACGATCTTTTTTGAAGGAGGCTAAAAAATTGCCCGCGGATATATTGAATGTATTTGAAAATAAGGAAAAAATTTTTAGACTCAACCCACTTCATCCTTCTCTCCGACTCCATAAATTGCATGGAGAGCTCGATTTTTTGTGGTCAATATCACTCAATAAAAATTATAGAGCTATCTTCAAACGACAAAAAAACGGGGATATTCTCTTTGTTTCTATTGGCAAACATGATATCTACGATGCACTCTAAGAGTATTTTGATCAAACAAAACACCGCTACACCAAGCGGTTTTTTATTTACTTTTAGAATTTATTATGATAGAATGCTTTCATTATGGTATTCATATGACTTTTCTGTCATTTCGAATGAAATGAGAAATCTTTCCGTGCACATACGCTTCGAAAGATTTCTCCCTGACAGTCGAAATGACAATATACTAGAAAGCAAGATATAAACCAACGTTTTTATATACTTCAACGAAAGACATGAGACTCATTGACGGAAAACAAATCGCAGCACATATCGCAGAACAAACGAAAGAACGTGCTGAGAAACTCAAAAAACAAGGCATCCAGCCAAAACTGGCGGTCCTTATTGTAGGCGATGACAAACCATCCCACATGTACGTGAGAACAAAAGGAAAAGCAGCCGAACGTGCAGGTATCGAATTTTCTCTCACAGAACTTCCGGCAGATGCGACGAAAGAAGACATTATCAATACCATCAATAACATCCAATCAGACAAAAGCATTACCGGCCTCATCACCCAGCTTCCCCTCCCCCACCGTGAATGGGAAAATGATGTGGTAAATAGCATCCGCCCAGATATCGATGTCGATTGTCTCACAGATACCAATCTCGGCAAACTCGTCGCAGAAACGAACACGATCGTCCCACCAACTCCTGGTGCAGTGATGGACATTTTAGAATCGATAGGCGTCAATCCTGCTGGCAAACATGTTGTTATTGTTGGAACAGGCACCCTGGTCGGCAAGCCTCTCGCTATCATGATGATGAATCACATGGCAACGGTCGTGACATGTAATATACAAACAAAAAACATCAAAAAACTTTGCAAAAAAGCAGATATTCTCGTCTCTGCTGTTGGGAAAAAACATCTCATCACAAAAAACATGGTAAAAAAAGGCGCGATTGTAATTGATGCGGGTGTTGATTTTGACAACGGCGAAATGTTTGGCGATGTAGATGTTGTGCGTGTGTCAAAACGCGCTTCCTACGTCACTCCAACGCCCGGTGGCGTCGGACCTCTGACGGTTGCGAGACTCTTGGAAAATACAGTGATACTCACAGAAATGAAAAATAAATAACACGTTCCCCTCCTTACCAAGGAGGGGTCAGGGGAGGTTATCGCAAGGCGAAGTTCATTGCTAACATGATACCCCTCCATGTCCCTCCCCTTATAAAGGGGAGGAGACTTGCTTCAATGTTTATCTATGAACAACACCGAACGCACCGGCGAAATACTTATTTTTTCAAAATCATTTTTCTGGGCACTATATCCGATTGTTGCAAGCATTCTTGTCTTTTATTTATCTCCAATTTTTGCCCTCGCAATCAGTACACTCGCTGCTGCTATTTTTTTTGCAATACTTCTTACGATACAAAAAAAATGGCATGAACTCTTGATCCGTCCAGCATGGAAATATCTCCTTCCAATGATTTTGCTTCTCGGCATACTTTTTTATGGACTTCAATTTTTTGCATTGCAATATACTACCCCAGGAAACGTTGCCATTATTTCATTGATGGAAGTCTTCTTCACAATGTTTTTACTTGGTGCAGTAACAAGTATAGAAAAATTATCAAAAATTACTATTGTTGGAGGTATACTCATGGTCATTGGAGCATTTTTTGTTATTTTTCAAGGCACCCTAACACCAAATCCGGGAGATCTCCTTGTACTCCTTGCGACCACACTACCACCGTTTGCCAATGTCTTTGCAAAAAAGGCACGAAAATATATGGGGTCAGCATCGATTATGTTTGCAAGAAGTATTATTGCAGGATTATTTTTGATCTGTCTTGCCTGGGCATGGGGAGACATACCAACAACAATGCCTTCGTGGAATATTATTGGACTCATTGGTATCAACGGCTTTTTGATTCTCGGTCTGTCAACAATATTGTGGATTGAAGGCATACACCGAATCCAAATTTCAAAAGCAATTTCTCTTGCATCAATAACACCAGCAATCACCCTTCTTTTTGTCTATATTATATTAAAACAACCCCCAACGATATTTCAATTACTAGGTCTTGTGCCTATCACACTGGGAGTATTTCTTTTGACACGGAAAAAAGTGAACATTGAGACACTGTAATATCTACAAAAAAAACGTTCTTCATCACGAAGAACGTTTTTTTATTCCTGAACAATGTTCCTTTATTTTTTTGAAGAAAAGAAACACTCTTTGGGAAGCGGCGCGAGGTCTCGAAAGATCTCGCGCCGCAGGTTAGGGTTGCTTGTTGGCTACGGAGGACTACAGGCTCCGTTGATGATCGGCTCGCTGACGCAGCCGACCTCAGGGTCGCAGTAGTCGTTGGTACACTCCTTGCCGTCGTCGCAGTTGGCCCAGAGCGACAGGTCGCAACGGCCGCTGAAGCAGACGGTGTTGAGCGTGCAAATGTTCTCGTCCTCGCACGGCGTGCCGTTCGTCTTGAAGGTCTCGAGGCACTCGTGGTCCTTGACCTCAGCCGAAACGACGCACTGCGGGTCTCGACCGTACGACGGGCACTGGACCGGCTCGCAGATCTGCTGGTTCCAGCAGTAGTCGCTGGAGTCGCAGTCGTTGTCCGTGTCGCAGAACCAACGCTTGCACTTGCCCTCGAGGCAAATGCTGCCGTCGTCACAGTCGGCGTTGACGGTGCAGCCGTCGTCGCACTGCGCGTCCGCGTTGCAGTGTTGCCACGTCTCGCAGTTCGAGTCGTCGTGGCAGCAGTCGAGAATCGGCGGATGCACGCACTTGCCCGCGGGGTTGCAGAAGTCGCCGGTGCACGGCTCGCCGTCGTTGCAGTCGTCGTTCGTCGAGCACTCCGGGATCACCTGAGTGGTATCGACGGAAGACATGGTGTCCTCCGCCACGGACGTGTCGACGTGAACCGACGGCGTGGTGTCATGCCCGACGACCACGTCGGGCTGGTACTCGACAGTGTCCTGCTGCATGAGCGAGCTCGGCGGCTCGAAGCTGCCGAGGCACGCGGTGAAGACGAGGGAGGCGGTCAGGGAGGCAAGGGTGGCGATCCGGTTTGTGGTCTTCATTTTGGTCTATCCTCGAGACAAAAGTTACTCATAGACGAAAGTCAACCGACAAACGTCTTTCAAATACACCCGCACCCGTAGCATCTAGCTATGGGAATCTATATGTCCTTATTTTGGCTAAGAACAGCTAAATTCCCAAAGCTAGAAAAACAAGCAAATTGTGAAAGAACTAACACTTATACATATCACATTTCTGCGATATTGTCAAATGTTCCATGTGGGTAGTATATGCCACTTTTTTCATACCTACAAGACATGATTTTGGCTATTTGTCAAGATGTCATCTATCGCGATGAAAGACTAAAGATTATCATCCACCTTTCGGTGGATGATAATTGAAGATTTTAGCAAAACGATAGTCACAACGCCGCCTAATCTTTCAATATTTTTTTGCGTTAGCAAAAAGAAATCTTGTAGTCTTCCAACACAAAAAAAAGAACAACGTTTCACACGCTGTTCTTTTTTATACTGCACTGTTTACATGCATTTCCAACCGCTTCAAAATCTCCTCCAACTCTTCCACAGAATTAATCCTCACCAGCTGACCCCGAAATTCTTTTATCCCGGGAATCTCCATTCCTAATTTGTTGCTCTTAAAATACCATGACAAATGTTTTCGAAACGTGACAATAGATTTTTTTTCCAATTCTTCCGCTGTCACACCAACCAATATATTTTTCTTCGCCATCGCCTTCAATTTCGCACTATTCGCTACGTGCAACTTTGCATGTTCTAAAATCATTGAAATTTTTTCTGATAACAAGAGTGCAGGAAGCATATTCTGCTTACTCTGCCTAATCTGCATAGCTTGCTGGAAAAACCATGGATTCCCCAATGCCCCACGCGCAATCATGACACCATCAGCTCCTGTTTGTTCTATAGCATCCCAAACCTGATGCGGCTCGTGGATGTCGCCATTAGCAAGAAGAGGAACAGTTGCAATTTCTTTTGCCTGACGAATAAGATCCCAATTTGACACACCACTATAGCCTTGCGCTTTTGTCCTACCATGAATAGTGATGAGATCAGCACCGGCTTCTTCCAGCACAGGAATAAATGTTTTGAAACCATTATCATCGTCCCATCCCAAACGAATTTTCACAGAAAGTGGCGTGTCGCCCAATACCTTTTTCATCTCACGAATAATCTTCGCTGCAAGCGGTGGTTCTTTCATGAGTGCGGCGCCATTAAAATTGCTTGTAATTTTGTACACTGGACACCCCATGTTGATATCTATTCCTTCTGGTCCAGCATGCTTCATCACGATCTCTGCAGCCTTTGCCATAGTAAGAGGATCTGCCCCAAAAATTTGTTGCACAATAGGACGCTCGGCATCGACAAAATCTATCATGCCAAGTGTTTTTTCATTGTCACGAACAAGAGCCTCAGCAGAAACCATTTCACGAAATACAACATCTGCCCCACCTATTTTTCTGACAATCTGACAAAATGCAGAGTCTGTCATGTCAGCCATTGGTGAGAGAGCTAGGATTTTCCCTTTTTTCAATGTATCTTGTACCCACATATGATTTATTGAGTCTCGCCCCGCATTGACCGAGCCAAAGCGAGGTCTAGTGCGGGGTCAGCCATTGGTGAGAGAGCTAGGATTTTCCCTTTTTTCAATGTATCTTGTACCCAATTACTCATATCTGTATATAATCCACCATAGCTTTAGCGAAGGTGAGAGTCGTGGGACTATAGCAAAAAAGAAGAGAATATTCAATATTCATCTATATACCTGATACAGATATACACATGAATGAAGGGAAGATGGGTAAGCATCTTCCCTGGCACCTCCAATGAAAAAAGGAACAATATGTGTTACTTCGTCTTACCACGAAGTGTAAGTTTGGGTTACCGACGGTAGTACTTCTCTCGCAGGCGGACGAACTTCTTCCACTCCTGCTCGAGCTTCGGATGAGCCGCGTAATGCCAGCGGAACACATACTCCTCAGAGTACGTGTTTACCAGATCAGCCGCCTGCTCGGCGGTCATGCCAAGAGCCTTAAAGAAGACCCTCAGATCCAACGTAGCACCTTCTTCATACATCAAGTGCCACGGCGGCATAGGCTTCTCATCTTTCTGAGATTCTTTTTCCCCGTACCCACCAATCCGGACGTTGAGTTCCGAACTCAGCAGGACAAGGCTGTACAGTTCATCCCCAAGGGATTTCCGAACTGCTTCGATGTCTGCCCAGGTTACCAGTTCGTTCGACGAGTAGATAACGTAATCCACCGTCTCACAGAACGTGGCACGCCACTCCAAGGCATCCACCAGATGCCGACTCCTCTCGGGGGGCATGCGACCGACGATCTTCCAGAGCAGCCCAGAGGTCGCCTCAACATCCAGGTTCTTTCCCTTCTTGCTGAGCAGAGTGAGCAGATGAACTGCGCTCTTCTCGAGAAGCTCCAGGGAAAACAACTGGAAGTGTGCCTGGATGATCTTTGGTTCGAGCTCCACGTCGCCGCTGTCTACCAGTAAAGCAACCAATTCCGTCGTAATCTCCTCACTCTTCATCAGACGACGAACCGCTGCTTCGCGCAGATCCTGCGGCATGCGCTTCATTCCGTCAATAATGCTATCCACCGGCAGAACGTTTTCCTTTACGATCTGATAAAAATCCATGAGAGTGAGGCTCTCCCAAAGAATCGCTGGCGCAACTCGCTCACTAAGTGCGGTCCTCGCACGGGTGGAGAAGTTGTTACCATCCCCAAATGGAAGAAATTCCTCTCCCTTGGCGATGCGCAGTGCTGTTGACGCATCAACATACCACTCTTTCGTAAGATGCGACAGCATGACCCATTCGGTATGAGCTGCAGAAAGGCTGCCCGTACTCAGTTTCAACAGCCAATACAGCATCTCACCGATAAAATTCTCAAGATGCCTCTTCTGCGTCTTGTTGAGTGGACGCTTTGCGCGGTGAGACAGTCTCTCCATCGTGAGGGTCACGACTTCGCTTTGTGGCAGCGTGTGCAGAGCCTCGAGCCCGTTCATCAGCTGCTCGGAGTTGCTCAGAATTTCGGTGTCATCGTCTGCCCTGAGCACAGCCAATACGATCTGTGTGCCGATCCACTGGGCATCCACAAATATTCCATGACGAAAGTTAGCGAAAGGCCAGCTTTTCGGCAGGTATCTGAGGGCTGACAGGACGTTCTGACGAAGTTGAATGCTCCTGAGTTGCTTCTCTATTTTCAGGAAGCGGCCTTCGCCTTCCACGTCGAAGGTGAACTCGACAGCGAGTCGTTCATCCAATACCTGGACGAAATAGTGCCACACTCTCATAACATCAGTAATGTTCGTGTAGTACGCTGGACGGCTAGGTGCTTCTGGCAGGGAATTCGCATCAAAGATGTCTGCGATGGATTCCTCGAGCGAGACCTTGTAGTCACGTGCAGCCTTCACCAACGTGGCAAAGAACTGAGCCGAATGCTTCATCCCCAACTGCTGGAGAGAGGTCGGGAAACCAGTCCCCGAGATCTGACGGAGCACGTCACGGTCGAAGGCCTTGGCAGCCTCCTCCGCTGAACCGTGCACCAGAAGGATGCCGGCGCTGACCAGTCGGTCCACACGCGCACTCACCTTCTCCACGACGGACTGCGTCGTGAGGTCCATGCCAATCAGCTGAGCGACCTTCTGGATGATCACCCAGAGGCCACTCGCGATCACGGCGTCGATCGGCATGTCGTTCAAGCTTCCACCACCGGACAAAACCGGCGTGGAGACCTTCTTGTACATGCTGTAGAGCGTCGCCATGAAAGCCTCGAAGACTGTCCCGTGCTCAACCTGAGCAGAAGTCTCCTCGATCACAACAAGCGTTCCCTTCTTCATGTGTCACCTCGATGTGTGGTAAACCAATGTCTTGAGTTGTAATGAACTCAGGACAATTGCAGATAGCAATTTTCCTCAATACATTACATGTATATATCATAGAATATGAATCGAGCCCGGTACAGTCACGTCGCTTTCGCGTCGCGCCGTACCGGGCTCTGTTCCGTTGACCCGCCGATCCTCCAATAGGCGGGGTTGTCTCATCAGATCTCGATGTCGTCGGCGGCTGCGTCGGCCGCGGTGGCGAGGTCGGCCTCGGCGCCCTCGAACTCCTGGCGCTTGGCGCGCAGGCGCTTCTGGGCCTCGGCGACGTCGTCGTCGGTCAGCTTGGGCAGGCCGTCGACCTCGACGAGCTCGACGAGCTGCGCGAGCGCCTCGTCGGGGTCGAGCCCCAGGTCCTCGAAGTGGCCCGGGGTGAGGTCCTCCATCTTGCCCGCCTCGTAGAGGACGGCGGCGAGCAGACAGTTGCGGAGGGTGTAGTTCCCCTCCGAACCCACCTGGTGGTCGAGGAGCTCCTCCCAGTCGGGCCGCTCCTTGAGGTTCTCGGCCCAGGCCATGAGGGTCAGGGCGATCTCGGCGAAGCCGAGGGTGGTCTCGTCCTTCTTCCTGGGGGAGTGCCCGGACTGGACGTCCTCCAGGAGGGCGGCGATGATCACCTCGGGCGACGCGAGCTGGGCCAGCACCGACGGGAGGTCGGCGCGGACGCCGAGGATCTCCGCCGTCGCCTCGGACGACATGTTCATCTCGAGGATCTCACGGGCCACGGACAGGTCGGAGACCTCGCCGAGGATCTCCTCTACCATGCGGGACTGCACGAACAGCGACAGGGAGCCGCTGGTGCGCCCCTGGTCGACCAGGGTCAGGGCGTAGCTGGGGTTGGCGTGGATGCTCTCACGAGCCTCGTCCGCACGCTGGCGGTCGTGGCCGAAGAGGGCGGTGAGGTCGGCGGCGGTGATCAGGGCGGCGTTAGCCATAATCTTGGAACTCCGAAATGCAACACGAGCGAGTGGGGACACCATGTCCCCACCCAAGACACTAGAAACCAGAACAGGAACTTCCCCTCTTGGTCACCGTTTGGCGGGCGACCAGAGGTTCGTGCGGATGCCCGCGATCTTGTTGGCGTGGGCGAGGCAGAAGGCGATCTGCCGAAGCAGATCCTCCCCCTCCTCGCTGCCCATGAGCCCATCGAAGAACTTGCCGACGGAGGGCTTTCCCTCGTCGGTGACGATGATCTCACGCAGACGCTGCGAATCCATGTCCATGACCCCATTGGCCTTGGACGAATCCACGCACGCCGCGTACGTGAGGAACGCCGCCAGATCGTGCGGCTCGCTGAAGATGATCAGCTTGTCGACCGGCATGTCAAGCATGGCCGCGAGCATCTGCTCGCGATCGTCTCGGGAATCATCGACGTACGCCCAGAAGGACGCCTTGAACTCACGGATCAACTCGAAGGTATCGTTCAGCATCGTCGTCACACTCCTGCCGAATCGGCAAAATGGATGTATAGGTCACCGCTGGTGCCACCTCGCTGGCCTGGTTCGCCCATGCCAGTGACGCGGCACCACCGATAGCCCGGCTCGAGATGGATCACGAATGAGTGATCAGGATCGCGAGGTGCACGCACCTCAACGATACCACCATCTCGGATCGTCTCCTCGGACACCTTGACAGTGATCAGGGAATCAACTCCATCGCGCGGCGCAGCCGGAGCCTTTGGCAGCATCGCTGCGACGAGCTTCTGGCCGAGATGCACACGGGAAAAAAGATCCTGAACACTTCTCACCCTACGGAAACCACTGTCATACGTCCGACGCTTTTCGGGATCGGACAAGATAGCATACGCCTCAGCAGCCGCCTGAAAGCGGGCCTGGGCGTTTTCGTCGGTGTTCCTGTCGGGATGGTTTTCCATGGCGACCTTGCGGTATGCCCGCTTGATCTCCTCGATACTGGCGTCCTTGGGGACGCCGAGCGCATCGTAGTGACTCGTACTCATTGCGTCTCCTGCCTAGGTCGGAAAAAATCTGATGAATTGTGAACGAACGGACATTGGAATATACCTCTATATTGCATTATTTGTCAATACCTCGCCAAGCTACGAAAAAACGTACGCTCAATTACAAATACTCAGATACATTTTTTTGCTAAAATAAGCTAAATTTTTTATATACAAAAAAAAGAGCATGTGGATAACTCTTTACAAATAATGAAAATATAAGGTAGGAAGGGGCAGCCGCGCGATGTACGCACGGCTGCCCGCTGATGTCCGGTCGACAAACCGCTAGGGCTTCGTCCAGGTCTCGAGACCGTCCTTTGCGATCGTATGCGTGAACGCCACGCCATGGAAGGCCTCGCAGCGCTTCACCAGACCATCGGCAAAGTCCCGATTCTGGCGGCAGACCAACGCGCCGGTCTTACGATCCCAGACGAAGAGACCCTCTTTGAGTCTCATGGATACGACTCCATTCAGCCAGCTTATGCCAATGACCTCCGCAATAGTCTGATCGTAGATCGTAACCATGAACATCCTCCTGAAGATATTCATCCGGACAATTCCGGACATGAAACTATATATAAAGGGATGACTTTTGTCAAGATTTTCATCGTATGCTACACTTAAAAAAACACTATGAGCGTGCAAACATCTATTCTCATGGTCACACCGCCACCAGGCGGGCTCTGGCCACATGGCTACACTGTCCATAAAGGACACACACCAGAAAGCCTCAACTACGCGACAGTCGCAGCCGCGACCTCGGGGATTATTCCTTCCCCAGAACTTCTTTCTCTCCAATGGAATCAAGCAATTGATCACCTGACCAATGCAAAGATCGAGATAACATTTCTTCCTTATCCACAAGAACTTATTTCCCAATATCCGCCGGACTACGACGGTATTTTTATTCGTGATGTTGGGATGTTTGCGAATGGCACATGGATAAAAGCAAACTTCTCAGTGCCAGAAAGGCAACGAGAATCAGACGCATTTGCGCGCATGATTGAGAATAAATTTTATGTAGAAATAAAAGAATTGCCGCCAGGCGCGTATCTCGAATGCGGTGAAGTCTTTTTTATAGAGACACCAAGCGGTTCATATTATTTTGGTGGGCTTGGAAGATCAAATCTGGCAGGACACGATGCAATGATCAAGATCATACAGCCAGATCACGTTTTCTTACTCGAAACAACAGGCTTTCATCTCGACACTACTTGCGCGCCGCTGATTGATCAGTTTGGCAATCTTTCTGCATTCATGTACGCGCCAGCATTATTTTCTCAAAAAAGTATTGAACTGTTATCCACACTTGGCGTGCCACTCATCACACTCAGTCCGGAAGATACGTGTGGTATGGGAGAGAATCTCGGCAGCATGGCAGTCAATGGATTGTCACTGCCAGGAATATTCATCAATGCAGAAAAGTTTCAAACACCTGGTGTCGAAGCACACATCTCATCATTTGGAATTGCAAGATCCACTTCCCCACTTCCCTATTTTCATCATGCAGGTGGGTCGTATCATTGCTTGACGAATGAGGTGAGGTTGTAGATGTTGGAAATGTTGTAGTTGTTCAAATTGTTGAAATGAATTGAATGGCCGCGGCAGAGCAGGTGCTCCACCGCGGCTCACTGTCGTCTGGCGCGTCGTCAACGACGACGGCCCTTGTACCGATTCCAACTGCTCCCAAGGATAGACCCGCCGAGCAGGTTACCCAGAGCACAGAGATCTCGGTACACTGGTACTACGTACCGCTTGATGAGGATAAAGGCTACACCTCCCCCTCCTCCAGCGATGAGTACCCAGACCCACCAGTCCATAGCTTCCTCCCTGCCGCATTTGCAGCGTGTGAACCGTTGTCTATATCATACAAAAATTATCAATTTTGTCAATAAAAATCATATAAAAAAACTGATTCAAACAGCACGTCATCAAGCAATCAAAAATGTATCATGTATTTATCACGTACGTATTCAGTAAAAAAATCGCATTGTACCTATCATCAATATAAGATATACTATCCATACTTTTATATTCATCATATTTTTTTATGGATCATGAACACTTTCCTTTTGGTATTGTCCTCGCAACGATTGTCCTGACATCATTTTTTGTTGGAGGCATCGGTATTTTCTTTGTCCAACAGAGTTCTATCAACATACTCAGACAAGAAATGATGTACTTGCAACAAACACAGATAACAACACTCCCACCTCAAAAAGAAAATGTACAAGTACAAAAAACAATACCTCCAGAAAAGGTGGTCACACCGACGACACAAATGACTTTGCCACCAGGTGTAGAATGGATGACATATTCAGATACAGATATTTCCTTTCTCTATCCAAAGACATTTATAGGGACACCTCTCCAAGAAGATTCTGACAAAGACCGCATAAACACCGTATGGGAAATACGCAAAGAAGCAAATATCCTTTCTTTGTATCCAAATTTTCAAAACCCTCACGCTGAATTTGGAGCATACTACGAAATTCGACTTATTAAAGATGCTACAGAAGCAAAAAACTTCCATCAACAACTCGTTATGAGTGGAGCATCTGGAAAAAATTTATGTCAGTCTCTTTCAAATCCGATAGCTATAGCAGGATATACCGTGTGCAAATATGAACAACTCGTAGATGAAGGACTCGGGAGAGTCGGCACCTATTATGCTCTTCTCCCAGAGACACAATCAGCACCATCTGTTTTCATATTTGATCAATCAGGCGGTATGTACACCACCTATATACAGACAACACTTCTCTCAAGCATGAATATCAAATAATCCACATACGCAACAAAAAAAACAACGGTGTATCCGTTGTTTTTTCATCCACACCATACACACCTCATTTCTTGACACACATCCAAAAGCTGCCATAATACAGCCATACAATTTACCACGTACTATGTGGAAGTGAGGTTTGATCCCTCCACTGTGCCGCAACGGTAACGCCATAAACCAATAAGGTTTATGGACAAGTCCGATCTTCATAGCAATGTGTATCCCGAGCAGGAATAAAAGAAGTTCATCTTCTTTATCTCTTTATATCTTTCTGCTCAGGAAAGATTTTTTTGTATATTGATTTCACTGAATACAAAAGATTACACAGAATATTTTATGAAAAACTTTTTGAAAAAAAATATTATCGTCCTTTCTCTTTTCCTGATTTCTTTGGGAAGCACAGTATACTTCTATTCCCGAAGTCAGATACCAACATCTATTCAAGAGGAAATACTCACTTCTGAGCAAGGCATAGATAGCCCAATAGAAAAAACTGCCAGCATCGATAACGAACTTGCGTTCGTCACTCCTTCTCAAAAATCAAATACACAAATATCGAGTGGAATGACGAACGCAAGTTCGTCTGAGACAAACACGGAAAGCAGTACGTCCTCCTCTGAACAAGCTGAAATGTTACCCACAGAGGGAGATACTTCAGAAAAAGAAACAATAAAAGCAATACTCCACATCCCAGACATCGATTTTGAAGCAACGACAGATCTGCCACCAGGTTCAAATGCGTTTGATCTGATGAACGCACTCAAAGAAAAAGGATTATCGTTCTCTGCAGAAAATCATGGCTCTCTCGGAGCATTCATACAGTCTATTGGCGGCATCAGCGTCGATTATAAAAAACACATGTTTTGGATCTACTATATCAATGGCAAAAAGGCACAGATCGGCATCTCAAACTACATTCTTACTCAAGATGACATAATCACATGGCACTATGAAGCAGAAGATATATAGCACCATTTTTCTCACTGTTTTCTTTTCACTCGTAGGGGTATCGGCAGTATATGCTGATACGATAAGCACCTTGGCGACTGGAACGACATCACACCTCACAATACGAAATCAAGCTGCAGTTGTATTTGACGACGAGGTTACCATACCAACAAGTACGACATTCTCATATACAAATGTCACTACGGGTGAACTCGCATCGACCAGCACAGAAGGTTCTACGGTTTTGTCATTAATACTTACAGCTGATGCATTAAGTGAGGATTTTAGTATTTCCGATATTTCTTATTACCCTTCACGGGATTCTTTTATTATTAATTGCATGACAATACAATCTGCAGATAGTGCATGTTGGAATTGGAAATATGTTGTAAATGGTACATACCCATTTGATGCGATTGATGATGCAATGCTTTCTGGTGGCGAACACGTATTCTTTTATTTTGGAGACAGATACACAATATCAACAGACACGGATACGTACGATGTTGGCGCTGATGCGACTGTTACATTCGAAGAATATGATTTTTCATCTGACGCATGGAATCCAAAACAGAATGCGACAGTTCTTCTTACAGAACCTCTTCTTTCTGATTGGTCCAATTACCCACCACAGATATATGCATCCGCTATCACAAATGACAGTGGCAGCGCGCTCCTTCCACTTTCACAAATTGGAACATTTGATGTGACGATTCCCGATGACTATTGGCCAAAGCAAACAATTGAAGTCACGACAGCACCTCAAGAGCACGGCATTGAAAATCACGTCACAGTAAGATATATAAACGATTTACTCCTCAATGAAACGATCTACACAACAAGTACGTATTTTGCAGATACTGCTGGAAATGTAGTTGAAAGTACTACAACGACAGCACTCGGAGTTCTAACAAACGCTCTACGTCTAAACAATATTGATGTTGAAATAATAAATAGCTGGACATACTATATTTCTAGTATTGACGGTCATACTGCGAGTGGTTTTGATGGCTGGGTATACACGGTAAACCAAATGGATGAATATTCAGGAATAAACGATAAAATATTGAATGATGGAGATTCACTAGAAGTATTTTATAGTGTCTGGCCATGGAGAATCTCTACCAATGCGACATCAACAATTGTAGGAAATGATATTGTCTTTACTGCCGAAGAATACGATCCATCAAGTACAACTTGGGGCCCAACAACTACGACGACTATGTCTATAAATGGAGATCTCTACGAGACAGATGGACAGGGTTCAATTATTTTCACCCCTGCGGTCGCTACAACAACGATTGCCTACATTTACAGTGGGAGCGAGGATTATCCACAAAACAGTGCAAAAGTAGAATTGCCAGTTTACGAAGAGGTACAAGAAGACCACGCCCCATCAGGCGGCAGCGGTGGTGGAGGATGTGGCAGTTGTGGCAGTAATTCAACGAGCGACGTTGATACTGTTGTCAAAAACATCATCACTTTCCTCGATGCAAGTCAAAACGAAGATGGCTCCTTTGGATCAAGTATATCCTTTAGCGATTGGACTGCATTTGCGTACAATGCATATACAGGTCCTGCAGCAGGAAAAGATACGCTGAAAGCATATCTGCTCACAGATCCAGATCCACGGGATGGATTTAATGACACGGCGTCGTATGCAAAGCGAGCAATGGTACTCATGAGTTATGGCATCGATCCATACGTTGGGACAAACACGAATTATATTCAAAAAATTCTAGATGGATTTGACGGCACGCAGTTTGGTATTGATGGCATCATCAATGATGACATCTTTGCACTCATGCCTCTTCTTCACGCAGGGTATACACATATTGACCCAATGATTGTGAGTTCTACAAAGTATATCCTAAGTCAACAACACGCTGACGGTTCATTTGAAAGCAAAGATCTGACTGGGACAGCTCTGCAAATACTTCCAGAACTTACAAATATCAATGGTGTGACTGATGCAATAGCAAAAGCAAAAAACTTCTTACTTAGTGGACAACAAAATGACGGTGGCTTTGGTGACATCTATGCAACGCCGTGGATCATGCAAGGACTCACGGCAAATGGGGTTGATATCAGCATTCTCAAAAAAAATAATCTCTCTCCAATTGATTACATACAAGCAAATCAAGTAGCTGACGGAGGAATTGGAGAAACGACCAATACGCTCCGACTCTGGACCAGCGCATGGGCAGTCCCAGCACTTCTCGAAAAACCATGGTACTCACTGCTTTCATCATTTTCTATTCCTCAATCTGTTCCTCCTTCATCAGGTGGTGGAAACACGACGACAGAAAACTCAGCGACATCTACCCCAAACACAACAACACAAGAAACAGCCACTTCAACAGAAGCATTGACCGATGAAACACCATCTGAGAATACTTCCGAAGTGACGATTCTTCCGATCTCTTATGAGTCTCAGGAAGCAACGCTCTATGCGATTGGCGGGGGCATAGTCGAACAAACACTTGAGCCAGAAGTAGCCGGAGTAAAAATTACAAGTGAGACTGCTTCACCAGAAGAATCAGCGGAACAAGCATCTGAAAACACTGCAGAAAGTGTAGAGCAATTGGTCTCAGAAGAAACGACTGCGACAGCTGACGCAAATGCTCCAGAAAAAAATGGTGCAAAGCCTGTCCACTACGCTTTTGGCGCGACGATTTTCCTTGGGCTGCTCCTCGGTTGGCGATTCCTCCGGACGCTGGTATAATACCTGTACTTTTTAACCTGTACGCTATGCGAGTTCCTCGCCTACTCACACTAACACTGCTTATCCTGACCTTCATGGGAGCTGGCTGTTCCAAACCGGCCGCTGAGGTATCGTATACATACAGCGTCAATATAGTGACCGCAGTAGACCAACGCGATACCCGTGTCGCTGCGTTGCAGCAAGAAGAAGTCATGATGGATGAGCTACTCCACGCCGTAGGCATCCAATCTGTAGCGCAACCACGCGGCGAGGAAGTAGTACTCACGAGCTTCAATAATGTCATTGCCACAAAGTCAAAAACCTGGCATCTGTATATCAACAACACGCTCACTCCTCTTACTCAACTCGAGCACATGCCTGTCCGTGCCTCAGATACTATTGAATGGAAATATGAATCGCAATAAATCCCGCAAAGCGGGATCCCGCTTTGCGGGACAACTAACAATAAACAATAAACAAATCTTTTCTAGCAATATAACGGTAATAGCCATCCTATTGATCTTGCTAGGTGTAATTTCAAGAATTTTTCCTCATCCTGCAAATTTTGCGCCGATTACAGCGATTGCGCTGTTTGGTGGGCTTTATCTGTCAAAAAAAATGGCCTTCATCCTCCCAATGGCAGCCATGCTTGTGAGTGACATCTTTGTCGGATTTTATAGCTGGAAAATGATGGCAGCTGTGTATACAAGTTTCTTGCTCGTAGTCGGTATCGGAATACTTGTGAAGCAACACAAAACATTTGGAAATGTGTTGATAGGAACATTGCTTGGATCAGTCCTCTTCTTCCTCATTACCAATGGCGCAGTCTGGGCATTTGGGACGATGTACACACATTCCTTTGCAGGCCTCATGCAAAGCTATCTCATGGGAATCCCCTTTTTCAAAAATACACTCCTCGGAGATCTCTTCTACACAGGGGTGATTGTTGGAAGTATGGAAGCAATCATGCTGTATAACACAACATTGGTCGCAAAAAAAGTGGTATGACAAATCTTAAAGAATTGCAACAAGCTGTTTGGGAAAATAAAGTCAAACACGGATTCAACACGACCGATGTCCCGCTTGAATTTTCGTACACCTATGGTGAACTTGCTGAAGCATTTCATGCATACAGAAAAAAGCTTCCTGACATTGGCGAGGAATTGGCAGATGTAATGATATATCTCCTCGGACTTGCGACAATTCTACACGTAGATCTCGAAGATGAACTGGTAAAAAAAATAGAAAAAAATGCAAAACGAAAGTATGAAATGATTGATGGTGTACTCACGAGAAAGGAAGAAGCCGAAATATAAAAAATAAAAAACGTCCAATCTTTCGTTGGAATACACCAATTCATCGCAGTACGTTTGTTTCTTGCCCATCATCCAAACCGCTGTTCTTGATCATCCACATAATGTATCTGCCCAGAATCATCAATATAGGTTCTCCCTGGCGATTGTTCTGTCGATGACTCAACCACAGGCAACGCACGCTCGATAGGAAGACCACTTGGAGGCTCGGCTGTCTTGAGCTGTGCTTTTGAAAGCATCGGCGTTGCAACGTGTGACATTGGAAAGTGCCACACCGTAGCCAATTCTTCAATATTCAATACGAATGGATTAGCGCCAACATTCATTTTTCTTTTCTTAAATGCCTTCAACAGCTCAGCCTTTTTTGCCTGTGATTGCTTTTGTGTGGGCTGAGAAGTGGTTACCTTTGGAACAAGTGAATTTGCACTTGGAATATTAAACTGATTGATAGCACCAATGAGCGCATGGACTCCCCTGTCAGGATTAAAATTTGTTTTTGTTGCGGCATAGATTCCTCTCATTT
This sequence comes from Candidatus Magasanikiibacteriota bacterium, assembly GCA_003518365.1. GTDB lineage: Bacteria > Patescibacteriota > Patescibacteriia > Magasanikbacterales > UBA922 > UBA12086. The sequence continues at coordinate 1,843 of DOYU01000016.1, read as the reverse complement.
TTGTCTTAAATCCAATCTTATTAATTTTTGTTTCAATAGCCTCAACTAATTTCATCTGCCCGGGCGTCATATACCGCATTTTATTTGGTTCTTCGTCTTTTTTATTACTCACTTCTCCCCCAGCCCCAACGCCACCACCCCCAGTGAGTTGGGATACAATTTCACCTAGACTATTACTCATTTCTTTTGTCAATGCATTATCGGTCAATCCAGAAAAAATACTTTTTTTGCCACTTGTTTTCTCACCAATGAGTTCTTTTACTTTTTTAATAGCATCTTCTTTCCATCCATTCCCTATGGGTTGGATTAAAATTTGAAACCACATTTGCTCTCCTATACCAATACGACTAAAACTCTCTAAAAATGTTCCCATTGGATCTTTGAGCACCGTATCTTTTGAAATATTATGTTCAAATTCTCGATAGCTTCGAAGTGGTAGGGCATCATTTTCAGCAGTAACAAAATCTCCAGCCCAAATATCATGCGTCTGATTGGGATACGCATCAGGGATATTTGTTACATAATCTTCTACTTCGGTAATCTCTGCTTGAGGATACTGAGCATATACAGAAGCCTCAACTAAATCACGCAACGCCTTTTCTGTACGAATAATAAATTGAATATATCCTTCAATACTAATAATTTCAAAACTAAACCAACGCTGTTTATGTCCCTTATAAAAAACATCTCTGATACCTGGAGGATCATACGCACCAGCAAGGTGAGAAAACAATTGTTCTACGGCCATCGGCGTCTGAATATTGAGCTGTGGAATATCAATTGCTAATACAACCCATTCCCAATTTGCCGTAAACTTATCCTCTCTATAATCTTTATAAAAAGAAAGACCAGCAAACAACAATAAATAAATCAATGGCAACCATCCAACCAAGCCAATCCCAAGAAATACAAGCTCAGTGGAACTTGTCTGTTGAAAAAAGGGAACAACACTATTTACATTCAGTGTGAACAAGCCAAAAACGTCCATAAAAAATTAGGCTTCTACAAGTTTATAAATGACCGCATAGGTCAAAAAAGAGAGAAGCCCAACGGCCCACCAACCTCTTGCTCCTGTGATATAGCCAGCCCAGTAGGTAATGACAAACGCAAGCATACCGAGAAACGATATGACGTGACGAAGCATTTTGTCAGACATAACTGATGAAATTAATATGATGCGTATAGTATAGCATGGGCGTTGGCAAACGGTAAATGGCGTTTGGTAAACAGTATAGGGGAAAGGTATAAGCAGAATGTCACCCCAGAAAATGTGAGTGTCTCGATGCGTTTCCTCGCACAACGCAAAAGCCGCTCACACTGCAGTGAACGGCTTAGTAAGATTGTTATGTGTTACGTGATTCGTGTTATTCCACCGTATCAAGCACGTCTCCATCAGTATACACTTCAGTATCAGAAACCGTGACAATACGGTCATCGCGGAAGCCGAGAGCTTTGAAGATAGCTTCGTTCGCAATATGGCGTTTTATCGTGAGGGCGTTATCTGTTGGGTTTGGTTCGAGGCGGTATACTTTTGCGTTGTTTGTGTATTTGATAAGCGTGTATTGAGGATGCGTTGTCTTGTCGGTTATTTCTTCTGCTGTGGTATATTTATTCAGGAGGCGCTGATCAATGTCTTCGATCCACGTCCATTGGTATTTGAGTGTATTAAACACCTCTTCATCAGTGATCCAGTATTTCTTCTCATTGAGCAAAAGATATACTTTTGGATCAGTGACTGTCTTTACCAATGCGCCGTATTGTGGGTCATACAGTGGTCCGGCTGGCATGAAATTGAGGGTATCGTTTGGAACCGTGTTCAAGGTTGCTTCTGTCGTGATTCTTA
>DOYU01000009.1 GCA_003518365.1 Candidatus Magasanikiibacteriota bacterium | reverse complement strand
TGGTTCTAATTGTTGTAATTGTTGTATCACGGTAGATGTTGCTGTATCGGTTGGTGTTGACGTGGTCATGGGTTCTGTCACTGTCTCTTGCGTGGCATGAGTAGTTTCCCTTACAAGTTCCATTTGTTTGATATCATATGTTCCTTTGTATCTGTTATTATCTTCATTTGACTCACTGACAAGATTTGTACTATCGAGTGTATGGTCAAATGTTAATGATTCAGATTCATACTCACTTGGTATCACAAACCAATAGGTGATTGTGGTTGATTGCCCTCGTTTTAATTTAAAATTTTTGACCAAGACATCAAACTCTCCATCTTTTGATTCTATATTTTCATACGATCCTTTGATCGTATCTGAAGGAGGGTTCATCACTCTCAATGAGTACACAGCATCTTTTCCATCACCCAATTGAATATGTACGACAAATGGGCTGCTCACTGTTGCAGAACCTTTATTTTCGATTGTGATAGAAAATTTATTCATATCACTTTCTTTTGCTGACGTAGTTTTTGCAATGACGAGGTCTGCTTTGGTGGTTCCCGCACGCAAACCTGCAAACCCTGCAGCCAACGCTGACAGACCAAGAAGTCCTACAGCAACAGCCATTTTTGTTTTGGACACGGATACGGTCTGTACCTGTGTTTGTTGTTCATCCATATTGTTCTATATTAGAAGAGATAAATAATTGCTTTGTATGTTGGTATTATGATAACACAACATTCCGTTATTTTGAAATAATGCTGTGGGTTATGTGTATATTATGATATACCGTTTACCTCTATCACTCTTTCCTCATTACTCTCACCATTCTTCATCTCGACTTCAATCACACCTTCATATTTCTTCAACATCCCAGCGATTTTTTCTGGCCATTCTATGATCACCACTGTTTTATCAGCAGCCAAATAGTCCTCAACACCTATCCCAATCAATTCCTTTTCATGTTCCAGTCGATAGGTGTCTATATGAACAAAAGTGTCTATTTCTGGATGTTCATGGACAGGATACACATTCATGAGAGAAAACGTCGGACTCGTGATAGTCTCCTTTACCCCAAGTCCTTCTGCAAATCCTTTTGTAAACGTCGTTTTGCCAGCACCAAGATCTCCTGAGAGAGTAATAATACTGCCAGGAGAAATCATGGTTGCGAGTTGGCGACCAATGGATTTTGTTTGTGATTCGTTTGGGGAGGTGTATTCCATAATCTGTGTTCTATGCAACGTTTTTATTGTGGCAATGGAAACGACACACACAATTCTTTTACCTCTTCATGAATGTTTTGGAGTACTGCATCGTCGTCGCCATGAGTAATAGCACGATCAATGAGTGTGGCGATTTTTTTCATTTCATCTTCTTTCATGCCACGTGTGGTGATTGCCGGCGTACCCATACGAACACCACTTGGGTCAAATGGTTTGCGTGGATCGTGTGGAATGGTATTTTTGTTTACCGTGATGCCAGCTTTGCCAAGAGCAAGTTCTGCTTGTTTTCCTGTTACATCTTTGTTCGTGAGATCGAGGAGAAGAAGATGGGTATTTGTTCCACCAGTAACAAGCGTATAGCCGAGAGATAATAGTTCGTGTGCGAGTGTTTTTGCATTCATCACGACTTGTTCTGCATAGAGTTTGAATTCTGGCTGGCTTGCTTCTTTCAATGCTACGGCAATCGCTGCAGTTTGATGATTGTGAGGTCCTCCCTGAATTCCCGGAATAATTGCTCTATCAATGAGCGTTGGAATATTTTCTTTTGTGCGTTCTACCTTTGTGAGTGGTGTAGAAGGATTGCCATTGGCAAGAATCATCGCACCGCGTGGTCCACGGAGCGTTTTGTGTGTCGTCGTTGTGACGACGTCTGCAATCCCAACTGGATTTGGATGGACGCCACCTGCGACAAGGCCTGCGACATGACTCATGTCAGCAAGGTGAAACGCGCCGACTTCATTTGCAATTTCTTGATATTTTTCCCATTCATATTGTTGTGCGTACGCACTCCCTCCTGAGACAATCAGTTTTGGTTTGTGTTCGTGTGCGAGGCGACGCATTTCATCAATATCGATGAGTCCATTTTTGCCACAGCCATACTGAACGCTATTGTAAATGGTTCCAGAAAAATTCAATTTCAATCCATGGGTCATGTGTCCACCGTGAAACAAATTCAATCCCATCACGGTGTCACCTGGATCGACGAGTGCAAAATAAACAGCAAAATTTGCAGGGCAACCTGAGTGTGGCTGAACATTTGCATGATCTGCTCCAAAAAGTGCTTTTGCGCGATCACGGGCGAGATTTTCTACAGCGTCTACATTTTCACATCCTCCGTAGTATCGCATGCCTGGATAGCCTTCGGAATATTTGTCAGTGAGGCGTGAACCGAGTGCTTCGAGGACAGCAGGGGAGGTGTGATTTTCAGATGGAATCATTTCTAGCCCTTGTGTTTGGCGGGCGATTTCTTTTTGGATGTAGGTGTAGATGTCGGGGTCTTGTTTTTCTAGTATTGTCATATTGGAGATAAATGTAACTCAGGTCTTCAGACCTGAGAGTCGTGAATACAGATACGGTCAAGCCTAAAGGCTTGAGTTACATTCGTTACTTAAATTCAAGTGAAACGTAAATCATAGAGTGTTCAATCTTTTTATGTTATACTCGTTGCCTCACCACGAAAGAGACCCCTCTTCGGTTCAGTCCGTTGCGGGGGCTTTTTTTATATCTGAAACAATTTCGTAGATATTCGGTGCACAATTTTCAGGTAAATTATTGATATCATACCATCCCCACTCGATTGTCTCCGGACCTGGCACAATCTCGCCAATACGCGTGGCGAGATAATGAACCAGAATAGCAAACGTATCTTTTCCCGGTCTTGAAACAATAAGTGTGCGAAGTGGACGAATAATCTCTATATCAATGCCCACTTCTTCTTTTGCTTCACGTTTTGCTACTTCTTCAAGGGGAATGCTGAAATCTTCCACAGTCCCGCCAGGAAACATAAAATAGGGGCTTTCTTCGCCATCTACTTTTCTTTCTCTATTCAACAGCACCTTGCCATCCTCGATGATGACTGGCCCGGCTGCAATAATTGTCCCTGGTGGGAGCTCCATACGTTCTTATTTTTACTGCTGTATGCTATCATTTACTCTAGTTTTTCGCAATTATTGTATATATGTGGATTCTCTATGGATTGTTGGCTCATTTTTCATGGGCTATCGAAAATGTAGGGGATAAGTATCTCCTCGCAAATAAAATCAAAAAACCAATCGTCTATTTGTACATTCTCGGCACACTCTTTGGTGTCAGTGGTGTCCTTGGTTTTTTGATACTCGGGATGCCGCTCATAGCAATGACGCCGTTGGTGTTCATCGTGGTCGCTGCTGTTTTTTGGTTTTTTGGTGGATTGCCATATTTGCTCTCGGTGCAAAAAGAAGAAGTCACGCGTATTGCGATTTGGTGGAATTTGATTCCACTTTTTAGTTTTATTATTGCTTTTTTCTTTTTTGGAGAAACATTATCTTTTCATGATGGCATAGGGTTCGGTATTTTGCTTGTTTCGGCACTCATTGCTTCTGTTCATGTCAAAGAGGGGATAGCGGTGTTTTCTCAGGCAATTTTGTATATGTTTCTTGCCTGTTTTCTTTATGCTTTTTATGCCGTTTTTTTGCATGAAGCGATGAAGTATATTTCGTTTCCTACTGCGTTTGTCTATACCGCGTTGACTGTGGGCGTCAGTGCACAAAGTTTTCTTTTGTTTTCAAGATTTCGTTCTTTTTTGAAAGCAGAATATATGTGGAAAGAAAAAAAGATTCTTGGTGGAGCCGTTGCCATCGCACTGAGCGAGCAAGTGGGCACGATATTCAATCAAGCAGCACTTTCTCTCGCTCCCGCGTCACTGGTTTTTTCATTGGAAGGTTCTCAAGTGTTGTTTGTGTTTCTGATTACTATGATTGTTGCCTTGTTCAATAAAAAAGCCCTCAGAGAATCATTTGATCGAGAAAATCTGGTACTGAAGTTGCTTGCCACAGTGCTCTTATTTGTTGGGATTGCGGT
>DOYU01000007.1 GCA_003518365.1 Candidatus Magasanikiibacteriota bacterium | reverse complement strand
ATACTAACCACTACAAAAACATATAAAAACTTTTTCCTAAACATATATATTCATTAATTAATGTTAAATATCATCCAGAGTATACGGCAAAAAAATGATTATTTCAATTTTTTCGCGAAAATAAGACAAAAATTCATACAAGAATAGTATGTAAAAGAAAGATAAGCCAAGAAAAAAACAGCTAGTGTCCGCTGTTTCCTTTCTCAAAAAAATTGTATCTTAGAAAAATATGTTCAAATCACTTGTGGATAACAATTCATACATAAAAAAAATCATCTTCTTATAGATGACCTTTTTTAAAAAATAATTTTTTACTGCAACAATTTTGCCACTTCCTTCACGATCTTTCCTTGATCAATAATTTCTTGGATACCAGATTCCATGTCACGAATGATAATCGTACCATCTTGTACTTCCTTTTGACCAAGAATAAGCGTATGTGTCACACCAATTTTATGCGCTTGTTCGAGCTGAGACTTGAGTGATGATTTACCAAGATTGTGATACGTAATAATATTTTCTTGGCGCAAATCTTCAATCAAACGAAGGGTATGTTGTCGTGCTTGGTCACCGAGCTGAGCAAAGTAGACAGGAGACTTCTTTGGCGCATGTCGCAGTGCTTTTGGATTGTTGCGTTGGTCTTTCAGAGCCAATACTACACGGTCAAGCCCGATGGCAAATCCTGCTGCCGGCGTGTGTGGTCCACCGAGCTGCTCGATCAGAAGATCATATCTTCCTCCCCCACCAAGCGCTGTCTGACTCCCCTCTTTTTGATCAGTGAGGGAAAACTCAAAGACGGTATCGGTATAGTAGTCGAGACCACGCACAAGTGTTGAGTCAAGTATGTATGGAATGTTCAAATGATCCAGATATTCAAGGACGCGCATGAAGAATTTTTTTGAATCTTCACCAAGCCAATCGATAATTTGTGGCGCTTCTTCAATGACTTCTCTGTCTTGTGGATCTTTTGAATCGAGGACTCTGAGTGGATTTTTTGCAATGCGTTTTTTTGAAAGTTCTGAAAGATAACTTCGCTTCGACCGCAAGTACGCAGTCAGCTCAATGACATAATTTGCTCTGTCTTCTGGTGAGCCAATACTGTTGACACGCACAGTCGTATCAAGACCAAGATCTTTCAAATAATTGTATGCAACGGTAATTAATTCGGCATCGACTGCAGCATCGCGTGTCCCCAGGGTCTCACAATCAAATTGTCGGAACTCACGATAGCGTCCAGCCTGTGGGCGATCGTGTCGAAACAGGGATCCACTCGTCCACACTTTGATAGGCTGAGGATCACTTTGCATGCCATGCGTAATGTATGCACGGGCAAATCCAGCCGTAAATTCTGGACGAAGCCCTATGTCATTACCATCTTTATCTTCAAACACGTACATTTCTTTATCAACCACATCGGTGCCTTTCCCTATGGAACGGGTAAAGAGCTTTGCATCTTCAATTACCGGCACTTCCATGTATTCAAAATTGTAGGCTTCTGACATCTGCTCTGCTGCTCTATATACGCTCCTCCAAAACTTTGCATCTTTTGGATGCAAATCACGCATGCCTCGCAGTGGCTGCAATTTTTCTGGCTTTTTCTTTTTTTCTCCGCCCAAGGCGGATCCGCCTTGGGCGGATTTCTTTTCCACTTTCGCGTCTTGTTTTTGTGGCACAACTTTTTTCGCAGTCACATGAGATGTCGCAACCTTTTTAGGAAGTACTTTTTTTACTGGTTTCTTCTCAACAAATTTCTTTTTTGCAGGTGTTTTTTTCTCTGTTGCTTTCTTCGTCGTCTTTGTTACAACAGGTTTCTTCTTTTTTGCAACGGTTGTTTTTCGTGATGGCATATATGAATATGATAACAGAAGAGAATGGAAAAAAGTTTGAGAGGAATATCTTAGAGATTATATTCTGGCAAATGCTTCTCTCCAAAATAGCTAATACGCGTCAACGGCCATCCACGCAACAAGGTCCTGCCTTGCATTGACTCTTTACTAATAGGACCAAACCGACGAGAATCATAGCTCGCACCACGATTATCTCCCAGCACGAGATATTGGTCGTCACCAAGCGTAAAGGCGACATCTCCGTCTGTTTTGATGCCGTTCAAGTAGGATTCTGAGAGAACAGTACACTCTACCTGACAAATAGTGACATTTCCATTTTCTACGCGAACACGCTCTCCTGGCAGACCAATAACACGTTTCAGATAAAAATCTTCAGGAGATGTGGGCGAACGAAACACCACGACTTCTCCGCGTTTTGGATCACGCAGGCGATAACTGAGTTCATCAACAATCAAATATTCATTTTCATAAAATGTTGGTGCCATGGATTCCCCTTTGACGTAAAAAGGCTTGAACAGGAAATATCTGACCACCACGATGGTCAATGCGGCGAGAACAACAATTTTTACCAATTCCAAAAAAAATAACCCTATTTTCCCGAGCCAGGTTGTTTCTTTTTCAGAATCATCTTGTTCTGGTTCTGTACCTGAGACGCCTGCTTGTTGGAGATCTTCCATAGATATGAAGAGATATGAACAGAAGAAGTATACCAAAAAAATAGAAAATTGCAAGATGCCAAATACCTTGAAGACTCACCTTTCCTTCATTCGTAAAGTCACAGTAAACGAAATGATACTGCTTTTCGTGGTGGACCCAAGAAGATTCGAA
>DOYU01000020.1 GCA_003518365.1 Candidatus Magasanikiibacteriota bacterium | reverse complement strand
AAACGCCATATTGCGAACGAAGCTATCTTCAAAGCTCTCGGCTTCCGCGATGACCGTATTGTCACGGTTTCTGATACTGAAGTGTATACTGATGGAGACGTGCTTGATACGGTGGAATAGTACATAACATAAAAAAAGCTCGTACGTACGAGCTTTTTTTTGTTAACCAATATATGTACTTACAAGTAATCCTGTTCCAACATTGACCAACTCACTTTCAAACTGTGGATCCGCTTCCACCATTTTTTTATACTCAGCCAGTGCTTCCTCATGAGAACGCATATTATCGGTGATGATAATTCCGTTTGGATTAAGTCTCTTCTTTAATGCATCGAAATAGGAAAGATGTTCATATTTTGTGGCATCAAAAAAACAGAGATCAAATGTTCCTTCAATGTTGTTTAGAATTTCAGGCGCGTGTCCTTTTATTTGCGTGATGTTAGAAAGTGTTGCATCTGCTATATTTTTTTTCGCGGTTGCAAAACGTTTCTCATGCGATTCAATAGTGAGAAGCACTCCATGCCATGATGCAAGCACTTCGCCCATACAAAGAGCTGAGTAGCCAGTGGATGTCCCTATTTCAAGCACGCGCATTGGCTTGTATTGTTCCAATATAGTGACAAGATATTTGGCGGTTTCAGGAGAAATGTTCCAGTTTGGATTTCCTGATTCTATGTCTTTTTCGAGCTGTTTTTTCACTGCGGCTATAGCATTTTTGTGCATAGATTGATATCATGAAAGGGAAGTACCATTAGTTATAAACAAAAAACATATGGACGTCAATTATCTCACAGTCGCAGTCGCGGCACTTGCTGGGTTTTTCATCGGCTTTCTGTGGTATATGCCTCCTTTTTTTGGTAAAGCATGGATGAAGGCTATCGGTATCTCACCTACACCGGAACAGATGAAAGAAAAAAAAGGGATGATGTGGAGAATGGGCGTTTCACTTGTGAGTGTATTTCTTGTGTCCTTTGTCTTGGCGTATCTCATTGAGGGCTTGTATGTCTGGAAAGGCAATCTCACAGGATCTGCTGATGCTATGTACATCGCGTTCACCACGAGTTTTTTGGTATGGCTTGGTTTCCTTGCAACGAGTTTGTTAGATTCTGTTCTTTGGGAAAAAAGACCTTGGAGCCTTTGGCTTATCAATGCAGGACAATGGCTTGTGCGCCTCGTTGTCATGGGAGTTATTATTGGCGCAATGATGTAATACAAATATATGCGTCACCTACATGCAAAACCTCACCATTTCATCATTCCGACAGTCGCTGTTACTGTTGCGGTGCTTGGTGCACTGTTTACTGAGCTTGGCATGGAATGGTACAAAACAACACTCACCTTACCGACGATTGTTCCACCAGATTGGCTTTTTCCTATTGTATGGACAGCCATCTATATCATGACAGCTGGAGCTGCGTATATTATTTGGCACGAGGGGCCGAAGAAAACATTGCATTTGTTTGCCACAAGGGAATCAAAAGATGAATTTAGGGCACTGCAGTGGCTCTTTGGCGTGAATGCATTTCTCAATGTGCTTTGGACATGTTTGTTTTTTTTGTTTCACACAATTTCTCTTGCCGCATTTGAGATCGTGCTTCTTGAGATCACGATCATTGCCATGGTTGCATTTTCTTGGAAGATATCACGCGTTGCAAGTTATCTCCTTCTTCCGTATGCCGTATGGGTTCTTTTTGCATCCTACCTTACCATGCGGATTATGTTTTTAAACTGAAATCATTGATGACACAGACTTGAAAGAGGATTACACTGATGGTGAATCCTTTGAATTTGCTCTGTCTGTTTTTTTACAGCAGATTAAACGGATTAGAACAGATGAGAGCAAGTGTATTTTGTCCTTCTAATCCATTTTTATCTGCTTAATCTGCTGTTTTTTAAATGAAATCATTGATGACACTGAAGTTTAATCCTTTTTCGTACCGGAATATATGTTGACACTTCAAGAACGAAAGAAAAAAATACGGATATTGCTCAAAGATTTAAAAAAACTTGTTCCAGAAGCCAAGATGATTTTAGAATATTCGAATAATTGGGAGCTTGTAGTCGCCGTTGTACTCTCAGCGCAGTGTACTGACAAACAGGTAAATAAAGTAACAAAAGTCCTTTTCAAAAAATATCCGACATTGCAGGATTATGTTGACGCAGATAGACAAGAGTTTGAACAAGATATATACTCAACTGGGTTTTATAAAAACAAAGCAAAAAATATATTAGCTGGCGCAAAAATTGTTGCAGAGCAATTTGATGGACATATTCCAAAAACAATGGAAGCATTGATACTGATTCCTGGTGTGGGGAGAAAAACTGCAAATGTAGTTCTCGGGAATGTTTATGGTATTGCAGAAGGGATTGCCGTTGACACACATGTAAAACGGTTTGCATTGCATTTTGGACTGACTGATTCATCCAATCCTGAAATCATCGAACGTGACCTCATGGCGATATTGCCCCAGAAAGAATGGTTTGCATTTACCTACTATGCAATTGAGTATGGGAGACACTTTTGTTCGGCGCGATGCAAGCATGAAGATTGCCCATTGAAAGGGTATCTTTTGACCCCCTGATTAGGGAGATGCAGAAGTACCATATCTTTGGTATACTATTTGTATTGTTTTTATTATCCATATGGCAACTATTACTTTATACACGACGCCTACCTGCGGCTTTTGCCGTCAAGCAAAGCAACTGCTCGAATCACTCAATATCCCCTACACAGAGGTGGATGTGCTTGCGAATCCTGAAATACGTGACGAGATGATTGCGAAGACCGGACATATGACGGTACCTATTATTATGCATGGCGATGAGCTCATTGGTGGATATGATGCGCTGAAAAAACTTCATGACGAGGGGAAATTGACAGCACTCTAATTTAGTATTCTGAAATTATATGATGCGTGATGCCGTCCTAGCATTTTCCACACAATTCGAATTTCAGCCTGTCGTAGAAAATAAAGAAAATCTGAAAGTAACTGATTCTTTTGTACTCACTGGCATGGGAGGCTCACACCTCAATGCAGATCTTCTTCTTGCTGTTGCTCCTCACACCGACATTATCATTCATCGTGATTATGGCTTACCCCTGGTGTCAGCAGAAAAAGCTGCCAAGAGTTTGTTCATCGCAAGCTCATACTCTGGCAATACTGAGGAAGTCATTGAAGCATATAACGAAGCAAAAGAAAAAGGGTATGCACTCGCTGCGATTGCGGTCGGTGGAACACTTCTTGAACTAGCAAAAGCAGACGGTGTGCCATATGTTGCGATTCCTGACACAGGTATTCAGCCACGTAGTGCGTTGGCATTTAGTTTCATGGCACTGCTCTCACTCACGGGGAAAGATGCTTTTCTCAAAGAAACGCAATCACTTAGAACTATTATCGATCCAGCCGATATCGAACAGGCTGGGAAAGATCTTGCTGCAGCGATGAAAGATCGTGTGCCGCTCGTATATGCATCTCGCGCAAATGAAACTGTTGCCTGGAACTGGAAAATAAAATTGAATGAAACAGGCAAGATCCCGGCATTTTACAATGTCTTTCCAGAGTTGAATCATAATGAAATGACTGGATTTGACGTTGTGCCAACAATGAAACATTTGGCTGCACCTTTTCACGTGGTCCTACTCGAAGACGGTGATGATCATCCAAAAGTGCAACAGCGTATGGATGTATTGGCAACGCTATATAGCAAGCGTGGATTACCAGTCACTCGGCTTGCTCTTGATGGGAACACACGGCTTGAAAAAATATTCCGTTCACTCTTGCTTGCAGACTGGACTGCGGTGCATACAGCAGCGTTGTATGGTCTCGAATCAGAGCACGTGCCTATGGTAGAAGAATTTAAAAAAATGATTGCATCATAACAAACATTGCCTGTCACTATGAAACAACGCCTGTCAGATATCGGTCTTATTGGTCTCGGACCCATGGGCCAAGCCCTTGCACAGAACATGGAGCATCAAGGATTGCATGTGTCTGTGTACAATCGAACGCATAGTGTGACAAAGACGTTTTTAAAAGAACATGAAGGCGATTTTTTTGGCTTTGAACAGATGAGTGCATTCGTGCGTTCGCTCAAACGACCGCGAAAAATTATGCTCATGATAAAAGACGGTAAACCCGTTGATATGACAATCAATGGGCTCCTTGCACATCTTGATAAAGGAGACATCATTATTGACGGCGGCAACTCATTTTATCGCGATACCGAGCGTCGTGCTGATATGCTGAAGAAACGAGGCTTGCTATATATCGGCACCGGTGTCTCTGGTGGGGAAGATGGTGCACTCAATGGGCCAAGCCTGATGCCTGGTGGAAGTAAAAAAGCGTACGCTTCTACAAAAAAAATATTCGAAGCAATCGCTGCAAAAGATTTCAAAGGAAATCCATGTGTGACATATATTGGTGACGGGGGAGCAGGACACTATGTGAAAATGGTGCACAATGGTATTGAATACGGCATCATGCAGCTCATCGCCGAAGCGTATCATACGTTGCATACTGTGTTTGATATGTCGGCTCCGGAGATTGGAGAAGTATTCCACAGATTTAATAAGGGAAAACTAGAATCTTTTCTCATGGAGATTGCTGTGCCAGTACTCGAGAAGGGATGCAAGCCTGGCGAAGATGAGTATCTTATCTATCACATTCTTGACAAGGCAAGTAATAAAGGAACAGGGAAGTGGGCATCGATTGATGCACTTGATCGTGGAGTCGCAGTGCCTACAATTACAGAGGCAGTCTTTGCCCGGTTTATTTCTACAAAAAAAGAAGAACGAACACAGCTCGAAAAAATATACAAGACAAAATACAAAAAGTCGACAATTGCAAAAACCAGATTTGTACGTACACTCGAAGATGCCTTGTTCGCGGCAATGCTTTCTGTGTTTGCACAAGGGTATGACTTGATACAAACAGCGTCACGAGAAGAAAAATGGGATATTGATATGGGTGAGGTGTCACGTATCTGGGAAGGTGGCTGCATTATCCGCGCAAAAATGCTGAACATGTTGCATATTGCATACGCATCTCATAAGAAAAATGATACGCACGTCTTTGTGGTTCCAACCGTTGCGGCTATTATGAAAAAACATGCACCAGCATTTCGTTCACTTGTATCATTCACCGCAGACGCCGGCATTCCAAACCCTGCATTTGCATCATCACTTTCGTATTTTGAATCCATGATTTCGGCTCAGCTTCCTGCCAATGTTATTCAAGGCCTTCGAGATTATTTTGGGGCGCATACCTACGAACGGATTGATAAGCCTGGTACGTTTCATACGGATTGGGAACACACAGCAGAATAAGCTTGTAAGCAGAGTAAGCTACAAGCATTTTGCTATGTCATTCTGAATTTATTTCAGAATCTGTTTCATTGATGACGTCGCTTGGTAAGAAAGATGCTGAAATAAATTCAGCATGACAGTATATATGCTTACTCTGCCTATTCTTCTTACTCTGCTTACCAACCGTATAAAAAAGAAGTGACCCACCGACGCGCTGGACCGGTGGGTCACTTTTGCGTTGGTGGGTCTTGTTGGTGGGCTAGTTGGCGTGCTCGATCGGCAGGAGCGTCTCGATGTCCCCGACGAGATGTCCATACTCGTTCATTTCGAAGCACGCGCACGAGCCGGGCTTGAGGAGCCAGTTCGCGCTGGAGTTAGTGGCAATGTCGAGAATCGCATCCGTCGCAGCAGCGCCGGCAATGACGATCAGCGGTTCGCCATTCAGCATTCCTCGTAGCGTCTCCCATGCGTTTTCAGCGTGGTTCAGGTCACCTCTTCGAACGACAGAGTGTGTCGACTCACGAGAGGCATTCCAGAGGTCTCCTTGGGTAATCATACTGTCTCCGCCGTCGAGGGCGGTGACGAAGTGACTCGCCCTGATCTCCTTGCTCTCGATCATCTGGACGATCTTACGAGCTGTAGCTCGGCGATCAGTCTGCCGATCGAAGGCACGCACGAGAATGATCTGTGTTTTCAACCTTTCCTCCCGTCACGCAGCGTCGTGCTGCGTTTGTTGCTGCAACTTATATCAGAAGAAGGAATTTTTGTCTATAGCTTATTCTGCTTACAAGCTTACTCTGCTTACCCTGCTGTACGTATAGAGCAATCCCAAAAAATTTGCTATACTTTTACTATCCAATATTTTGAAATCAAAATCTACATTCTGGAATGGTATGCCTGTCAAAAAAAAGACAACTCAATCATTTGTTCTGACTATTTTCGGAGCGTCAGGTGAATTGGCTAAGCTCAAGATTTTTCCTGCGCTGTATGAAATGCTTGCTCATGGCAGAATGCCAAAGGATTTTTGGATCGTGGGATATGCACGGACGAAGATGACAAAAAAAGAATTTCATGCAGAAGTAACCGATGCCGTGGTTCAAAAATATGGCAAGGGAACGGCAAAAAAAATTCTTACAGAACTTTTGAATCATATTCATTATTTTCCTGGTCAATATACTGACCTAGTTGATTTTGAAAAATATCAGGCATTCATAAAAATCCTTGCTGAAAAAAAGAAACAGGTTGCCCATCTTGCATATTTTTCTGTCCCACCCGACATGTTTCAACATATTATTCGCAATCTTGCGTTATCTCGGTCTTCAAAACGAGATGATATCCGTCTGATACTCGAAAAGCCATTTGGCACGAGTAGCACAACGGCAACAGAATTGTTTCATTTTGTATCCCAGTATTTTCGTGAAGATCAACTGTTTCTTCTTGATCACTATCTTGGAAAGAATGTTGTCCGGAGTATGTTGAATTTACGTCATGGTAATCGTGTGCTCTCGCACATGATGCAGGGAAAAGAAATTTCAAATATTCAAATCACCAAATTTGAAACAAAAGGTGTTGAGGAGCGTGCTGGCTATTTTGATGCGGTTGGTATTGTGAAAGATATGATTCAGTCGCATCTGCTTCAGCTCCTCGCATTGACAACGATGGATATCCCTGTCACAAAAACAGCACATAGTCTGCAACGTGAGAGACTGTCAGTTCTATCTGCCCTTGGATGTGGTCAGGAGGATGACAATGTTGTTTTGGGACAGTATAGAGGATACACAAAAGAACATGGTGTTGCGCGCGGATCACGTATTGAGACATTTGCAGCAGTTCGATTGTATCTAAATAGGGAAGATTGGTACCAGGTGCCAATTTATATTCGGACGGGAAAGAAATTGCATGAGGATCATACATACATTGTTGTTGAGTTAAAAAAGTTTCACTTTCAAGAATCAGACGAAGAACCCAATCGACTTATTTTTGACATTGCACCAGACGAAAAAGTGAGTGTGACACTTATGAATAAACAAGAAGATCTTGAAAGCTATCAGCAACTCACGACATCAGATTCTATTGCGTGCGATATGGACGGTTGCCTGTCAGAGCATGCGACACTCCTCCTTGATGTATTAGAAAAAAATCACATGCACTTTGTGAGTTTTGCAGAAGTATTGGCAGCATGGCATGTGATCGATGATATCCATGACACCATGCGAAAGCAAAAAGTTCGTCTCGCGCTCTATGAATGTATGAGCACGGGACCAAAAGGACAGCACGGCCTTGTGAGTATGGATGGATATGCCTGGTACGACCTTCATTCTTGACTTGATTGATCTGGACGTATATGGAATTTCATACTTTCGACACCAACGAGCAATTTGTCAGCAAGAGTGCTGCCTCTATGCATGATGCTATTGAGGGGGACACATATAGGTATATAGCCCTCTCTGGTGGAAAGACACCCATGTCAGTGTATGAAGCATTTGCCTGTCAACTATCGTCCACTGCAGCAGAAAAAATATTTTTGTTTGAAGTAGATGAACGATATGTGCCGTCACATCATCCTGATGCAAATGCGTGCATGATTCATAAGAAGCTTGTGAAATTTCACGAGAAAGAATGGGCAGGAGTTTCTTTTTTTGATACGACGAAGCCTTTGGGCGAGGCGATCCTCGCATATAAACATGCACTCTCTATTGTGCCAGACTTGGTGTTCGATCTGATGGTGTTAGGTGTTGGGACAGATGGTCATATTGCATCACTTTTCCCCTATACACCATCGTTACAAGATATGGATCATACCGTCCTCCATACGACGACAATACATCATTTTGTCTATGATAGATTGACCCTCGGAGCCAAAGTTATTTTGCAAGCAAAGAAAATTCTGATACTCTTACGTGGAGAAGATAAGCGTGCTGTGTACGAAGAACTCCAAAATCCGCAGAAAAGACGTGACGCATTTCCAGCGCACATGTTGCAATCGCATAGCGATGTGACTGTGCATTTTGCAGTATAATACCTGTAACATATGAATTTTATCTATGGACTTCTCGGTGTTGCCCTTGGTGCCAGCATTGTCATAAAATCTGAATGGATTGTTCAGAATTTTGGAACGTATGGTTGGGCAGAAGAACATCTCGGCTCAAGTGGAGGATCTCGTCTGTTCTATAAACTTATTGGGCTTGTTATTATTCTTTTTTCATTGCTTTCAATGGCCGGTTTGATGGATAATATTTTGCTTGGTATATTTGGGAAATTGTTTACGGGGTTTGCCAGCTAGATATTTTTACATTCGAATTACGAATGACTCGAATATTCGAATTCGTACATTCGCAACCTTCGTAATTCGAATGTATATTGCGCCAGCAATGTTTTATCGCCATACTATGTATCACTCAGGAAATCAAATGGTAGACCCACAAATTCTTTTTGAAAAAGCGCGCATTCAGCCTGGGATGCATGTCGCTGATTTTGGCTGCGGCCAAACTGGTCACATTATATTTCCGTGTGCAAAAATTCTTGGAGAGAGAGGCATCATATATGCTGTAGATATTTTAAAAGATGTCCTCATGCAGATAGAACAGCGTGCAAAGAGTAATAGCCTCCTCAATGTACACAGTGTTTGGTCTGATATCGAAAAGAAGGGGCATACCGCTATTCCATCGCATAGTTTAGATGTGGCATTTCTCGTGAATACGCTCGTCCATGTGAAGGAACGCCACACCGTACTTGATGAAGTGAATAGACTCTTAAAAGATAAAGCACGTCTCGTCATCGTTGACTGGGTAAAAAAAGGGTTGGTTTTTGGACCGAAAGAAGGGCAGTTTATTGATTTTTCAGATATAGAGGCGTGGGCACGTGCGCATCGCTTTGTTGTTCAAGAAGAATTTGATATGGGGCGATATCATCGTGGGGTAGTGTTGTATAAGCACGAATAGTGAACAGAGAACAGATTTGAAACGTGAGGAGTGACAAGCGAGAGATTGTCACACCATTCTTCTTCTCTATTCTACATTCAACATTCTGCATTCTATATTCACAAATAGGAGGGTATGTCACAGACAAAAAAACAAGAAATCGGAGCGTGGGGAGAAGAGATTGCTGTTCGGATGCTCCGGGACAAGGGCTACGATATTGTTGATCGTAATTTTGAAATCCGCGAAGGAGAAATAGACATTATTGCCTGGCATGGGAAGCCGTATTTTGGGAATACACTTTGTTTTATTGAAGTAAAAACACGTGGTGGGGAGCAGGGGAGCGCTGAGCGTGCGACGGGAAAGGAAAAATTGGGGAATATAAAGCAAGCAGCGATCGCCTATTGTCTTCGTCATAACATCAATCGAGAAACGACGGCCATCCAGTTTGAGCAAGTCAGTATTTATGGGTCGCCAAAAGGATTGAAAGATGTGAAGCACTATGAGATACCAATATAATGATTTGCTCTTGACAAATTCTCTCAAATGTGCTATTGTATGTACACCTCAGTAGCTTATAAAAGCTGCTTTTTTTATACAAAAAATATAGCTTAACATAGCAAAATTTTACTCATAAACGAATTATCCAATTAATTAATTACCCACTCTATGGCATCAGAAATCGCAAAAGCAATTCAATTCCTGTCCGATGAAAAAGGACTTGAATACGAAGAAGTCCTCGAAGCGCTCGAAATAGCGCTTGCGGCAGCATACCGAAAAGATTTTGGAACAAAAATTGGAAATTATCAGGTGAAATTTGATGCCGAGACTGGTGACATGGATATCTGGGATGAAAAGATTGTGGTGGAAGATGTGGATGAAGAAGTGCTGGAAAAAGCACAAGAAGAACTCACCGCGCTCAGAGAAAAAGCGCGTGAAGCATATCGTGAATTGACAGAAGAAGAAACTGCGCATTTGCCACAGTTTAATCCAAAAACAGACATCATGCTCAAAGAGGCAAAAGAAATTGAAAAGAGCGCAAAACTTGGGGACACATTGAAAATTACACAGACGGTGCCTGGCGATTTTGGTCGTATGGCAGCGATGACAGCAAAGCAAGTCATTATCCAAAAAATTCGTGAAGCAGAACGAGACAATGTCTTCGAAGATTTTAAAGAACAAGTTGGGCAAATTGTCCAAGGGACAGTCCACAAACGAGATCGTGGTGGAAATGTCCTTGTTGATCTTGGAAAAATCACTGGCGTCCTGAAAGAAGAAGAACAAGTGCGTCGTGAGCAATATCGTCCAGGAGTTCGATTGCCATTCTTTATCATGTCTATTGAGATGGGACCACGTGGGCCTCAGATTGAATTGTCTCGAAAGAGTACAAAAATGGTTCAATCAGTGTTTGAACAAGAAATCCCAGAAATTGATGAAGGATCTGTTGAGATCAAAGCCATTGCACGCGATCCGGGCAACCGAAGTAAAGTAGCCGTCTTTACCGAGGACAATTCTATTGATCCGATCGGCGCATGTATTGGTCAGCGCGGCAGTCGTATCACGACTATTATTGATGAACTAGGTGGAGAAAAGATTGACGTCATCATGTGGAGCGACGATGCAAAGGAATTTATCAAACAGGCACTCTCCCCGGCAAAAGTTGCAAGTGTAGAGCTCAATGATCAGACAAAAGAAGCTGCGGTTTCAGTTGGTCAAGATCAATTTTCACTGGCAATTGGTCGCGGCGGTCAAAATGTTCGTCTTGCTGCTGAGCTCACTGGCTGGCGCATTACCGTCGTCGAGGATGGAAATGAAGAAGCAGTAGCTGTGAGTAGCGAGGACGATGAAGACGCTATCAAAGAAAAACTTGAAGCAGAAAAAGAGGGTGATACGGTTGCTGACGTAGCCGACGTTTCTGAGGAAACTGAGGTACAGGAAGAAATTGCAAGCGAAGAACCTCCAGTGGAAGCTGAAGAACCGGCAGAGAAATAATGTCCATAAAAAATACACCGTGAGAGCGGTGTATTTTTTTGAACGATGCAATATTAGCTACTCACCTCAACGGTAAAACCACCAAACGCCATGCGTTTCATATCAAAAGGCATATCCTTCATACCATCGGGTTGCATGGATGGATCGTTCATGACTTTTGCATTCACTTGATCTCGATGTTTTTTTGAACGATAGGTGATGAATGAAAACCAGATCGTCTCACTTGGTTTAGCCTTCGTCATGATAGGGAAGGTAAATGTGACAAACTTTGGTTTTTTGTCATCAAGCATACATTCTTTGTAATCAAGCGCGCCGTACTTCAGCCACACCTTTGCTCCAATTTTTGCCATTTTTTTGTACGCTTCAACGTTTTTTTTGGGGACGACGAGGACAAATCCGTCGACGTACCGAGTGGTATTTTTTGGCATATGGGTATGTGTTATAAATAGGTGTAATGAATAATAGTGTATATTAGTATGATGAGGATGGTGTTTGTTTCATATACTCATACCCATATAGTATGTCATACGCAAAAAAGCAAGACAAGTGCGCTGCATTTGCCTGTTGATTATTTATGGTTGATCCGCTATACTGTCCACGTTAACATAGTAGCTTTTTATGACCGAATTTTTTACCGCACTCTTGTATCAGCCAATATTCAATTTGTTTGTGGGTCTGTATGATCTCATTCCAGACGTAGGTGTGATCATCCTTGTTGTCACCATTTTGATAAAACTTGCGCTGCATCCACTTACGACAAAATCCATCAAGGCGCAAAAAGATTTGCAAGACATGCAGCCAAAATTAGAAGCGTTGAAAAAGGAATTCAAAGGCGATCAGCAACGCATTGCGAAGGAAACCATGAAATTATACAGCGAGCATAAGGTCAATCCACTTGGATCGTGCTTGCCGATGTTGATTCAGTTGCCTATTTTTATTGCGCTCTACTATGTATTGCGCGGACTTTTTGGAGAGGTGCCATTCCATTTGCTCTATTCGTTTGTCCCAAATCCAGGATCAATTGATCCTATGTCACTTGGGATCTTTGACTTGTCACAACGCAGCATTGTCCTCGCGGTGCTCGCTGCCGGTACCCAGTACCTCCAGGCACGCATGATGCAGTCTCGTCGTCCGCCAAAAGAAGTCGGAGACGCAGCAAAAGACGAGAGCATGGCAAGCATGATGAACAAGCAAATGCTTTACTTTTTACCACTCATGACGCTATTTATCGGTATGTCATTCCCTGGCGGATTGACACTGTATTGGTTCCTCTCTACACTCTTCATGCTCCTCGAGCAGATGTGGATTTTCCGAAAAAAGGATACCAGTGCAAATGGAAAAGGGGTCATAGAAGGAGAAGTGGTAGAATAAGAAACAATAATCAATAAGCAATAAACAGCTTCGACAATATTGTTGCATATGAGAATTTCCTATAAACAACTGAAGAAACTTCCGGTTGTGACGGAATCTGGAATGGAGCTTGGGAATGTGCATGATCTTATTCTGGATGTGGACACGCATGGGGTGCTGCAGTACGAGGTATCACCGTTNNCAGGCTTTCTACAAAAACGTATGCAGTGAATCAGGAGCAAGTTGTGTCGATTACGAGTGAAAAAATGGTAGTGAAAGATGCGGTTGTTTCTCAGAAAGAACAAGATCGTGGATTGAATCAATTGTGGACTGATACGCTATTGACGAGTCAAGATTCGTTGCAAGAGACTTCTGGAGAATAACGCAAACAGTATTTGTTTTTAGATATATCCACATTTTTTGT
>DOYU01000018.1 GCA_003518365.1 Candidatus Magasanikiibacteriota bacterium | reverse complement strand
ATGTCTTCTCCTGGGTGGGGAAAGTGGGGAACTAAAGATTCGTAAATAGGAAACAAAAACCAGGCTTTCTCTGCCTGGTTTTTGTTGTCCGTTACTTGATTATTGTCCCATTTTTTCCAGTACTATCAATCCTTCGATATGCGGCGTGCGTGGAAAAAAGTTGTAGAGTTTCATAAAGACTGGTTGGTATTTTTCACTGAGCATTTTCATATCTCGCGCTTGTGTTGCAAGGTCACATGACAGATAAACAATTTTTTCAGGAGCAGCTGCTAAAAGTTTTTTCACCACATCAGGGTGCAGTCCTGCGCGTGGTGGATCGAGAATTAGTTGTTCTTTGCCGGTGATAATCTCGGTCATACGTTCTGCCGGAAGTGCATGTACGGTTGCTTGTTTGATGTCGTTTGAGTGAATATTTTTTTCGGCAAAAGCTGCCGCCTCTGTATTGCTTTCCACGAGCACAGTGTGTTCACGATTCATAGCAAGGGGCAATGAAATCGCGCCAACGCCCGCATAAAAATCCAGCAATGGTTTTTTTGGATCGAGAAATGCTGCAATGTCTTTGAGTGCCATCTCAAATACCGGTGGATTGATTTGAAAAAAACTAAAGATCCCATACTCGAGTTTGGTCCCTAAAATTTCTTGGGTCAATGTATCTGTTCCCTTGGTATAGAGCAGTTCGGTTGGCACTGCTGCCGGACTTTTATGCGTAGAATAATATAATTGAAAGCCGAGCTGTTTCTCAAAAAGAGATGGATAGCTATCAAACAGCATCTTGTCTTTGATAAACAAGGCGGCAATGGTTTCTCCGTTTGTATTCGCGCGCACGATCAATGTTTTCAAACTACGCAATGGGATCTTCATATCTCGCACCCATGCGAGGATGTGCGCAGCAACGTCATTGATCACAGGCATGGCAAGAGATGAGCGTTCTACTGCAAATCGTTCTCTGCCACCTCGTTCAAAAAATCCAAGAGAGATCACGCCGTCCTTCTCTGCAAAACTAAATTCCATTTTGTTTCTGTACCCATATGGAATACCGTCGGTTGCAATATCGAGCGAGGTGTCGTTCAAAATAAGATCGCCAATCTTGCTATAGGTCTCTGCTGCAATGGCCTTTTTCCAATACTGTTCTCTGTCAAAAGAAAGAATCTGCCATGGACTAGTAGAGAGGAAGTGCTGTTCTTTTGGAACGATTCTTTCAGGAGATGGTTCGAGAATCGTGACCGCGATAGCATCAAGATACGTTTTTTTGTTTTTGACGATGTTGATGTCTACGAGTTCTCCAGGAAGTGCATTCCACACAAACACCGTCTTGCCATTGAAGCGAGGATTGTCCACATCGCCGAGCCGCGCCAGGCCTTGGCCACCGAATACTAATTTTTCAATACGAACAGTATACATATAGGTTGAAAGTGATGAAGAAAATATAATCCTAATCTACGAATATCCGAATATTACAAATCAGTATAAGGAGTGATGAATTGTCCCGCAGCCTCGGGATCCCGTCTTTTGCGGGAAGGCACGAAATTCGTTAGCGTTAGATAAAAAACAAAACGGCCTTTATCATAGGTCGTGACGGGTATTATGTCAATGGTTTGCCTTCAGGGATGGCGTCCATCATTGCATCACTAATCCACTCGAGCATCTTCCAGCTCCATCCATGACGAAAAAACACAGCTTCACTCGATATATGGCGTTTTGTGTTTGCATCCACAACATACACGCGTGGCGATCGCGGTGCAATGAGTAGGACACCGTTTTTGACAAGTTGCTGTTCATTTTTTGTGGGCAGATAGCCATACTTCATTTCTATTCCATCTCCAAAGCCATCTCCATCAGAATCAAACAGATACGATACGGTGCCTGCTGCTATTTCTTCTGCTTTTGAGAGGCTATCTTGATCTCCGTCGAGCTGTGCTGTGGCACTGAGCTCAGGGCTGGTAAAGAGTACTCGTTTTGGACCATTGGCAGTATCGCCGGCAACAAAATCATGCATGGCATTCATGACCGTGTTGTAGCTGTATCGATAGGCATGTCCATAGCGCGTGCCAGGATCTTCTGCAATAAATACCTGTGCAGCGTCATCATAGCCTGAGATCACAAACATGTGGTAGGGAAAATATCCACGAAAATACGCATTATGGAGTGCCGGCGCGTAGGCAGGGACAATGACCGGTCTCCCTGCATCAATTTCCGCTTTGATGTCTGCAATCGTTGGGTTCTCAACAACACGTGCGCTCCATGGCAAAAAGTTGTTGATTGTTTCGGCCATCATAGCGACGGTTTCATCAAAACTTTCTTCGAACAATACATGTTTTATGTCAAAAATTTCCAAAATCGCATTTTTTGCTTCTGCTGTTGTTTTAATAGTATTGCCAATATAATATCGATGCACCATCAAGACGCTGGTTTCTTCACATGCGTCTTGCCAAGGCTGTACCCACACACCATCAGGCGCTTGCGAGGTAAAAGGTATATCAAGTGTAGCAGCAAGAGTCGGTGTTACAAAAAAGCACAGCCCACCAAGTGTGAGAGTAAGTGCTATTTTTTTTGAGGATACATGGAAGATCATAGATGTTTCATGAGAAGATATGTTTTTCGTTTTTTTTCTGGAAATTTTTCGATTGAGTAGCGGAGCATAGTTCGTGGCATGGTCTTCGCATGTTTGTGGAGAAATGCTTCAAGCTGTGCCACATCTTTTTTCCCTGCCTCTCTGAGCATCCAGCCGACTGCTTTGTGCATGAGATCGTGGGTATCTGTCAGGAGGCGAGTACTGAGAGCAAATGTATCGTCGAGTTCTCCTGTGAGGATGAATGCGTATGTCGAGACAATTGCAAGCCGCCGCTCCCACATGTTTGAAGATTTTGCGAGACGAGTGAGAACACGTCTGTTGTGGGTGAGAAGCCATGCGCCAAGGATCTTGTACGCGCTCAGATCCACCAGATCCCAGTTGTTTATCCATTTTGTCTCACCAAGATAGATGTCCACAATCTGTTTTTTTGCTTTGTCATCACCGCGTTCAAACTGCAAAACGAGGATCAAGAGCGCAATCAGTCGGTATTCATGATATCTGCTGTGCAATAGGCGCAGGATGGCAGGTATGGGGAGATCATGAAATTTTTTTGCAATCACACGCTGCATTGGGACAGTCAGTCCGAGAAACATATCTCCCTCGCCATACTGGCCTTTGGCGGTTTTGAAAAAACGCATAGAATGGGCTGCTCGCGTTGGGTTTGATTGCTCCTGAATGGCTGCGGTGATTGCATTGTAGCTCATACCTGATTATACTATATTAGTATATCATGTATTCGTAAGTTTCACTTCATGTATGAAAAAATCTATTGTATTGATCTCACTGGTATTCGTACCGCAGGTAGCGTTTGCACATACTGACAGTGATGTGCATAATGCACTCGGATTGTTTGGACATCCGGCAGCCGTGTTTCTTCTTATCGCCTCCGTGGGAGTCCTCGCGGTGATGCGAGCAAGGGCAAAAAAGAAAAAACTTTAGAAAAAGAATAAAAGAAAAACGAGGTCTATTCCTCGTTTTTCTTTTTTTGTAGGAAGATACTATTTTTTTGCGCTGATATCAAAGGTAACGGCAAGGACATCGCTTACTGTATAAACATTGAGAAGAGAGGGGGCTTCAAGGTTGAAATCGCTCAGGAGGAATGACGCCGAACCGGTAGCGCGTGCCTCACTCCCTTGTCCCGAAACAGTCACTGAAAATGGAATGTCCTGTGACATCCCTGCGATCGTGAGTGTCAACGTAACCGCACCCTTTTCAAAATTTTCAAAGGGAAGTCCTTCTCCTTTGATAGCAATGGGACCTGCGAGTAGCTTCACGACATCTCCATCGCGCGTGTCACTATCTGTGGTAAATGTGTTTTGAATAGTCGCTTCAACCGACACTGTTTTCAATTCACTATTCACATCAATCGTTCCTGTGACGTCTGGTGTTGTCCCTGTCACTTCTGCGGTTGGTTTTGAGAAAAATTCTTTTTGTGCGATATAGCTCGCCTCACCGCTTGTGACAACATATTCGCCAGTTTCAAGCATTGTCATGTTTGGTGTGTCAACGGTGCTTGTTTTTTCTGTTGTTTCTGATTCTTCCCTTATCGCCCCATCACGCCAGCCCCTGTCGGTATCATTGACGGTCACATCTGTAGATGTGTTTGTGTCTAGAGAACAGCCAGCTCCTACGAGGAGTAAGAGTGCGGTAGAAACGAAAAGTTTTTTTTTCATATGAAGAATTATTAGGTAAGATATTGCGGTATGTATACGTATACCTTTTTGGTATAGTTTTCTTATGATAGCAGACCAGTGGATACTCGGCAAGTGTACATAATAGCACAACAAAAAAACACCCCAGGCGATTTGCTCGGGGTGTTTTGGTTGTGACGTATGGTATTAGACGACGCGTCGTGCGCGATTGATTGCAATCCCTGCTCCAGCGATTGCTACGACAGCGCCACTTCCAAAGAGGATGCGGATCCAGGTAGGGAGTCCTTCTTCTTCGGTTGTTACTTCTGGAATTTCTTCTTCAGAAGGAGTCCCGTCTGTGGTGTTGTCTGAAGTATCGACTGTGCCAGTGTCATCTGTTCCATTTTCTGTGTTTTCTGTCGTGTCTGTTCCTGGGATGACAGTGGTGTTATTTGTTGTCCCTGTGTTGTCTGTGGTTCCTGGGATGACCACAACATCAGTGTTATCAGGTGTTGTTTCTGGTTGATTTTCTGGTGTGGTGTTGGTTTCAGGTGTTGTCTCTGGAGTGGTGTCAGGGGCTGCTGGGTTTCCTGTCCCCGCGACCACGTGGACGGTGACTTCCGCAGTGCTTTCTGCACCATAGATATCTCGCACTTTTACAGAAAGAGTATATGTCCCAACGTTTGTATATGTATGAGTAATAGTTGATACTTCCACTGTATTTTCTGCTCCATCGCCAAAGTTCCAAAAGTAGAATTGAATATTGTTTTCATTATCAGTACTAGCGCTTGCATCAAACGTCACTTCAGTATTCACAGCAATGGTTACTTCTTGACCACTCGTAAAGGCTGCCTGAGGAGCAGTGTTATATGGTCGTGCAGCGCCACCTCCGCTACTTGCACTGCCACCGTTATTTCCATCTCCATTGTCAGTATCTGTTGGTGTAGAATCAGTCACGACTACATCAAACGTAGAAGTAACAATACCACCATGTTGGTCATCACCAGTAAGTTCAATAGTACTTGTACCAACTTTCAAGCCTGTCAATTCTAAACTATTAAATTCTATATCTGATGTTGTGGTCACAACAGTTGCATCTGTATTATCAGTCAAACGAATAGCGATCCTATCATCAGCATCTGCATCAGAAAACAAATTTTGAAGTGTCTCATGGTCAATAGTTACCGAAGAAGTAACATGGAGATCAATACGTTGTGTTGCTATTGCTTCATTTACTGTTGGGACATTGTTTTCAACAGTCAAACTAAACGTTGTAGTAGCACTCTTTCCATCAGGATCTGTAGCCATCATGGTTACTATCGTTGTGCCGGCTTTTGTTCCTGTAAGTACCAACTCTTTCCCAGGTTCTGTTATTTCATATGTTGCAATTGTAGCATCTGAAAGTTCTACACTATATGTAAGCACGTCTAAATCAGGATCTGAAAAAGTTCTTGGGAATGAGACTGGTGTTGATGTGTCACCAACATGAATAGCATCCAACGTTATTGGTTCTGTATCAGCTACAGGTGCACGATTTGTTGGAGCAGGTCCATTATCCACAACTGTAAATGTATGTATTTTGTTTCCAGTTACTGCTGTAAGGGGAACTTCTGTTTCTCCTACGATAACTTTATCAATAGTCATCATGACAGTCTTATTTCCACCATCAATATTATATATATAGAGAGGGACAACAACAGATTTTCCAGCAGGAATGATTACCAAAGGTGTTACACCCAATACCCTGAAATAAGGGTCTGTTTCAATAAATGCAAAATCTGTACCAAGAGTTGCTGTTGAACCGGCAAAATTTATAACTACCATTGCATCACCATCACCATTGTTACTTAGTTTTGCTAAATAGCTAGAAGTAACAACATTATTGGAAATGCTTGAGATTTCATCAATTCCAAGACCAAAACCATTTGAAATAAAACCGATTCTAGATTCATTATCTTCAATAGTAACAGTACTTACTGGATTTTCTGTAAAGGTATATGTATTTGTATTTGCACTAGTATCTACTGCACTCACAACTGTAAATGTAGCAACTTCCTCTACTTCATATACACCATCATTATATAAAGGGTTATTTATATTCATATAAAAACCAGCACTTTCTCCTTTGGCAATAAATACTGTGGCTGGGCTAGTTGTTATAAGAGTTGCATCACTAAAAGAAGGACCATTTTTAATGGTAAATCCATAATCAATATTCAATGTTGCACTTCCTTCAACGTTTATTGTGTAAGTCAAATCTTTATCACTAGTATTTGTTAAAGTAGTAAAATTATTACCAATTCCAGGATAAAAACCTTCAGTAATTGAAAATGTGCTTGTACTAAAAGTAGGAGAAGAAATAATAGCAGTATCATCCTCAGTTATATTCAAAGTAAAAAAAGAATCTGTACTTGCATCATCTTGTAAAACAATAACTGTATCACCTAAAAGAACATCATCACCAATAATGTTTAAATAAACAGGTTGTCTATTACCATTTTCAGTAGATGAAGGGAAAGTTACAGAATAACTGGTTGAACCAAAATTATCTGTGCCAGTAATATCTGTAAAATGAAAATTTGCAGTTGAGGAAACAACTGAAATATTTACTATCAAGTCAGATTCAAGAGTTGAACCTGTATATGTTACTTCCACTGGGTATACAAAAGGACCATCCGTTTCAGATACTGTAACTACAGAAGGATCAAACAAAGTAAAAGGTCCAACGGGCACACCCTCCTTTGGTGGTGCTGCATTCACAAACCCCACTCCAAACGAGTTAAAAAGCAATGCCCCTACCACTGCAAAATGCCCCACCTTAGCGAAAAAATTCTTCTTCATAAATAAAGATTATATTAGTTAAAAGGTATGGTATATAAAAACAGTAGAATATACCAGAATTGTATGCTTTTGTCAAGTGCTGACCTGTGGTAAAATAGCATGGTATTGCCTCTTTGACAAGGCTCCCCTATGGAAAAAACCATCTACCCAACACAAAAGACGTATAGTAAGACCCTCCTCTGGCTCCAGCGTGTCGCCGGCCTCGTCTTCCTCTACGCCACCCTCACCCTCCCAAAAGGCCTTCGCCTCACGGAAACACCTCTCGTTACCACCCTTAGAGAAGAGTATCCGACTTGGTGGCATGTGCTTTTGGACGTGGCAATCACCCTCGGAGTACTTGCCCTCCTGCTTTTTCTGTCAAAGCTCTTGCTCTACTATACGAAGACGCATCGGGTGTCAAAAAAGTATATTCGTTGGATGCAAAAAGTTGAAAATAGATTTTTGCACAATTTTTTAAACTTTGATTTTTTTCTGGTGAAGTTTTGTTTGGCAACACTTGCCTCAGTTCTTATTTGGCTTGCTATCAAACCGGTGTTGCCATTTGTGTACAACGGATTTCATGTGCCGTCATACGAAACGCAGCCTGTCGTCACAGTGATGGTCATGCTCGGTTTGATCGTCTTTGTAGAAAGTTTTCAAACATGGAAATGGTACATGCGGAAGTTTGTACATATTCGGGAAAAGTTGTAAGAACAACGCCGCACACAAAAAAACTCCGTCATTCCGGCGGAGTGTGTTGTTATTTTTTTTCCAAATTATGAGAGTGCGTGGACTTCTATAAAAAACAAGAGGGAGCTGCTGGCGCAACTCCCTTCGTCTGTGAGTGTGTAGGCTCACTCTCCTTGTTGTTCAGGCGGCAGGAGGAACGCGTCGAGGAAGTCGTAGTCAACGAGGGCTCGTTCTTTGACTTCTTCGTTTTCGAATCTTGTCCTGTAGATGTTTTGGTAGGTTACATCGACGCGTGCACCGGTGTGCTCCTTGAAGCGATCATAGATCTCCTTGCGGGAGATGACGAATTCGCCGTGCTCGCACGAGAAGATGGTGGCGTACTTGTCAGGCACTTTTACGATGCTGATCTGTAGACCGCCTCCCATCTGGGCACCCGCATTTCCGCTTCCATCGATGCCGAAGCCGCCCATGGGGATGCTGCTCGTCGTCAGCGTGTTGTCGAGATGACTCTTGATGTGGACGGTTTTTACGACCGTCGCGGTCTCGTGGAGGACTGTAGACCTTTCGTTTTTGACCTTGGTGATTGTGCAGCTCGTGAAGACCGTCGAGAGGAAGAGGAACGCGATGAAGATCTTTGTGGTGCTCAGCATGATGCCTCCGAGGTTTGAGCAGGTGGAAACATATCACAAAAAAAACAGGCGGTAAAGCCTGAACACCTGCTTTGTCTGAGTTTTTGCACGTGTGTTGTATTGGATTCTGTTTGCGGAGAGTATGGGACGTAGTGGA
The DNA here is from genome assembly GCA_003518365.1 of Candidatus Magasanikiibacteriota bacterium. Lineage (GTDB taxonomy): Bacteria > Patescibacteriota > Patescibacteriia > Magasanikbacterales > UBA922 > UBA12086. The sequence goes on along the minus strand of DOYU01000018.1, from coordinate 6,174 downwards.
AACGTTTTTACTCAAGACCAGGAGCCCTTGATTTTATTATGATAATATGTTATTGAGTACAGCAGATTGCTACCCAAGGAGGTATTGTCTTGGATACGACTGTCGCGTCAATCGTCTTGGCAGGAGGAAAGGGAACTAGATTCCGGCAGGCCCTCTCGACCGATGGTCAAAAGGTATTGTATTCTGTGGGCGGCAAGCCCCTCATACGGTACACCACGGACCTGCTTGTTGCGGAGCTTGTAGATCACATCATTTTTAATGTGGGGTATAAGGCAGAAGATGTACGAGATTGGGTTAAAGAGCAATTCTTCACACAACGGGTTTCATTCTCTCACCAAGATGAATGGAGTACGTACAATGCGGTCATGAATGCGTTGAAGCGAAGTGACGCTGCTAACGTGGTCTTATGCAATGCTGACGAAATCAGGCTGGGGCTAGATCTTCGGGATGTATTGGCTTTCCACCGACAGCACGGACGTATGATGACAATGGTGGCCGCAGAGAGAGACCACCTTTCGCGTCATCGTGTATTGCAGATCAGAAGCAGCGACAATGTCCTGCTCGGGACTGAGTATACCCCAGCAAGGTTCAAGCAGGCCCCTTCTCACAAAGGATATGTCAATGCTGGGATCTTGGTGTTTGGAGGACAAGCCAGTGTTTTGTTTGATTCTCACCATAGTACGACTGGTTGGGGAGCTCTGCTTGATCCTCTTTGCAGACGGCGAGAAATAGTTGTCTACAAATGTTCGCAAGTTAATTTCTTCAACGTCGGGACTCGTGAAGAGCTCGACAGTGCAATCAAGTTTCTGGAGGATGCTTGAGTGGTTCGTCGGACGTCGGTTTTTTGGGAGTTTTCCATGAAAAAAAACTCCCTTCAGTGCTTTTTATTCGACAATTTGGTTTCAAAACAGCGATCCTTTCAAGTTTATATTAGACCAGTAACCGCAAGAGCTCCTAAAGTACTGCAGGATACTATTTTTCCTGAGATAATATGGTCTTTTAATGTTTCTAGGGAGATTGGATGAGTTGTAATGTCTTCAGTAGGTTCATATTGCGGGTTTATTTTTTTTACTACATTATTTACTTTCACTACAAATACTTTATGCAAATCTTGGACTGGTGATTCATACAATCTTCCTATATACGTATATTCCTCGCCCGTGTAACCAGTTTCTTCCAATAATTCTCTTTTTGCTGTTTCAATCGGGTCTTCATCTGTTTCTACATGTCCAGCTGGTAATACTAACATGTGTGAATTCGCCGCATATTTGTATTCATCTATCAACATGACTTGACCGTCACTAGTTGTGGCGACAACTATAACGATATCAGATTTTTCTGTCAAAAAATAATCTCGTGTGGTTCCATTTGGAACACGCACTTGATCATGGTAAACGTTGAGGAAAGGAGAGTGGAACACCTCTTCTCTTGACAACTGTAACCATTTGGTAGTTTTCATAGTAATTTTGTTACTCTTATGAAAGAATAACAAAATAATGCATCTTTGTATAGCACAAAAATTCCACTCGGTATGAGTGGAATTCCTTAGCGGAGAGGGCGGGATTCGAACCCGCGGTCCCTTGCGAGACACCGCTTTTCGAAAGCGGCACATTCGACCACTCTGACACCTCTCCATTGCACGGATTGTACTGAAGGAATCTATTCTTGTCTAGTGACGAGGAGCAGCGGCAATACCCAAAAAAATACGGATAGATCATTCCTTATATATGGTGTATCTACGAGACCCATAATACTAATGGCTATCAGTGGACCTAAGACAAAAAACCAATAGCCTCTTTTATTTATGATAGATAAAAAAAGACCAATATTCATCATGAGAAAACCGACAATCCCCAGAAGTCCAAGATTGACATAGATTGACAAAAATAAATTGTGTGGAAGACTGAATATTTCAATCCCTTCGCCATTCACCGTGGTGTGATAGGGAATAATACGTTCATCATACGATGCCAATCCTGCACCGAGCAGGGGTCTTTCTTTCAGCAATTGCACAGTATCTTGCCACATGGAGAGACGAATTTGACCAGATCTGTCTTTGAAAAATAATTCTTCTCGAATGCTTGCGAGGCTTGGAATGCTCAGAAGACTTACGATGCCAATGACTCCAATGGCAATTGCTGGGAAACGTGTTTTTTTGTTGATGAGAAAAAGGATCCCTACACCTGCAAGGATGCCAATAAGCCCGCCGGTAGATTTTGCATAGAGTACTGCGAGAGGGCCTGTGACGAGTAACAAGTAGCAAGTAACAAGTAACACCCAATTCACAAATTGTCCAGTTGCCCAATTGTTTTTTTGTTTTTGAAATAATCTTTGCCATACAATTGCCGCTGCCAATACTACGAGCGGCGCTAAAAAGAGTCCCACCCCATTGGGAAATCCATACCATGCGGTGACACGATAGCTCGCGCCATTTTCCCAAAAATCCCAAGGTACCATCCAGCCGGTGAAGTGTTGTACAATAGCCAGGATGGATGTTGCAAACCCTGACAATACAAGCGGCAGTAGAATATCTGTGTGTATCTCAAGTCTGTCACGTGAGAAATAGAGGATAAGAAATAATGCAAACGGTTCGATATAAAATGCCTTCCATTCGCCTGCTGCAGCTCGGAGATCCACGGCAGTAAAGATAGATATGGTTGCCGCGATGAGAAACAGCGCTGTTCCAATCGTAAACAGTGTATGTTTTCGAAAAAGTATCAGAAGCGATTCTTCAATATGCTTGGCATGCTTGACCAATCCTACAAGACAAACAACCCAAATCATGATTTCCAGTATTGTTACCGGCAATGGTCCAAGAGAAAATCTCAGCAAGTACGTTGGAAGCAAAAGGAACAGTAAAAAAACGCCATACGAAAAGCGGTGCCACGTGATCAGAATGTAGAATGTAGAATAGAGAATGTAGAAGAAAATCATACGCGTTGTTTTGCAAATGTTCGTATCTGAGCAAGATACTCACGAGGGCCTGCGTAGCGAATGATGTCCCATGCCATAGAAAGTTCATGTGACACTCCGGAAAAGAATCCCCACTTTTCAGATTTATATGTATTGAGAAGCGATGATGCCATCCATGCAACGTGTTTTTTCTTTTTTCGCATGTATGTGTTGATTGCAATTTCTAGTTGATATTTATCTGGAGAGACAGAAAAGATCTCATGAAGATCGGTGACGGAAAGAATGCGTTGTCCTGAAAAAAGAATATCACCTCTATTCATTTTTACAAAAAGATTGCTATCATGTCTTCCTAAAATGAGCATATCGAGATGATGTGTTTCGTATTTTTTTATCGCAGAAGAAAGTTCTTCATGAGACAATGATTGGAGATCTGCATCAATTAAAAAAATATCCGATGTTTTTGTCGCGTGAAGTCCTGCTGATATGGCATCACTTTTTCCTCTATTTGTCGGTAAGGTCATGAGCGTCACATGTGGGTATTGTTTTTGAATATCTATCAATGCATTGTCAGTAGATCCATCATCTATACAAATGATTTCGGAAAACGAAGAAACACGTGTGACGACAGCAAGGGTATCGAGTATTCGATTTCCTTCATTATAAAATGGGATAATACATGTATAGCTCTGTTTCATACGAGACTAGCTTTTTATGTTCAGAATTTCTTTCATCGTCTCTTTTGATACTGCCCCAAGACCGAATAAAAATGCGAGATACACTACTCCACCGAGTGGTAAGAGAATGAGCACATGCCAATCTTTGAAAAGGTATATAGCAGCTGCCATGACTATTGCAGAGAAAAGAATTTTTCCAAATGTCTGAATGTTGAGTGTTAATTTCAAATATTTGCGTACCGTGAAGAGAAGCATGATGCCAGCATAGGCCTCACTAAAGAGTGTCATGCCAGCGGCACCCCAGAGACCGTAGCGTGGAATGAAATAAAAATACCCAATGACCGTGATCACGGCATTGCTGATATAGATCCACATGGTTTGTTTTTGTTTATCGATTGCAACGGCAATGTGTCCGTATATCGCACCAATAAACAGAAAAAACGTACTTCCAAGCAATACAGACAACATCGGGCCAGACGCTTCAAATCCTGCTCCGGCAACAAGCGTCATGATCGGTGTCGCAACCAAGATGCCACCAAGAACGAGTGGCACTGCAAACAGCATCATCATATCAAAACTTTGTTGATACAAGTGGTGCATACGTTCTTTATTCTTTTCAGCCCACGCGTTTGCAAGGAGTGGGAGCATCAGGCCCATCATCATCATTGCCATTTGTGCGAGGATGTCGATGACGCGATACGCAGCGCCGTAGATACCGACCTGAGTCTGATCTTGATACAGCGAAAGAATCACTGTGTCGCCCTTCAGATACATGACATTAAAAATAATAGAAATCGCAATCGGCCACATCTTGCGCGTGATTTCTTTCCAAATAGGCATGTCAAAGGCAAAGATTGGTCTTGCCATTCGGAATGCTGAGCTCCACATATATGCTGTGTATGCCACGCTTGCGAGTGTTAGGACAATCATGACGGGAAGAAATCCTGCATCGGTATACAGCATAAGTGCGAGTCCTCCCACAAGCACAACGCGTCCGATGACTTCACCAATTGCTTGAATGTGCATTTTCAATTTTGCCTGATAATAGCCGGTAAAAATTTGATTCATGGCAACGGCGAGCATGTTGACGGTCGTGAACGCAATGGCAATCTTTACTTCATGTGGATAGGGGAAGAACAATGCAATCGCCGGAGCAAGTGCGAGAAAAAATATTGCAGTGACAAATCGGTAGCCGAGTAAATTTTGGAGCAATGTCTGTTCTTCGATTTTTTTTTCTCCCATCATCTGTGCGGTCACTGGGATGAGACCGAAGTCTATAAGGATGGCAAGAAATTGCAAAAATGCAATTGTCGTGACATACCACCCAAACTGCTCTGTCCCGAGATACCGCGTCATCATCCCAATAGCCACAAGACCAAGACCTGTAGACACGATCTTGCCAATGAGTTGCGCAGCAGTATTGTGAGCTATTTTTCTGGTGGTGCTCATAGAAAGAAGAATATTCTCCCCCTATGAGGGGGAGCTAGAGGGGGTCTGCAGTACGTATGAACTTTTTTCTTGCTGAAGACCTCTTCTACCCTCCTTTTATAGGAGAGAATCATATACACTCTACCTTTTTTTGCTTATTTTCGCAATTGGAAACGTTTCTCATTTTTTGCTATACTACTATTCCTAACATTGATCGCTTTATGAACAAATACATTGCCGTTTTTCTTTCATTATTCATGACCACGAGCCTCTTTGGGCTTACTTCTGTACGTGTAGATGCCGCAGACCCGAAGCTCGCTATTCGCGATAGTGGGTATGCCGCCACATTTGTGTCCCAATCAGAGTCAGATCCGGTAATCATTGAGGCAGGAACCATGAAACTCGTCAAAATCAAGTTCAAAAACACCGGAACGAAAGCATGGGTGAATGAAGGAAAAAATTTCATTTCCGCCTATACTATGGAGCCACGAGAAAGAAATTCTGTGTTTTTTGGGACAGGATGGAATAGCCCAAAACAGATCGGCCGCATGGCAGGCACGATAAAGCCCGGAGAAGTGGGCGAGCTTGGTGTCTTTCTCCACGCGCCAGAGAAGGTTGGTTCTTATAAAGAAGAATTTCATTTGGCAGCAGAAAATTGGTCGTGGGTAGATGATGGCTATTTTTATGTGGATATTAAGGTTGTAGAGGTTTCTAATGTTTCTGATGTTGTTGATGTTTCTGAAAATGTTGCAACGCCGGAAGAAACTTCGGCAACGACTACATACCAGGCCAAGCGAATTGGTTTAAGTAAAAAATCAGTCGATGTTGTTGGCGGTGATCTTGTGAGTGTCGTCGCTATTTATCAAAATACAGGAGAGAGCTCATGGAATGGATATCAATTGACATCTGGCTCAGCAAGTTCACTAGCCTCAGCTGGGGCGAGCTTTGCAGATCACAGCTGGGCAAATGGGAATGTTATCCTTGCCGTCAATGATGCGGTAGAAAAAAACGGTCTTGTCAGGCAGACATTTTCATTTCGTGCCCCAAAAACAACAGGGGATTACACGTTTACCGCAGGGCTCCATGTTGATGGAAAGCGTCTCGATACCTTTGATATCAATGTCCATGTCACAGAAAACGCGCCACTCAACTATGTTGC
>DOYU01000019.1:126264-128276 GCA_003518365.1 Candidatus Magasanikiibacteriota bacterium | reverse complement strand
AATAATATTTTTGTAGACATATACGCATAGACTACCAAACATGTTGAGAATGTACAACATGTTTTTTTTGCCCTTCTTTGGATTGACAGTCGGGGAGTGTCGTGGTATAAAAAATAACCGCAATCCTGCGATCCTTTTCAAGGAGGGAACCCCATGGCGCTTTCCAAAAGTGACGAAAGTCTCGAGTGTACCTGCCGGATGGCGAGGTACGTCGATTCCCCGCATGTTGCGAAGCCTCAACTTGACGTGCCCCCTGTCTGCATGTCCCCGGACTGTCCGTTCGGGAAAGCAAACCGTGCTCTTGCCGAGCAAGAGGCGGCGGATGTGTTCTCCCCCCGTGACCCGTCCTGAATTGAGGTGCCTCACCTCTGATAGCCCCGCGCGGACGTTCTTGTCCCCGGGGCTCTTTCTTTTTAATACATAGTCTTATGATTGTTGTTTTTGATTTTTTGCCAAATATCTCGCTGTGTTCACATTTCGTACCGTCATGAATTGATATGCGGTATGACTGATTATGTTGTTGAGATGGCTTTTATTATAATTTTTTCTATCAACATTCCAGTAGAGNNGCGCCTTTTATATAACGAATATCTATATATTCTTTATGAATAGGGAGTTCATCGAGTATTTTTTTTGAATCAATATGTGGAAATAAATATGCCACATCGGACTTTTGTGTAGCATCATTTTGCCATTCTGCTGGTATCATATCTGCAATCTTTTTCATTTCTTTTGCTGTCTTTATCAGGGTAAGAATTTCAAAACCATATTCTTTTTTCAAACTAGCTTCGACATTTTTTGAAATATTTTTTTTGGTATCTTTTGATTCAAAAATAACGTTTCCTGAATTGATATAGGTGNNTCTTTATTGATCCATTTTTTATCAATCGCGTCTTCGAGGTCTATGCCGAGGAGGTGAGCATTGAGGATAGCCATGCCGACCACATCTGCCAGTTCTTTCCCGAGTTCTTTTTTTGATTCTTCTGCTGAGACAAATTTTGATGGCCTACTTTTCTTTTTGTGGATGAGTAATGCCTGTGTGAATTCGCCAACTTCTTCGTAGAGTTTCAGTACAGCAAAATCTTCGTCAATATCAATATTATGTCTTTTGCCGTAGTTCATTGCATTGTTAATCATTATTTCTTGAAGTTCTGAGAATTGCATAGAGTGTTTGTTATTTCTTATTGTTCGCCCTGACTATTTTCTAAATATTGTGTAATCTTCTCATGAAGAGATTGTACTATAGGTTGGCTCAATTGGCGCGCTTGTTCATATTTTTCTTTCAAATCGCCCCACTCATTATTTTCGGATGCTCGATCAAGATGCTCCCATATTTCATCAATTGGAACACCGACGTCTTGCAATGCCCCCGTCAACGGATTTACTTGGTTTATATCAACGTCATTGATACCATCCTCAGGATTTTTAAAGTCAGGACTATAAATTTCTAAAACGGTTCCATATATCGTGGGGGGTGTCCCCGTTTTTTTAGCATAAAATTCCGTCAATCGTGCCTTTGCTTCAGTTGTTTCGACTTTAAAATCGTCACTCATCTTGGCCGGTATTGGTATAATAAAGACATCGATGACATTTTTTTTGATAGTGTAGCCATGGTTACGAAAAGTCTGGCCAATTAGGCCTCCTTGTCTAATTTCATCGTCGATGCTTGCAATCTCTGTTCTGTCCTTGTCATATGTTAAAAAAGTCAGGGCATACGTCCTTAAAATATTTTGTTGATCTACCAGTCTTGCTTCTCGGATTCGTTCAGTTTTTTTTTCCATTTCATGAACATTGTCATGCCTTAAAACCTCCGCATGAATCGGACCATATTTTTGCTCCAGAATATCAGTATGGAGGTTATCTTTTACTGGGAAATGTTCTTGTGGAGGTGTTTCCATAGAGTACTATTAATTCAACAGCGTCTAAGAAATTATAGCATACACTCTTGACAACTCCCCTACAAGGAGTACTATAGAACTACCCTAGCATTGAAGCAGTGTGGCAACTGTGGA
>DOYU01000019.1:0-126229 GCA_003518365.1 Candidatus Magasanikiibacteriota bacterium | reverse complement strand
GCGAAGCATTGCGGGCAGGGGTTGCGTAGAAGCAAGAACGTTGCCTATGCGAAACCTCCCCTAACCCCTCCTTAGTCCCGAACGCACTTCGTGTCGTCGGGATCAGTGTTCCCTGATAAGGAGGGGAACTAATTACCTAAAACTCTAACACTCTAACACCTAAACACTATGTCACTAGACTCACTCGACCCAATCGTCTCCTTTGCAAAACAGCGAGGATTCATCTTTCAATCATCTGAAATATATGGTGGATTGTCATCTTGCTATGACTACGGCCCTTTGGGAGTAGAACTCAAAAATAATGTCAAAAAAGCGTGGTGGAAAGCAATGGTACAGACACGCAATGATATTGTTGGTCTCGATTCAGCAATCTTGATGCACCCCACCGTCTGGAAGGCCAGTGGGCATATCGATGGATTTACCGATCCACTTGTTGACTGCAAAAAATGTCACAAGCGTTTTCGTGCAGATCATCTTCTCGAAGCAAAAGGAATCAAACCTGATTTTCGACCAGGTTCTTGGCTCGACGCAAAAATAGCATGTCCTGAATGTGGAGGAGACTTGACCGATGTTCGCAAGTTTAACCTCATGTTCAAAACACAGATGGGGGTCATCGAGGGAGAGGGAAGTGATATTTTCTTGCGTCCAGAAACAGCACAAGGTATCTATGTGAATTTTTTGAATGTGCAAGGATCTATGCGAAAGAAGATTCCGTTTGGTATTGCACAAGTGGGAAAAGCATTTCGAAATGAAATCACACCAGGACACTTTACCTATCGCACACGAGAATTTGAACAAATGGAACAACAATACTTCGTGCATCCAGACGAAAGTATGGAATGGTTTGCGAAGTGGAAAAAAGAAAAATATGATTGGTATATCAGTCTCGGGATGAAGAAAGAAAATCTTCAGATGCGAGAACACGAAAAAGACGAGCTGGCTCACTATGCCCAAGCTGCCTTTGACGTGGAATACAATTATCCAGGCATGGGATTCAAAGAACTCGCTGGTGTGCATCATCGTGGCAATTGGGATTTGTCACGTCATCAAGAATTTTCTGGACAAAAGCTCGAATATTTTGATCAAGAAAAAAACGAACGATATATTCCACATATCATCGAAACATCAGATGGAGCAGATCGTGCAACGCTTGCATTCCTGATCGATGCGTATGAAGAAGTCGATACTCGTAGTGGAGAAGATGATGCAAAACGAGAAAAAGAAGTTGTATTGCGATTGCACAAAGATTTGGCACCTATCAAAGTTGCCATTTTGCCATTATCAAAGAAAGAACCACTGCAAAAACTGTCACAAGAAATCCAATCAAAACTCTGGTATACTTATCAGACACAGTACGATGAAACAGGAAGTATTGGAAAACGCTACCGACGACAGGATGAAATCGGTACCCCATATTGTGTGACCGTGGACTTCGATTCACTCGAAGACAACAAAGTCACGGTTCGCGATCGTGATACGATGGAGCAGGAACGGGTGGCGATTGAGGATTTGAAAGCGTGGGTAGATAGTAAATTCCAAATTTCTAATTCATAATTCAAAATAAAATTTTAAATATGTCTGAGGAGGGGAAGACATTTGATCTTGAAGAAAGAACTGCGATCTTTGGTGAAAGTATTATTGGTTTCTCACGGAAGATAGAAAAAGATGCTGTGACGCAACGACTTATTCCACAACTTGTCGCGGCAGGGACTGCGGTCGGAGCAAATTATTGTGAAGCTGATTGTGCAGAGAGTAATAAAGATTTTATTCACAAAATGGCGATTGCGAATAAAGAAATAAAAGAAACAAAACATTTTCTCCGAATGATTGGGAAAGCCTGCCCATTGTTTCTGAATGATGCGAGAAAACTTTGGAAGGAAGCACATGAATTGAATCTTATATTCTCAACGATCATAAGAAAATCACAACAAACAGGAGCGCAGAAGAAATTAGAGAATTAAGCATTTTATTTTTAATTTAAAATTTTTAATTAGAAATTAATTCTATGCCAGACCAATATACCGAAGTAACAAAAAAAAGCTGGGGCTCTCGCCTTGGCGGATCTATTGGTGGAATCTTTTTTGGGATTCTACTTTTCCTTGCCTCATTTGCTGTCCTCTTTTGGAATGAAGGACGTGTGGGACTCTCTGAGACTGCGAAGGATGCAACACCGTTTGATGCCTCTGTAGAACAATTGCAAGCACCTGCAGATGGCACACTTGTTGCTGCTTCAGGAGTCTTATCGAGTGTCGATGAGATTGGAGATGGACAATTTTTGAAGAATGGAAATTATTTGATTGTTCGTCGAAATGTGGAAACATATGCGTGGGTAGAAAAGAGTCAGAGCACCACTGAAACAAAAATTGGTGGTTCCCAAGAGACAAAGACAACGTATGATTATGAAAAACAATGGGTAAGTACTGTGCCTGACTCTTCAAATTTTAAAGTTCGAGATGGACACATGAACCAACCAAAAGAATATCAAGATGTCGCAAATATTGTCCCAACTGCTACCGTAGGTGTCTATGGACTTGATCCTACTGAGTTGGTACTTCCAGGAAGCCATCCACTGACATTGACAGAAGAAATTGTAAATCTTCCTGAAAATGGAGAACTTGTCGGAGGCGAATATATGTATATAGGTGGATTTTCTATGAATGATCCCGTGGTAGGTAATACAAGAATTTCCTACGACGTTCTTCCTGCAGGGGATACTGTCACTGTCTTCGGAGCGTTGAATGGAAAGACAATCTCACCATATTTCAATAAAGATGGACAAAAGCTGTATGAAGCACGTATGACTGGCTTCGAAGCATCTGTCATCGCTATGGAAACAGAACATTCCCGTTCACTATGGATTTGGCGTGTCGTTGGCTTCCTGATGATGTGGATAGGACTTGGTATGGTCCTCGCACCACTCTCTGTTCTTCTTGATGTATTGCCATTCCTCGGTTCACTCAGTCGTGGAGCGGTCAGTCTTGCGACAGGTCTTATCTCAATTGTACTTTCTGTTGTAACGATCCTCGTGAGTATGATCTTTCACAATGTCGTAGCACTTGTTCTCGCAGTGCTTATTGCTATTGTTGGCGTGGTCTATGTGTTCAAGAAAAAAGGAAAGAAATAAATAGCTGTAAACGTATTATTCTATATGCTGGAACAATATATTCTTCCAAATAAAGCACGCGTATATCTGCTTCCACAAGAAAATGCGCTGTCGACGACCACATTGATCATGTATCCAGTGGGGTCTCGATATGAATCCGAAAAATTGTCTGGTGTGTCGCACTATATCGAACACATGATGTTCAAAGGAACAAAAAAAAGAAAGAGTGCGCAGATTTTGACACGCGAAATCGATCGACTGGGTGCAGAATACAATGCCTTTACCAGCAAAGAATACACCGGCTATTACATCAAGGCCGGTGCTGCGTATACAAACATTGCTTTGGATATTCTTTCTGACATGCTGTTCAATTCTGTGTTTGATGCAAAAGAAATGGAAAAAGAAAAAGGACCTGTGTGTGAAGAATTGCGTATGTACAAAGACAATCCTATCATGAATATCGATAATGTTTTTGAGGAGCTCATGTATGATGGCTGTGCCCTTGGTCGAGATATTGGTGGAACGCCTGAACATGTGATGAGTTACAAACGTGATGACGTCTTGAAATTTCGTGATAGATTTTATGGTCCAAACAACATGCACATTTTCATGGCAGGACATATTGGTGAGGAAGTCCGTGAGTGGATCAAGAATATGTATGGAATGCAAAAAAATAGTGGCACACCAACGAGAATGTTTGACCCTGCAACACTGGGTTCGAGTGCGGTATCAAAACGTCTTCGTGTAGAACATAAACAGGCAGATCAGGCACAACTCATGCTTGGTTTTCCTGCATTCAAATACGCTGATGAACAAAATGCTTCGCTAGGGGTACTCATGACAATTTTGGGAGGATCTATGAGCTCACGATTGTTTACCGAAATTCGTGAAAAACGAGGACTCGCGTATACGGTACGATCTGGAGCAGAAAAATATCGAGATGTGGGATATGGATATGTCCGTGCAGGTGTCGAACCAAAAAACATCAATAAGACCATTGCTATCGTAAAAAAAGAACTCGAAAAAATCATGACAAAGGGCGTCACAAAACGGGAGTTGGCAGATGCAAAAACACATCTTCGTGGGGCGATGGAATTGTCTCTTGAAGATTCTAGTACCGTAGCAAGTTGGTATGCAAAACAAGCATTGTTTGCCGATGAGATATTGACTCCAGAAGAAAAACTTGCCAAAGTAGATATGGTGACCGCTGAACAGATTCAAAACGTCGCAAAGAACGTATTTGACTGGAAAAAAGTACGTATTGCCATTATTGGGGACGTGGAGAAGACGGATGTTAGGTTTTAGTAGGTGGCGTTGTTGTACGTTCCCCTCCTTACCAAGGAGGGGGCAGGGGAGGTTATCTTAGAAAAACGAACCGTGGTAGTCCACAACCCCACCCCTGCCTGCCGGCAGGCAGGCAGGCTAACCCTCTCCTTAGTAAAGGGAGGGAATCTACTACACAGATTTTATGTAACGAATATGGCAACACAGAAGAAACCTTGGGATTTTCTTACTCAAGACGAAAGAAAACATGCGATTGATAAGATCATGACGTTTTTTGCAGAAGAGCGAGATGAAGAAATTGGCGTCATTGCTGCGGAAGAAATATTGGATATGTGTTTGGAGTTACTTGGTCCAAAGGTTTATAATGATGGGGTGCTGGATGCAAAGGATTGGTTCAAAAAACAATTGGGGAACTTGGAGTTGGATTATGATCTTTTGAAAAAATAATAGTGCGATCGTTCTCTTGCTTCATTCATTGCTACATTGTTGATACTATAACAATGTGACACTATAACAATGTATATATGAAATACCTTTTTGCCAATTGGAAGATGTATCTAAATTTTTCTGAATCCATGATACTCGCAAATCAACTTGCGACCATGTCATACGATACAGAAAAAATCCAGCTTGGATTATTTCCTTCCACGCTTGCGTTTACCGAAGTCGAAAAATTGTTTCGAGGGTCTCCTGTTTGTGTTGGGGCACAAAATGTAGGATGGACTCCAAAAGGTGCGTATACAGGAGCTGTTTCTGCACAAATGTTCAAAGAAGCCGGAGCAACGTATGCATTGGTTGGTCATTCAGAACGACGATATATTTTTGGGGAAACAAATGATGATGTAAAAAAGAAATTTGATGCATGTCTCGATGTTGGCATTATTCCGATTCTTTGTATTGGAGAAACAAAGGAGGATTTGGAAGCCGGAAAGCGAGAATATCGATTGAAAAAACAACTTATGACTGTTCTTGAAGGGGTGTCAAAAGATGCTCAATTTTTTGTTGCATATGAGCCTGTCTGGGCGATTGGGACAGGGGAGGCATGTGATCATTTGCAGGCTGCCGAGATTCATGATGTCATAAAAGATGAATTGAACACATATACGAGTCAATCAATTCCTGTACTCTATGGGGGTAGCGTCAACGATGAAAATGTGGTATTCTATCTTCCACACCAAAGCATTGATGGATTCCTCGTTGGCAGCGCTTCTGCAGAACGAGATCATGTCCATTCTCTTCTTGCTGCGGTGCTTGCAGCATAGCCTATGTTTAGTATTCTTCCTCTTTTTTTCATCCTCATTTCGCTTGCGGTTATTGTGGTTATTATTGCTCGGAAATATCCAGAGCTTACTATTTTAGATCTCGATACTATTCCAGAACGAAAGGAAAAACAAAAAAAGAAAGAAATACTTTCTCGCAAAGCGAGTCAACGTTCAAAAAATCAGCAAGAACGCATGAAGCATGTGTTGGTACCATTTGCAAAAGTGTGGGAAAAAATCCAGACTTCATTTCGTCATTATGTAAAACGGCTGAAAGATGAAGTTGCTGAAAAAAAACAATACCGAATGCCAATGCGCATTGCGAAAAAGAAAGAAGTATCTTCAGAACTCTCTGCTGCACGAGAACATGTTTTTAAACCATACGATGATACGGATCGAGAAGAAACAATAGAGGATATATTGAAGAAAGGATCACGAGCGCTTGAGCAAGGAAATGCACAAGCTGCTGAATCAGCATTCATCCATGCTATTGAGACAGACAAAAAAGACATGAGAGCATATGAGGGATTGGGAGATGTCTATCTGAGTCAGGGGCAGCTCGCTGAGGCTGAGGAAAGTTATCAATTTGCTCACAAGCTCTCACCTACCTCAGTTAGCACGCTCGAGAAGCTTGCAAAATTGGCTATGGGGAGGGACGAATGGACAACGGCTATTCAGTATTATGAACAGGCTGTGCTTATCGAGGATACAAATGCGACGTTTTTTGCCACGCTTGCTGAGCTTTTTTTGAAGGCTGGTCAACCGGATGCTGCCTACGAGGCAATTTCTCAGGCCGTAGAGATTATGCCAAAGCATATCCATTATCTTGACATGCTCACAGAAATCAGTATAATGGTGGAAGATAAAAATAGGGCAGAAGAAGCTGCTCATGCTATCAGAATGATTGATCCAGAACATCCACGTCTTGCAACGTTTAAGGAACGCATTGCGGATATGGAAGATCAAAAGAATAGTAAGAACTAGCACACTACATGCCAACTTAGCTCAGCTGGTAGAGCAATGGTTTTGTAAACCATCGGTCCGGGGTTCGAGTCCCCGAGTTGGCTCCAGAGTAATAAACAATGATCAATAAGCAAGTAACAATTGTTTTTTGTTCATTGTTTATTGCTTATTGATGAGGGTCGGTACCGAAGCGGTCAACCGGGGCAGACTGTAAATCTGCTGGCGTATGCCTTCGGGGGTTCGAATCCCTCCCGGCCCACACAGAGAACGTTCTCAGCGAGAGGACGTTTTTTTTATTGACAAAAACAGGGGCTTTGCGTATACTTTTTTTATTACTTATCGCTAGGATAAGAGTCATGGTGCACGTTGTTGGTGGGTCGTATCCCGAGAAGATCGGGATTACTCTTCAACAATGTCCGTCCCGACTCAGTCGTGACACCTCTTCTAGGAGGTCCATCTCTTCTTCCCGGTCTATCTATTTTTTGCTATGGCAGAAAAACATTTTTTTACGTCAGAGTCCGTGACCGAAGGACATCCTGACAAAATTTGTGATCAGATTTCAGATGCAGTGCTTGATGCAGTTTTGAAAGACGATCCCGATGGTGCATGTTGTTGTGAAGTATTTACTACTACCGGTCTTGTTGTCGTCGGTGGAGAAATTACGACGAAAACGTATGTCGATATCCCAGGTCTTGTTCGACAAGTTCTTACCGATATTGGCTATACCGATGATGCCTATGGCATTGATGCAAAGAGTTGTGGCGTGATGGTCGCTGTCGATGAACAAAGTCCAGAAATCGCCATGGGAGAAAAAGAAACAGAAGGACATCCACATAAAGCGCAAGGAGCAGGAGACCAGGGAATGATGTTTGGCTTTGCATGTACCGAAACACCAGAACTCATGCCACTCCCAATTATGCTCGCGCATGGACTCACGAGAAAACTTGCGGAAGTCCGAAAAAATAAAACACTTGCATACTTGCGTCCTGATGGAAAAAGTCAGGTGACGGTAGAATATGAAGATGGCAAACCAAAGCGTGTAGATGCTGTTGTTGTCGCTGCACAGCACGATGATATGGATTTGGCAAAACTTCGTGAAGATATCAAAGAACATGTGATCAAACCTGTGTGCGGAGCGTATCTTGATGAAAATACAAAGTTTTATATCAATGAAACAGGAAAGTTTGTTATTGGTGGTCCACATGGAGACACCGGACTGACAGGAAGAAAAATTATTGTGGATACATACGGTGGTATGGGACGACATGGTGGGGGAGCATTCTCCGGCAAAGTCCCAAACAAGCAAGATCGGTCAGGAGCGTACATGGCACGTTACGTCGCAAAGAATATTGTTGCCGCAGGATTGGCAGATCGTTGTGAAGTGCAACTTTCATATGCTATTGGGTATCCAGAACCTGTGAGTGTATTGGTTGATTCTTTTGGAACTGGCACTGTAAGTAATGAAACACTTGAAGTGGCTGTCCGAGAAGTATTTGATCTTACCCCTGCTGGGATTATCCGCGAGCTAGATCTGAAGCGTCCTATTTACCGTGCAACGGCTGCATATGGACACTTTGGACGCGATGAGTTTCCATGGGAGCAGGTGAATAAAGTAGAGGCTCTGAAGGCGAAGTTGACACATTAGAAAAGAATGGATATGGAGGAGAAGACTGCTCAACAGTGAGTAGTCTTTTTTGTACTTGACAAAGGTGCATTTTTTATATATGTTATTAAGCTGCGTTGTGAGTAAAGACCATGCGGTCTTGCAGCATACTTAGTACATGATCTCCGGATTTTGGACTTGTCGTATGTTGTCTGTGCTTGCTATCGTGGCATTTCTCCTACGATGTTTTGGGACGCCCGAAACAAATTGAGGAGGATGAATGTTCACCAAGAATGTCGGTATCGTTGCCCGACTGTTTTCGACGAAAGAAGAGGACGTGCCACGCCGGGTTGAACTCGCTCAGCAGCTCCTCGAAGCTGCCACTTCTGTGAGACTGCAGAACCAGAAAGGCAGCTTCAAGCGGATCGATCTGGTGGTCTGGGCTGACCCGAAGTACGAGAGCGACTGTGGAATGACAGCTGCGGCGCTTCGGAAGATGGTCCAGGCGAGGGGCTACAAGGACGTCTATGTTTCTGGGGAGGTTCATGCTGATCTGTTCTGTGGTCTCCTCAACCGAGCTACTGCGCGTCAAAGCCGGGGAGGGTGTGACTACGTCATGTTCCTCTCACCGGAAGCAAGCTCGTACCTGACTCAATCCAATATGGATCTGATGTGGGGTGCACTCGCTGCTGGTGCGAAGGTGACCGGTCTCGCTATCAGCGAGATCACGGACTCCATCCTCGAAGGACGGATCGGGAATTCCTGCGCGATCTGGGAGATCGAGTCCCTGCTTGCTGTGGGGGGATTCGATCTTGAGGCCAAGAAGCCCACTCTCGACGAAGAGCGCTACCATGCCTTTGTTCGAGGTGCGGGCAAGGATGGCCACGATCGATTCTACCACCTGGCTGGTGTGGAAGAGATGATCCCACTCGCGCGGCTTGTGAAGGAGTACGGGGCGTGCATCGCGCCGATCCTCCCAACCGATGAGTCGCAGGTGTATATCGTCCCGGATCGAGAGACGCAGCCTGAGCTCTGGCAGCGCCATTGGAATAAAATCGCTACGAAGGACGAACGTCAGGTACGCCATCTCGCTCGAGAGTGCGTCGAGACGACGTACCTCAAGGACGCCGGCGGCATGCCTGCGTATCGGCATCCGCGCGTCTATGGCAAGCGCGGGTAAGTTACGACAACGAGGGAGTGAGGAGCGTCATCGCGGCGTCTCCTCACTCTCTTCCTTACTCAAGAACGCATAGCCCACAAGGCTTTTTTTTGGTATACTCATACCATTCATTTTCTTATGGCTATGACTATTTTTCAAGCACTCATCCTTGGCCTCATTCAAGGCCTTACAGAATTTCTTCCTGTGTCTTCATCTGGTCATCTTATTTTTGTGCCACATATTTTTGGATGGATAGATCAAGGGTTGACATTTGATGTGATTGTTCATCTTGGGACTCTTGTCGCTGTCGTGGTGTATTTTCGTGAGAAGATTTTTCGTGTTCTTCGGGCATTTTTTGTTCGCGAAACAACTGATGAATTGAAAACCATTGCAAAACAAGAACGTATGTTTGGGTGGATGATTGCGTTTTCTGTGGTACCTGCACTTGCCTTTGGGTTTGTGATGAGTGAAGTTCTCAATATAGAAATTCGTTCCACACTCGTTGTTGCGTGGGGGCTGATTGGATGGGGGATATTGCTGGGTATTGCTGATAGATACAATCGAAGGCGCCTCGATGCGACGTCATCACTTACATGGAAAAAAGCACTTTTGATTGGGTGTGCGCAGGCGTTGGCACTCATCCCTGGGACCTCCCGATCGGGGATTACCATGACCACAGGGCTCTTTGCAAATTTATCAAAAAAAGATGCTGCGGAATTTTCATTTCTTATGAGTGTCCCTGTGATTGCTATTGCTGGGGCGTTGAAAATTCTTGAACTCATCAAATCTGGTAGCGATGCCGTTGCTGTGCTTCCGTTAGTCGTCGGATTTTTTGCATCAGTAATCAGTGGCTATCTGGCTATATGGGGATTATTAAAAATTATTCAAAAATGGAGTTTTATGCCGTTTGTGGTTTATCGTATTGTGATCGCCATTCTCATAGTTGTTTTCCTTGTGTAATACCGTGACCTATGGTGTTGTTGTGAAGAACAAAGAGCCTTGATTTTTTCCTTCTGTTCTGCTAAGGTCGAGTCCATATATGAATATACAACAGGCATTCAAGTCAATTGGAACGCTGAGCAAAAACACCGGCATAGATGTGTATGTCGTTGGTGGTTTTGTACGTGATCAGCTTCTCGAGCGAGATTTCAAAAAGGATCTTGATGTTGTTGTACTTGGGAGTGGTCTCGAATTTGCAAAACAGTTTGCTGCACAGTTTTCAGCGGAAAATGGACGGTTGATTGAATTTTCTGATTTTGATACGGCTCGGTATGTTTTTTTGGAAACCACGAATAGTATCGCAGAAAATGGGGAACAAGAAAAACAATATCGTACACTCTTGGAAGTAGAATTTGCTGGCGCACGCAAAGAGGCGTATCGAAGTGATTCAAGAAAACCGACGGTTGTCCCAGCCACACTCGAAGAAGATCTCTCTCGTCGTGATTTTACGGTCAATGCCATGGCACAACAGATTCTCCCTGATGGAACACTTGGCGATATCGTGGACCCTTATGATGGAAAAAAAGATTTGAAAGAGCGACTTTTACGCACACCACTTGATCCGGGTGAAACATTTTCAGAAGATCCCCTTCGTATGATGCGCGCGGCTCGTTTTTCTGCGCAGCTTATTTTTGAAATAGAACAAAAAACATATTTGGCAATGAAAAAATATGCGCCACGACTGAGTATTGTGTCAGCAGAACGGATCCAAGAAGAACTCATGAAACTTCTGGCAACACCAAAGCCATCGATTGGACTTTGGGCACTGTACAAGTCTGAATTGTTTGATCAGTTTATGCCAGAGATTGCAGATCTTTCCGGTGTGGAAGAAGTGAAAGGATATACACATAAAGATAATTTGTCGCACACGTTTGCGGTGGTCGATAATATTGCAGAACAATCAGAAAAGCCATTACTCCGTTTTGCCGGTTTGCTGCATGACATCGCAAAGCCTGACACAAAAAAATTCGTGAAGGGACGTGGCTGGACATTTGATATGCATGAACATGTGGGAAAAAAAATGGTGCATCAGATCGGGAAGCGTCTCAAGATGAGTACTCGCGATATTCGGTATATCGCAAAACTTGTACGATGGCATCTGCAGCCGATTGCGCTCATGGATGATGGCGTCACCGATACGCCGGTACGCCGTTTGATTGTCAACCTGAAAGATGACCTTGCTGATCTTCTTATCCTGTGTCGAGCAGATATCACAACAGGGAATCAAAAGAAAAAAGTGCACCGCCTGAAAAATTATGATTATCTTGAAGTGCGTATTGCAGAGGTATTGGAAAAGGATAAACTACGTGAGTTCCAATCTCCTGTGCGTGGTGAAGAAATTATGGAGCTGTGTGGATTGAAACCAGGCCCAACTATTGGAAAGATTAAGAAAGAACTCGAGCGGGCCATTCTTGATGGAGAGGTAGAAAATGATCACGATGCAGTGAAGGTGTACTTCGAGAAGATTCGTGATACGTATTTGGCAGAGGCTGAAGCGTGGGAATTTCTCAGCACGTAGGGACAGGTCGCGACCTGTCCCTACTGCTGGCGGGATTGCTTATCGCTTACAGCTGTATTATACTTACATCACTATGTTCATCGATCTCTGGACAACGTATCTCTACGAACCCGTCTTCAATTTCCTCATTTGGATCTACAACAACTGGGCTCATGGCAACATGGGCTGGGCGGTTGTGTATCTCACTGTGGCACTTCGTGTGCTTATTTTGCCTTTGACGATTATTTCGGAGCGTAATACGGCAAAGAATGAAGAAGTAGAGACAGAAATTTTGAAGCTTGCCAAAGAGTTCCACTACGATAAAGTTCAGCAGAAACAAGAGATCAGAAAACGTCTTCGTCAGCGACGGGTACAGCCATGGGCAAAAGCACTCAGTCTTGGTATCCAGGCGCTTGTATTTATTTTGCTCTATCAGGTCTTCATCAATGGAATCACTGGGGTACGCATGCTCAAGACACTGTATCCGTTTGTTGATTTCCCTGGCGAGATCAACCGCATGTTTTATGGATTTGATCTCAAGGCTACGCATGACATCATTTGGTCAGGTATTGTCGGCGTGTGGCTTGCGCTTGAGATTTATGTTGGATTTCAAAAAAGACGAGGACTCCACAGAGGTGATTTATTTTACTTTCTCTTTTTTCCACTTGGTGTTTTTTTCTTTTTGTGGATCTTGCCGATGGTAAAATCGTTGTTTGTCCTTACGTCAATGGCATTTTCTCTTGTCGTGCATGTGATGGTACATCCGTTTTTTGTGTCAAAAAAGAAGCCCGAAGCAACGCCTGCTGAGCCCAAGAAATAATTATACGAGATTTACAACATATCTACAGTGTGGTAGTATATTTCTGTAGATTTACTACATATTCTATGGCAGAATCACTCGACAAACTCATGTATTCCTTCGTGATGGAGGACGTCTTGAAGGGATTTTTTATTTATGTCCCACCAGGGTATGTTGCCTGTGTGTACGATCTCGGTCGTGGTGTCTTGAAAAAGGTCCTCACGCCAGGATTGCATTTTAAGATCCCATTTTGGCAAAAGGCAAAGTTGTTCAACACGCAAACACTTGAATATAGTATTTCCCGCGAATTTAATCCGGAAAATGAGCGAGCCATGGGAGATATCCCAATTGCCGCTGTGTCTGAAGATGGCAAACGTATTGGTTTTGAAGGAACGATCTTGCTTCGTCTCGACGTGCATCAGATCCCAGCGATCTGGCAGACGATCGGAGAGGACTTCATCGCAAAGATTATCCGTCCGACGGTTCGCAGTCGTATTCGCATGGTTGCAAGTAGATTTCCAATGGACGGTATTGTTGGTGCAAAGCGTGATGCTGTAGAAACAGAATTGAAAAATGAACTTGAACGTATTTTTTACTCTCGCGGTATTTATGTGGAGAATGTTCTTCTCAGTGAGATTGCGAGTGTTCAGGAGTTTGGTAGGACAGCAGAAAAATAAGGTTTGTAAGGTTGTTGAGGTAGGCAAGGTTTCTAAAGTTACCAATCAAAAACGTACGATGATATCGTGCGTTTTTTTGTATAGAAGGTTTTGTGGTGATGCTCAACCCTACCTCCTGTCCTCCTTCCCTTAAAAAGGGCAGGAGGGACGTGCTGCCAGGCTGGTTTGTAAGAAAAGTCCTCCCCAGATAAGGGGAGGATTTAGGTGGGGTTGCGCTGCATTACCAAATATCAGCCTGCACGGCGCAACCAACCAGCATAAAGAAGGACGAGCCTGCAGGGCGCAGTGGAGGCGAAGCCGACATGGAGACCTGTGTGGATAACTCCCCATATTGACACTCATCCTCAATGAGTGCTATATTATCACTCACTATAACTGAGTGATAATTTGTATTCGTAGATCATTCGTAATTCGTACATTCGTAAACATTCGAAATTCGAATGTAAAAAGAGTTTTATGGACGCCCGAAAACAAGCCCTGCTCAAATTCGTTATCGAAGAATATATTGCTACGGCAGAGCCTGTTGGGTCTTCTTTTGTCACGAAAAAAGGGGATTTTGATGTGAGTGCGGCGACCGTGAGAAATGAGATGCGAGATCTCGAAGACGAAGGCTATCTCACGCATCCACATACGTCTGCAGGCCGTATTCCGACTGAAAAGGGATATCAATACTATGTGGACACGATCATGGAGATTGGCGAGGTGAGTAAGAAGATTCAAAAGGCAATCGATGACGCTGTCGCAGCTGGAACGGATGCACGAGATAAGGTGAAGCAGGTTGCAAAGTTTGCAGCAGAGCATCTGTCCTGTTCTATCATCGTGGCATTTAGTGAGACGTCTGTGTATTACACAGGTATATCACATCTGTTTGCACAGCCGGAATTTCGTGATTCAGCGTACACTGTGCACATTTCAAAAATTTTTGATCATTGTGAAGAACGACTTGGTGAGATGTATAGTCTGATTCCAGAAGGTGAGACAGAAGTCTTGATAGGAGCTGGCAATCCATTTGGAAGTTCTTGCGGACTTGTCGGGACGCGTGTTGGCGATACACTCTTTACGGTGCTCGCGCCGATGCGTATGGACTATGCAAAAGCAGTCGCCCTTCTCAAATATATTCATAGTACAAAATAACATGACACACGATACAGATAATATGACACAAAAATCTTCTAGAGATATTTCGGTTATTACTGGAATATTCATTCAAAATGAAAAAGGTGAGATTTGGTTTGGTCGCATGCCAAAGTGGAGTGATATGCTTGCTATTGCAGGCGGACATCTCGAACGGGGTGAGACTCTCGAAGAAAGTGCAAAACGAGAATTAAAAGAAGAAACTGGACTGGATGCTGATTCACTTGAATTTGTTGGTCAATATGAAATGATCGATTCTCCTCAGTATCACAAGAAGAAACATTTTCTTGCATTCAATTATAGATATCACGTTACAGGACAGCCTGATATACAATACAATGATGAATTTTCAGAAGCACTCTGGCTCACAAAAGAAGAGGCACTTGCTCGTGAGGATGTGAATGACTTGACGCGTATGTCACTGAGTGCGTTGAATGCTCCTATTGCACAAGAAAAAAATATTGATTACAAGGATCAATGGCTCCGCGCGCAAGCAGACTATGCAAATTTGCAAAAAGAAACAGCGACAAAGAGAGGTGAATGGGCATCAATGAGTGAATGGCAAATTTTGGAAGAATTTATTCCTGTGTACGATAATTTCAAAAAAGCGTTTGCAGTCACGATTGATGGCGAAGACAAAAAATGGGAGAGTTGGAAACAGGGGATTGGGTATATCATGAAACAGTTTGGAGATATTTTGAAACAGCATGGAATAGAAGAAATGGAAACCGTAGGGAAATCATTTGATCCAACTATGCATGAATCTGTGAGTGAAGAATCAAGTGATGAGTATGATGATGGTGTGATTATTCGAGAAGTAGATGCAGGATACAAAAAAGGGGGAAAGATTTTGAAAGTTGCGAGGGTTGTCGTGAATAAAAAATAATTATTCTTAATTCATATATCATATGTCACTTATACGTTGGTCACCAAACTGGGATCCATTTCGAGAGATGGAAGATATGATGAATCAGCTTCCAGCACTCTCCGGGACAAACCTCCCTGCAAAGGGATTTGTCCCTGCTATGGATGTGTATGAAACAAAAGACGCTGTTGTTGCCGAGACTACCCTTGCCGGCGTTCGTCCGGAAGATGTCGAGGTTCGCGTACAGGATGGAATGATTACCATTCAGGGCGAAACGAACAAAGAAAGAGAAGTAGAAGAAAAAAATTATTATCGAAAAGAAGTTCGCAGTGGATCATTCTTCCGCCAAGTACCTTTGCCCGTTGCTGTCCTCGAGGACAAAGTGACGGCAGAGTTTGGAGACGGAGTTTTGAAAATTACCTGTCCAAAAGCAGGTGAGAAGAAAGAAGGAAAGAAGATTGAGATTGAAGTAAAGAATAAGAAGAAATGATAAACAGTGATTAGTGATCAGTGATCAGAGAATAGTACATAGAACACTGATCACCAGGATTTCCATGATAATCCAGGAGATCCTGGAAATCTGTGTTTTATATACAGAAACTATGTTAAAAAAAACATATTTAAAATGGAAAAAAGATTTGGACTACGTCGAGATGTATAATCAGTATCATAGATTCAATCCACTGACAAAAGGGGTAAAGAAAGATGTGGAGACTGTCGGACGATATCTTTTCACTGCGAGTCGATTGTATTCGGTCGCTATCGTAGGGACGTCGCTGTATACCAAATATTTTCTTTCGCATTTTGCCCTTAGTGATACGTTGACGGTCGGTTTGATCACTGTCTTCATGATCACGTCGGCACTGCTCGTCTATGTATTTTCTCTCTATAGAGAAATGTTGCATGTCGGAAGTGTGGCGATGATGTGGAAAGTATTCTTTTCTCTCTGGCTCATTATCTTTTTCTTGTTCAACATCGTTCAGATTATCACATTGTTTGTTGATTACGGTTGGTGGATGCTGGTGGCGAATGTTGTATGGGGGATGGTTGGGGAAGTGTTGGTGAGGAAGGTAGTAGAAAATTCAAAATTAAAAATTAGTAATTTAAAATAGAACACTGATCACCAGGATTTCCATGATTGACCAGGATATGTATCTTGGATCATCCAGGAGATCCTGGAAGTCTGTGTTCTATAAAAAATAGATATGAATGCTGGACTTATTTTACAAATCATAGGAGCAATTCTTTCTATCTTAGGCATTTTGATTGGAATAATTGGTGTGCTAGTTTCTCCAAAAGATAATCTTATCTCACATTTTAGTGGTAACAATATAATTAATACACAAACAAATATGGGAGACACATTTAATGTATCAAGTAATAATCAACAAGGCGGAATCACCGCTGGACAAATCAATATAGGAAACAACCAAAGACACCTGAGCGATGAAGATATAAAAAGTCTGATTGAATCTATATCAGCACAAAATCCAACCTTAATAAAAATTACATCTAATAGCAACATGGAATCATACCAATATGCCAAAGATGTACAGCAATTTTTAGTAAGCAAAGGATATAACGTTGAAGGGGTATATCAAACCATGTTGGCTGGGGGGCCGATTGGAATAAGTACTCAAAGTGAAGGAGAAAACATTATGGGAGTGTATGTGAATTAAACCAATAATCAAATTAACAAATTACCTAATAACAAAAAACATATGTCAAAAATTCTCGGAATCGATCTTGGAACAACGAACTCATGTATGGCTATCATCGAAGGTGGTCAGCCAAAAGTACTGGAGAACAAAGAGGGAAATCGCACGACGCCTTCTATCGTTGCAATCAGTAAGACTGGAGAGCGTCTTGTCGGACAGCTTGCAAAGCGTCAGGCAGTAACAAATCCAGGTGGAACATTGTATTCTATCAAGCGTCTTATCGGTCGCCGATTTGAGGATCCAGAAGTTGAGCAAGTAAAAAAACATGTACCATATACCATTGTAAAAGATGGTGANNATGATTTTGCAAAAGCTCATTGCTGACGCAAAAGAAAAAATTGGTGATGATATTAGTGAAATCGTGGTGACTGTGCCAGCGTACTTTGACGACGCACAACGACAAGCAACAAAAGATGCTGGAACGATTGCTGGTGTTACCGTGAGCCGTGTGATAAACGAACCTACGGCAGCGGCATTTGCATACGGATTTGATAAAAAAGGTGAACAAAAAATTGCGGTGTACGATCTCGGTGGTGGAACATTTGATGTTTCTATTCTCGACATTTCTCATGATGCAGAGACAGACTCCGCAACAGTAGAAGTACTTGCGACAAATGGTGATACGCACCTTGGTGGAGACGACTTTGATAAAGCGATTATTGAATGGATTATTGAAGAGTTCAACAAAACAGAAGGCATTGATCTGTCAAAAGATCCATTGTCAAAACAACGTGTCAAAGATGCTGCTGAAAAAGCAAAGATTGAACTTTCGAGTACGACTGAAACAGAAATCAATGAACCATTTATCACACAGGGATCTGACGGTCCAAAGCATTTGAACATGAAGTTCACTCGCGCAAAGCTCGAAGAAATTACCATGGATCTTGTAGAAAGAACGATGGTGCCTGTAAAGAAAGCACTCGACGATGCAAAACTCTCAAAAAATGATATTAAAGAAATCGTGCTTGTTGGTGGTATGACTCGTATGCCACTTGTCCAGCAAAAGGTAGAAGAGTTTTTTGGAAAGAAAGGAAATGTGACCGTGAATCCAGATGAAGTCGTAGCTATGGGTGCTGCGATTCAGGGTGGACAATTACAAGGTGATCTTGGAAAAGATATTCTTCTTCTTGATGTGACACCACTTTCATTTGGTATTGAAACCATGGGAAGCGTGTCTACAAAATTGATCGAACGAAATACCACCATTCCTACCAGCAAATCACAAGTATTTTCTACTGCAGCAGACAATCAACCAAGTGTAGAAATTCATGTGCTCCAGGGCGAACGCCAAATGGCAGCGGACAATAAATCACTCGGACGATTTATGCTCGATGGTATTCCACCGGCACCACGTGGTATTCCACAGATTGAAGTGAAGTTTGATATTGATGCAAATGGAATCTTGAACGTGTCTGCAAAAGATAAAGGAACAGGCAAAGAACAATCTATCCGTATCGAAGCATCTTCAGGACTCAGTGACGAAGAAATAGAGAAAATGAAAAAGGATGCCGAAGTCCATGCAGAAGAAGACAAGAAAAAGCGTGAACTTATTGATACCAAAAATACTGCTGATACCATGGTGTACACCACAGAAAAAATGATGAAAGATGTGGCAGAGAAAAAAATAGACGTCACAGACGAAGAAAAGAAAAAAATTGATGACGCTATCGCAAAAGTAAAAGATGCAAAAGAAAAAGACGATGTCGAGGCAATCAAATCAGCATCAGAAGAACTNNGGGGCCGTAGAAGGGGAAGTTGTAGAAGACGAAAAACAAGCGTAACGACAAGACATCTGCCTCCGCTCTTTACAAGCGGAGGTTCGTGTTTGTGTGATATACTGTCTATCATAATTCATTCAAAGTGATATGGAGCACGTTCCTCTCCTTTTTTAAGGAGAGGACAGGTGAGGTAATACATATTAGCGAGAACGGTGCTAATGCGAAAACCTTCCCTTGTTCCCCTCCTTCGTAAGGAGGGGAAACGTGCTATCACTTCATACTTCTATTTCTATGTTCAAGCTCATCAAACTCCTCATCCTTATCGCCATCCTAGGTGTTGGCTGGTGGCTCTTGTCTCCATTATTTATTGACAAAAAAGTTGATGAGGAACTTGATCCGAAAGTTTCGTCTGCACTTAACTTCGTTATGAGCAAAGCAGGAGAGGGCTTGCAAAAAGCAGGAGAAAAATTGTCTCAGACAAAAACAGAAGATCTCCAAAAGAAAGTTGCCGAACTCAAAGAAAGTATGGATAATGGAAGTAATTTGAACGAACAAATTACAGATGAAAATACAATGAATCAATTTATGACAGAAATGTCGCAAATGGAAGATAAGGAAATGTCAGAAGACATGATGGATGTTGCACATCCAAAAGTTCTTGCTACCGGTGCATTTGTCACGGTCGCACATGAAGGAACAGGAGATGTGCAATTGATCAGTCTGGGGCAGAATAGCGACACCATTGTTCGTCTTGAAAATTTGGATGTTTTGAATGGTCCAGACCTCCGTGTTGTCCTCTCAAAGAGTAGTGATGTAGAAAAATCAGGACATCTCGGCGAGTACGTTGATCTTGGAGCGTTGAAAGGAAATAAAGGAAATCAGAATTACGTGGTGCCAAAGAATATAAATGTCAGTGAGTATCATTCTGTTGTCGTCTATTGCAAGGCATTTCGTGTCGTGTTCAATTCGGCAAATCTTGTAGCTAGTAAATAAATATATGTCAGACGAACAGCAAAAACAGATTCAAATAAAAGCAAAGGATGAAGTGCTTGAAGGACGATATGCAAATGTGGCACAGATCAATCACACAAAAGAAGAGTTTGTTGTGGATTTTATGAATATATTTCCACCACAAGGGACATTGAACAGTCGTATCATCATGAGCCCTGGACACATGAAGAGGATGATCAGAGCGATGCAGGAGAATGTTCAGAAGTATGAACAAAAATTTGGAGTTATAAAGGAATCTGATGAGCCGGATACGGTATATGGGTTTCCGGTGAAATGATAGTTAATTGTAGAAAATATGAACAAAGAAGTGAAGTTAAATTTTGTACATCTGTGTGACAATGCCTTTTGGTCAGCTGATAGGAAATTGAATTTGATTGGTATTTTTACAAATATTAATGCCCTTGAATTTCCTGTGGTGCATCCAACTTTTTCAGTAGCCGTTAATTTTGTTGCTAAGAATTTTGTAGGTAAAAAAAATACTCTATTTATCACATTATTAGATGAAGATGAAAATGAAGTTGGAGAAAAATTAGAAGTTAAATTAAATATTGCCAAGGATGAACAAGAAATAAATTTTATTGGTAATGTTGTTAACACACTTTTTGAGAGACCAGGTAGCTATAGTTTAAATTTGGAATTAGAAGAAATGTTGATAGCCAAAGTTCCACTATTTTTGAACAAGATTTGAAAACTATGGCTTCTAATAAAACAAAATCTAAAGGACGTAATATTAAAAAAAGTTTAGGAAGAACTGAAACCTCGTACGAAAGTAATAATCAAACTACGACGACATTTGATTTAAGTAATCATAAATTTATAGTAAAACTTTCCATTTTACAAATTATTTCTTTTTTCCTTTTTACCTTTGGATTGGGGTGGTTTGCTGCCGCAAATTGGATATTTGATAAAAGAATTACTGTATTCAAGTATGAATTTCAAGAACAAATCAAAGAAATAATTAAGGGGGAGGTCGAAAATAAATTTATGGAAGCTCAATAGATTATCTGATTTTAATAGGTTGTAACATGTCCAAAGATTACTACAAAATTCTCGGCGTTGACAAAGGGGCTTCGCAAGACGAGATTAAAAAAGCATTTAGAAAACTTGCACACAAACATCATCCCGACAAACCAGGAGGAGATGAAGCAACGTTCAAAGAAGTGAACGAAGCCTATCAAGTTCTCGGAGATGAAACGAAGCGCAAGCAGTTTGACCAGTATGGCTCTGATTTCCAACAGCAGGGTGGTTTTGGCGGTGGTGCTGGTTGGGAGGACTTTATGCGAGCTGCCCGTGGCGGTGGTGGTTTTCAGGGAGGCGGTGGCGCACAGTTTGATTTTGGTGATATTTTTGGCGATATGTTTGGCTTCGGTGGTGGTTCTTCCCGAGGCGGACAAGGGCGGACTCGTCGTGGAAATGATGTACAGGTGGATATAGAGATTACCTTTGAAGAAGCAGCTTTTGGCGTGGAGCGAGATATTCGTTTACAAAAACAAAATGATTGTGACGTGTGTAGTGGATCAGGCGCAGAGCCTGGCAGTGATGTAAAGACCTGTGTAGAGTGTGGTGGACGCGGACAAGTTATTCGTGTGCAACAAACCATCCTTGGTGCAATGCAAACTGCAGCGACATGTCCTACTTGTCATGGTGCTGGAAAAAAATCAGAAAAATCTTGTAAGCACTGTAGTGGTGCTGGCATGGTCCGAAGTGAATCGTCATACAAAGTAAAAATTCCTGGTGGTATTGATAATGGTGGTGTGATTCGTTTGACGGGAAAAGGGGAAAGTGCTGGGGCGCAAGGTCACGCAGGAGATTTGTATGTTCAAGTACATGTACGATCAAAAGCAGGATTTCAGCGTCATGAATTTGATATCTATACTGAGGTTTCTATTTCATTTGTACAGGCCGCGCTCGGCGACAAGATTGAGATTGATACACTCGATGGAAAGAAAAAATTGGTGATCCCAGAAGGAACACAACCAGGACAAAAGTTTAAACTCAAAAATCTTGGGGTTACAAGATTGCATCATACAGGGCGAGGGGATCAGTATGTCACGGTGAATGTCGCCGTGCCGAAGAAGTTGAGTAAGAAGGCGAAGAAGTTGGTGGAGGAACTTCGTGGGGAATTGTAGAATTTCAGAATTGAGAATGTAGAATGTAGAATGAAGGTACCCATCAATCAATAATTTTATGCCTGAAGAAAAAGTGGACATGCCCGTGAAATACAAAGTTATTAATGTCATATTAGACGCTATACTTATTTATTTTGTTTTGGCTAATATATTGAATTTAGCAATCTTTTTTTATTATCACCAGTCAACAACATTGATAGCATTCCAACTTATAAAAATACTTGTGTTGATTGGAGTGTTAATTGTGGCACTTTACAGAAAAGCTTTTATTTACGAAACGATACTAGGGTATACTTTCTTTTACATTTTTCGCTATAAAGTGATTAATAAAATTGTGGAAGGAGACAATCTAGATAAATTGATAAATCAGCCCCAATTGATTGACTGGACACCTATTGTTGCAAATGTACTCATATATACATTTATAATATACTCAGCTTTTAACATGTTGAAATTTGTTGACCCTCAAAACAGAAGATTAAGGTTTTTTTCAGGAAAAGACAAAGATGGAAATAATGTTAACTTTAAACTCACTAAGTTCAAAAAACTTTATTAAATAAAAAAACCGCTATAAGGCGGTTTTTTAGAAGTGCTTATTTTTTCTTTTTTAGTACTTTCAATGTGGCTGGTATAACCTTTGCACTACATGCTGGACAAAGATCCCAAACCTGATATCCATATGAGCCTATTTTTTCAGCCAAATCTTTGTTTGAGGTGTTGAGAGTAATCGATGACCAATCATCTTTACTACCTCTTTTTTTGTTGCAAAGGTCGCAACGGGTGATGGTACCCATATACCTCTCCTTAATAGTTAGAAATGATAGTATATGAGCTTTTCTGAAGATCGTCAATTATTCTAATATCTTTTCAAAATCTCCATTCAGCACAATCGGTTTCATTGCTTGAATTTCCGTTTTATAATAGGGCATGTCTGGAATCGGATTGAGAAGGTACAACGGTTTTTTGAGAATATATGCAAATCCCATTTCAAGAAAACTATTGCCTCCAATATAATTTGGAATGCCGTGTTTGTCGTAATTGAGAATCAAGACCTTGTCTGATTTTTCTATATTACCCCAATGCTCTCGAATAGCATCTAGTTCAAATTTTTGTTTTAGTTTTAGTGTTTCTTTTTCTTCATCACTGAGGCCTATAAACAATTCATTAAATGACGAAGGAAATGCTTCATGCCCACGAGCTTGAAACCATTGTTGTACTTCTTTTGCTTTTTCAGCATATTGCATGCTGTGGCAGAGTGCTATTTTCATATAATATTGTATTTTTTAAACCAATATTTCCATACAGGTTCGAGTGTGAGTGTTTTTATCTGTTCTTTGGTATACCACCCAATTGATTTTACTTCTCGAACATTTGTCTCGTCTACATCTCCCTCAATACTTCCTTCATACAGATACCAAGAATGAACTTCTATGCCACGTCTACACCAGTTCCAATCAAGTTCTTCGTCTGCTGTAAGTAAAGTGACATTTGTTAGTTGAAAGCCTGTCTCTTCTTGCACTTCACGTCGGACGGCATCTTCTGACAGTTCTCCTTCATCAATATGCCCTGCTGGACCAGCAAAGCCAAATGGAGGCGTATTCCGTTCTATCAATAGATATGTGTCGCCACGCTTAATCATTGCTCCAACTGAATAGTGCATATCTTTTCCATTGTGAGATGTTCCTACTTTTGGAGTTGCTGACATATTACATGCGTGCATCGAGCACTTTATTCACCTCTGCATCGGCTTCTTTATTTCCCGCGCGAAGGGTATGTTTGATGGTGACTTTTTTAAACTGTTGCATCAGATTCCAGCATTTGAGAAATAAAGGTTGAATGTTTGGATGTTTTACTTTCCATCGTCTGTTCAGTTGTTCGACAACGAGCTTACTGTCGGCAATGATCACGATTTCTGTTGCGCCAAGATCTTTTGCTTTTGTAAGTGCTGAAATCACTGCAGAATATTCTGCAAAATTATTGGTTTGAATACCAAGATATTCGCCGTAGGATGCGACAATCTTTCCTGTATCATCTTTTATGACAATGCCTGATGCCGAAGGTCCTGGGTTGTTCCGAGAGCCTCCGTCTGTGTGTAGGTATAATTTCATAATGAAAAGCTTAGAAGGCTTGGAATGCTTAGAATAATGTAAAAAGCCTTACAAGCCTTCTAAGCCTGCTCAGCTTTCTCAGCCTTCCGAATATCTGTAATAGTTAACTGCAATTCTCGATTGCCATTCCATTCATTCAATCCAATCTCACATACTATATCAACATGGTCTCCAGCCTTCAATACCTTACTCCAGTCATTGCCATCACCACGAGTGGCATCTGCCAGTCCCCAGCCAATGGCTTTGTGCATTTTTTTCGTATGATGTTGGAGGACCATTTTGAGATGTCCTTGCGACTTGCCAATAGACTGAAGAGAAAAAATGGTAACATCTTTTGCAAGATACCGTGGTTTTGGATTTGCTTGGCCAAAGGGAGAAAATTTTTCAAGCAGTTCGTACAAATTCCAATTGATCGTATCGAGATCAATGTCTGCCTCAATCATAAGTTTTGGTGACAAATCCATGCCTGCTGTTTTTTCTACAAATATATTTGAAAGTGCCTGTTGGAATTCTGCTCGTTTTTCTGGAGATGCTAGGGTAAAGCCACATGCCATAGGATGTCCACCAAATTTATCAAAAAATTCTGGCATAGATTGGATAGCCTCGATCATATTGAATCCTTCCACACTTCGTCCTGATCCCATAATGCCAGATTCATTGCTTGTCATGGCGATGACTGGTTTGTCATAGGTATTTTTTATTCTGCTGGCAACAAGCCCTACGACACCAGGATTCCAGCTTTCATGATAGACAAAGAGAACCGGTGCCTCTTTTTGTTCTTGTTCGACTTGTCTTGTTGCTTCTGCCACATACATTTCTGTCATGGCTTGACGTTCGATATTATTTTGATTGAGTTTGTACGCAAGATCGACGGCTTCTGTCGGACTTGTGGTTGTAAAAAGATTGTATGCTACATTTGCATGGTCAATACGGCCTGCAGCATTGATCCATGGAGCAATACGAAATCCAATGGTTTCTTCGGTAATAGGATATTTCATCGATCCGTCTGCATGCATAATGCCTGCTTCAAGGAGAAGCTTTCTGAGGCCTATACGTTTTGCTTTGTTCATTACGATCAGACCATATTTTGTGAGAGTGCGAGATTCACCGAGGAGGGGAACCATGTCTGCCACGGTCGCAATCGCGACCATGTCGAGGAGCCATTTTTCTGCAGAGGCATGGAGTTCTCCATTTGGCAATGTCTCATGTGCTTCAGCATGTTTTTTGAACATTGCTTGGAGGACTTTGAATGCAACAGCACCTCCTGCAAGTGTTTTGTCTGGATAGGGTTCCCCTTCTATTTTTGGATGGATAATTGCAATTGCTGCTGGCAGTACTGCTGGAATAGAGTGGTGGTCGGTAATAATCACATCTATCCCGAGTTCATTGGCGAGGGCTACTTCTGGTGTATTGCTAATACCACAGTCGCAGGTGATGATGAGTGTCGTTCCTTGTTCATGGAGCAGTTTGACGGTATTGAGATTCAATCCATATCCTTCTGTTTCACGATGGGGAATATAGATATCTGTGTTTTCATATCCAAGTGAGCGAAACATGGTCGTCAAAATAGTAGCGCCAGATACCCCGTCTGCATCATAATCCCCGTGTACTGTAACTCGTTCATTTTGTTCAATTGCTTGGTTGATGCGTGCGACTGCCTTTTCCATATCTTGAAATAAATATGGATCATGCACATCACGGCTATAGTCTGGACCAAGAAAAATATCAATATCTTGTTGTTCTTTGATATTACGATGATACAACAAATTTGCGACGATGGGTGGCAGTTCAGGATGTTCGTCCAAAAATGATTGTGGGGGAAGGTCTAAGATCGACCATTGTTTTTCCATAGTACAAATATAATAATCCGAATCTACAAATATCCTAATATTACGAATATCTTTCAAAGAAGATTTGTAGGTATTCGGATATTTGTAGATTCGGATAAAGATTCGTCATATTCGGATTATATGAAGTCCCAATATGAATCTGCCAGAAATATGGTAAAGACAAAAAAAGTGATGTCAAAGCTATACAATCGTTCCAGGTTAATGGGTTCTAGTTGGTAGGCAAGAAGCATGATACCCAAAAGCATCCAGTGAATGATTGGCCGTTTGAGAGCAGTAATTTGTTCATCCTTTGGTATATTTGTTCTGAGTGTGAGGCACCAGAGTGTATAGATCGCTGTCCATGGTGCCACAAAATACCATTGGGCAGTAGCCATATCCAATTGGTAGTACTCCATGATCAAAAAGTACGCAAAGAACAAACAAAATCCAATGAAAAAAAGAAAGATCACTTCGAGCTGGTAGATGTGATGAGGGTGAAATTCACTATGTGACTTTCGAAATGTTGGCATGCGTGTTAGCTATAGAATGCAGGGAGGATGCTAAAGAAGATCATACTCAAGATCGCGATTGCAGAGATGATGAGCCATGAAATTTTCATGTGTTTGTGTTGCATAGAGGGGATGTTACGAAGTGAGCTCTTCAAATATGCCGGTTTGTTTATTTTTTTGTACATTTGACCATTGGAAGTAGCGCCCGTTCATAGCGATATACACGCCTGGTTCGAGGGTTTGTGCAAAGGCGAGTGCACTGCCAAGATTAAACTGTCCATCTGAGCTGCCAAATGTGTAAGGGATCATCGCGCCGGTGAGGACGATTGTTTTGTCATGAATTTCGGAGGCAAGGAGTTTTGCTGTCTCTACCATGGTGTCAGTACCATGCGTGATAACGATTTTCTCTGCTTCTGTTTTTTGACAATGATCGAGAATAATATGTCTGTCTTCTCGTGTCATAAACAGACTGTCAATCATCATGAGCGTGCGCACATTCACGTCAAGTTTGGCACGACCTCTGAGGAGCATTTCTTGAATGTGTGTGTCGTGGAAGACAAGTTCTCCTGTGAGTTCATTGTATTCTTTATCAAAGGTGCCTCCTGTAACAAACAGTTTTATATACATAGATGTGGGGTTAGATGAACGTTACCGTTTTAATACGGCGAGATATGCTTCTGTTGGAATGTCCACTTTTCCTTTTCCCATAGCCATCATTTTCTTTTTTCCTTTCTTTTGTTTTTCAAGCAGTTTTCGTTTTCGTGTGACATCTCCACCGTACAACTTTGCGGTCACATCTTTTCTGAGAGCTGAAATTTTTTCTCCTGCAATGACTTTTCCTCCAATCGTTGCTTGAATTTTGATGACAAATTGCTGTCGCGGGAGTGTGTCTTTGAGTGAGTTTACGATTTTTTTCCCGATATTGTGTGCTTCGTCTCTCCAAACGAGGAGAGAGAGTGCTTCTACAGCTTCTTCTGCAATTAAAATATCCATTTTGACAACATCAGATTTTCGATAATCTTTGAACTCATAATTCATAGACGCGTATCCACTTGAGACACTTTTTAGCTTATCATAAAAATCTGTGATAAGCGACGCCAGTGGCATCTGATAGTGCAGCATGGCTCGCTGTGATGAACCGGCGCTGAGATATTCTGTGTTTGCATAGATACCTTTGCGTTCAGCAACAAGACTCATGATGTTGCCAATAAAATTTTCTGGCACAATAATATCCACATCCATCCAGGGCTCTTCGATATGCTCTATTTGTTGGACGTCTGGGAGATCTTGTGGACTTTTTATCGTGATTTCTTCTCCATTGGTTTTAAAAATATGGTAGGCAACACTTGGTACGGTCGCAATAATATCAATATCAAATTCACGGCGAAGTCGTTCTTGAAAAATTTCAAGATGCAACATGCCGAGGAAACCGCAGCGAAAACCAAAGCCAAGTGCTTGGGAATGTTCTGGTTCAAAGAAAAGGGCAGAGTCGTTTAATTTTAATTTGTCCATGGCATCTCGCATTTCACTATATGCGTCTCCTTCGTTTGGAAAGACGCCTGCAAAAACCATGGGTTTGACTTCTTTATATCCAGGCAGTTGTGATGTTGCTGGTGTTTTTTCGAGTGTAATCGTATCACCGACTCGGACATTCCCGATTTCTTTGAGTCCACTCACAACGTATCCTGTATGCCCGTTTTCAAGCATCTTGTCAGAGACCATCTGTGGGGCATAGTGGCCGGTGTCGAGCACCTCGCCATGGATGCCGCTTCCCATGAATACGATCTTGTCACCTTTTTTCAGTTCACCATCTTGCATTCTCACTGATGCAATCACGCCGCGATAATCATCAAAAAAAGAATCAAAAATAAGAGCCCGTGCCGGAGCTGCCTTTGTATCGACTGGTGCTGGGATTTGGGCAATGACTGCTGCGAGGACTTCTGGCACGCCTTCTCCAGTTTTTCCTGAACAGCTTAAGATATCTTCGCGCTTGCAGCCGATGAGATGAATAATTTCTTCTGCGACTTTTTCTGGATTTGCATTTGGCAAATCAATCTTATTCATGACAGGGATAATCGTGAGGTTTTGTTCAATCGCAAGATACAGGTTTGCAATCGTCTGAGCTTGCACACCTTGACTGGCATCGACGAGGAGAATGGCTCCCTCGACTGCAGCAAGAGAACGGGAGACTTCGTATGAGAAATCAACATGGCCTGGTGTATCAATGAGATTCAGAATATGGTCCTGATATAGCATGCGGACTGGCTGGAGTTTGATAGTAATACCACGTTCTTGTTCGATATCCATGGTATCAAGCAGCTGGTTTTTCATGTTGCGTTTATCGATCGTGCCGGTAACTTCAAGAAATCGATCCGCAAGGGTAGATTTACCATGGTCGATGTGGGCGATAATGCAGAAATTGCGGATGTTTTTGGTTTCCATAATGTGCTTATATTAGGCTATTTTTTGTCTTTTTGCAAGGGTTGAAAACAGTTTTTTTTTGATAAAAATGTTTCTTGTCAGGTTGCTATTGATAAAAGGAGGAAAATGTGTTATGGTTTTTAGCTCTCCAGTGCGTCGTGCTAGAGAGAAGAAAAAATAATACGGGAGGGAAAAACCGTGTCAAAGAAGCGTAGTTATCGTACTCTCCTCGAGGCAGAGAAGGTAAGTGAGAGTAACACGTTACGTCAGGGGGCTGATGCTTATTGGATAGACCTCCGTGGGGCGGACTTCAATAATAAGTATCTTTGTGGGGCGAACCTGAGCAGGGCGAAACTCCTGGGTGCTGACCTTCGAAGGGCAAACTTCAAAGGAGCGAATTTCTGTGGTGCATATTTCACTGGAGCGAAGCTTTCTGGAGTGTGGTTTTTTGAAGCAAATCTCAGTCAATCAGACTTTACCAGAGTGAAGATCACTGGGGGGTGTTTTGAGAGTGCAGATCTCTCTTGGGCGAATCTGAGTGCAGCTGAATTCAGAGGTTCCGATCTTACCAGAGCTATTCTTACCAGGGCAGAGCTCACAAAGGCAAAGTTTACCGAGGCGGACTTTACTGAGGCGAAGCTCACCCAGACACGCCTGATTAATACGGACTTTACTGGTGCAATCTTCATCGAGGCGGACTTTAGCGGTGCGGATTTTACCGGAGCAAACTTCACTGGTTCAGACTGCACTGGTGCGAAGTTCACTCAGCCTATCTCCATGTGGGCCACGGTGAAGGGACTCGCTGACGTGACCGGGCTCAACCCGGCGATCTATCTCGCGGCCGAGCATTACCGCGAGAAATGTATCAAGGAACATTAGGGCTCGCAGCGCACGCCGTGCGGCGAGAAGGACATGAAGGCCGACGTACCACGTACGTCGGCCAGATTCAAAAAGCCACGAACGATTGTTCGTGGCTTTTTGTTTTATGTTATATGATTTGTGATACATGAAATTACACCTCATCCGGTTCATTGATAGACGCTTCCACTGTGGCAAGTTTGAGTGAGCGTTTTTTGAAACTCTTTTTTATGATGTCCACTTCTTCTACCCCGAGCAGCCAACAAAGTAGGATATACATGAAGATGCCAACCGTCCCAGCACCCAGCCCTTGAAGAAAAATTCCCCAGAGACGTGTCATATCTACGAGATACGAAAGTGGTTCTTTCAAATACTGCGCAATGATCGCCATACAGAGTGTTGCAAACGAAATTTTGCCAAGAAAACGTAACAAGGACTTTTCACCCATAGGACCAACTTTATGCCTGAGAGAAAACCACATAAGTACTATTTGAAAGATTGCAGCGATACTAAACGCAAATGCCAATCCTTGAATGCCATAGATATCTTTCAAATAGAGTGCTGCGAGAATGTTGACAAGCGCACTTGAAAGTCCAATGAGAAACGGCGTCCAGGTGTCTTTGAGTGCATAAAAGCCTCGTGCCAAGAGGGGAATGAGCGCTTGTGCAAAGAGAGAAAAAGAAAAAAAGGCAAGTGTATCGGCTGTTGCAATGGTATCATCCCAATCAAATGCTCCACTGCCCAACACGGTTCTCACAATCTGCGCGCGAAGTACAAGGAAAAGAATACTCATCGGAAGAATGAAGAATAAAATTTGTCTGGTCGTCCTGATGAGTTGTTCTATCATGTCTGATTGTTTTCCTTTTGCAATCAATTCTGACAACGCAGGAAACGCGGCAACAGCAAAGGAAATACCAATAATGCCCACAGCGAAATATTGCAAATTGTTTGCAAAATTAAAAATCGCAATACTTCCCACGCCAAGCGTTGAGGCAAGAACGGTCATAACAATCAAATTTATTTGCGCTGTGGCGAGACTCATGGTTCGTGGAATCATCATTTTTCCAATCCGTCTCACAGAGATATTGGTTACATCCATCACAGGGCGATAGCGAAAACCAAGGCGGAACAAGGTAGGCAACTGTATACACAAATGCAATATGGCCCCAAGCAAGACGCCATAGGCAAGTCCTTCTACCCCATAGATCGGTACAAAAAGGACGGCACCGATAATAATACCAAGATTGTACATGATAGGGGTGATGCTATAGATGAGGAATGATTTGTATGATTGCAACACACCACTCACCAGACTACTGATCCCGAGGATGATCGGACTGATAAACATGATGCGTGAGAGCATGACGGTCAATGCTTGTTTTTCTGCATCAAATCCTGGCACAATGGCGTGAATGATACTTGGCGCGAAGAGAAAAAGAACCGCGCATACGAACATCGATCCAATGGCAATAATATGGAGCACGCTATTTGTGACATGCCAGGCTTCGGCCTTATTTTTTTGTTTGAGTTCAAGAAAGATGGGGATAAATCCCGCGGACAGTGCTCCTACAACCAGAAGATTGTAGACAAGATCAGGAACACGGAATGCTGCATAGTACGCATCCAGCACATCACCCGCCCCAAATTGATGCGCAAAAATACGATCACGAATAATACCCATGATACGACTCAAAAAAGACGCAGCCCCGAGGATGATGGCAGCGCCGGTGATGGAGGATTGGGTGTTGGTGAAGAGACGTTTCATCATACATTGAGTACGAACTGACGAAATGATACGAAATTACGAACGACACTTTTTAATATTCATTTTGCATAGGGCATGGATTTTGTATGTTCGTATCATTTCGTTAGTTCGCACTCATAGCCATTTATTTCTTCTCATAGTGAAGAGTGCCAACAATATCACGATTGCCAATATGGCAAACATGCCCCACACAAGGAGTGGATTGTGTGCAAATGGGAGATTGTCGATATTCATGCCATAAATACCTGAGAGCAGTGTCAGTGGCAACAAGCCTACGGAAATAGCCGTGAGTGTGCCTACTACTTTATTCGTCCGCTGCGTAATCAACGACTCCACGGTCACGTGCAGCCCGTCAACGGTGTCACGATACGTATCGAGGATCACCCAAATTTTGTTGAGGTAGTCGACAACGTTATCAAAATATACATTTAAATCATCGTTCAAGAATGGTTTTCTCGTGTGCGACAAGTTGGCGATGACATAGCGTTGTGGGTCGATAATGCGTCGAAAGCTCAGAACGTTTCGTCTGTGGACGGCGAGTTCTTGAACGATATGTGGATTTCTCTCTCCAGAAAATACATTGGTTTCCATTTTTGAAATTTGTTTACCAATATTATTCAGTGTGCTTCTGGAATTGTGAAACAGTGCTTCCAGCACATGATAAAACAAAAATCCAGACGTCCCACTCATCCATTCTCGTTTTGTTTGTCTGTTTTTCATACATTTATAAAAGAAATTTTTCATTTCTTTTACTTTTGTATTCTGAACCGTAATCAAGTAGTTTTCTCCGATAAAACAGTCAACCTCCAGCGGGACAATTGTTTTTGTATTTCCTTGCCAATGTGGAACTTGAAGGACAACAAACAAGTAGTTTTTATACGCATCTACCTTTGGTGTCTGACTTTCACTTTGGATGTCTTCAATATCGAGATGATGGAAGTTGTGATTTTTTTTCAAATACGTCAATGCTTCTTCATCAATGCGATCGATGTTTATCCATGTGAGATTCTGCTGTGTGATGACTTTTATTGCCATAGCACAAAACGATTATTTTTTTGGTGAAAACGTATAATAGACTCGTAGTATAGCATAATCTGTTCCATCCTGAGCATTGCCATTGTCCTGTATATCTACGGTAACTGTCGTTCCTTCGCGCTCATTTTCAAATCGAGTGCTGTCCGCGGTATGTTCGTCTGTTTCGGTATATCCTGCCTGTGTGAGTGCTGTGCGGTAATAGGAATGGATAAACGATGGTGCGGCTTGAAGCTCTGTCCATTCGACTGAGAGGATATTTCTGTGATCTGCTACTGGCGTACCGAGAATACGAATGAATGATTCCCAGAGCGATTCTGTTTCTGCTCCTGCAGCTTCGTCTGCATTTTCTATGGCCAGAATAAGGGGGGACAGGATGGCCTTTGGCACAAACGCAAGGAGTTCAATCGCTTGTGCGCGTTGTCCTCCGTCGATATAGGAAATAACATCAAGATTCTGTGCATCGTAGATAGGTATTTCCTTTGGGATATCTGTTGGCAGGATAGCAAGATGTTTAATGCGAGGGCGGACAATGGTATGGATGAGAAAGCTTAATATAAGGAGCAATACAATAATTATACCTAAAAGCGTTCCGCAGCTTCGCTTGAGACAAGATGACCGTTTTTGTATCTCATCTATTGGTGGACCTTGAATTTGGATATCATCTGTGTTTCGATGCATAACGTAGTATTGGAATGTACGTATCATAGCAGAAAAGTACCTATTTGTACATATGAGTGAAGGTCAGGTATGATAGACTATATATCTCATTTGTTTTTATATATTTTTTATGAATGTTACCTTTTTTGGAGCGGCACATGAAGTCACTGGCTCCTGTCATCTTGTCGACACGGGGGCAGAGAAGATCCTTTTTGATTGCGGAATGTTTCAAGGCGGACAATTTAATGAGCAAAAAAATCATGAAGATTTTGGATTTGATCCTGCGAGCCTTGATGCTGTCGTCGTGAGTCACGCACACCTCGATCATACCGGACGCATCCCAAAATTGGTGCGTGATGGATTCCGCGGACCGATCTATGGTACTCATGGAACACTTGAGCTTGCTGAACTTATTTGGAAAGATGCGTATCACATCATGAAGTATAATAATAAAAAAACAGGGGATCCTGTTTTGTATACAGAAGAAGATGTCACAAGGGCGATGTCCCAATGTCATGCACAATCATATCGCACGCCATTTTCCATCGGCAGTGCAACGATCGTGCTCAAAGATGCAGGACATATTTTTGGATCATCATTTATTGAGCTCACCTCGGGCGGTAAAACAATTGCGTTTTCTGGAGACATGGGAAATGAAAACGTGCCTATTTTACAAGATTCAGAAGCCTTGTCGCCCGTTGATTTTCTCATCTGTGAATCGACGTATGGTGATCGACTCCATGAGGATGAACGCATGCGGAAAGACATCTTACTTGAGCTCGTCAAAGAAGGCGTGCGCCGAGGCGGTACGATCATGATGCCTGCCTTTTCGCTCGAACGAACGCAAGAAATTTTGTATATGCTTGATGAAATGGCAGAAGAAGATAAGACGCTTCCGCAATTTCCTATTTTTCTTGACAGTCCACTTGCTATCGATGCCATGCCAACGTATACCACGTATACAGACTATTACGACAAAGATGCAAAAGAAAAACACATGCAAGGCAATGATTTTTTTAAGTTTAAACAACTCACGATTACTCGTACCGTCGAAGAATCAAAAGCCATCAACACTGTCCCATCGCCAAAGATGATTATTGCAGGCTCGGGGATGATGAATGGTGGGCGTATCATGCATCACGCGATGAGGTATCTCTCTGATCCAAAATCTACGCTGATCATTGTCGGGTACCAGGCAGAAGGGACGCTGGGTCGGAGATTGTACGAAGGCGCAGAAAATGTGCGTATTTTTAATGAACATATTCCTGTGCATTGTACGATCAAAGCCATTGGTGCCTTGTCTGCACATGGAGATCAAGACAAGATGCTTGACTGGATTGGCAGTAGCGGGACTGCGCCCCAAAAAGTTTGTTTTGTCCATGGTGATGATCATGCTGCTACAGAACTCGCGCACAAAACACGTGATCGCTATGGTGTGAAAACGATTGTCCCTGAGTTTGGGGAAAAGGTTGAGGTGGAGTAGGAAGATTAGGTTTTAGGTGCTAGCTTGTAGCGTTTTGTATTGAAAAACAAGGTGTGATGTGCTAGGTTGATTATCTATGGAATTCAAATTGCACTCAGAGTACAAACCAGCAGGCGATCCCGTCTC
Organism: Candidatus Magasanikiibacteriota bacterium; assembly: GCA_003518365.1. GTDB lineage: Bacteria > Patescibacteriota > Patescibacteriia > Magasanikbacterales > UBA922 > UBA12086. Next base: position 91,519 of record DOYU01000019.1, on the reverse strand, counting down.
CGCTCAATACTTTGTTTGAGCTGCGCCGGGCAGGCTAATTTATGAAATTCAAATTACATTCACAATATAAACCCGCAGGCGATCAACCAACGGCTATACAGTCGCTTGTTTCTGGTATCAAAAAAGGAGACAAACGACAGACATTGCTTGGTGTGACTGGTTCTGGAAAGACCTTTACCATTGCAAACGTGATTCAAGAGGTGCAAAAACCGACACTTGTTATTGCTCATAATAAAACACTTGCCGCTCAGCTGTGTAATGAATTTCGCGAATTTTTTCCAGACAATGCCGTTGAGTATTTTGTCAGTTATTATGATTATTATCAGCCAGAAGCATATATTGCATCAAGTGATACGTATATAGAAAAAGAGGCACAGATCAACGAAGAAATTGATCGACTTCGTCATGCCTGTACGCAAGCGCTGTTGACTCGCGAAGATGTCATTATCGTCGCATCGGTATCAGCCATTTATGGTTTGGGTTCCCCGACAGAATATGAAAAAATTGTGTTGCATCTCGAAGTAGGACAACGTTTGGATAGACGTGCTGTGATGCAACAACTTGTTGAAATGCAATTTGAAAGAACAAATGCAGATATTGTGCGAGGTTCGTTTCGTATGCGTGGACAAGTATTTGAGATGATGCCCGTGAATGAAGAAATGATTTATAGACTTGAGGTGGGTGAGGAGATTACGCGCATTGAACAGATTGATCCTGTTACGAGAAAAATTCGCCGAGAGCAAGAAGATCTGTGGCTCTTTCCTGCAAAGCACTATGTCATGAGTACTGAATCAAGAGAACGAGCCATTGGGCGTATTGAATCAGAATTACATGAACAATTGGGATTGTTCAAAAAACAAGAAAAAGTTCTTGAGTATGAACGATTGAAACGTCGTGTTGCACACGATCTTGAACTCATCAAACAGGTCGGCTATTGCAATGGTATTGAAAATTATTCTCGACATTTTGAAGGACGTGATGAAGGTGAACCACCATTTACATTGCTTGATTATTTTAAATATGGATCTCGTTCATTTCTTACCATTATCGATGAATCTCACGTGAGCGTCCCGCAAATTCGTGCGATGTACAATGGTGATCGTGCGCGAAAGGATTCACTCGTAGACAATGGATTCAGATTGCCGAGTGCTCGAGACAATCGACCCCTGCGTTTTGAAGAATTTGATGCACGTATTGAAGATGTGGTGTATGTATCTGCAACACCAAGTGAGTATGAAAAAGAGATAAGTACAAATATCGCGGAGCAAATTGTGCGTCCTACTGGACTCATTGACCCTGAGGTGATTATTCGTCCTGTGACGGAAACAGATGAAAACCCTTCTCAGGTAGATGATGTCATAGAGCGAATTCAAGAGAGAATAACGCAAAAAGAACGAACGCTCGTGACGACGCTTACAAAACGCATGGCAGAGGATCTGACAGAATATCTGCAAGAGCGTGGCATAAAAGTAAAATATCTGCATAGTGATATTTTGACTATTGAACGCATTGAAATTATTACCGCCCTTCGTAAAGGAGAGGTCGATGTGATTGTTGGTGTGAACTTGCTTCGAGAAGGGCTGGATATTCCGGAAGTCTCACTCGTCGCAATTCTTGATGCCGATAAAGAAGGATTTCTTCGCAGTGAAACAAGTCTTATTCAGACCATTGGTCGTGCGGCTCGCAATGTCAATGGGCAAGTCATTCTTTATGCCGATCACATGACCGGCTCTATCGAACGCGCGATAGAAGAGACCGATCGTCGTCGAGAAAAACAACTTGCGTATAATAAGAAACATGGCATCACACCAAAAACAATTGAAAAAAGTATCCGAAATATTTTGGAAGAATTTGGACTTTCTGCCTCTACAAGTCAGACAGCAAAAAAAGCAAGAAATCGACGTATAAAAGAAATTGCACGTCTTGATATGCTAGGAGATGGCAGGACGATTGAAGAAATTATCAAAGATAAACAAAAGAACATGAAAGAAGCGGCGCAGAATCTTGAGTTTGAAGTGGCGGCTATTTTGAGAGATGAAATACGTGAACTAGAAGCACGGAAAAAAGTGGAAGGAAAGCGTGAGAAAAAAAAGAAATCATAATGCAACGCAACCCATCTCCTCCCGCAAAGCGGGATTCCGTCTCTGCGGGACAACTTTTCGAGGTCACAACGACAACAAAGCCCCGTAGCGTACTTTTCGCTACGGGGCTTCTCTTTTTTTATCGCACTGATTTTGTGTTTATTCGACTTCTTTAATTTCTACCAGTTCTATCTCAAATGTAAGATCTTTTCCTGCAAGTTCTGGATTTGCGTCGATGGTGATGGCATCGTCTGTGACATTGATCACCGTGACAATCGCAATACCGTTTGGTTGTGGAATTTGAAGTTTGTCACCTTTTGCGACGTTGTCACGAATGTTTTCTGGAATATTGTTTTTTGGGACGTCGCCGACAAGTTCATTACGACGGTCGCCGTATGCTTTGTGAGAGGGGAGTGTTTCTTTTTTCGTGTCTCCCACGCTCATACCGATGACCATCTCATCAAATCCTTCAATCACCATGCCACCACCAACAATGAATTCAAGTGGTTCACGATTCTTTGATGAATCGAATATGGTGCCGTCGTCGAGAGATCCTGTATAGTGTACGGTGACTTTGTGTCCTTTTTCAACTTTTGACATATAAATTGAATTAGATGCGACCCAGATCGAGTTCGTTTTTGATAGTAATTTGTTCGACAAATTCTGGAACGTGAGAAACGAGAATCATCGCGCCTTCGTACTGATTGATTGCTTCTGCTATGACGGGAAGATGTCGGAAGTTGATGTGGTTCGTCGGCTCGTCGAGGATCAAGAGGCCTGGCTCTTGCAAGACAAAACGTGCATAGACGAGCAATCCTTTTTGTCCTTCGGATAATGCACCAACCAAATTTTGCAGAACTTTTGAACTCAATAAAAATCGTGCGGCAACGCGGTAAATAACTTCATCATCTGGCACGCCCATCATTTCTTTGAGAGAGTGAAAGGCAGTTTTATTAAAATCAAGTCCGGAAAAATCCTGCTTATAATACGCAACACGCACACCTGCACCAATCGTGATGCCATCTGTTTGTTCTTCTGCAATGCGCTTCAGCAGCGTGCTTTTTCCAATACCATTTGGTCCTTTGATAAAGAGTCTGTCGCCGCGCCGCATGTGAATATTGACTTCTTTCTCTACCACTTCATGGTTTTTCAAAATAGAAATATGATTCATGCCCAAGATTTCTTCTTTGTATTCTTGTGCTGGGATGTCAAACCGTGTGATGGTTTTGTCTTCTTGCATCACGTCTACCATGTTTGCTTCATCTTCTGCAACTTCTTCGCGCATTTTTGCCGCAAGTTTTCTCATCTTTCCTCCTTTGTTTGAAAAGAAGTTTATTTTATCTTTTCGATCTTGAATATTTCTTTGGAGTTGTGCATTTTTTCGTTCTTCTCGTTCTATCTGTGCGTTGATGTCTTCGAGTACATCGAGATAGTTTCCTTGATATTGTTTTACTTCTTTTGTGTATTCATTGAGATGCAAGACACCATCGGTAAATGAATTCAAAAAGTACGTGTCATGAGAAATAACCACAACGGTTTTTTCATACATGATGAGGAAGGATGTCAGGTGACCGATACCGTCATCATCGAGATTGTTCGTTGGTTCGTCGAGGAGGAGAATGTCGGGTTGTTGGATCAATGCGTGTGCCAAGAGAAGGCGAGCTTGCTGACCACCTGATGTGTCTTTGATTTGTTTGTCGAGAGGAATGTGATAGTTCACGACATCGAGGACGTCGGTGATGAGTTTATCGAGGTTATGTTTTTTTTCTGTGAACGCTGTTGCAAAGTATTCTCGGACAGTCAGTTCTTTATATTCGTCAGCCATGATTTGCTTCGCAATGCCAATAGACGCATTATCAGTGATAAGGACTCTGCCTTCGACTGGCTGAATGTCTCCAGTGATGAGTTTGAAAATGGTAGATTTTCCTGCGCCGTTTGGGCCCATGATGGTGATTTTGCTATTTTTTCGTATAGAAAAACTGACGCCATTGAGAATGGGTTTGATTTCATCGTAGTGAAATTTGACGGCGTCAAATCTGAGAATGACGGATTCTTGTTGTGCCATAGTGCGATATTAAAAAAGGCAACGCTTGTCGGCCGAAGCTTTAGCGTAGGCCGGAGTATAGCTGTTTTTAGCTGGTTTGTCAATCACACTATGCTTCGACATCCCGCAATACTTCCTCGACATGTTCTTCTGGCTTTACTTTTTCATAATGTTTCACAAGGTTGCCTTCTTCATCAATGAGAAATGATTCACGAGAAATGCCCATGTATGTTTTCCCGTACATACTTTTTTCTTTCCAGACGCCGTAGGCTTTCACGAGTGTTCCATTTTCATCAGAGAGAAGGGGAAAGTTGAGATCAAACTTTTCTGAGAATTTTTTGTGTGATGCGATAGTATCCTTACTCACACCGAGGACTTGCACGCCGTGGTCTTTTAGTTCGTTCAGTCTATCACGAAAGTTGCACGCTTCGGTCGTACAGCCGGGTGTATCATCTTTTGGATAAAAGTAGAGCAGCACTTTTTTGCCTGAGTAGTCTGTTAGGCTTTGCATTTTTCCGTTTTGGTCCGGGAGGGAGAATGGTGGGGCGGGGGAGTTTTGTTTGAGCATAAAAATGTTGTTATGGGTTCAGTGGTATAGTTGTATGGTAACAGAATCTGCATTTGTATGCGAACGAATAATTATCCTTTACAAAAATATATTTTTATGATTATCTATGCATCCAGACAACCATGGGAGGAGAGACGAGTCATGCTTTTTTATTGTGATGATATTCCGTACGAGCTGCCCATTGAGGAGCTCGAGGCTCGTGGCGGAGCATGTTACGTGCAAGAAGCGACCGGTCACATGGTGTCCCTGACCGTCAGGATGAACCATGTTCATCAGCAGGTCAACGTCCAAGTTCATGGACGGGTGAGCGACTGGCAGGTTCCGCTTGGAGCACTGATCGGTCATCCCGTCGTCAAGGTCGAGGACCCCACGATCCTCAATACCGTGACGTCGATCAGCCTGGATGCCGTGTCCGAGGCTCATGCTGGCCAAGGACGTGCCCATGGCGATAGCAAGACATGGCTGGTGATCGTGCTGGCGATCACCGCGCTCATCCTGGGTGGGGTGATCGCAGTTCTTGTCAACAACTAGGGGGACTACCCCGACGTCGTGCGTATTGTCGCACCGATCGTCGGGGACAATGCAAAAGCAGCTTTGTGAAAAGGCTGTTTTTGTTTTTACTAATTTTTTTGAGTGTATACTATTGACAAAAGGTACATTTTTTGCTTAGCTATGCGCAAACAGGGAGCCTTACCCACCCTGTGAAGAGGGGACTCATGAAGTTCAATTTCGTTGGTCTCACGTTCCAGACGGAGTGGCCTCGAGTGCGCGATGAATTTCGTAGCATCTGCTACGTGTGGGTGCCATACTTTGGTTGGCGCAAGATTACGATAAAGTCCTATCATATCAGCGGCGAAACCGGTGTTGTGGATTATTGCGAGGCCGTACATTTTCGACCCAGCGAAAGCATTGTCGCGAAACGTGTGCTTCCTGGAGACATCCTCATTGACCACTATGTGGACTGCATCGAGAGTACGCTCCGCACCCAGGATGGTCTCGCGATCGAGCAGGCCGAGGATCTGAGTACGCGACGTACGCGACAGAGGGATGTGTCCATCGTCGTGAACGTTTTCCAGAGCATGGGGATCCTCATCATGCTGCTGATCCTCCTGATCGGCAAGTAATCCGACATCCTGTACGGGCTCCCACTTCGACGCGCTCATGCGCTGACTGGCCCTTCGTGGTCGATCAGAAGAACGAGCGCGTCGGACCAGTCAAAAGCAACTCTTAGAAAGGGTTGTTTTTGTTTTTACTAATGTTGTTTGGAAAATCGTTTTCCTCTTGGCTGGCTCCACAGCCCTTCGGGACTATGGAGCCAGCTAATAAGAGGTTCTTTTGGGATTCTAATGCTAACTGTTTAACTCGCATTAGTATATCTATTGAATTTGTGTAATTGTCCAATCCGTAAAATCAGAATTTATCTGGATTTCCCAACAAGGTGAATGTGACGGAAAGAACTGTGTTAGTCCATACTTGTATCCGCTTTCATCTCCAGTAATTAACCCTACGCAAAATATACTTTCAAAATTATGTTTTCCTGAAGTTTGTCTCCCTACTTTAGTTGGATACCATTTCCCAGCACCATCCATGAAAACTACCAAGTGTTTACCTTGTGCATATTCTTTCCCTTTTTTGATTTTTTTTTCAATCGCCCAAATAACACGTTCTTCTCCTGTTGGGATAGTGGTGTTTGGGAAATCCATCGCTGCGACATGTTCAGTAATAATGACTTCGCCTTTTGTTTTATTCCAGATATAACCATCTCCGTGTTCACTATCAGAAAAAGTTATTTCATCACCCGTTATATGTTGTAAGACGACACATATGAGCCAATTCGCCCACGCTTCTCGAGGTCTAAGTTTAAATAAAGTTCCATCTTTTACTTTGATAGCATCCATTTTTCTTTTTTCATTATTTCCATTATGTAACCAAAGTCTACCTTTCTTATCTGCGCGAGTCACAAAGGGTTCAAGATCTTTAAGTATTTTTTTGAAGTCTTTAACCAAGTACATGTTTTACCTATACTCAATAACCCCTTGCTTCCTATTTTCTTTCCGATAATACGCAACAGCAAGGCGGAGCTTGTCATAATCAAACGTTCCATCAAACCGTTCATACAACGATTTCAATTTTTGTGGGACGCCTTTTTCTTTGAGATTCTCACAGATTTTTTTTAGATCCCGTTTATCAATGAAATCGTGGATATTGATATCATATCCTTTTTCATACAGATCTGCGAGATGCCCGTAGATCGTGACCGATTTGAGATCGCGTTCTTTTGCAATGATCCCGACCGGCATACCTTGGCGATAATACGCATAGGTGATGTCTTGCGTTGTGCCTTGGATTTTTTCACCGGCTTTATCTTTTTCTTGAATAAATTTTGTAATTTCATCGATAAAGAGTTTGCCATAGCTGGCAAATTTTTTATCACCAATACCAGAAACTTTTTTCATTTTTTCTTCATTTGTTGGCATGTCACGTGCCATCTCGTCGAGCGTCTTATCGGTGAACACATGATACGGAGGAATGTTTGCTTTTTTTGCGAGAGAAAAACGGAGATCGCGGAGCATGTCAAACAATACTTCTTCGGCTTCTTTTCTTCGAGAATTTGTTTTGCTTTCTTTACTACTTGCAGTGATGGCGCGTTCTTCGATATACGCCAGGGAAACAAACTGTACGGTGTCTTCACCTTTTAATACTCGCGCGCCTGCCGTAGTAATTTTCAATGCATGGTGTTGGTCGTATGCAACGTCAACAAGACCGAGATTGAGCATTTGCAAGAGGTATTGTTGCCAGTCTTCTGGAGAAATATGACTGCCTGCGCCATAGGTTTTTATGGTATGGTAGCCTTGGTTCAATACTTCCTGTTTGCCAGACCCACGCAAAATATCTATGAGCATACCGATCGCCACATCTTGGTTTGTTCTCGCAATTCCCGACAGTGCGATCTGTGCGATCTCTGTACCGTCAACTAGTTCTGGAGGATTTTCACAGACATCGCAGTTTTTGCAATCACTTTTTACTTCTTCTCCAAAATAGGAAAGCAAAATACGTCGTCGACAAATCAATGCATCGGCAAATTGTTTCATACGATCCAATTTCGCAAGTTGGAGTGCGGGTTGTCCAGATTCTGTTGCAAACTTTTTTAGCAAGACAACATCTGCGAGCGAGTAGAAGAGGAGTGTTTCACTTGGCAATCCATCTCGTCCTGCGCGTCCTATTTCTTGATAATAGCCCTCGAGATTTTTTGGCAAGTTGTGGTGAATGACATAGCGGACATTGCTTTTATCGATTCCCATACCAAAAGCAATCGTGGCAACAACGACATTTGTTCTTCCGTGAATAAAGTCTTCCTGTGCTTTTGCGCGCTCGTGAGAGATCATGCCTGCGTGATAGTAGCCTGCATTGATGCCTTCTTGGATCAGTGCATTCGCAACTTTTTCTGTTTGATTTCTACTCAGACAATAAATAATTCCAGATTCGTGTTTTCTTTTTTTGACAAAGGTAATGATGCGTTCGATGCGTTTGTGTGCAGGCAATACGTTGAGTTCTAGATTTGGTCTGTCAAAAGAAGAAATAAATATTTTTGGATCTTTCAATTGCAATTGCGCCAGAATATCCTTTCTCGTTGTTTTGTCTGCTGTTGCTGTCAGAGCAATAATAGGAACATCAGGAAATATATTTTTGAGTGCGCGGAGTTTGGTATATTCTGGACGAAAATCGTGTCCCCATTGTGAAATACAATGTGCTTCGTCGATGGCAAAAAGTTGGACATTCCATTTTTTTAGCGAATATTGAAAACTTTGTGTGACCAGTTTTTCTGGAGAAACATAGAGAATGTCTATCTCACCTCGTTCGAGCTGTGCGAGAATATCTTGATGTTCATCGAGTTCAAGAGAACTATTGAGATACGCTGCTTTGATACCATTTTCTACGAGTCCTTCCACTTGATCTTTCATCAGTGCGATAAGAGGGGAGACGACGACGGTGAGTCCCTCTTGAACAGTTGCTGGCAATTGATAACAAAGAGATTTGCCACCGCCCGTGGGCATCAGAACAAGGACGTCTTTTTTTTCTATGACAGCCTGAACAATCTCCTCTTGCATTGGGCGGAAGGAGTCGAAGCCGAAGGTATGTTTGAGGGATTGTCTTGCGTGGTCGATGGTCATGGAAGTAAGGATCTCCTCCCCTATAAGGGGAGGTTGGGAGGGGTCGTTAGTATTATGAACGTTGTTTTTGTCAGCAGACCCCCTCTAGCTCCCCCTGGTAGGGGGAGAAATAACCAATGTTTCTTTTTTTTCTTTCGACATTTTTTTAATTGCCATTTCTCTCTTCGTTGCACTTGATCTATCTTTGCATTTCTCTGTATACACTACAGCAAAAGGAGATTTTGCGCGAACGTACTTTGATCCTGTCCCAGCGCGATGCATCTCGAGACGTTTCTCGAGATCTTTTGCTATCCCTGTGTAAAGTGAATTGTCTTTGCAGCGGAGAATGTAGAGAGTGTACATTTGAAATAATTCAAAATTACTAATTTCTAATTCAAAAATAGGTGTAGAGAGTATAGCATATTATATTGACGTAGGAAGATGTTTGTGGTAAGCCTTATTTGCGGACGTGTCTCCGTAGGGGCAAAAATAGCATCTCACGGAGGGAGATATGAACGAGGTACAGTTCACGCAGCTCTGCGCTGCATACGAGAGGATCGAGTTCGCCAAGTTGATATCCAGAATCGGTATTCGGTTGGTCGCTTACTCTGTCGCATGCTTGCACGTGTACGTGGCTGTTGTGCACCAAGATAGTGGGGCCTTCGGCAAATTGTGCCTTAGCACCGAGGTGACTGGGTGCATTGACTTATTCCTCGGGCTGCTCTGGTTCGAAGCCGGAACGATCGTTGTCCTCAGGGTCTGTATTGAGGATATGCGCGAACAGATGGCACAAAAAAAGTAAACCTGAGACGTTCGCGTCTCGATATGTTTCCCGATGGCGCTGGTAGAGCCATCGGGAGAAAACAAAAACAACTCAATCATGGGTTGTTTTTGTTATAGAAGTTTGACATGTAGGGGCATAAGGGAAGGTTGAAATCAACGGGACAGGAGTGAAAAAATTTGATACTCTAAGTATGGACACGACATGGAGGTTTGTCTACATGAGTACATTCAACATGATAGACCTGACCCGGCTGCGTGCTGCATTGGCGCAGATCGCCGATACTGCTGGTCCGTATACCATGGTAGCGGATCGAATCTTCGATGACCTGACCAACGAGTTGGCCATTCCTGTTGTGCTGAAAAAAGTTGTGGCGCAAGGGCTTACTCTTGATGTGATTCGCACCACGGGCATTCTCGGCATTGAGGAAACGTTGGCGAAGTACCAGTCCGAGTAGCTGACCTAGCGTCGTCCTCTGCAACTTTACGTTGTTTGTTCTTTTTTTCCCGATTGGTCCTGGAGGAACCATCGGGACCAGTCAAAAGCAACTCAAATCAATGAGTTGTTTTTGTTTCCCATAGAACTTTTTCAATAAAAAAATCGCCCAAATGGCGTTTCAATAGTTTTTTTTCATCTCGTCCGTAGCCCCGCCGACGTGGTGTCGGCGGGGCGTTGGACGAGGTCTGCGTCAGGAGGTGAAGTGGTGGACGCCCTCGATGAGGTAGTCCACCCCGAGGGCGAGGGACATCAGGTAGCTGTAGGCGACGAGCGCCGTGGCGCCCGGGTGAGCCTTCATCCAGTTCCAAATGCAACGCATGGCGTACTTCCTTCTTGTGACGGATTTTCACTCTACAATGTCCGGACTTTCCGGACGTGCTCGGACCGACCTTCCGAGCGAAAGAGCAAGCTATACAATATGTATATTCCTGTTCATTCGCGCTGAAGGATCGCCGAGCGTGACGCAGGTTCTGTTTCCACAGAACGTTAAAAGAGTAGACCATTTTTGTATTATTTGCAAGGGTTTGCTAAGATAGACTGTGCATAATTGACTTTTTACGAAGTCAGGCTATACTATGCCAAGTTCTTTCCTATACCCACTATAAGAAGCCCAAAGAAGGGTTTTTTTGGCTATAAATCTAAGAATGCTTGGAAGGCCTAGAAGTCTTGGAATTTCTAGGCCTTCCAAGCATTCCAAGCCTTCCAAGCTTTCTATATATGCAAGACAAAATAGTGATTCGCGGAGCGAGAGAACACAATTTGAAAAACATTTCTCTCGAGTTGCCACGAAATAAAATGATTGTATTTACAGGACTCTCTGGATCAGGGAAGTCTTCGCTTGCGTTTGATACGATTTTTGCCGAAGGACAACGTCGGTATATCGAGAGTTTGTCTGCCTATGCTCGCCAATTCCTTGGCAACATGACAAAACCTGATGTCGACGAAATTTTGGGACTTTCTCCTGCTATTTCTATAGACCAAAAGGCGCATAGTGCCAATCCACGTTCGACCGTTGCGACGATTACTGAAATATACGATTACTTGCGTGTGTTGTATGCACGTGTCGGAAAGCCACATTGTCCTGTATGTGATACCAAGATTGAAAAGATGACGACGGATGAAATTACGGAACGTATTGTGACAACGCACCAAAAGAAAAAAAATACCTCAAAAGAATTGAAAATTTTGTCTCCTGTGGTTCGTGGTAGAAAAGGGGAGTATTATCAGATGCTCTATGATATGTATAACAGTGGATTTCTAGAAGTCCGGGTGGACGGAAAGATGAAGTCACTGCGTGAACAGATTAAGTTATCAAAAAATAATAAGCATACGATTGAAATTGTTGTTGATACCATTCCAACTGTTGATTTCGATCCCGAAAAAAAGAAAGAAGATGGACAGCGTCTTGGTGAAGCAATCGAAACAGCAGTTGATCTGTCAAATGGTCTATGTACGGTGATTTATCCTGATGACGAAGAACAAGTTTTTTCTACAGAATATTCGTGTCCAAACGATGGGTATAGTTTTCCAGAAATAGAACCTCGCATGTTTAGTTTCAATAGCCCATACGGATACTGTGCTGCGTGTACCGGTCTTGGAACACGAGAATTGTTTAGCGAAGAACTCTGTCCTGTGTGTGAAGGAAAACGTCTCAATGAAAATGCACTTGCGGTAAAAATTGATAATAAAAATATTTGGGAGGTAACGGGGTTGACGATAGAAGAAGGAAAACTTTTTTTTGAAGGACTGTTTGATGCGCTCAATGCACGCGATCTCGATATTGCAAGTGCCGCATTGAATGAAATTACCAATCGACTACAATTTTTGTTTAATGTCGGACTTCATTATCTGACACTCAATCGAACTGCTGGGACGCTCTCCGGAGGAGAAGCGCAGCGTATCCGTCTGGCATCTCAGGTAGGCCAGCAGCTCGTCGGTGCATTGTATGTGCTGGATGAACCAACGATTGGGCTTCATCAGCGTGACAATGATTTGCTTGTATCGACGCTCAGAAATCTGTGTGATATTGGCAATACCATTATTATTGTAGAACATGATGAAGAAACAATTCTTGTGAGTGATTGGGTGGTGGACATTGGTCCTGGTGCGGGAAAGCATGGAGGACATGTTGTCTATTCGGGAACACGGGAAGCGTTGCTTGAAACAAAAAAATCCAAGATATCACATGCAAAACAAACTGAATTTTCGAACGTGAAAACATACGGAAGTGCTGAGAAATCACTTACGGGTCAGTATCTTCGTGGAGAGAAAAAAATAGATGTCCCAACCAAACGACGAAAAGTTGATAGCTCGACGCCAAAGTTGAAGATCACCGGAGCCACTGAAAACAACCTGAAAAATTTGACAGTCGAAGTCCCACTTCGCAGGATGGTCTGTCTGACTGGTGTATCAGGATCTGGCAAGTCGACACTCATGCATGACATTATCTATCGTTCTGTTGCAAATAAGCTGCACCATGTCGAGAAGCGCATCGGTGCGCATAAGACGATCAAAGGAATAGAATACATTGATAAGATTATTCAGATCGATCAGAATCCTATTGGTCGCACACCACGAAGTAATCCTGCAACATATACGAAAGCATACGATGCGATTCGGGACTTGTTTACCATGACGCCAGAAGCGCGCATTCGTGGGTATAAGAAAGGGCGATTTAGTTTCAATCGTCCAGGAGGACGTTGTGAAAACTGTGAAGGAAAAGGTGTGCTGAATATTGAGATGCACTTTTTGCCGAGTGTTGAGATTTTATGTGATGTGTGCAAAGGCAAACGGTTTAATGCAGAGACATTGCAAGTTCATTATGCTGGCAAAAGTATTGCAGATATCCTCGAGATGACCATAGAAGATGCCGAAGAATTTTTTCAGGATATTCCACCGATTCACGATAAGCTAAAAGTATTGAATGAAGTAGGACTTGATTATCTCACCCTCGGGCAGTCTGCGACCACGCTTTCCGGAGGAGAAGCACAACGTATCAAGCTTTCTCGCGAACTTGCAAAGAGGAATACCACAAAAACATTGTATCTCCTCGATGAGCCTACCACAGGGCTTCATTATGAGGATGTAAAAAAATTGATTGAGGTAATTCAACGACTTGTGTCGCAAGGAAATACCGTCATGATTATCGAACACAATTTGGACTTGATCAAATGTGCTGACTGGATCATTGATCTTGGTCCAGAAGGCGGGGATAAAGGTGGTACGCTCGTGGCTGTCGGAACGCCAGAGGAAGTGGCACGCAAGAGTACGCAGAGTCATACTGGGTCATATCTAAAAAAATACCTTCCATAATATGAAAGATACGTTTGACGTCGTCATTATAGGTGCAAGTTTTTCTGGACTTGCCCTGGCTCATCATTTGCCAAAAACATACAAGGTGTTGGTCGTCGATGCGAAGCCTGCGGCGGGGGCAAGTGTTGAGTCTACCGGACTCATTACCTCTCACACGCGTGAAGAATTTGCGTCTTTTTTTGACATAGATACATATATTACGAATGCTATTTCTGCCATCTGTGTGGTCTCGCCAAACTATGATGATTTTTTTATCTCAAAAACAGATGCACCATGGATTTATCAGACAGATACAAAAGGATTGGTACAAGCTCTTGCAAAAACACTTCCAGACAATGTTACGGTGTGGACAGGCATGGCGTATTACAGCGTCAAGACGCAGGACGGCGTCAGTACCATAACGCTCAAAGGTGGGGGAGAAGTGAAAACAGTTTCTACCAAATTTCTTGTTGGTGCGGATGGCGGGCACTCATCAGTAGCGGCCTCGATCCCAAAACTCAATACTACTGATGCATTTCTTTTTGGATATGAAGAAGTGTGGGTTGGCGATGTGTTGCTCGGACCAATGCCTGCCGAGACGATTTATCATTTTTGGTTTGGTGAATTTTCTCTTGGCTATGGTGGATGGCTTTCACCGACAGTGATTGAAGGCAAGCCTGGGTTTCGTATCGGTCTTGCAAAATTGAAAAAAGATCGTGGTGATGCAAAAAAACTGCTCGCTCAATTTATGCAAACATTGATAGAGAAGAAAATTGTTTCTCTTCCTGCCGGAGTGGAAAAACCCGAGTATCGATTTGGGAGTTTTATTCCAATTGGTGGTGTGTTGAAAAAAACATCGTTTGAAAATACGCTTTTGATCGGTGATGCTGCGGGATATTGTGGTGCATTTGCAGCTGACGGAATAAAAGGGTCTGTGATATCTGGGAAAGAAGCTGCAAAACTTATTGAGCGATATCTGGATGGAGAGCGATGTGATCTTGGAAAAACACTCCGCCAAAAAATAAATGAACATCGATGGCTGATTGATTACTACACGCGACAACAACGATATCGCTGGATTTGGGATCGGATGAAACGAGATAGAACATTTCGTGCGATGTACAACATTATCAATGAAGAGCGAGCGCATTTTCTCGATCAATTTTGTGACAACAAAGACAAACGAAAAAGTTTGTCTCGTTCGGTATTAAAAATTAAATATATTCCAAAACTGGTAATTTATTCGTGGTATATTTTCCTAGATTTTTTTGTACGGTAAATTTCCACGCATTATTTTATAATCGTGACTGACGAAGGAAGTTGTTTTTTTATAATTTCGAGATCTGCTGTGGAATAATTATTCCCAGAGATGTCGAGCGTTTGTAGATGCGTGAGATTGCCAAGTTCGTAGGGAAGACCGGTAAATTGATTGTGTGAGAGGTTGAGCGTTTCCAATTCTTGAAGTTGTCCGATTTCTGCCGGGATACCTGTCATATTGTTGTAACTCATATCCAGTGTTTTGAGGTTTGTGAGATGACGAATCTCTCCTGGAAGAGAACCTGTAAGATCGTTGTGCGAGAGATCGAGTACTTCGATAGCCGTGTTATCAAAGATGTCTGACGGTACACTTGTGAGGCCTCGATTGTCGAGAAACAGTATCGTATCTTTGTCATTTACTTTGTCTTGTGTTGTAGGTTGTTGTTCACTCGGAGATACTGCCGGTGTTGTCGGTTTACTAGTATTGTAGACACAGCCACTCAAGAGAAGCGAAGACAATACAAGAACCGGGACGAGATATGGTGATTTCATAGGCTATTTCGTTAGTGAATATATATCTTTCTCTCTTGACTATAGCATTGTATGTAGCATTTGTCTTCTTTTGCTTGCTTGCGTTGCTTGCTATTTTTTGGTAGCGTATATATATCTTTTTACCTGTGGAGAATGTAAATAATTTTATTTCATATTGAATATGTCTCGACAAGTTCTTGGTGGACCAAGTTTTGAGTCTATTGGGGAAAGTATTCCACCAGATCTTATTTCTTTTGGACCTGATACTATTCAGCAATCTCCTGATGCTAGTTCTTTTGATGATGACGGTTTTTCAGAACGTGATTTTGAAAAATGGCAAAAAGCACAAGCTACTGAACATGTGAAAGAAACCATTTCTATACCAGAAGTTGTGACGGATAATGGATGGACATATGAATTCGATCCAAAGCCTATAGGCCAAGGGTCACAAGGTGTTGTTTTTCGTGCAATTGCAATAGACCCCTCAGGAAAACAGTATGAAGTTGCGATTAAAACATTGCTTCCTGAAAAAATAGCAGAATTGGGGGATCGTAGACGAGAGTATGAAGAAAAGATGGGTCGTGGGAGAAAAAAAGATCTTGAATTGGAACAGTTAAAGCAAATGTTTGATCTTTGGCATGAAATTGACACCTTGAGAAGGTTGTCAAAAGCTGTACAAACCTCTCAAAAAGGTGAGAAAAATAATGAAACTTCTTTGGGAAATCATATCGTACATGTAGTAGGTGAGGGAGCTATTGAAGTAAAGTTTCAAGGAACGGATTTGCAAGCAGTTGCCATTGTGACAGAATTTGTCAGAGGAAAAGAAATGGTTGAATTGTTAGACACACAGCGGCATGCCAGGTATTGGGAATCTCAAGTATCACAAAAATTGCCAGAAGATACTGATTTGTTTAAAAAACTTGTCGAAAAGAGAGAAGAATCAACACGTGCACATTCTCCTGGGTATATACTGAGTGTTGCTGAACAAATTGCAGAAGCTCTTGATGTGGCACATAAAGCTGGAGTAGTGCATAGGGATTTGAAACCCGCTAATGTGATGGTTGATAGTGCTGGAAATATGTATGTGTGTGATTTTGGTATTGCGGCGAGAATGCTTGCTGTATCCGAAGGTGCTTTGCCACCAACAAAAAAACAAAAGCGTCCTGGTAAACATGTTCAAAAAGTAGAAAAAGAGATTCTCTTAACATCTTCTGATCATGAGGAAACTGATCAGTCTGTCCGTCAAACTCAGCAAATCATAGATCCAAGAAGAGATGAGGGATTGATTTCTGGGACATTTGAATATATGGCACCTGAAGCATTTGCCGGTGTTCCTGAAAGTGGTGATCGCGATATGTATGCATTGGGGATGATGATGTATGAAATGAGGACTGGTCGTACGGCATTTCAACATATTCATCAGGATACAAGTAAAAGTCTCATGGAAAAAATGAAGTATCCTCTGGATAATGATCCTCCAAATATTTCATCGTATCTTGATTCTCCTCTTGATACTATGATTATGACAATGATAGCGAGGCTCCCTGCTCAGAGAAAAGAATTCCAATATAAGGGAGAACCCTATAAGATTTCTTCTGCTGCTGAAGTTCGAGAAACAATCCAAAAGATACAAAGAACATTTGATTTTTTTGGTGGAGAACAATATTTAGCAAGATTGTCTGAGCTTGCTGATTTGCAGGCTGCGGCGAAAAAGAAATTAGATGCTGTAACATAATGGCTTTACATCTCGATCTCCAACTCAAAAATCTTCCAGACGCACCAGGCATCTATCTTTTTTTTAATACAAAAAAAGAATTGATATATGTCGGTAAGGCGACGTCGCTGAAAAGTCGTGTGAGCAGCTATTTTCGCGGGCAGCGAACTATGCGACCTATTGAACAGATGATTTACGAGGTCGTGGATATCAAATGGAAAATAACAGACTCCGTGCTCGAAGCGATTATTCTCGAAGCAAATTCTATAAAGGAAAAACAACCGAAGTATAATGTCCTTGGGAGAGATGATAAGAGTTGGAATTACATTGTCATTACAAAAGATGAATTTCCTATTGTTACCACGTTGCGGCAGCATGAGTATGCGCAAAAGAAATTAGAAATTGGAAAATCGAAATTGGGAGAATATGCGTATGTTTTTGGTCCATATCCAGGATTGAATACAAAAGCGACGATGAAATTGCTCAGAAAACTATTTTATCTTTCAGATTGTCAAAAGCGGAAAAAGCAAAATCAGCAGAGACAGCAGATTCAGCAAACAGCTAAGCCGTGTTTGTACAGACAGATGGGATTGTGTCTTGGTGTGTGCACGGGAGAAATTAGTCCAGCGGAGTATAGACAGAAAGTGATTCAGCCGCTCGTGCAATTTTTGAAGGGTGGAAAAAAGCGATTGATCACAACATTGAAAAAACGCATGCAGGATGCGTCGAAAAATCAAGCATTTGAAGAAGCAGCGCGTCTCCGAAATCAGATTGCATCACTTGAGCGGATTCATGATATTGCGTTGATAAATAAATCGTTTGTTCAAGATGAACAATCTGCTGGCGTGAAACGTATCGAAGGATATGATATTTCTAATCTCGGTTCGTCTGGGAAGGTAGGATCGATGGTAGTATTTGATAGGGATGGTCCGGTAAAGAGTCAGTATCGCAAATTTAAAATCAAATCAGTGGTTGGGCAGAGTGATGTGGATTGTTTGGAGGAAGTGTTGGTGAGGAGATTACGCCATTCAAACATTCCAATTACGAATGACCCGAATGTACGAATTACGAATAATACGAAACAACCCCAAAAAGACGTTTGGACGTTGCCTGATGTTTTCCTCATTGATGGAGGAAAGCCGCAGGTCAATCGTGCCATGCAGGTATTGCGTACATGTGGTATCGAGATTCCATTGGTTGGCATTGCAAAAGGGCCCGAGCGAAAGAAAAATGAGTTTATCTTTGGTACGAAGGATCGAAATTTTATAAAATGGGTGAATAAGCATCAGGATCTGCTTGTCCGTGTGCGAGATGAAGCGCATCGTTTCGCGATTACGTATCAGCGGCAGACGAGGAAGTTGAAATAGAACACGAATCAGACGAATCAAACGAATTTGAACAAATAAAAAATCGCCTTCGGGCGGTTTTTGTTTTCTTATTGAATTGAGACGAAGGGGGCGACGATTCAGCGAGGACACGTGGTCCTGCCGTTTCGTCGCCCCCCTCCTGGGCGGGTTAGCGCCAGGGCGTTGGCTCGATGAGCCGACGCCCGTTAGTGGGGCGTTTGCCCCATACCCTCCTCCTTGGTGGGGGCGGTGTCGTGGGTCGCCGACGTCGGGGCCACGCTCGGTTCCTGACCGACCATACGGTCAATCACCTCCTTGAGCCTGGCGTTACCGGGGTCGAGCAGCTGGGAGATGGCGTCGTTGGGCATGTCGCCCGCGAAGCCCAGGCCTCCTGCGCCGTGGCCGATGTTGAAGTCCTTCACGACCGCGACGGTGATGCGGTCGGTGAGGACGGCGTTGTCCAAGAAGTGCGGCGGCGCAGCCGACACGAGCAGCTCGGCGAGGCCGAGGCTGTGAACCTTGGTGACGGTCTCGTCGACCTCCATGCCGATGCTGGCGTTGATGGTCGCCGTCGTCGCGTCGTCGTTGGTCGTCGGCGTCGGGAGCTCGGCGAATGCCGAGGGCGTCCAGCCGAGCGCCATCAACACCGCGAGCATCGCAAGTTCGAACCAATGTCGCATCATGAAACCTCCACCAGTTGAAGAACGATAAAAAAATACTATCTTTTTAAAGAATAAACGTCAATTTTTGTTGTGGATAACATTTTTTAGAATACTTATCCACCAAAAGTGGATAACAGTGGTTGCATGGGGAAGAGAAGTGGGTTAAAATGGTAATACGTGGGGAAAAGTGGGGAACTCCATGATTGCCTCGGTAGTCATGAAGAGATCTTTCCTGATTACAGGATAATGGGTTTCTCTGAGCGATATATAACGTGCTTGTCTATATATCATTCTCCACTTTCCTTTCCACGTATGTTTATCGGTGAGTATTCTCACAATCTAGACGAAAAGGGACGGCTCGCTGTCCCAAAGAAATTTCGTACTGCTCTTTCAAAAGGGGCTGTTGTGACGCGCGGGCTCGACAACTGTTTGTTTCTCTACACAAAAGATGAGTGGAAGAAACTCGCAGACAAGCTCGCAAATCTCCCGTTCTCCCAAGCAAACGCACGTGCATTCGCACGTCTCATGCTCGCCGGTGCGATGGATGTCTCTGTTGATAAGCAGGGTCGAATCATTCTGCCGGAATATCTGAGAACATACGCAAGTCTTTCAAAAGAAACAGTAGTGGCTGGTCTATACAACCGCCTCGAACTCTGGGATAAGACAGCGTGGGAGACATATACACAACAGTCGGAAAAAGAAAGTAACAAGATTGCTGAGCAAATGTCTGAACTAGGCGTGTGAACAATAAACAATTAACTACTAACTATTAACAAAAATAGAAAAAAAGTTAGTTGTTAATCGTTAATTGTTTATTGATATGAAACACATTCCAGTCTTGCTCAATGAAACGATCGATGCATTACAACTGAAACCAGGTAGCAACGTCATCGATTGCACACTTGGCGATGGGGGACATACGGCGAAGATGCTGAAGCATACCGCTCCAAACGGTCTGGTGCTCGGGATTGACGCAGATCCAGAATCACTGGCACGGGCAAAACAGTTTTTGTACGATGATGCGAATCGAATGATCTTTGTGAGAGAAAATTTTGAGCATCTTGCGAAGATTGTGGCCGATGAAAAGTTTTCACCGGTGAACGGTATTCTCATGGATCTCGGATGGTCAAGTCCTCAGTTTGAAGAGCGAAAGCGAGGATTTAGTTTCCAGAATCCAGATGAACCACTCGATATGCGCTATACACCGAATAGTGAGATGAAGACTGCGGCAGAGTTGCTTCAGGATAATACAGAAGAAAAACTCGAACATATCTTTCGAACATACGGAGAAGAACGATTATCAAAAGAAATAGCACACGCTATAAAAGCATATGAACAAAGTATCAACAACACAAGTGATCTGGTCAATATTGTCCTAGACGTCTACCGAAAGAAGTTGAAGACGGACAAGGAAGTCCCGTGGGTTGGGGGATTACACCCTGCGACCAAGGTATTCCAAGCACTCAGAATTGCAGTCAACGATGAATTTGGTGTGATAGAACGAGCGTTGCCGCAAGCAATAGATGTGTTGGAAAAAGGTGGACGACTGGCCGTTATAACATTTCATTCAGGTGAAGATAGAATTGTGAAGCATTATTTTAAATCAGAACAGAACAAAACGATTCAGATTATTACAAAAAAGCCCATTGTCGCTTCAGAAAGTGAAGCAAAAGAAAATACGCGCGCACGATCTGCTAAATTACGTGTCGTAGAAAAAATTACATAGCCTGTCACTATGAACGCCTACATGAAGAAAAAACCAACTCTTAGAGAAAAAAAACTCGCTGTGCAACGGTGGCTTGTGAGCACGACATTTCGTACCATGCTCTTGGGTGCCATTGTACTCTTTGGTGTACTGTATCTCTTCAAAGTCAATACCGTTTCAACGCAAGGCTTTGTCATTAGTGACTTAGAAGTAGAAATTCAAGAGCTTGAGCGAGAAAACCAACGGCTTGATGTGCAGATTGCTTCATATCGATCGATGCATTCACTCGAAGCACGTCTTGAGAGTACAGATCTTGTTGCTGCCTCAGATATGCAGTATCTGATACCTGTTGGTACGGCCGTGGCACGAGCAAATTAATAGTGCAGTGCACATGTATTGAACTCCCGAATGGGAGTTTTTTTGTATTTCTGGTATACTTTCATTACATTATTTGTTTTATGTTTTTTCTTGTTTTTCAGCGTATCATATTTCAATTCCTTTTGGATATTCTCTATTTTCCACTGTGGTGGTATAGCGGAGGCCTTCGACGTGTTGTTATTGGGTTGTATCATCTTTTGCAGGATGCCAATGCCACGCTAGCGCCTGGATTATGGGTTCGTCATGTGTTTACCCCCATGTACGGGCAGACAGATATCCAGGGAAGGTTGATGAGTTTTTTTATGCGTGTTGTCAATATTATTGGGAGATTTTTTGCATTGGTTTTTTCTCTAAGTATGCTTGTCGTATTGCTCGTTCTGTGGCTTGTTCTCCCGATTGGGATCGTCTTTATGATCGTGCACGTATTTTTGACGCAATAACATTGTATGGAATTTCAATCACAGACACCATTGCCATTGCTGCCATATCGTGGTCAAGATACACATCGTCGTATGAGCGTAGGTGTCGTTTTGCGTAATACACTGCTTTTTTGGGGCATGTCGCTCACGCGTGGTGATATTGCTTTCCGTCGCGTTCGTATTTGGCTGGAGCGGTTTGAATTACTTGGCAGTGTTTTTTTTGGCGTAGGTCTCATGAGTTTTTTTGTATGGGAGATATATGATCAAGAGCGGATGGCTGATCTTTTGACCTTTGAATTTTGGTGGGGGAGTCCTGCATTGCTTACACTCCTGGTGTGGTTTTCATTGACATCCTGGTGTTTTCTTTTGTATCGCAATATTGCCCGAAAAAAAGAAATACATGTTGTAGAACAGTATGATGACACCGTGCTCCAAAACAAAGAAGGCATGGTTGGTACCGCGGATAGCTGGGAGCAAGCACTCGCTACGTATAAAAGAAAAAAACGAAAAGATATTGCTCGCGTTGCAACACCCGATGCTTTGCGTGTGATAGAAAACGCTGTCTTGCTCGCGCATCGATATGGAGCAGAATCAGTGAGTGCTTGGCATGTATTTTATGCACTGCTCGGATCGGATAGTGTCGCGAGTGTTTTTGTCCGGCTCGGGTTGCCACCAAAAAAAATTCAGGCAAAGATTGCAGGCAATTTTCAAAAAAATGCACACAGGAAAGCACAGGCCGTGCCACTTTCCGATGATGTTCAGCAAATCATATTTCAGGCATATGAATATGCCTATGAGGCAAAGCAGGAGTATCTCCATGTGACAGAGTTACTCTCGGCGCTTGTCAGACAGTCTGTTGCTATTCAAGAATTGTTGTATGATCTTCATGTTGATGAAAGTAAGCTGCGTAATGTTATCGAATGGTTGCGTATTCGAGAACGACTACAAAAACAACACCGTGCATTTCAAAAAGCAGCTTCTCGTCGTAGCAAATATGGCCTTGATAAAGCCATGACCGCTGTGGCAACACCATTTCTCAATAGCTTTAGCCAGGATCTGACACTGGCTGCTAAGTTTGGGAGGCTCGAGGCCTGTGTTGCCAGAGAAAAAGAAATTGATGAAATTTTTCGTATTATCGAGGGCGGGCGACAAAGTGTTGTCCTGGTGGGAGACCGAGGTGTTGGCAAAATGAGTATTATTGCAGGTATTGCTGCCCGCATGGTAGAAGAAAACGTCCCTGCTCGTATCCGTGATAAACGGCTTGTGCAGCTGTCTACGTCTGCGCTCCTTGCAGGAACAACGCTCACCGGAGCGCAAGAACGACTCATCAATATCATGAATGAAGTCGCCCGCGCAGGAAATATTATTTTTTTGATAGATGGTATTGATGACCTTGTTGGCTCTGGGGGGCAAGGAGCAGTCCAGGGACTTGATGTCAGTGAAACGTTAGCAGAATTTCTTGGTGCAGGACAATTCCTCACCCTCTCAACGACGACCGTTACAGGATACAATCAATTCATCGTCAATTCTGCGCTTGGTCAGGTGCTTGCTCGTGTTGATGTGGATGAGATGTCGACAGACCAAGCAATTCAAGTCTTGGAGTCAAAAGTAGGGATGGTGGAATACAAGCAGCAGGTATTTTTTAGCTACGATGCACTGGAGCAGGCGGTGGTGTTGTCCAAGAAATTTTTACATGATCAAAATCTTCCTGAAAGTGCACTTGCTATCATGACTGAAAGCGCAAGTTTTGTGCATACGACGAAGGGCATCAATACGTTAGTCGCAGGAGAAGACGTGGCATCTATAGTTGCGCAAAAAACAGGGATTCCTACGACAAGCATTACTGATGATGAATCGACAAAACTTATGAAGCTCGAAGAAGACATGCACAAGCAGGTGATCGGACAAGACGAAGCTGTGTCGCTTGTTGCCAATGCACTTCGTCGCGCACGCGCTGAAGTACGGTCTCAAAAACGGCCGATTGCTAATTTTCTTTTCCTTGGCCCTACTGGTGTCGGAAAAACAGAGCTCGCAAAGACGATTGCGCGTACCTATTTTGGTGGGGAAGATAGGATGATACGTATTGACATGAGTGAATATCAAGACAAAAGTGGTATCTATCGTCTTATCGGGCAGCCAGGACAACAGGGGACAGGTATTCTTACCGAAGCTGTTCGCCAAAATCCTTTTTCTCTTTTGCTTCTTGATGAAATGGAAAAAGCAGATCCTGATGTATTGAATTTATTTTTGCAAGTATTTGATGATGGACGTCTGACTGATAGTGTCGGACGTGTGATTGATTTTACCAATACTATTATCATCGCAACCTCTAATGCCGGTACGGCCTTTGTCCAGCAACAAATCGTTGCAGGGGTACCTCTCGAAGATATCCGTCAAACATTGATTCATGGCGAGCTCAAGCAGTATTACCGTCCAGAATTTCTCAATCGATTTGATGGTATTGTCCTGTTTCGATCATTGACTCGTGACGAGACAAAACAGATTGCAGGGCTTATGCTCGGGCGAGTAAAAAAAGATATTGAAGCAAAGGGAATGTCATTTATCGTCGAAGAAGCAGCGCTTGAGGCCCTTGCTGAAATTGGATATGATCCTGAGTTTGGGGCGCGTCCGATGCGGCGTGCGATCCAGGACAAGGTGGAAAATCAGCTCGCTGAGTTGATTTTGTCAAACACATTACATCGTCGAGATAGGCTTATTCTCGGAGAAGGTGCAATGATTCGCGTGGAATCTGCGTAAGTCAATTTATATATGATACTGGTATATTTTTTCATCACGCTTTTTCTTTCTTTTGTGGCAACGGCGCTGGTCCGAGCGATCATGCGGCACTATAAGATAGTTGATAGCCCAAAAGAGCAAGCAAGAAAAATTCACAAAAAAAAGATTCCACTCGGCGGCGGGCTGGCTATTTTTATATCATTTTTTTCCGTTGCGTTTGCTTCTTTTTTTCTCGGAGATATTGGGAACAGTGTGCCACTGCGTACCCTTGTCTTGATTTGTATCGCGGGTGGCATATTGATGATCGGTGGTCTGTGGGATGATGCAAAAAATTTGAAAGCAAGAAAGCAAATTCTCTTTCCTCTTCTTGCTGCCGGTATGGTTGCCTTTGTCGGTATTGGACCACACGAAATTACAAATCCACTTGGTGGGACGTTTGTGCTTACGAGCATCACGTCTGGTGCATTAGTGTTTCTTTGGCTGTTTGGCCTGATGTTTACTACAAAATTTCTTGATGGTCTTGATGGACTTGTGAGTGGTATGGTCTCTATTGGGGCATTCATGATTTTCTTTTTGTCTCGCCAAGAACAATGGTTTCAACCAGAAGTTGCTACTTTGGCAATTATGTTTGCCGGCGCGTGTCTTGGATTCTTACTTTGGAATTGGCATCCTGCAAAGATATTTCTCGGAGAAGGGGGCAGTCTGTTTACTGGATTTATGCTCGGTGTGCTTGGTATTATTTCAGGCGGGAAAATTATGACTACGCTTCTGGTAATGGGTATCCCGTTGCTTGATGTGATTCGTGTCATTCTCACACGATGGATAAAAAAGAAACCTATTT
This sequence comes from Candidatus Magasanikiibacteriota bacterium, assembly GCA_003518365.1. Classification (GTDB taxonomy): domain Bacteria; phylum Patescibacteriota; class Patescibacteriia; order Magasanikbacterales; family UBA922; genus UBA12086. Next base: position 66,516 of record DOYU01000019.1, on the reverse strand, counting down.
ATGTTGGCGACAGTGAGCATTTGCATTTCAAACTGCTTCATTCAGGAATGACACAAAAGCAAGCAGTGCTGTTATTGTATGCTATTTCTTTTTCTTTTGGAGTGACGACATTGTTCTTACAAAGCAGCCAAAAAGTGATCGCATTTGCATTTTTGTTTGTCCTTATGCTGCTTATGGCTATTTGGCTCCAGAGTGATGATAAAAAGAAACACCTATGGAAAAAACACACCTAGCGTTTGGAAAAAAATCAATGTTTGTTCTTGCTGCCTTTTTTTTGTGTTTTCTTTTTTTATTGTATTGGAATACGCGATTGCCTGGTACAAGAATCATTGTGCTCAATGATCAGCATTTAGATGTGTATGTCGCGGACACTATTAATGATATGTATGTGGGGCTTGGTGGGCGAGAAGATCTTGGTGGAAAAGATGGTATGTTGTTCATATTTGATTTTTCTGAACGTCATGGTATTGTCATGCGTGACATGCTGTTTCCTATAGATATTATTTGGCTTTCAGACGGGAAGGTTGTTGATATCGCACCAGCCGTGCCTCTAGAGCCTGGCGTAGATGAATACGATCTTACCTTCTATCGACCACGTGCAGAAGCTACCATGGTTTTGGAGCTCTCTGCTGGCTGGGCTATGGAGCATGGATTACAGATTGGGGATTTTCTCACGCTCCCATAACCTCACTTGACATATGTTGCTTCATGAGGTATAGTATTGGTCGTCTTAGTCCTGGTACGACGAGACACTTATAATTTTACAAAAACGTATGTTTGCAGTAGTTTTCACAGGTGGCAAGCAATACCTCGTCGAAGAAGGCCAGACCATCAAAGTGGAAAAGCTTGACGCTGAGGTAGATGCTACCGTTACATTTGATCAGATCCTCATGACCGCGAAGGCAGACGGACAAGACGTAGAGATTGGGACACCATTTCTCGCGGGAAAGACTGTCACCGCTACGGTAAAGGATCAAGGACGTGATAAGAAGATTCGTGTTGTCAAATATAAACCAAAAGTTCGTTACAAACGAACAAACGGACACCGACAACCATTTACGACTGTCACTATCGACAAAATTGCATAACTCACACCGCAAAAAGACTATCCACAAAGGGTAGTCTTTTATTTGTGAAGAAGTGTGATAGTATGTCTGTGAGCTACGGTGACCTTTGCATACACACCCTCACCGACAGCCTTTTGTGCTGTGCCCGTTCGCGAGCAACCCCTTAAACTGGGGTAGGTATCGAGCGTCTAGGACGCATAGTCGTGACAATACGATGAGACCTGCTCCCGCTGAGCAAGGGGAAACCCAAATCCAGTGGAATGCCTCTTCGTTACATCACGACAAGGAACGTGGGTACCCACATGCACATGGGCCGAAAGGCTCAGGAAGGCGCCATGTTGGCGGGTGGAACGCGTTAATTCTCGTTACTAGTACAAGGGGTCACCGTAGCTACCCCTTCATCTTAAAAAACTGCCATTCGTGGCAGTTTTATGTTTGTGTTCTGTTTTTCAGTGCACTTCCGAGTGTGATCTCATCAGCATATTGCAGGTCACTTCCCATTGGCAATCCTCGCGCAAGACGAGTGACCTTGATATCTGGAGATTCTTTTTTCATTACATTTTGTAAATAGAGCATGGTTGTTTCACCGGGAAGATCGGGGTTGAGTGCCAGAATGATTTCTTTCACGTCATCTATTTTCACTCGTTTTAGCAATTCAGCAACTTTCAAATATTTCACACTGTCTGGATTGCCTGGCTTTATTACACCACGAAGCACATGGTATCTGCCAGTGAATGCACCTGTTTTTTCTATTTGCTGCAATTCTTGTGATTCTGTCACTATACACAGCGCTGATGCATCTCGTTTTGTGTCAGCGCATATCTTGCACGGCGACGTATCTGAAAAATCCCAACAGATCTCGCAACTTTTGATATTTTCAATGAGTCCCTTCAGTGCATTTGTAATTTCTGCAGCATCTTTTTTTCCAGATTTCAACAAATGAAAAACGAACCGCTCAGCGGTTCGCGGGCCCACGCTCGGAAGTTTACTAAATGCTTTGATGAGTTGTTCTATTGATTTTGAGTACATGTTGTAAGGTACAAGATACAAGAAAAAAACAAATTACAAAACATGCATGTATTAATTTCCTTTGAACCTTGAACTGAGAACTCTGAATTAACTGAGTCCTGGAATATTTGGCAATCCACCCATTTCTTTCATTTTCATTGCCATGATGCGTTGCATTTTTTTCATGGCTTCTTCGTAGGCTTTCATGATGTCTTTTTGGAGTTTTTCCTTTTTATTTGGTGAGAGCATGTCTTCTTCAATATCAAGAGATTTTACAGAAAGATTTCCATCCATGACAAGTGAGACCCCACCTTCTTTCACGGTGACGCTTTCTTGAGAGAGTGTGTTTTGGAGGGTCTTTGCTTGTTCTCGGATATCTTTGAATTGCTTGAGTTTGTTGAGCATAGAAATAAGGCTTAGAAGGCTTGGGAGGCAAGGAAGGCTGAGAAGGCTTTCTCGTCATTACAAGCCTGTTACTAAAATGATGGTGGTTTTTGTTGTGGGGGATATTGTGGTGCACTGGCTTCAAACTGCGTATCCAGATTGCGGTAGCTGGCTCGCGCTGCGTCAAAGAAGACTTTGACAACGCCGGTTGGACCATTTCGATGTTTGGCAACGTGAATTTCTCCGATATTTCGTTCGTCTGGTGGAATTTCTTCGAGTTGGTAGTTTCTGTCTGACGATTTGCGATAGATAAACATCACAATGTCAGCATCTTGTTCAATACTACCAGAATCACGAAGGTGTGACAACTTTGGAATGGCCGGTTTTGTTTGTTCTACGGCACGAGACAGCTGGGAGAGACAGAGGACGGGAACATTGAGTTCACGAGCGAGCAGTTTGAGCCCACGACTCATCTCGGCCACTTCTTGGACACGATTGTCATTGTTTCTACTGCCGGTCGTATTCATGAGCTGCAAGTAGTCGATAATGATGAGATCGAGCCCATGTTCTGCTTGCAATCGTCTTGCTTTCGTCCGAATTTGTAGGACATTTTGTCCGGCATTGTCATCGATAAATATTTTCGCGTCAGACAGTAAGCCCATAGCATGCCCGATTTTGGGGAAGTCATTGCTATCTGGGCGATCTGACAAGTTGCCGGTTCTCATTTTCCATAAGTCCACGCCAGCTTCAGCACACAGCAAACGATCAACCAGTTGTTCTTTACTCATTTCGAGTGAAAAAATCCCTACTTTTGCTTTTCCTCTGATAGCGGCATTTCTTGCAAAATCAAGTGCAAGAGATGTTTTCCCAACAGACGGGCGGGCAGCGAGAATGACAAGATCTGATTTTTGGAATCCTGCCATGAGTTCATCAAGCTTGGTAAAGCCTGATGGTACACCACGAAGTTTGCCACGATCTTTGTGGAGTTCGTCCATGCGTTCAAAGGCATTGTGGAGAATGGTATTGATGGGAACAAAATTTTGTTTGAGATGTTTTTGGGTGATGCCGTAGAGATGCTGCATGGCATCGTCGAGCACTTGTTCTACATCATCCACATCTTCTTTGTAGCCCAGCTTATTGATGTGTTCTGCCGCTGTGAGCAGCTTTCTGAGCGTAGCTTTTTTCTTTATAATTTTTGCGTATTGGGTGATGTGGGATGCCGTTGGGACAGCGTTCGACAATCCGACAAGATAGCTTCGTCCACCAATGCTTTCAATCAATTTTTTTTCTTCCAACTTATTTCCGAGTGTCAATACATCAACCGGTTCATTTTTTGCATACAATTCACGCATGCTGTCAAAAATCTGTTCATGGGTTTTTTTATAAAAATCTTCAACATCAATTTGATCTGCAATCTTCACCATGGCTTCCTTATCTATCAAAATAGAGCCCAAGAGGGATCGTTCTGCTTCTATATTATGCGGAGGTATGCGGGCGAGTTCGTCTAACATAGGACCTCTATCCTAACGGATAAATCAGCTTCGGGCAAGCTGGGTTGGGGAAGGGGTGTGGGGAGGCTGTGTATGAAAAAAATTATTTTAGTATCATATACTGAAAAAGTAAAAAGAACGATATTTTTCTAGGTAGGATTATATTGACAAATACACATATTCGGGCTAGGTTTAGATATCATGCTTTGGACGGACCTTAGCCTGAGACTGCGAGGAACTTCATGGACGTGACGATGTTTACAAATTTCTCGGAGGCCGCTGCCTATGTCGCCGTCACTTTGGCTGACACGGATCGTGTCTGGACTTCCGATGAGTTTTGTAGAATTCGCGAGGCTTTGAGAGTCTTGGTGGGCGTGCCTATGCTTCAGAGCACTGTCACAGAGGCCTGGGTGATGTGGTATACACGGGTCCTCCAGCACTACGAAGAGTACCTCGTGAGGCCGACTGAAAGGCATGCTGAAGGCTGGGAGTACTGGCATCTCGGCCACTGGGATGGAGTGCATCCCAGTTTTCCTTCGGGACTGTTGGTCAGCTGGAGCGACATCAATACATACCTGCATCATCGGTACCTTGGCGATGCTGTTGCCGAGATCTACCCGAAGGTGATAGCGTTGGTTGTCCGTCTTGTCGCGGCGACGAAGGTCTTGGGCTGGCGGGACTGGGAGGCTCGCCTGGGCACGCTCGAACGCACCATGCTCGACGGGCGGTTCTATCGTTAACGATCCGTTTCTGGCACGGATGTCCGCGCCATCGATCTTCGATGGCGCGGGCGTTCCTTACACCTGCTATGGTGTTTTTTTATATAATTAATTGCGTTACATTTTTGTCTTGCTAAGTAGGGCAACAATAAAGCAATATAACAATAGAACAATAAGAATAATTGCAGCATTTCAGATCTTTCACTATACTGTCAAGCAATGAATAGTAGTACATCCATGAAAATCTGTATCATAAACAATTTATATCCACCGCTCGCTCGTGGTGGGGCAGAGCAGGTAGTAGAGAAGACTGTGGCAGGTCTGCTTGATGCTGGGCATGAGGTGCTTTTGATTACGCTTGGAAAATCGAAGGCAATTGGGAAATTTGGCAATTTGGCAATTTGGGAATATGAACCAAAGAATTTCTTTTTCTACACGGATAGTCATACACATTCATTCTTCATGCGTTTCTTGTGGCATGTCGTCGATATGTTTCACCGTGGCTCTGCGCGATTTGTTCGAGATGTACTCGAAAAAGAACGTCCTGATGTGGTACATACACACAATTTGATGGGATTAGGATTTTTGATCCCGCATGTGATTCGTTCACTGGGTATTCGTCATGTGCACACTGTTCATGATGTTCAGCTTGTAGAGCCCAGTGGCATTATTTTGAAACAAAAAGAACATTCCTTTCGCTATAATGGACTGCCAACACGAGTGTATGCAGCAATGATGCGTCGTCTTATGGGTTCTCCTGATGTGGTTATTTCGCCTTCCAATTTTTTATTGGAATTTTATCGACGGTGGAAGTTTTTTTCTCACTCAGAATTTGTGCAGCTGAGAAATCCGATGACCTTTGGATCACGTAACACGAAACATGTAGCACGTAACACTCACCATACGTTCACGTTTTATTACATAGGACAAGTGGAGGAGCATAAAGGTGTATTATTTCTCTTGAATACTTTTTTAAATTTTCAAACGGATAAAGAATGTGAACTCCATATTGTGGGTGATGGATCGAAGTTGGACGAGGTAAAAAAGGTAGCAGAAAAAGATAATAGAATTGTCATTCACGGAAGGGTGAGTAGAGATGAACTTCCTCGAGTGTTTGCTGAAGCTGATATGGTCATTGTGCCGTCGCTCTGTTATGAAAATTCCCCAACCGTTATTTTTGAAAGTTTTGCGTTTGGGGTGCCGGTCTTGGCGAGTCATATTGAAGGCATTGCAGAGCTTATTGAAGAAGGAAAACAGGGAATGACGTTTAGAGCCGGTGATGAAAAACATTTGCAAGAAAAATTAGCATGGTGTCTTGGACACGCTGCGGAAGTTGCAGAGATGGGGGAGCACACCGGTACCTTTTTGGAAGCAATGGCGTCACAAGAATACGTGCCTACATTGCTTGCACTGTATACAAATACATAACACTACATAGAACATGCTTGCTAAAGCATGTTTTTTTAGGTAGTATCCGTCTGATTCCTAACGCCGTGATAAGAGAGAAATGCATTCTCTTTTATGATGGCTTTAGGGAGAACCATGGTGAATTTTGAGCGTTGGACTTCACGTGCTCGTTGCGCTGTCCCGTATCTGATTCGGATTGCTTTGTTGGAAGCGGGTGTCAAATCTACATCTTTCTTCATTGTCTATCGGTGTACCGATGACATTTCCGTTCTTGTCCCACCGGCAGGCAACTGTGCACATCGAGATGGAGCACACTGTACGCATTGGTATGTGACGGATGCAACGCGTCTGTCTCCCTCTGGGGATGATACTATCAGTGCGAGCGGTCCGTATTCCCATGTTGACAAGGTTTCCTGTATCTATCATGCGTCGGCGCATACCCTGATCCAGGGTGGAAGCTATGTCGTCGTTGGTGAAGATACGTTCGGTCCTACCGGATCGGTGGTCAAGCGGACTATTCGGTGTGTCGTTGTAACACCAAAAGCCATGCAATCAGTTGTCATTCGAGCTATCCGTAACGGATCTGCTTCGAAGATACTGGTGTGATGATTTCGTTCTTTTTCTCTTTGCCTTTTTCGTCTGTACTGATGATGTGGTGGGGAGTGGGAGGGGGAGGTATCGCTCTGCGTATCTCCTTCCAATTGTTCTGTGTAGCGATATACACATAATTGAGGCATAAAAAACATCCATATATGTGTATAGGATGTTTTTTATATGAGTGCCTTGTTTATTTTCGATATGTAAAAATCCATACAGCGCCATCATCAATGCTCTGCCAGTTATCGGCAGTTTTTTTTGCACCGTCGATGATTTCGTCAGCATTCGCCCAATAGCTGTTTACCACAAAATAACTTGTATCTACATTGACTAGATCCATCGCCGCTTCCATGAATTCACGTTGTTGTCCTTCATAAAGCATCTTGCCGTATTGTTGATAGAGCGGTCCGCCTGTTGGGACAGAATAGTAGAAGAGTTCTCCGAGCGATGTCTGATAACTTTTGGCAAAGCTATATTTCGTTAGTGCGGCAGCAGAAACAAGTTGATTTGCAAGGACGATGTAATTGCTTTGTTCATTGTTATGAATCCATTCTACTGCATCAAAATCTGCCTGTGTGACGTTGAATCCTGGAAACCGTGCTTTGATATTTCTCTGTGGATAGGAAAAGTAAAAGGAGATTGTCAGTGCACACGCAACACCGAAGAAGAGAAGTTTTTTCAAAACTGGTTTTTTTATACTAGCAAAGAAAAGATAGATGCCGTAGAGAAGCCATGGTAAAAGAAAGAGCATACTCGCTTTCACAAGTCGCAGTGGGTAGTCGCCTTGTTCATACACCACAACATCTGGGAATGTTATCCATGTTCTCAAGAGCCATGCACTCAAAAATACCGCAAGTGCCGTTGCCGGATAGAGATACAGATCCAGTTTTTTCCTTTTGTATAGGAGAAAACCAAGTATGGAAAAAAGAATCGTAAGTGGAATAATCATTCGTTCCCACGCATAGATTATTTCCCATGGCAAAGGCGCGTGTTGTAAGTACCAATACGGTCTGGCAAATAATTCAAGAAAGTGGGGGAGTGCGGTAAATGGATTGTCAAGCGTCGGCAGACCATGCCCTGTACGAAGATTATTGAGTGTAAACATGATTGGCAGTAAGAACAGTTGTCCTATCCCACTGAGGAAGATCCATAGTATTTTTGCTACGGATGATGTTGCTTTTTTCACAAGGACCGCTGTGGTAAAAAATACAAACAGAGGTGCTCCTAACAGTGGATGAGTGATGAGTGCTGTCAGTGTCAGAAGAAGTGGAATATACCACTGTTTTTTATCTGTTTGATAGGCGAGTGTGGTGAATATTGTGAGAAGGGAAAGAAGCACGACCAGATTATGAGGCGTGGTAAGGTGGAGTGACAAAAATGGTATCAGGGCAATGCCAAGTGTCAAAAGAATATGCCATGATGCTTGCATTGCCGGCCAGATACGTCTGAGGCTTGTTGTCACAACTGTTGGCAATACTGTGGCTGCCAGAACAGGTACGAGCAAGACATCAATCCAAAAGAGTGGCAGATAAGTGAGTTTGGCAAGGAAGACGACAAAGCTGTATTGTCCGATATAGTACGGTTGCTTTGGGGAAATGGAGCCATATTCAAAAATCCATTGTTCCGTTGCCCTGTGTATAAATGCATCAAATCCAAATCCAAGTGGATAGAGGAGCGGGGCAATCGTATAGATGGTAAAAAGATGTAATGATACCAGGGCGAGTGCGATACCTGTAGAGCGATGCTTTGCTACGGCATAGATGAGAAGTATTGTAGAAATAGTAAAGATGATAAAAAACCAGACAGTCACTGCTTGCCATGGTGATGGCATGAGTTCGATCGTTCGCCTTGACCAAAGAAGACCGAGGAGTGTGGTGTCGAGAAAGGCAACTGTGACAGTAAGCAGGACAATCTTTGTATCTCGGAATGGATGGAGCAGGTTTGCTTTGTATGTTTTCCATTTTTGCCAAAAGGCAACGACTGTTTCTCCAAGCCGTGTGCTTTGGGGAATCCAGAAAAACGCAAATGATCCTGCCAGGATCAAGAAACTCGTCATATTCGTGGTGCCGTAGAAATAATAGACGAGTGCATTGGCGAGAATGAGATAGGTCAGAAGGACGATCGCACCATAGATGCGCGTGCCCAGACAACGCTTTGACCAAGAGAGAAAGAGGAAGACGTAGATACAAAGAGCGCTGACACCAACAAGAGGAGAGTGGAGAAACACGCCTTGGAGGAGTACAATAGAGAGGACAAGCAGGGGAGGGAGTCGATGATGCATGTAATTATATTTTTTCCTTTTTGAAGATATCTGATAGTATACGTGGTATGAGAAAAGTCATCAACAAAGCAAAAGCAACAGAGCCTGCACTTTTTGTATATCAGGAGGCTCACCATATTCATCCTCATGATCGTTTTTTGGCATGGACAATTTTGCGTTGGCTCCCAAAATCTATTACGCCAAACATTCTTACGGTTACTCGCATGGTACTCACACCATTTGTATTTTGGTTACTTGCGACCCATGCATATACATGGGGGGTGTTTCTCTTTTTGTTTGCTGCCTTTACTGATGCACTCGATGGCTCGCTTGCGCGTACACAAAATAAAATTACCAATTTTGGCATTCTTGCAGATCCTCTTGCAGATAAATTGTTGGTTGGTTCTGCTATTATTTTGTTGGTCTTTCAAAATTTTAATATATGGCTGGGCATTGTTATTTTAGGATTTGAAATTTTGTTTATTCTTTCAGCTGTGATTCTCAAAGTAAAATTCAAAACAGTGCGCATGGCAAATTTGTGGGGGAAAATTAAAATGATTTTTCAGGTAATCGCGGTATCACTCACCATGTTCGCATTATTGCTTGATTTTCCATTTCTTATGACAATCGCTGCTGGAATATTTGGGCTCGCTATTGGTTTTGCTATCCTTAGTTTGTTTACACATGGTGTTTGACAGTATGATGCATTGGAAATCACATATAGGTACGTTTCTACTTGGATTGTTTCTCTCCTGGTTGCTCTTTATGCAGCTCATGTTTTGGCAGATGCCATTTGTGGGGTCGATGCTTGGAATACTCTATCTTGGTGTGTTAACGTACCTTTGGCAACATATATTGCATCATGTCTTTCGTTTTGAACGAGGATTTGTTTCTTGGTTCTTATCTGTATTTGCCGCGATATTTTTTGTATCTGCGTTGGAGTCTATTGTGTTGGCATTGTATACGACGACACCACTGTTGACAGCAAGTACTCTTTTGGGAGCATTTTTGTTGAGTTATCTCTTGAAGATGTGGTTTTTGCAGCGGCCTCACGGGCATCCTCTGCAAGGAAAAAGTATAAAAGAATCAATACCCGTGTTTCCAAAGATATCCTGGTTCACATGGGTATACCTGGGTATATGGGGTATTACGGTTGTTCTTTTTTTTAAGGCAGATGGTACGGGTGTCTTTTTTTCACCATGGCAAACACTTTCTCTCTCGATATTGCCTCTCGTGTTTGTATTGACTGCCATACTCGGTGTGTTGATTTTTTCTCGCATGGGGACCAAACACGTGCTGATGCTCATCTTATTCCATAGTCTTTTATTACATCTGTACATACCGCTTTCCCATAGGTTACCCTGGGGTGGTGATGTGTGGCGGCATATGGGTGTTGAAGAACAGCTTGCTGCTGGCGAGATTGTTCCACCGGTATTGTTTGGTACTGAGGCTCGTTGGAGAGAGGTAGCTGGTGTTGATATCCCTGAAGCGTTTCTCATCCCGCAAAAGTATTCATATGGTCAATTTTGGTCTCTTGGTATTATCACACATCAATTGACTGGTATTTCGTTTAAGACTATTCACATATGGATGTTGCCACTCATTTGGTCGTTCGTATTTCCGTTGCTATTGTTTCGTATAGGTCGGTTGGTGCTGAACTCATGGCGAGGTGGATTATGCGTTGCGTGGCTTTCATTTCTTGCGTTTCCACTACAGGCACTTGGTGCCTTATCTCTTCCTGTGAGTTTTGGCGTGTTGACGTTCCTTTTTACGTTCATGCTTTTGTTGCAATATCTCGCGCGTCCGCATTCGTCACAAAAATTATTGCTGATTCTTTTGAGTGTGTTGTTGCTTTTTGGATACGCACTTTCATTTTTACTATTCCTGTTTGTTGTTCTCGGTGCGTGGGTATTCTCGCAGATTGGATTACATATAAAAAAAGGTGTATGGCAGTGGGTGTGGGTTTTCTGGGTGACTCTGCTTGGGGCCTGTGCATTTCCAATCATAGAATTGGCAGCACATACGAGCGTGTTCCCATCGGGCATATCTCTTTTTGAAAGTACGAAGACGATACTTGGGCAATTCAGTGGTTGGTATTATGCCAGTAGCATCCGTCCACATGATATGCTCAGCGGGAATCTCATGTTTAATCATACGCCCGTCTATGCATTTGTATCATCAATTTTTACTCTCTGGCGATGGTGGCTTATGCCATTCATGATTGGCATGTGGGGGATAGTGCTCTACGCAGTCATGGTATTTGTCCGTGAGAAAAAATCGTTTGTGTCTCTTTTGTCTGCTTGGCTTCTTGTATCACTTCTTGGTGCATATAAGATTGGTTGGTTTGTATTAGCAGGAGACAGGACATTGATTCGTCGTCTGGATCCATATATTGCAACATTCACATTGCTATTTGTTGCACTTGGTATGGTATTGCTTTTTTCTCTCATTCGGTATCGTTCATTGATACTAAGGAGAATCCTTGCTGGGGTGTGTATTTTCATTGTCGCATGGGCGAGTACCAGTACCTATGCTTCTGGACCAGATATGCGCAGTACGAGTACAGATGAATATGCGGTTGCAACATTCCTTGCGAGTGAATTGCGTGGTTTTTCAGATGACCTGTGTGTTCTTGCCGACACGTGGGTACTCTTGCCGCTTGAGGCAGTGACTGCTGGTGATATTGTGGGTGGCAACTTCTCTCTTGACTCGCAGTTTGGTCAGCATGAACGTGTGGCACTGTACGAGACATTTTTGAACGGTGACGCAACGAATGATACGGTGACATCAATGTTTACCTTAACCGAAAGGAGCCAGTGTTTTGTGGTATTGCCTGATATTGTTTCAGAAGATTTGAAAGAAGAAATTTCCATTTTGCTTGATGTATTGCCTGTTGTCTCTCCTGGTTTTTTTGTGTGGCATGCACGGGTATTGCCCTTGAATTCGGCTGCATTGTAGGTTATGCTACATGGGTATAGCATCATATATCAGTATATATTATGAAAGATTGTATTTTTTGCAAGATCGTTGCCAAAGAAATTCCAAACTATACCGTATATGAGGACAATCATGTACTGGCTTTTTTGGATATCCATCCACGAACAAAAGGACATACCATTGTGATTCCCAAAGTACATGCTGAAACAATTTTTGATCTGAATGAAGAAATCGCAAAGGATCTGCTTCCTTCTGTAAAAAAAACGGCAGAGCGAATAGAACATGTGTTGCAGCCTGATGGCTACAATATTGGATGGAATCATGGGGATGCTGGTGGACAAGACGTACCCCATCTTCATATTCATATTTTGCCACGCTGGGAAGGTGATGGTGGGACAAATATGCATGGCATCATACACAACCCTGGTGCGATGAATGTTGATGATGTTGCGAAGTTGTTTGTGTAATATGCCAAAACACCTTAAAAAAATAAGTGAAGAAGTAATTCATGAAAATCCATGGACACAGTACAAACATGATACTTACGAAAAACCCAATGGCGAAGAAGGAAATTATTATTATTTAGAAACACGTGGGTCGTCTTGTATTGTACCGGTGATGCCAGACGGAAGAATTGTTCTTGTATTGCAACATCGATATTTATCAGATAAGCAAAGTATTGAATTACCATCAGGGAAGATACAAGCAGGAAGTACTGCATTGGAATCAGCGCAAAGGGAATTGCTTGAAGAAACAGGATGGGAAGCAGAAGAATGGGTAAAGGTTGGAGAATTCAATCCGAGTAATGGATATCTCAAAACGACTGCTCATGTATTTTTGGCACAGGTGACTGAGCAGAAAGAACAGCAATTAGATGACACGGAAGAGATTGATGTCCTATATCGGCGCCCTGATGAATTTGAAGATATGATCAAGCGTGGCGATATTTCTGATGGGTACACCATGGCAGCATGGTCACTCGTCCGACACCGCTTTTTCGATACGCACGAGAATAGTTCATAACTTTCTGATATGCGAGACGAACCATTTGTCACCACGTATCATTTTCACAAAGATGATACAAAGAAGACTCGTGTCCTCGAATCGGTTCGTGTTGGCGGCGTTTATATCACACGGATGATCATCTTCCCAAAGGCAATTATAGGAAATCTGTATTTTACAAAGACCAATATGGTCTTTTTTGCACAAGTAGGGGAACTCGATGCAAAATTTATCCAGCCGAGTAGTGGAAAAGAAAAGATGTTTCATCTTGAACCTGACAGTGGCATTGTGCATGTTCCGCCCTATGTTGCCTTTGCTATAAAAAATAGACTCGATACCGAGAGTGTTTTGGTATCTTTTTCAGATGAACCTCTTCATGATAGGAGTGATGATGTACCCTTTGACGTGTTCTCATGACCATTGCATCGAGGTATTGATGAAGCCTCCTTCGTATGCTATTATGGCTATATTCTTTTAGAGACTATTATTTTGTATGAAAATTCTTGTTTGTGGGGGAGCCGGGTTTATCGGATCCAATTTTATCCACCATATCCTCGAGACCTATCCTCATTACGAAGTGGTCAACTATGATAAGCTGACGTATGCTGGGAATCTCGATAATCTTCGAGATATTGAAAACAATCTTCAGTATTCTTCACGCTACACCTTTATCAAAGGCGATATTACTGACTACGTAAAGCTCACTGATGTTGTGCAGCAATATGGCATCACCCACGTTATCAATTTTGCAGCCGAGACGCACGTGGATAGATCTATTCATGGTGACTGTAGCGAGTTTGTGATGACAAATACGTTTGGTGTGTTGATGCTGTTGAACCTTGTCAAAAATTTTCACCTCGAAAAATTTGTAAACGTATCTACTGACGAAGTGTATGGATCGCTTGAACTTGATAGTGATAGTCTTTTCAGAGAAGACACACCGATCCAGCCGAATATGCCATATGCTGCAGCAAAGGCAGGTGGAGACATGCTCTGCCATGCATACTATGCGACACATAAGACCCCTGTGGTTGTGACGCACTGTTCAAATAATTATGGACCATTCCAATATCCAGAAAAACTTATTCCTATTTCTGTATTTCGATTGCTCAAAAATAAACCGATTACGATTCATGGCAATGGACAAAATGTTCGTGACTGGATCCATGTAAATGATCACTGTAATGCCTTGGATCTCATGCTGCATAAAGGTGAACCTGGCGAAGTCTACAATGTAGGCGTGGACAATGAACGAAATAATGTTGATATTGCAAAACTTATTCTCGAGCTCATGAACAAACCAAGCGATATGCTTGTCTTTGTTGAAGATAGACCGGGAAATGATCTGCGTTATGCGATTGATGCAACAAAAATCAAAGCACTGGGGTGGAAACCAACCTATACCCGAGACAAATTTGAAATTGGACTTTCGGAAACGATCAATTGGTATCTTACCAATAAAGATTGGGTACAGAATTTGTGGGAAAAGCAAGAAGATGCATTTAAAATTAATCACACGCCAACGTATCAAAAAAAACAAGAAAAGCATGAAGAGGATGTGTTTGGTGATGAAGCACCGGATGCGCATGCTCGTGATACAAAACCATTTCCTCACGTTGCGTAAGCATATGGACACACTTGATTTTAGAAAAATTTCTCTCAACACACTCGTCAATGAAAAAGCGACGTATACGTTTAATGAACTGAAAGAGTACATCGATTGGGAAGTGAAGCGCGTGTATTTTATCCAGAATTGCAAAGAAGCAACTGGTCAGCATTGTCATTATAAAGAGAATGAAATGTTTATCATGGCAAAGGGGAGTTGTACTGCGATTATTGACCAGGGAAATGGGAAAGAAGATGTTATATTGAACGGTCCTGGTGATGCGATTGTCACAGGAGCACTCGTCTGGCATGGATTTAAGGATTTTTCTGATGATGCGCTCCTTATTGCACTGTCTTCAACAAATTATAATCCTGACCGAAGTGATTATCTGGAGGATTATGAGGCGTATCGGAAGATTTTGGGAGAAAATGGATTGGCAGCATAGAGATTGACAAAAAAGAAAAAATAACGTAGGATCAGATATCCTGCGTTTTTTGTTGTGTAGGGGAGTGGAAGCAATGCTTACTTCTATTCTCATGCACCGCAAGTCGTGGTTGCAGAAGATCCGTGAGGTTCCAAGATGAAAGTGATTCCACAACTGGCGAGAGTGCTCATGCTAGAAGGGCAGGTCCCCGTCGGTGACGGGGCTGCGCTCTATAGGTCGCTGCTCGACCAAAATCTGTACGCGTATGCCGTCGTGACAGGGGTATACAATGCCTCGCAGCTGGTTGTCAATTACTACCGTATCGCCGCCAGTAAGCGGCAGGTTCAGAACGGGGTCAATGTCAATCCGGAATCACTTGAGCGATTCGATCTGTTTATTCGTGTCTGCTGTGAGAATGCATCTGGAACGTTCACTGGGCCTGTCGAGGTCAAAGCATTGCTTTTGCACAATGCGGCTTCCGCGTGTGCGAAGCACAATGGCAACCATCCTGAGCGACAAGATGCCCTGAACGAGGAAGCGTACGACCTTCTGAGTGGCGTCTTCGAGGACTACCGCGGGCCGGCTTGGTGGGTCGTGCGGACGAAGATCGGTGTTGGACTTATGGAGTCGGGGGCGATCGCCTTCAACGAGGGCGAATACTGCCAGTACCTCGACTTCATGCGTGAGACCCAGTCGAAGGACCACGCTGGCCGAGTTGAGTTCTACATGCGTTGGCTCGTCAGCCAGGGGAACCTCGACGCAGCCAAGGCACGGCTGACAGACTGGGTGCGACTCCTCGACATCTGGAGTGCCCCGAACCAGATCGAGCGTCTCCGCCTGTTTGCGGAGGGTGAACTCGGCATGGACATCGACAACGCCTGAGGTCAGGTAAGGAGACCCTCAGGTGCGTGCTGGCGACTCTTTCTCACGAGAGAGTCGCCGGCACATTTCAAAAGTGCATCACATGTGGTGCTTTTTTGTTTGACAAAAGGAGGTTTTTGTATAAGGATACGATATAGCTTCTACAGTGGAGGTGCACGATGATTGACGCAGTGCTCGTGTATCCGATCAGGGATGGGAAAGTCCTGATGATACAAGGGGCGCAGCCGTATGCACCCCATTATAGAAAGTGGAATGGACCTGGTGGAAAGTTGAAGGACGGACAGACGTTCCTCGAATGCGCACTAGCTGAGCTCTTTGAAGAGACTGGGCTCACTGCACTTGAAACGGAAGATGTCGGGCTGCTTACCGTGTTTGTGGATGGATGTCTGACTCGTCGTGTTCGCATGTATCGAGTCACGCAGTTTAGCGGCATACCCACATCAAACGGGCGAGAAGGTGCATTGCAGTGGTTCTCGATTTACGATATCCCCGCGATTCCCACACTCCCCGCCGATCAGCACTTTCTGCCATGGGTGCTTCATGGGTATTTTGTCCATGTGGATGTCTACATCAACGACGGTCTGTATAGCGGACACGCGATTCGTCCGTGGGATCCAAAGAAGCTATAGGAGATGCTCCGAACGTGACCGCGGTCACGTTCGGAGGAGGTAATTGGAAGATGTGGTACGTCTTTCGTTTACCTTGATTTTTCTCTCAATTCTGCTAAGATATCGGTATATGAAACGACTTCTTCTTTTTGGTGCAAAAGGGACTCTGGGGCAGGCAGTTGCTGCTCTTTTTGAGCGTGATGATACGTATACGGTGATTCAGATCGATAAAGATGACTGTGATATTACAGATGAACATGCAGTCAATGCATTGTTTGAAAAAGAACAACCAGATATGGTGATCAACGCAGCGGCGGTGAACGCCGTCGATACTATAGAAACAGACGCTGCCGTGTATGATCTTGCAACAGAAGTAAATGGTATTGCGCCTGGGCGACTCGCACTGTATGCAAAAGAACATGGAAGTGTTTTCGTCCATTATTCTACTGATTATGTATTCGACGGTGTACAAGCTGACGGATATGCAGAAGATGCTGCGCCTCATCCTCTCAGTAGATATGCAGAGACAAAATTGCTTGGTGAGACAGAAGTAATGAAGGCGGAAGCTGACGCATATATTATTCGTATTTCTCGATTGTTTGGGAAAGCCGGAGTAGGGGAAGGCTCAAAGCGAAGTTTTGTGGATACGATGATCCACCTTGCCGCAGAAAAAGATCATCTTGATGTTGTAACTGATCAAATAAGTTCGCCGTCATATGCACCAGACGTCGCATTGTTTACAAAGAAAGTCTTGGAAGAATCATACCCATTTGGCATCTATCACGGTGCGAATAGTGGAGGATGTAGTTGGTATGGATGGGCAAAGGAAATTTTTGACATAAAAAATATTGATATTGATGTCAGCCCTGTGCCTGCATCACAGTTTCCGCGTCCTGCAAAAGCGCCAATGCATTCAATGTTGTTGAATACAAAAGGACCGGTGCAGCGACGTTGGCAAGATGCATTGCTTGCATATCTCGATACTATATAAGTATGGATGTATCTATTATCACAGTAAACACAAATGACGGAGAAAAATTGCTTCCACAAATGGAGTCTGTTCAGCGTGCTGCTGTAAACATTGCATACGAACAAATTATTTCAGATAATGGATCAACAGATGGTTCTCTTGAAAAAGTAAGAACACAATTTCCACACGCAATTGTGATAGAAAATGGAAAAAATATTGGCTTTGGTGCCGCGAATAATGCTGGGCATGCAAAAGCAACAGGGGAATTTATCTTGCTTCTCAATCCTGACATGCGCCTTGAGCCTGGATCTTTGAAAGTACTTGTAGACTGGATGCGATCGCATGAAGACGTTGGTATCGTAAGTCCAAAGCTTGTCGCACAGGACGGATCAATCCAAAAAGATGCACTGCCGCGGAGATTTCCGGGACTTCTTGATCAGCTTGCCATTGTGTTGAAGCTCTCTCATGTATTTCCAGGATTGTTGAATAGATATGTGTACAAAGGGTTTGACCCTGAGAAGGAGCAAGACGTTGATTCTGTACGAGGATCGTTTCTCTTGTTACGAAAGAGCATTGCTGATAGACTAGGGTGGATCTTTGATCCAAGATATTTTATTTGGTTTGAGGATGTTGATATTTGTCGAGAAGTAAAAAAAATGGGATTTCGTGTAGTCTATACACCGATTATTTCTTGCGTGGACTACGTCGGACAGACATTTAAAAGATTTCCCAGTGTACAAAAACAACAATGGTTTACCAAGAGTATGATTGCCTACTTTGCAAAGTGGGAAGCCCCTTGGAAGGCTGTTGTGCTCAGAATTGCGCGACCAGTAGGCATTGTATTAACGTGGATACATAGTAAAGTATAACGTATCCGGATATACGGATAATCCAGATTTACAGATATATCAATCCGTGGATCTGGATTATCTGAATATCAGTATTCATCTTATGAATAAACTCACCGTAAGTCTCGCGCTCTATAGTAAGGGAGAAGCAAAGTATCTTCCATATTTATTTGATTCTCTGAAAAAGCAGACGTTTCAAGATTGGGAACTGCTGATTGTTGATAATGCTGCTGATGGAGATGTCATCTCTGTTGCAGAAGGATTTGCAAAAGAAATGGGAAGATCTTATCGCATCCTGCATAGTGACACAAATGAAGGATTTGCAAAAGCGCATAATAAAGCCTATCGAGTATCCGATGCTGCGTATTTTCTCATGCTCAATCCTGACATGTATCTCGAACCAACCGTGTTTGCGGATATGGTGTCTTTTCTTGATGAACAAAAAGATGTTGCGTCTGTTGCGCCACGGCTCATGAGATGGGATTTCGCACAAGTAGACGCATCAGCAAAAAAACAACAAGAGAGAGACGTCGCTGCAAAGGCTGGATACACAAGAGATATCGATGCGATTGGGGTGAGACTCTTTAGAAATAGACGTGCCGTAGAATGGCTCGCGCAATACACTTGGGAAGAGGCAAGTGCAAGTACGGATGTGCAGAGATTATATGAGAAGACGTATGTTGAAGTGTTTGGTGTGTCTGGTGCGCTTGCGATGTTTCGGAAAAAAATGATTGATACATTGCTCTTGCCAGAGGATGCCATTTTTGATCCTACGTATGGTTCGTATAAAGAGGATCTTGATTTGGCATATCGCATGCGTAATGCTGGCTTTACCTCATATGTCTTGCTGAAAAGTGTAGCGTATCATGATCGTACCGGTGCGGCACCAAAAAAACATACCGATGTTGCCGCAATAAAAAATAAGCGTCGACAATCACCGTATATCAGATTTCATTCATATAAAAATCATTTGCGGACACTGTATAAAAATGAATACTGGCAAAATGTGTTGCGTGATCTTCCATTCATTTTTTGGTACGAAGCAAAGAAATTTGGATTTATTTTGTTTACTGATCCGCGCACGATTTTCCTTGGTTGGTTTGAAATATTGAAACATGTGGGATATACACGACGAGCGAGAAAGGCTATTGTAAAGAGTAGAAAAATGTATTGGAAAGGGTTGAGACGTTGGTTTTGAAAGAAAATTGTCATTCTGAACTTGATTCAGAATCTTTCATATTGAGGACGTCTGAAGTGGTACAGATCCTGAATCAAGTTCAGGATGACACTAAAGATTGGAATAATCATACTATGCACGATATTTGTATCACAATGGTAAATACAAACGAGGCTGAAGACATCGTACGATGTCTTACGTCCCTTTTTGCTGATTCAAAAGACAGTGGGCTTGATGTCGCTGTGGTGATCGTTGACAATCATTCTGCAGAAGATATTGAGCCTATAGTAAAGGAAAAATTTTCCAATATCACCGTACTTCGTCAGGAAAAAAATGAAGGATTTGGAAAGTCTCACAATAAAGCTATAGGAGCAGTAGACGCAACCTATTATTTTGTCCTCAATCCAGATACTACGTTTCCCGCTGGTCAAGGGTTTTTGCAGAAATGTTTTTCATATATGGAATCACACCCAAAGGTGGGAATCATGGGACCAAAGATTTTTTATCCGGATGGGACATTGCAATACTCGTGCTATCGATTTCCAACTTTTTTGCAACCTGTGTATAGCAGAACGTCTCTAGGAAATAAAGGAAAGGGAAAAAAAATTGCAGACAATTTTCTGATGAAAGATTTTGATCATGATAAGACACAGCCAGTTGATTGGATTATGGGGTCAGCTATGTTTGTACGAAAACAAGCGATTGATGCTGTGGGTGTCTTTGATGAACGCTTTTGGATGTATGCAGAAGACTCAGATTGGTGTCGACGCATGTGGGAAGAACATTGGCCAGTATATTATGTGCACGATATTTCACTTTCTCATGTGCATAAGCGTGCTTCTGCAAAAGTACCTGGTATTGTGAATGCTTTACTGAAAAACAAATATGCACGACAGCATATCAAGAGTTGGCTCAAGTATTTTTTGAAATGGCGAGGGAATAGTAGATTTTATTATTAACCTCGAACGTACGCAAGAGTACGAACTACGAAATTTTACGAAGATACGAACTATGATGAACGATACGCATACAACAGATTCCTCGCCGCTGCTTCGTTCTGCTCGGAATAAAGTCGTCATCATGTATCTCCTCTGGGATCAGGAGCCTCAGCAGTATCTCGAAGATGCTATTGCTGGTGTTGTCTCGCAAACATATCCAAAAAATGCTATTGAATTTTTGCTCGTATACAATACGCATCGACCAGAGCATGTATCTGCGGTGCCGTACATTGAAGAAACGTTGGCAAAACACGCGGACAAGTTGCCTCATACAACATTCCTCCCACAAAAAGAAAATTTGGGATTTTCTGGTGGAAATAATCTGGGTATGCAGTGGGCGATAGACAATGGATATGACTATGTGTTCCTGCACAACGGTGATGCATACCTCGGAGAGAATTGTATTGAAAAAATGGTTGATGCAATGGAAGCTGATAAAAAAATTGGTGCTAGCCAGCCAATGATTTTACTCCATCCTGAGACGGATTTGGTAAATACTGCTGGAAATGCGTTTCATTACCTCGGCTTTGGATATGGCAATTACTACCGCTGGAAAAAAGAAACCGTAGATGTTCCTGCCGTTGCTGACGTTGGATATCTTAGTGGCGCTGGTACGATGCTCAGAACGGATTTGCTAAAAGAATACGGGTTATGGGATGAAGATTATTTTCTCTATCACGAAGATACAGACTATTCATTACGATTAAAAATGCAACAGTACAGAACTGTGCTGATAAAGGATGCAGAATTTTTTCACAAATATCAATTTAGTAAAAGCATATCAAAATATTTTTGGATGGAGAGAAATAGGTATGCATTGCTTTTGTTATATTATCGCATTCCTACATTACTGCTTTTACTTCCTATCCTTGTCCTACTGGAGCTCGGTCTCTGGCTCTTTGCGATAAAAGGTGGGTGGGCTGGTGAAAAGAAAAAGGTGTATCAGTATTGGTGTAAAAAAGAACATTGGCAACTGTGGTGGAACAAGCGATTGAAGATTCAGAAAACAAGAAAAATTACTGATAGGGAATTTTTGCATAACGTTGCTCGGGGAATATTTTTTCAAGAAAAAGAAACAGAACATCCATTGGTCTTGTATGTTGGAAATCCTGTGATGGAAGTCTATTATTGGATTGTAGTGAGGGGATTGATTTGGTGGTGAAATAATTTGGGACTGGTAGCTGGGAACCTGAAACTAGGAAATAAAAAAAACGCTCGAGATGTCTCGAACGTTTTTTACCATATACTTTGGGTGAGGGCTTCGATGAACGAAACCCGTTGTTTAGCTGCTCAGAAATTTGAGCACACGCTCCAGCCAATTTCTTGGCTCGTGCGTGGGGACGTCTATGTGCCTTTCCGCGCTTTTCAGCGCGTATGGGCAATGTAGGTGACGACAGTGCATGTTATGGAATCGTTGCTGAAGTGATCCAGCATGATTGTGACATGTTGTATCTGTCGGAGTTACCAGAGTGCCACGATGTTTCGGGCACGTATGTACCTGATTCACGTGAACCTCCTTTTTGACTCACCCAAAGTATATTGTAAGTTATGCACCTGTAATCACACATGCAACAGCACCTTCAAACGTTGTTCCCGTATCAATTGCCTTTTTCAATCCTGCAACAGCGAGTGCACTATTTGGTGAAATAGAAATGCCCGTTGTTTGTTGTGTTATTTGTTGTGCGGAGGTGATGTCTTCGTCTGTCACGATCCATCCGTTGCCATGTGTTTTTGTAATACTTTCAACAACTGCTGATTTGCGAAGAGCGACGTTGTCGACGATCGCTCCGGCGATAGACCCCCTCTTGTTCTCCCCCTTGGTAAGGGGGAGAGACGTGGCACCCAGGGCTTCAGCAAGTGGGTGACACGCTGTTGTTTGTACGATATGAACTTGTGTGAACGGTTGTTCTTTTGCAAATACTTCTGCAAGAGCTTGAGCTGTGGTTCCAGAAGAAGTAGGAATGAAGACTGCTTTGAGATCTGGAATTTTCATGAGTTCATACGCAAGTTCGTGATATCCTTCAAGTGCGAGGTCATCGGTGGATTGTCGGAGCGATTTCGCGGTTCCTTCTTTATCAAGTTTGAATGCTTCTTGCTTTGGTCTTTCAACTTGTTCAATACTGATGTCAGATGTCTGAGTACTGATTTCAAAATGCAGTTTTTGCAATTTTTTTTCATCGATATTATTTCCTACAAACACTCGCAATGTAATTTGTTTTTCAGGATTATTCTGATTATGCTTTACTGCCATGCGGATGGCAGCAAGTGCCGCATTGCCAGAGCTTGAAATGACAAAATCACGAATTCCATCACGCTTCACATACGTTTTCATCATGTGAGGGATAGAACGTCCTTTGTGTGATCCGTATGGATGCTCGTCTTCGCGTTTCAAAAATACGCTCGGTGTGCCGAGTGCCTTTGCAAGGTTTGGATTTGATTGCTGTGGCGTCTTCATGGGGAAATATGCTATGTTGCCAAATCGTTGAACATCTGCTATCCTATCATTCATTGAGCTCTTAACGCAACTATTGTATGATGCTTACCTGTATTGAATGCAAAAACGATGTCGACCTTTCTTCATATCCTGATCTTGCTGTTGGACATGTCGTAGAATGTCAGATGTGTGGCATTACGCTAGAAGTGACGAAGATGGAGGAAGAGCATCTTGAAGCAGAAATTGTAGAGGAGGGGAAATAGGACGAGCTTGTTAGTACGTTCTCTCTCCTGTTAGGAGAGAGACAGAGAGAGGTCTCAGCACTTGCAAAGCATATCTAAATTATGAACGGTTGAGACCTCATCCTGTCCTTCTCCTACAAGGAGAAGGAACGGTCTAAGTTTGCTTATCGCTTATTTGCTTATTCTGCTTACTGCTTATTAGCTTACCAGCTGCGAAATCATCCCACGAAATCCATGACTTCCGAGAAAGGCGACAACATCGCCTTTTTTTGTTTCTTGTAGCAGATACTCGACGAGTTCATCATCGTTTGGCATGAAGTGAACGTTGCTGTGCGTTTTTGCAATCGCGTTTGCAAGTTCTTTGCCGTAGATTGGTTTGTCTGGATCTTCTTCATCTACTTTCACACGTGAGAGGCGAGGGATGATGACTTCATCTGCGCTGACAAAGGCATTGTCGTATCCGGGCAGTGATGCTGGTTTTCTATTGCCGGTGTTTGGCTCGAAGACGACGAAGATTTTTCCATCATATAACTTTCGGATACTTTCCAATACTTTTTCTGCTTTGGTAGGGGAGTGTGCAATGTCGTCAAAGACAGTGATATCACCATCAAATCTTTTTTCGAGTCGGCGCTTGATATTTTTATATGTTGACAGATGTTTGATGATGTTTTCTGGTTTCATCCCAAGTTGGTGAGCCATGACAAAACATCCTGTCATGTTGTCGGCCATGTAGTCTCCTAGACTTGATGTTGAAATGTTGTAGGTGTTTGAATTGTTGTAAATGGTGAATGATGTCCCTTCTTTTGTCGTTTTTACATCGTCGTAGCGATAATCATTGTTTTCGCCCTTTCCATAAGTAACAATTTGGCAATTTGGCAATTTGGCAATTTGTTCGGGTACTTTTTCTGAAACCACAAGTCGTCCATTTTCTGGAAGTCCTTTCACGAGTTTTTCAAACGCGTTTTCATAACTTTTTTCTGTCGGATACACATCTGCATGGTCCCAAACAACAGAAGTCAAAAGCAGATGAGTAGGGGAGTAATGGAAGAATTTTGCGCCGTTGTCCCATCTTGCACTTTTGTATTCATCGCCTTCGAGGACAGAGTAGTCGCTGTCGCCAATTGTTGCTGCTGGAATATCATTGAGACTGATGCCACCAAACATATAGCTTGGGTCAAAGCCAGCTTCGAGGAGGACCCACGACAGAATAGAAGCACTTGTGGATTTTCCGTAGGTGCCTGCGCAGACAATAGAATTTTTTTGGACAAAATCTTTTGCAATGGCTTCTGGATATGAGAGGTATTCTATCTGGTGTTCTTGCACGTATTGCCATTCTGGATTTTCCGATCCTGCGACATTTCCGACAATCACAACATCTGGATCACCCTTAGCAGTCATCTTTTCCACATGCCAACCTGGGTAAAACTCAATACCAGCTTCTTGCAAATTTGTAGAAACAGGTGGATAAAAGCCTTTGTCAGATCCAGTTACTTTATAACCGCGTTTGTTATAGGCGATAGCGAGTGCTGACATGGCGACGCCGCAGATGCCGATGAAGTGGATGTGTTTCATTTTATTAAGTTAGCAATAAGTTGAATTGCCAATAAAAATTTTTCGAGGGAAAAGAGTATTAAGCTAAAAAACCATGAAATTACTTTTTTGAAACCAAATACGGCCTGAATCGTTGTAACTATTGTTAGTAGTAAAAGTAAAGAATTAGTTATTGTTTGTTTTTTTTCTACTTCAGAGATAACGTAAAGTTCACTCCCTATTTCATTATTTTCATATTTTTTTGCTTGTCCTATAGAATCAATTTGGAAAGTAGTTATTTGCTCTTCGGAAATGTTTTTTGGTTCAATTTTCGCGTTAAGCCAAATTAAACCATTCATGAGAGTGACAAATTTCATCGGATACCAAATAATTTCGGTTTTTCCAGGAATTAGGTTATTAATGCACATATCATAATCCTCAAATTCTTGATGTGATAAATCAATGCTTAAATGTCGGATCTTTAAATTTTTGATTGTAGCCTGAGGTAAAGTGTTGTTTCCTGAATTTTTTATTCTGATACCTATTGTATAGGATTCATTCTGTTTAAGATTATTTTTAATAGTAATAAAATGGTTCTTTTTTGAAAAAAGTTTTTTCTTAGTCTTTTGAAAAATAAAATCTGTTTCTATCTTATATTTAGTCATAAAACATGTTTAGTTTAATTTTTTCAATTCCTCCAAATCATCTCTCCACACCTCTCCATCAAACCACACCATGCCAGAAAACTGCAATTTGTATATATCTCCAGGACGTTGAAACGAACCGAGGTAGATGTACTTTTTGTTTTGTTCTTTTGCATATGCAATCGCGCGAAGCATCATGCCCATTCCTAGATTGGTGTATGTAGAATGCAGAATGTAGAATGGGTAGCTGTAGTGTAGGATTTCGGGTGTTTCCACGGCAATGCAGTAGCCTACGGCATTGTCATCCTGAGCGGAGCGGAGCGAAGTCGAAGGATCTTTCGAAGCCGAGAGCTTCACACCTTTTGAGTTTCGTGTTAATTCACTAGACGTCTCCTCCGAAAGATCCCTCACTTCGTTCGGGATGACATAACAAAGTAATCGATTAAAATCATCCCGCTTTCCAGTCAACAATTCTTTTATTTTATTCGCAGAAAATGTTCCATCACCAAATTTTTGTTCATAAAAATCTTTTCCCATTTTTCCTATTTCCCATGTATAGTTTTTATAGGGGAGTGTGTGTATTGTAAGATCAAGGTCTTCTGTTTTTCGCAAAATTCTTTTGTTTTCGCTCGAAAGTTCAAATTTTGACAGATCAATGCGGATGCTTCTGGTCTGTTGCATCAATCCATTTTCAGGACGCACACAAACAAAACCGCGATCATACATTGCGGTTATGTTTGCTTCGGAGAAGTCAGTGATTCGTTGTTCAGCCCAAACAAGATAGTCGCTCATAACTTTGTAAGCAGAATAGGCAGAGTAAGCAGAGTAAGCTTATTGCTTATTCTGCTTACTCTGCTTATCGCTAGAATAGTGCTATCCAGATTCCCAGCAACACCACCGCCATATGGATAAACCAAAATCGCATAACGACTTTTTCTTCGCTCCATCCACGTAGTTCAAAATGATGATGGAGTGGTGCCATTTTGAAAATTCGTCTCCCGAGGAGATAGCGACCGAAGATTTGTACCATCACACTGCCAAGTTCTACATAAAAAATAAATCCGAGCAGTGGCAAAAGGAGCATTTGGTTTATAACAATGGCATTGATAGCAAGCAGAGCGCCGAGACCCAGAGAACCTGTATCACCCATTTGAAATCTGGCAGGCTTCACGTTGAAATACGTATAGGTGATAAGCGCGCCGACGGTCATAACATTCAAAATCATGATTTCTTGGTACCCATAAATCCAGGAAAGCAATCCTAATGCAGAAAATGTAGTAATCAGCGAACCCCCGGCAAGACCGTCCATACCGTCTGTGAAATTCACAGCATTGGCAGATGCCATGACAAAGAAAATAATGAGCGGAATGATCCACCAGCCGATGTTCACATAGCCATCAAATGGTATGTGGATTTCACGCCAGTGTTCTCCAAGTTTGAAATACACCCACCACGCAGTCACGCCGCCGGCAAGAAATTGCAAGAGCAATCGTTCGTGCACATGCAATCCTTTGCCAGGATGAGAACCGAGCCAGAGTGATGTGCGCTTGAATGCAGTCCAGGGCAATGTGAGGGTGAGCCAGATGCGTTGGCGCCAATCACTGTGCACGCGGATCAGGCGGATGGTTTGGCTGATTTTTCTGAGGCGGCGTTTTTTCCCATAGATATTCATCACATCGTCGACCCCGCCAAGGAGTGCGGCGAGGAGCATGACGCCAATAGGAACCCAAGTGAAGCTTCTGTCCCAGTTGAACACAATCGTTAATAATGTCACTGTGATAATTACAACAAGGCCTCCCATGATAGGGACGCCTGATTTTGTCTGCCGTCCTTCTATGCCCAGGCTCGCATCATATTCACCTCGACGGGTAATTTTGTATTTGTAGAGCAATTTTGTGAGGAGTGGCGTCCAGAGGAATGCCACGGTACACGACAAAAGACCATAAAAAATGGCCGTTTTCAACAGTTCAAGTTGGCTTTGGTCTATTACCATACCAGAGCCATCATATCAGAATGTGGCTTATCTTTCAACTTTTTCCTATTGACAAGTTCTTGCGTCCTATTCTATAGTGTTCCACGTGAAGCGGGGAAACGAGCAAAAAACCGCCTCACTCTTGAGTTCCTCCTGATGCTGTTGGAGTCGACGTCGGTTGTGCCGACGACGCATTCGGCGTCGACTTCTTTTTCTACTGCATCGGTTGAGGAATTCCTCCAGGGCACTTTGTAGCTATTGCAGCTCTGTGCCCTGGGGAACTGCAAATCTATCAAGAAAGATTAAAAGACTAAAAGATTCCTTTTGCTTCGCAAAAAAGATTGAAGATTGGCTCCACATAGCGGAATTTCGATGTAATCCATCGAATTTTTTTATATAAACAATTTTTTAGTTTTATTTTTCGAAGAAAAATATAGTTTTAGCGAAGCGCAATCTTTCGTTGTTTGAAGTATTTACTTTTTTGCTCAGTTGAGCTATACTTTTGTTGTTATTTTAGAATTTTCTATGCTTTGGCAAGATATCACCATTACTATTGTCAGTATTGTCCTCTCCCTTGCGATGCTTCCTCAGATATATCATGGATATAAGCATAAAAAAGGGCATGTGCATCATGCGACATCTATTCCTACTGTGCTGGGATTGTTTGTGCTCTGTTTTGTGTATTTTTCGCTTGGTTTAGTCTTTTCTACGGTGGTAACTTTTTTGACAGGGATGCTGTGGTTTTTATTGTTTTTACAGAGATGTCATTACGGTGAATCTCGTCTTGAAAAACATACTGAATCTTAAAGTTGTGTCTATGGCATTTTCAGAGAGAGAACAAGAAATTTTGGAATTTGTGGTAGGGAAGGTTCGAACATTATCGATAGCATGTCCTGACAATGTACATGGATTTCATCATGCTGAGCGTGTTGCTGACTATGCATCATATATTGCACATCACGAAGGAAAAAACACTTTTTTGTCAACACTTGCAGGATGGCTTCATGATATTGGTCGGGCAATTGAAAAATATCCAGAACAATTTTCAGGATTTGATGCAACAAAAACACATCATGAATTGTCATACGAATTGCTTCAACAATGGTCTTGTGAAGATGAACGCTTTTCTCTCTTGACTGATACAGAAAAAATTGAATTGTTGTATGCGGTTCGAAATCATTGGAATGATGAAGCAAATGAGTATACAAGTGCATATATTCTTCGGGATGCGGATAAAATTGATGGACTGGGGGAAATTGGTTTGCAACGTAATAAAGAATTTCATAAAGATGATCCTTCACGACAGATGTTAAATTTGCGTTTACATTATGAATGGCTATATCACTTTAACACTGATACGGCAAAAAAAATAAATGAAGAACGTGATTTGATTCGACCCTTTGAAGAGGAACGTGCTAGACTTTTGAAAGATGAAATTAAGTCCGTGGAATTGTAATATGAAAAAAGAAAAAGTCCTTGTTGCGATGAGTGGTGGTGTGGATTCTTCTGTTGTGGCCGCACTTCTCGTACAGCAAGGATACGATGTGACGGGTGCCTATATGAAGCAATGGTCTGATACAAAAGATGTATCAGGGCTTTGTCAGTGGAAAAAAGATCGAAGAGACGCCATGCGTGTGACTGCGCAGCTGGGGATTCCTCTTTTGACACTTGATTTTGAAAAAGAATACAAAGAATGGGTAATGGGCTACATGTTCGCAGAATACGAGGCAGGACGTACTCCAAATCCAGATGTGATGTGTAACAAGTTTATCAAGTTTGATGCGTGGCTTAAGAAAATTTTGGAGATGGGATTTGATGCGATGGCGACTGGGCATTATGCCAGAGTACGAACTACGAATAGTTACGAACATACGAACTATGAACTGTGTGCTGCAAAGGATGAAGACAAAGATCAGACATACTTTTTGCATCAGCTTACGCAAGAACAACTCTCACATACTATGTTTCCGCTTGGCGAATATACGAAAACAGAAGTGCGGGAGATGGCGAGGAAGTTTGATTTGCCGACGGCGGAGCGAGAGGAGAGCATGGGGATCTGTTTTGTCGGGGAAATGCCGATGAAAGATTTTTTGCAACAAAAAATTCGTAAAAATCCTGGTTCTATTGTCACAGAAAACGGCACGGTTGTTGGTGAACATGAAGGGTTGGCGTTTTATACGATTGGGCAACGACACGTTGGAATGTTGAATGTAGAAGGTAGAATGCAGAATAAGGAACCATTGTACGTTGTTGAAAAAAAGTTTGGTGCCAATGAACTGGTTGTTGGTTTTGAAGATTCAGAATTGTTGTATAAGAAGGAAATTGAAGTTGAGGATATGCATTGGATATCTGGACCCGACTTCGCTAAAGCTGCGCCGGGCGGGCTAGAGAAAAATGGACATGTGTCTGCTTTTTCGCTAGACTGTAAAGTAAGACTTCGTCATCGACAGGAGTTGCAGGATGTGAAAGTTACTGAACGAAATGGGGAAGTAATGCTGCTCTTCATTGAGAAGCAACGCGCGGTTACACCTGGGCAATTTGCTGTGCTATATAAAGATGGAGTTTGTTTAGGTGGTGGCGTTATAAAATAGATAGAACACAGATTACCAAGATAACCAGGATGAACTAGAATTTTTATAAAGAATCATTGTAGAAAAATTCTACCCCGCAGAGCGGGATCCCGCTTTGCGGGACATTCCACATTCTATATTCAATATTCTAAAATATGTACGGACTTTCAGGAAATGAAAATGCATATAGCTTTGGCTTTACCCAGGTATTTTTGATTTTGGGTGTTGGACTGCTCGTGTTTGTCGCATATAAATTTTTTAAAGAGTAATAGCTATGACTGCAAACGATATCCGAAGCAAGTATCTTTCATTTTTTGAAAAACAAGGACATACGATTATTCCGTCGTCCTCACTTGTTCCAGAAAATGATCCAACAACATTGTTTACCGGATCTGGCATGCAGCCTATTTTGCCATATTTGCTCGGGCAGCCACACCCATCTGGTTCGCGCCTGACTGATTCACAAAAATGTTTTCGCTCACAAGATATCGAAGAAGTAGGGGACAATCGTCATACGACATTTTTTGAAATGCTGGGAAACTGGTCGTTTGGTGATTATTTTAAAAAAGAACAAATTCCTTGGCTATTTCAATTTTTGGTAGAAGATATTGGTCTTGATCCGTCAAAATTGTATGTCACGTGTTATGCTGGC
Organism: Candidatus Magasanikiibacteriota bacterium; assembly: GCA_003518365.1. Lineage (GTDB taxonomy): Bacteria > Patescibacteriota > Patescibacteriia > Magasanikbacterales > UBA922 > UBA12086. Next base: position 36,088 of record DOYU01000019.1, on the reverse strand, counting down.
AATGATGAATTTGATATTCCAAAAGATACAGAAGCAGCAGAACTGTGGCAGAAGTTATTTCAAGAAAAAGGCATTTCTTCTGAAACAGCACAGATGGGATCCGAAGCAGCAGGTTATGAACGTGGCATGAAGGAAGGCGAACGTATTTTCTTTTTTGATGGAAAGAAAAATTGGTGGAGTCGTGGTGGATCTGAGGCAACAACACCTATCGGTGATCCCTGTGGACCTGATACTGAAGTGTTTTACGATTTCGGTGGCGAACATGACCCAAAGTGGGGAGCACACTGTCATCCAAATTGTGACTGTGGACGATTTATGGAGATTGCAAATAGTGTCTTCATGGCGTACAAACGAACGGAGACCGGATTTGAAAAACTTGAAAAACAAAATGTTGACTTCGGTGGGGGACTGGAGCGTATTGTCGCTGCAATGAACAAAAATCCAGATGTCTTTTTGATTGATCTGTTTGAAGAACCACGACAGATCATCGCAGCACAATCTGGAAAAACATACGGCGAAGATAGTGATGTCACACACAATTATCGCATCATGCTGGATCATTTGCGTGCTGCGGTGTTCCTCATTGGGGATGGCGTGTATCCGTCGAATAAAGATCAAGGCTATTTTGCACGACGTCTCGTACGACGAGCCGTCCGTGCAGGGCATAAGCTTGGTATTGAAAAACAAGTGACAGCTCCTATTGCGGCGGCATTTATCGAGACATATAAAGAGGCATACCCAAATCTAAAAGAATCACAAGCAAAGATTGAAGACGTGCTTGATGGTGAAGAAAAAAAGTTTCGAAGTGCCTTGGCAAGAGGAGAAAAAGAATTTGGAAAGATTGAAACTGATATTACGGCTGAGATTGAAAAGGGTGGTGAACAGATGATTGATCACATTGCGAAGATGTCTTTTGATCTCTATCAGACGTTCGGATTGCCTTTTGAAATTTTTACCGATTTGCTTCAAAAAACATTTCCAGAGTCAGCATTTGATGAAAACGAATTGACCTATTCTTACGATAAGATCTTTGAAGAACATCAAGCCGTCTCACGACAAGGCATGGATAAAAAGTTTAAAGGTGGATTAGCAGATCACTCTGACATGAGTATCCAGTATCACACAGCGACACATCTTCTCCATGCTGCAGTCCTTGAACTCCTCGGACCAGATGCTTTCCAAAAGGGAAGTAATATCACGCCAGAGCGTCTTCGATTTGATTTTGCGTATGACAAGAAGGTCACGGATGAAGAAATCAAAGCAATCGAAGATCTCGTCAATGCGGCAATCAAAAAAGATTATCCAGTGAGTTTTCAAATGCTTTCTGTAGAAGAAGCACGTGCAAAAGGAGCTATTGGATTGTTTGATAATTCATACGAAGAAAAAGTGAAGGTGTATACCATTGGCGATCCTGATGTCTCGATGAAAGCAGACATTACTCATCCAACATTTAGTCAGGAATTTTGTGGCGGACCACATGTGGAACATACCGGTGTTCTTGGTACATTCAAAATCACGAAGGAAGAAGCTGTGTCTGCGGGGGTACGTCGAATTCGTGCAATACTTGAATAACATGGTAAAAAAAATTATCCGTTATGCAATCGATGCCCGACATGCATTCATGAAGTATTTCATTGTCGGTATTCTTGGCGTTATTCTAGATCTGGGAACACTCACGTTGTTTCGAGAACAGTTTGGTATCGCCCCATATATTGCTGTTATTTTGAATCAGATCATTCTCATTGTATTTAACTTTACGATAAACAAGCTTTGGACATTCAAAAATACGGCAATGCCCCATACACAGCTGGTGAGATATTTGATGCTTTTTGTGTTCAATTATGCGCTCGCTGTGCTCTTTATGTTTATTTTTAATGAGCACATGGGCATTGATTATCGTCTGGTAAGAATTTGCACGATTGTGCTTGCCGTCGGATGGAATTTCTTTTTGTATCGGCATTGGGTTTTCTGCATAAATGAGGAAGAAAGTGAAAACACTCATGTTCCTGGTGACGCATAGTCGCGTATGACATTTTTTGATATTCATGTTCTCGCCGCAATCAAACTGATAAGTATTGTTTTTGTTATTGGGGGATATTTTTTTATAAAGAAAAAAAACCCTGTCTTGTTTTTGCTTTGGTTTGGCGTGCTGTCCGCTGTCTCGTACATCCTTTTTGTCAATGATCGACAGTTACTATTTTGGGGACTCCAAGGTGATGAACTTACTATTGCTGCCATGTATAACACGTTTGCCCATGTCGGATTTGGAGCTGATTTTGCTTTTCATAATTTCCCTCCATTTTATCCACCAGGTTTTTTTTGGTTGTTTAGTATACCCGGTAAGATATTTGGCTGGAATGGTGTGCAAATGGCGAAATTTGCTGCAGCTAGTTTTTTCTTTGTATTTCCTATTGGTGCATATGTTACGCAACGTTTTTTGTTGAAAGGGCTTGTTTCATCAAAACGGTTACTTGTTTTTTCATTCGTCACGCCACTTATTATTATGAGTGTGCTTGGGATTGATCTCCTCATAGGAAAACCATATGAGGTCTGTGCTGCTTTTACCACAGTCATCTGGACCATTGCGTTGTTTATCAAGGCATCACAAAAGAAGCTTTCAAAAAAAGAAGTGGTTTTGTTTGGCGTGATTGCTGGTTTGATTTTTATGACGTATTATTTGTGGCTGGTATTTGCCGCAATTGTGTTTTTGTTATTATTGAGTCTTTTAAAAAAAGAAGACATTATCCGATACATAGGAACCTTGAGTAAGGTCGCCAGCATAGGTATTCTTACTGCAGTTCCTTTTTGGGGACCACTCGTATACACATACCTTACCGTAGGTATGGAAAGTTGGCAGACAACATTCTATACTCCTGAAAATAGTGTTCTTTGGCTTCCTCTAACACAATTTGGTTCATCTCAACAGATACTCTTGTTTCTCGGGTTCATTTCTTTGTTGTGGTTTTTTAAAAAAGAGATTATTTCAAAAATATTGCTTTCCTTTTTGGGAGCTGCATTTGTCTGGTGGGGGCTCGGTTTATCATTACTGCTCTTTTTTTCAACTCCGTTTCAAGAATTTCGAGGTTTTTATGTACTTGCACCTGTTGTGGTATCGTTTGGTCTTGCTTGGGCGATATCGTATGTTTGGGAAACATTTGAAGCTCTATCATATTCCCACTTGCGAGAAGTAGTTTCGTATGTTGGCATGCTCTTGCTTATGACTCATGCCATATTCGGATTTTTTGTGGATGATCCTACGGTGAGAAAAAATATGGTCCAATCCAAAACATTTCCACGGCATACCGTAGAGCTTGTAGACGCACTCAGAGAGCTAGGCAATGGGTCTCAGTTGGTCACGCTGAGTACATCACCACAGATGTTGTCTCTGTTTCCCGTGAATCACTATATATATTTCAATCAGCATAATGCTCACCCAGCAAGTATATTTTCAGTGAGGTACCAGACTATTGTGTCTCTTGCACACGCTGCGTCACCGGAAGAAGCCTATGATATTGTCACCAATGCAGCTTTTGGACCTATAGATCAATTTATTTTTTCTATAGAAGAAGGACAATATGTATTATATTTCCATTTGGATAAGCCTATTGAGGGTATTGAGGAAAAAAGAATAGTTTTCGATACAGACATATTTTCAGCAGCGTATTTTGAACGCGTCTATGAAAGTCCTACATATGTCGTGTTGCATAGGAAATTGAATATATAGACAAGGTACTTGTATAATGCAGATATTTTGCTATACTAGCTATGTATTCACATGATTTTAACTTATTCACACATCTTGGCAGAAGTGAGGCTTGACAGGACAAACGCATTCCTGTAGACTTGTGCCTAGGCTAATTGAACTGAAGAAAATGGCAAAAAATGATGACATGATCGAGGCTCGGGGCGTGATTGAAGAAGCGCTTCCAGGGACGAAATTTCGCGTTCGGCTTGAGAATGACCATGAGGTCATTTCGACGATTGCCGGCAAAATGCGAAAGTTCCGTATTCGACTTGGTGTCGGTGATGAAGTCAAAGTAGAGATCAGCACATATGATCTTACGAAGGGACGCATCACATATCGATACTAAGCTACAGCATGATTTACAATAAAAGGATATCAACCAGTGTGGTGGAGCATTCTCTCGCGAATAGGCAGGTCTGTCATTGAGAGAAGCAACGATATCACGGCAGTGGTTGATATTTTTTGTATCTTAAATGACCGTATAAATTTTGTATGAAAGTTCACAGCGGCGTAAAGCCACGATGCGCAAAATGTAAAGTAGTTCGCCGTAAAGGCGTTGTTCATGTTATTTGTGAGAATCCTCGCCATAAGCAACGACAAGGGCAAAAAAAGCGCACCAGCGCTGGTAATTAATAGTTTTGTATGCGTGTAGCAGGAGTTACAATCCCAAAACAAAAACGTGTTGTCATCGCGCTCACTTATGTGAAGGGTGTTGGCCTCACTTCGTCAAAAAAGATTTTGGAAAATGCAGGTGTTGATGAAAGTGTTCGTGTCAAAGATTTGACACAAGAGCAAGAAGATAAAATCCGTGCTATTCTTGAAGGTGGATATATAACAGAAGGTGACCTCCGTCGAGATGTCGCAACCAATATCAAACGATTGAAAGATATTAAATCATACCGTGGATCTCGCCATATCAAGCGACTTCCAGCTCGTGGGCAACGTACTAAAACAAATTCTCGTACAGTGCGTGGAAATGTTCGAAACAAAGCAGCAAGCGGTAAAAAACCTTCAGCACAAAAGACGTAATTTTGTCTAGCCTTGTAATGTTTTATGGCAACGAAAGCAACAAAAACAACCAAAGCAAAAAAGAAAAAAGTACAATCACGACTAGTTGGAACTGGACGTGCGTATATTCAGGCTACGTTTAACAACACCATCGTGACATTGACTGATGCAAATGGAAATGTTCTTGGGTGGGCAAGTGCTGGCATGGTTGGATTCAAAGGACCTAAGAAAGCAACTCCGTATGCTGCCTCAAAAGTAGTAGAACGTGCGTTGGAAATGGTAGCGCCATATGGTCTCAAAGAAGTAAGTGTATTTGTGAAAGGTATTGGTGGAGGACGCGAGTCAGCAATTCGTGGTCTCAATATGCAAGGGCTCAATGTCACATCTATAAAAGATATGACGCCGCTCCCACATAATGGGTGTCGCCCACCAAAACGCCGACGTGTTTAATACATATTACGAATCCTTTCGAATTTACGAAATAAAAAAGTATGGGAAGATATACAGGTCCAAAAAATAAAATTGCTCGCCGATTTGGTATAAACCTCGGCCTGAAGTCTAATGCTGCAAAAGTAGCAAAGCGTTTGAATCAAAAGCCTGGGCAGCATGGTGCTCGCCGACGTACTTCGCTATCTAGTTTTGGTAAGCAGCTTGATGAAAAGCAAAAAGCAAAATTCATCTATGGTCTTCGTGAACGACAATTTCGTGGATATGTAGAAGAAGCAAACCGACGAGAAGGAGATTCTGGTGTCAATTTGAATCAGGTTCTTGAGTCACGCCTCGATAATGTTGTGTATCGTATGGGATTTGCTGTAACACGTGCGCAAGCTCGCCAATTTGTAAATCATGGCATGTTTACTGTAAACGCAAAAAAACTTAATATCCCATCATATTTGGTAAAAGTAGGGGATGAAATTCAACTTCGTGAAAACAAACAATCAAAGAAAATTTTTGAAACAATTACTGAACAACTCACGAATGCTACCGCCCCATCATGGCTGAAGGTAGATGCTGCAGGAAAAAAGGGAACAGTCTTGACACAGCCAATAAAGGATGATCTTGATAACGTATTTGATGTGAAGCTCATTATCGAATACTACTCAACTCGCTAAAAAACCTGTCACCAACCTTGCCTCGCAGGGTATATAACCATATCAATCTATGGAATACAACATCCCACTTCCAACAACTATCGAATTTAACGATACCGACAATGCAAACGTCGGACAGGTTGTGGTTACCCCATGTAGTAAGGGGTATGGGACAACACTTGGGAATGCACTTCGACGTGTACTTCTGTCTTCACTTTCTGGATCTGCTGTTGAATCAGTAAAGATTGACGGTGTGCAACATGAATTTTCTGCTGTTGAGGGTGTACAGGAAGACATGATTGAAATTATTTTAAATTTAAAGGAATTGGCAGTAAAGGTCTATAGTGATGAACCTGTAACATTGACGCTTACAAAAAAAGGGAAAGGTCCTATCACTGCAAAAGATTTTGAAAAGAACGCAGATGTTGACATTGTAAATCCTGACATGCACATTGCAACGGTGACTGATGACAAAAAAGCTTTCACTATGGATATTACTGTCGGAAAAGGACAGGGATATGTGCCTGTTTCGCAAAAAGAGACAAAGCATCTTGATCTTGGTACGATTGCTATCGACTCACTCTACACACCAATCAGAGACGTGGGGTATAACGTAGAAATGACACGTGTAGGTGATGTTACAAACTACGAAAAATTGGTCATGACAGTAGAAACGGATGGTACTATCGCACCAAGAGAAGCTGTAGGACAAGCTACAAAAATTTTGATGGATCACTTTGCGCTCCTTACCCAAGATAGCGGAGAAGCAAGTGCATAATATCATCAACGAATACGTAACGATATGAGACACCAAAAGACAACACGGACACTTGGAAGACCAAAAGCACAGCGAGAAGCATTGATGCGCAATCTTGCTGAAAGTTTGATTCTCCATGAAGCAATTGAAACAACAAGAGCAAAAGCAAAAGAATTGCGTACCTTTGTGGAACCACTCATTACAAAAGCAAAAGGTGGAACACTGACAGATCGTCGCAATCTTATCAAGGCCCTCTACACTGACAAGGCTATTGTAAAGCTCATGGATGACCTTGGTCCACGATATAAAGATCGTAACGGTGGATACACCCGTATTTTGAAGATTGGCTTCCGTCCTAATGATGGTGCTGAAAAAGTACGTATCGAACTCGTATAATATGACACATACTATCACTCGCGAAAGACACGAAATCGACGCTACAGGAGTAGCTCCTGGACGCGTAGCTACCAAAGTGGCTATGATTCTTCGTGGAAAAAATAAACCAACCTTTGAACCACATATTGATGAAGGAGATTTTGTGACAGTGGTCAATGCATCTCAAGTGAAATTTACAGGAAGTAAACTTGTGCAAAAAGATTATCATCATCACACCATGCACCCAGGTGGGCTCAAGACAAAAACGATGAAGCATGTTTTTGAAGAAAATCCAGGCGAGGTAATTCGAAAAGCTGTATATGGTATGCTTCCAAAAAATTCACACCGAAATGAGATGATGAAGCGTCTTACCATTAAGAACTAATTATTTCTATGGCTACGAAGAATACACAAGACATGACTCGAGCTGTAGGCAGACGAAAGGAAGCTGCTGCGCGTGTTCGAATTACTCCAGGAAAAGGAGACATTATTGTCAACGGAAAAGAATACAAAACATACTTCACTACATTGATTTCGCAAAATATTGTTTCTTCACCTCTCGTTGTAACAGGGAAGACAAAAGACTTTGATGTATCAGTAAAAGTTGCTGGTGGTGGATCACGTGGGCAAGCTGAGGCTGTTCGACATGGTATTTCACGCGCACTTATTGAATGGAACGCTGATCTCAAGCCAGTCTTGAAAGCAGAAGGATTCCTGACACGTGATTCTCGCACAAAAGAACGAAAAAAACCGGGATTGCTCAAAGCGCGACGTGGAAGACAGTGGAGAAAACGTTAAGCAAATTTTATATATTCAAAAAAACTCGTCAATTGGCGAGTTTTTTGTCTATAAAAAAGAAGGGGAGGTGACGAGTGCGGTCGGGTGGGCGAGGCGGCTAAGTTGGGCCTTTGGTATCGTGCTCCATGATCCAGATCGAGACAGATTGGTGAACACCCTCGTGAGATGCACTCAACCAAGAGGGGTAAACCCAGCTGTTATCGCGGCCGCTGAAGTAATGCTCGACTTGAATCTTCTCCACTTCAGAAGCAGAAGGGAAGCCTTCCAGGATTGCACTTCCCTTAGTGTCGAAGCATCTGAAGATGACGGTGAAGCCATTCGTGTCAGGGATTTTGCTCCCAATGAGATCTCTCATATTGTACTCCTACGTCGAGAGAGATATGAATTCATTACTGAAAATTATCACTATTGTCAATAATCGCTTTTACTTGTTTCTTCGCTTATTCTAGCGTATACTGAATACATATTTTGAATTTGCTTATTAGGATTTTGAAATTATTTCCATGGCCTCTACCACAAAAAATACGATCTTCATGACCGCGGCTTCTATTTTTCAGAAAGTCATTGCTTTTGCATACTTCACCCTCATTGCAAGAAAGATTGGCGCAACAGGAACTGGGACATACTTTTTTGCCCTGTCATTTACCACTGTCTTTGTTGTCTTCGTCGATCTTGGTCTGACCAATGTCTTCATACGCGAGTCTGCAAAAGCAAAAGAAAAGCTGGGTGAATATCTCAGTACTATTTTGTCTATAAAAATTGGCCTTGGGTTTTTGAGTTATCTCGCAGCAATTATCGTGATCAATCTGATGGGCTATGATATTGAAACACGCCATCTCGTCTATCTTTCTGCTGTCACCATGCTCCTGGATTCACTCCACCTTACGCTCTACGGGTCACTCAGAGCCCTAGGAGAGCTCAAATATGAGGCAATGAGTATAGTTGGCAGCCAGTTCCTTACGCTTATTCTCGGGACGTTTTTCTTGTACGCAGGGTTTCCTCTCATATACCTAATTCTTGCCTTTACCATCTCTAGCGCGGCAAATGTTCTCTTTGCCATTACCATACTAAAAACAAAGCATCATCTTTCACTCAAGCCGTCGTACAAGTCTGATGTCGCAAAGCATATTGCAAGGATTGCCGTTCCATTTGCTCTTGCTGCTGTCTTCGCGCGAGTCTACTCGTATATTGATTCTATTTTGCTTTCAAAAATGATGGGAAACGAAGCCGTCGGATTTTATAGTATTCCATACAAAATTACCTATGCATTTCAATTTATTCCTCTCGCGTTGATCGCAGCCTTGTATCCAAAGTTTAGTGAATATTTTCAACATGATAGAGAAAAATTGTCTCTCATGTTTGAACGAGGCGTGAAGTACCTGCTGCTCATTGCAATGCCCATCGCATTTGGCATCGCCGTGCTTGCAAAAGATATTGTCCTGCTTCTTTATACAGACGAATATCTTCCATCTGTGTTGCCGCTCCAGATATTGATTGTCAGTCTCATCTTTTCATATCTCAGTTTTCCTATTGGTGCGTTTCTCAATGCCTGTGACAAGCAAAAAATACAAACCGCTATTGTCGGGACTGTCATGGTTCTCAATATTGTATTGAATCTCTTGCTTATTCCACGCTATGGTGTCTCTGGAGCAGCCATCGCTGCACTGGTAGGAAATGTGCTTTTGACCGTGCTTGGGTACATCATCGTTCCACAAATTACGCACGTATCGCATGGATTTATTGCAAAGACGTTTTTTCAGATTTTATTTGCAGCGACCGGCATGGCGTTGGTTGTCTATCTCGTGAATGTTCAAGTCAATTTCTTCTATGCTATACTTGTCGGAGCAGTCACATATCCAGTGTTGCTTTTCCTGACACGATCTGTACGTATGACAGAGTTGAGAGAAGCAGTGGCATTAGTTAGAAAATGACAAAACTCTATGAAAAAAACACTCATCATTACACTCGAATTCCCGCCACATGTTGGCGGCATCGCTACATATGTACATGATCTGGCAAGTACGTTTGATCCAGAAAAAACTGTTGTGCTCGCGCCAAAGATGCAAGACATGAAAGAATGGGATGAAAAACAGTCGTACAAAATTATTCGGAAAAACCCACTGTTTCCAAAATTTATCTGGCCCCGTTGGATACGTCTTGTCTGGCAAGTCTGGCGTATTGTAAAAAAAGAAAAAATTGAACTTATTATGGTGCATCATGTACTACCTGTTGGTTATGCAGCGAGTATTGCAAGCAAGATTACAAAAGTGCCATTTCTTTTATTCTCTCATGGCACTGATCTGCTCGCTGCAAGCAAATCTTCGTGGAAGAAAAAACGTATTGCCGGTGTGTCAAAACATGCGACGAAAATTATTTTCAACAGTGAATCACTCAAACATAGATACATTCAGCTTTTTCCTCAATTTGAATCAAGCACACTTGTGATGTATCCATGTCCGGAAAAAACATTTCTTGAACCACCTGACAATGTCGTGCTTGAGGACTTACGAAATACATACGCGCTCCATGGTAAGCAGGTGATGCTCACGGTATCACGCTTTGACGAAGGAAAAGGATTCCCTCATCTGCTTCGCATGATGCCAAAGATCCTCGAGCAAGTGCCGCACCTTGTCTGGATGCTCATTGGAGATGGACCGAAGAAGGAGTATGTGCTTGGCGAAGTCCAGAAGAATAATTTGCAAAACATTGTGCGCTATGTCGGAGAAGTCCCTCATGATGAATTGAAAAAGTTTTATTATCTTGCAGATTTGTTTGTCCTTCTGACGCATCCTGATGAAGGCAGAGAAGAAGGACTTGGCCTTGTCTTCCTCGAAGCCGCTGCGGCAGGCCTTCCCGTTGTTGCAGGGAAAAGTGGGGGAGTGGAAGAAGCAGTGCTTCATGCCGAGACAGGCATACTTGTAGACATTTATCACGGCGATCCAAGTGTGTTGGAAAATATTGTTGCGCTGCTCAAAAATAGAGACTATGCCGATACACTCGGAAAAAAAGCAAAGGAACGTATTCGGAATGAATTTGTGTGGGAACATCAAGTAACATTGCTTGATACATGGCTTTCAGATGAAACGAGTAAAAAATAAATCCGTATATATCTGTTCAATCAGTTCAATCCGTGTTCCTATTGTATGATCATTGTTATCATTCCAGTATATAACCATGAAGAGGCTTTACATCGTTCGTTGGATTCTCTTCAGATACAAACGGTTACTGATTTCCAGGCGATTGTAGTAGATGATGGCAGCTCACCTGCAATCAGACTACAGACTTCGGACTACAACTTTCCTATACAGTTTGTACGTCAAAACAATGCCAGTGCTCCTGCTGCAAGGAATAATGGTTTTTCATTATCAAAAGGTGAGTATGTTATTTTTTGGGATGCAGATCTTATTGCAGAGCCGGACATGCTGGAAAAGATGCTGAACGCATTGCAAAAACATCCTGAAGCAAGTTTTGCGTATTCAAATTTTACCTTTGGCAAGAAAAAAATGCCTGCAAGAACGTTTGATGTCCAATCATTACAAAAGCGAAATTATATTCATACCAGCAGTCTCATCCGAAGAAAAGACGTGATTGCTTGGGACGAATCATTGAAAAAATTCCAAGATTGGGATTATTTTCTTACACTCGCTGAACAAGGAAAGACTGGTGTATGGATTGATGAGTATCTCTTTGATATCGAAACTGGTGGCACGATGAGTGAATGGCTTCCTCGGTTTGCTTACTTTATGCCATTCAAATGGCTGCCAGGAATTTCACGCAAAGTAAAAAAATACGAGGGAGCAAAATACATTATTCAAGCAAAGCATCATCTTTTGAACGATTGAAAATACGATAAATCAACGTAAGTGTTTCATCAAATACATGAATCGGTTTCATGATCATTGCGATGAGGAGGACAAGATAGAAAACCCCTAAGACATGAAAGAGTACTGGTGCAGTGATGGTCATTACTAAAAGTGCAACAAATCCGGCAAGAAGCCCCACATAAAAATCACGATAGTCTGACAATGAGGCTATTTTTTGTATCAGTTCATACCCTACAAACATCAGTACCACAAGAAGCGCCAGTATACCGACAATACCAAATTCAGCAAGGAGCTCAAGATATCCCCAATCAAATTGCCCTGTTGTCACAAAGGCGTACGTTTTAGGAGCCATGAAGGTGATCGTCGATCCAAGGCCATTGCCGATAATCGGATGCTGGGCTATCAGCGCATAGATAGGCTTCAGCAGTACAGTGCGCGTGTATGCGCTCGTTTCTATTGTTGGCTGCACAATACTTGCAAATCGAAATCCAAGGAGTCCAAGACCAGTAGTAGAAAATCCACTTGCGATGCTACTGGTTCCTACAAACAAGAGGAAAAAAATGGCGGCATTCATAGCACATACTTTCAGCCAGTGCTGCAACGTGTGTGTGTATTTCAACACAAAGAGCCCTACACCAAGCGCAAGGATATAGATGCGCGAAAGATCAAAGACTAGAATCAGCATGCCAAGAGCTAAGAATACGTACCAATTGGTATGATGCTTTTCATCTCGCATGATGAGTGACGACATGAGCAGCATGGCAGGGACAACAAGCAGATGCTCAGGGGTGACAACACGGAAAAAGCCGTTTCCGACATCAGTAATTTTTCCCATGGCGACATCTCGAAACCAGGTGTAGAACGTGTCATGTATCACCCCAAGGCCGCTCGAGTAAATGAAAAAGGTTATTAAAGAAAAAAGCGCACTGCCAAGAATAAAGACAAACACCAGGCGGATAAAATATTCCTGTGTTTCTTTTTTATAAAAATAATGATAAAAAGGAAGAAGCAGAATAAAATAAGAAAATGGAACAAGATCAGACAGGACTTGTTTCATCCCATGACCGTGATAGATCCCAAGAGCTGTTGCAAGCATGATACATGCTCCGAACACGAGCAGTGCATAGCCAATTCTATGATCTATGCGAAGACGAAATCGACGATGCTTTTGCACAATATGTTGTGTCAGCCACAAAAAGAGAAAAGTGATCAATAAAATAGACCGAAGCGAGAGTCCAAAAAATTCTAAAAAGTGTCCAGATCCACCGAGAAAAAATTCACCCAGCAACAAATACCAGCCATAATGCGTCTCATGAAAGTAGAGCATGCCAAAGAGCATGATAATACCAAAGACAATAAATCCCTGGATAATACTGTGCCCCATGAGGAAAAAAGAACCCATTCTCAGGGCAAAGAATCCTACCAGCAGCCAAGCTGTTTGTGCATTGAGAAAAATTGATTTTTTTGTGAGGAGGGATTGAAAGGTGCTCATGGTGATTAATTATATAGATGATGTTGAAGAAAGTTCTCCCCCTTACGAAGGGGGAGGCAGCCCGCAGAGACGGGCTCCGTCTTTGCGGAGAGGGGGTTATCTTAGAAGCAAGAACGTTGCTTATACGAAACCTCCCCTAACCCCTCCTTGGTAAGGAGGGGAACTGCTCATACTGTTTAAGAAAATTGTTCACCATCAATTTGTCTGAATCCCTTCACAAACGTCTTTACATCCATAGCATTTTTTCCCTCAAGTTGCAGTTCAAGGATTTGTATCGATCCGCCTGCTGTTCCTATATACATTGTATCACCTTCAATACTCACCTGACCATTATTTCCCTGTTTGTTTGTGGCAGGTCTGATTTTCAATAATTTCACGCGCTTTGTGTCCCATGTTGTCCAGAGTCCTGGCCATGGAGACAATGCACGATATTGATTATATATTTCTTGAGTAGTTTTTCCCCAATCAATACGCCCATCCTCTCGAGTGAATTGATTGCAAAAGGTTGCTTCAGTATCATCCTGCACTTGCAACGCTATCTCATCAGCCATATATGCTGGCAATTTTTCCACCAACACATTTGCGCCAATTTTTGCGAGTGCAAGGAGCGCATCCTGTGCCATTTCATCCGGAGCAAGTTCATACTTTTGTGTTGCCAAAATAGGGCCTGCATCCATACGTTTTTCTACTTGCATAATTGTCACACCTGTTGTTGTTTCACCATGCAGAATTGCAGAAGGAACTGGCGTCGCGCCGCGATATTCTGGGAGGAGAGACGGATGAACATTGAGAATTCCTTTTGGGAATGCGTCGATGATGGTTTGTGGAATGATGAGGCCGTAGTCTGCGAGGATGGCGACTTGGCAACTAGGTAATTTGGTAATTGGGAAATCCTTAAGTGTTTCAGGTTTTTCGACTGGAATATTGTGCTGACTTGCGAGTTCTGCCACTGCCGTTGGTGTCATGATTTGCTTCCGACCAACAGGTTTGTCTGGTTGCGTAATGACAAGATCAACGCTGATGTTTGGTGCATTAATAAGCGCTTGCAAGACAGTCTTTGCAACGAGGTTTGTCCCAAAAAAGATTGTGTGAATCATATTATTCAATCTCCCACGTCGTTTCTGCTTTATCAATATAAAGAGTCCCATTGAGATGATCTGTCTCATGCTGAGCCACATGTGCAAGATATCCTGTTGCCTCAAAACTGATCGGCTCAGCGTGTTCATTAAGAGCTTCCACATGAATTTGTTTATATCGTTTTACTTTGCCTTGTTTGCCTGGGACTGAAAGACATCCTTCTGTTTCGAGGACTGCCTTTCTTCCTGTTCGTTGATATGTAGGATTGATGAGAATCAAATTTTCTGACGTCATGTGTGGTACAAAATCTTCGGGGATAGCGTCTTTTCCTATAACACAGAGTTTTACATTTACGCCGACTTGCGGTGCCGCAAGACCTATCCCTTGCTCTTTGTGCATCGTTGGGATCATGTCTTGAATGAGTTGTTGAATCTCCGGTGAAAGAATTTCTTTCTTTGTCAGTACACGAGAAGGCTCGTGCAAGCTAGGGGTTGGAATTGTTGTGAGAGGAAGAATCATACTTTTTGCTAAAATTAAGGCAAATATAGCAAAAATGCTTGACAAATGCAAGATGTTTCCGTATAGTATTTTATCGAGTCTCTAGGGCAACTCTGTCCTGGAAATGTATATGCCTTTCCCAAGGAGGTATACCCAAATGCTACTTTTGCAATACAAGGAGATTCCATGGGCACGCCACCTCGGTATATAGCGAGTCCGGTTCGGTTTTCAGGGGATGTTGTTCGAGATCTGGATGATCTTTTTCAGATGACAAGCCGAAACAGGGAAGCGCTACGCCTTCTCCCACTTGCAGACATCGAGCAGGCGAGTCTGATTGTGGATGCTTGTCGGTATCATGTCATCTTGGAAGGACGGACAGCATACTTTGCTCTATTTGATGGGTCTGGGGTACTCCCTGCCCATGATTTGGCAAGCTGCAGTTTTATCCCTACCAAGATTGTCCAAAAGCCAAAACGGAGTAGGAGAGCAGAGAATTGGCTGAAGATATACGGAATTCTTGTCGTAAACGAAAGACAACTTTGGGCGAGATTGTGGTTCTTTATCTCCGATTTCCCCAAAGCAACGTTAGGTCTAGATCGGTCCGATACCAATATCATGGTTCGAGATCGAGAACGAGGAGACATATGAAGCCCCCTTGCGGGTTCATTCGTTTTCTTGGAAGAGATCCACCCGCCCCAGGCATGCCACGCGCTGCCTGGGGTTTTCTTTTTATACTTGACTATATAAAAAAAATATGGTAGATTTTTTTATTCTTTGCCGTATCGCCATAAAAATTATGGTCAGCAAAGAATACAAATGATGTATACAAAATGCGTTCATTTTAGAACAATTTTTGTATAGTTTTTGGGAGTCGTCGGCGATCCAACCAACGCCGGCACAGGCGGCCGCAAGGCCACACCGCAACCCCAAACCGTGGAGGAATCCATGCGTCGAACGTACTCATCGCGCTACGCTATAAAATGTGCCCGTGTTGTGGGTATCGCCTCTGTAAATGAGGTGAAGCTCATTATCGAACTAAATAACAGTAGGTCGATTTGTGTGGGAGAGACTTCCGACTATTGGGAGATCGCCGCTCAAGAATGGTACATGCTGCGTCTGAAAGGCCGTAGTCCACTCTTTGCCCCAGCTTCTGGAGCCTGGTGCATCTATCCTCGGCCGCTTGGTTTCTTCATACCATTTCGGGTGACGTGTCAATCCGTGACTCGGAAAAAATCCAGCCCTTGGTTGAAGCTCTATGGTCTGACTGAGCTTGGTGATCGTTGGCTGTTGGCTCGACTCTGGTTCTACGACTCAGACTTCCCCAAGGTGGTCCTGGGAGTCGATCGTCTGCAGAAGGACATTTTCTGTACTTGATGACCTACTTCCAGAAGCATCGTAGTGCTTACCCCGGGATCGCTTCGCGCGACCCGGGGTCTTTCTTTTTTATGGAGAAAGAATAGAAATCGGATGCGGATCGATCTTCCATGTTTCAGGGATATGGCCATTGAGCCAGACAAGATCTTCTTGCCATGATTCAGGAGAAAGCCTCGCCATCACAGCAAACCAATGTCGTCCTCGATAATAGCGTGGGTGCATATCAAAACTATCGGTGAGTGCTATATCTTTGTGTTGTTCTTGCAATCGTTTTTTGAGTACGACGACACTTGTTTCCATGACTTTTTTGGCTTCGAGGAAGTTCGCATGTCCATAAAAATATCGCACCAAGTATTTGTATGGTGGGTAGCCAAGTTTCATGCGATGATTGAGATCTGTACGGTAGAATCTGTCCGGCTCTGCTAGTGATTTGAATATAAGATGCTTTGGTTCGCGGGTTTGGATGATGAATGATGCATCTTCACGTTTCAGATACTGCACGTTCTGAATCAGATGCCAGAGACTTTCTTCTGCTCCAAATTCTGGAATAGAAAGTTGCATGTCGATGTCGAGGAAGGCGATGAGGGATGTTTCTTGCCACTGTATATATGAGAATGCGGTATCTGTTCCAATTACGATAATTGGGCAATTGGGTAATGTGGCAATTTGAAAATTTGTTTGGCTATCGATGCGGACTATTTGATGAGGAAGATTGTGTTCTTTCACAAATTCGTTCAGTACTTTTTCTACTGTTTCTGTCCCAACGCCCGAGAGTGTGACAATGGCTTCTTTACATGCTGGGCAGATGGTCGGCAATGGTTGGGTTGTCTTACAATAATGACATGAGAGTTGTTTATTTTTTTCATGAAGTGTTTGTGGAAGCTTACAGCTGGGGCACAGTGCACGCCAGCCGCAGCCGTTGCAGCCGATATACGTTGCCAGGCCGAGACGATTGAGATAGAGAAATGCGCTTTCGGTACATTCCCTCAGCTGTGTTTGTAATTTCTCTGAAAGAGGAGAGGCGTTGCCAGCACGACGTTCGTTGGTCAAGTCGGCGATTTGACAATTGGGTACATCGGCAATTTGGCAATTGGTAGATGTGTAATTTTTTTTATGCACGTTGTAGTAGGAGTCAACGCTTGGCGAAAAACTCATCAGATGCACGTCCACGCCTTGCGTGGTCCGTAATAATTCTGCAACATCTTTTACATGAAAACGAGGTGCTTGGTCCCAATGTTTATGATTGTCTTTTTCTTCATAATCAATGACCACTTTTTCTAGATTAAAAAAAGGTAACAAGAGTGCACCTCGTGTACCGATAATAATCTTTTTTTCTCCATTGCGAATTTCCAGCCACCGTTCAAATTGTTCTTTTGTCGAGAGGCCACTGTGCCAGATGACGATGTCGCCCTGATACTCTTGCAGATGTGACATCAGCGTATCAATGTATTGGATTTCGGGAACGAGAAAGAGTATTTGATTATTGGCTGATTCATTTATTTGTTCCTGAAGAAGTTGTTTGTGTTCTTGTTCATTGTTGTACAAATGAAACGTTATTTTTTTTTCTGCTGATTTGCTTACCTGCTTACTTGCTGTCAAGCTGATTGTTTTGATTTTTCTTTTTTGCAATGGCAACAGCATCATGTTTGCAAGTGTCCCGTATGACACGCCGTACCATTGTGAGAGCGTCTGGAGTTGTTCAAGATATTTTTCTGAAAGAATAGGCACGGCATGGACGATATCGATGACTTCTTTCAATGCACTTGTGTCTGTTGCACGTGTTTCTCTCAATGTTAAAACAAGTCCGAATAGTTCGGACGATTTGAGCGGAATGCGCACCAGCTGCCCCGGGGCGATGTTCTCTTTCATTTCCTCAGGAACCGTGTAGTCAAAATGAGAGAATCGTCGTGGCAGGCGTTTGATTGGGATGATTTCAGCAATCATTTTTTCGTAATCAGTAACCAGGCATCAGTAACCAGCTTTTTGTCTTCTGATGCCAGATGCCTGGTGTCTGATGCCTCAGCTTACATGAAACTGTCCAGTGAGATAGCCCACACCAAAGGGGGCTTCGTAGGCATATTCCTCAAATGCACAGTGCATTTGTGAGAGAACACCGCACATGATGAGGAGCGATCGATACAGACATTCATCCGCATGAGAAACTTTTTCCGGATCCATTGTTTGTACTCCTTGTCTGTCTTCTTTTTTGAGAAAATTTCGTATTTCTGTATCAAACCATGCGCCATCTTCATGAAATCCAGCTGGAGATTCTTTGGTCAGCGTGTGAGCCATGTCGCCCGAGGCGATCACGGCAATACGTTTATCAGATTCCATGATTACTTCTTTGATCAGTTCTCCAAACGCAACATGTGATTTTGTATCGAGTTTGCTATACCCGATTGGGAGGATCGACACGTCTTTGAGGTGTGTTGTCAGATAGACGAGTGGGATCGACGCCCCGTGGCCGAGGTAATCATTGCTCACAAGTCTTGTTGGTAGGTTTTGTTTATTTGTTTTATGCTGGATTTTTGCGCCAAGTTCAGGAGCGCCTTTCCAGGTATATTGTGTTGTCATGTCTCCAAATTTTTCAAATCGCGACTCAAGTTCTGTATGAGCATTCACTACAAATGCATCTTCAAATACCCCTTCATGAGGCGTGATAATGATAATACGATGCGGCTTTGCCAAGTACAGTTCTTGTTCTAGCTTTTCAAGCGCTGTCCTTGTTGCATCAAGTTTGAGAATAGCATCTTTCCCAATTGTTGGGAGAAGCACTACTGGATGGGGGACAATTCCTGCGAATACGAGAGACATATAGTTGATAATCCTAATTTACGAATAAGATCCGAATCTACAAATATCCTAATATTACGAATATAATTCTAAGCAGATTTGTAGTCATTCGGATATTTGTAGATTCGGATAAAGATTCGTTATATTCGGATTATACTAAGATTTAAAACGTTTTCATCGCCCATTCGCTGAGTGCTTTTGGTGCGGTAAATCTATTTGCTCGGTCTGGATTGCCAAGCGCTATTATGACAAATTGTTTGCCGTCAGATTTTCGTGAGATCAGCATAGCAAGATTATCACCTGATTCGTAAATATATCCTGTTTTGCTGGCGACGATAGTGAATGACAGTGTTTTGTCCTTCATGAGATCATTCGTATGATCATCAAAATGGTGGGGGAGTCCGTCAAGGTCAAGCATTTCATCATATTCATACGATGCTTTGCCCATGTACTGCTTTACCGTACCATTTGCTGTGGCTTTCGTAAAGATCGTCAGATATTCTCGTGCTGTGGTGTCATTCTCTACTGCGCCGCCGTAGACATCTTTGAGAGATGTTTTTGTTAGTCCCCAGTCTCGCAATTGTGCATTCATTTTTGATACAAATCCAGTTTCATCCGAGGTCACACTAGATACCAACATCCGTACAGAGGTGTTTTCGGAGGAGACGAGTACTGTATTGAGCAGATCGCTATTTCGGACACGCTCACCTTCTGCAATGCGATAACGATGAAACTCTGGTGGGGTTTTGTGTGTTGCGCTCTTGTATACGACTGACGCATTGAGATTGAGTCCTTCTTGGATCAGCATATACGCTGTCATGACTTTAGCAAGTGATGCTGTCGGGCGCACAGTGTCAATATTTTTTCCGGCAAGAATATTTCCAGTGGCATAGTCTGCGACAAGATACGCATCTATCTCTGTGTCAAATGTATTCCCGACAAATGTCCAGTTTTCTTTTGGTGTTTTGACCATCAAATCTTCGAGAGTTGTTTTTTCTGGTGTTGGTGTATCCTCACTGGCAGTAGTTTGTTCTGTCCCGCCTTCGGCAGGGATCCCGTCAATTTGCGGGATCGTCTGTTCTTGTGTATCGGCAGGGGCAGGCATGGTCACAATATCACTTCGCAAATAAATCGGTTCTGCTGTTTCATGGAGGATGCCGGCAAATTCATTGACCGTAACTATATTTTTCCAGTCATACCCAAGGCCATTGAAGACTTCTTCTGATGCAATGTGTCGTTTTTTTCCATTTTCTACGGCATACACTTTGTTGTCACCCTCGACAAGAATAAGTGTTCCATCTTTTATTTTGACCGGTTGACCTGGGACATATGATTTCAGTTTGTCAATTGATACGGTTTGCAATGTCAAATTGGGAAAGTTTTCTTTGATCATTGCTTTGTCGTAGATGAGNNAAGTTCACCAAAAGGATTTGTTGTATTTGCGGTTATCGTCGTGCCAAGAGTATATGTACTCAAGTCATCTTCGCTGATGTCCAGAATCTCATCTGGGTTATAGCCAAGTTTTCCAACAGTATCGCTCGATGCAAAGGGACGCTTTGTATCATAGTCAAGGAGGTAGTAGCTGCCACTTGGTGTTTTTACGATCGCATAGTTTGGTAAGCTAATGCTTTTGCCAAGATCGTAGCGTGCAAGTTCAGAGCCTGGCACAGTAATAATACGTTTTGGATCAAATCGTGTTGCCAGGGCAGTCATGCTGGCAAATGGTCGTTTTTTTCCGTCTTGTATCAGGTATACAAGTGGGTCATTGGTAGATTTCAAAAGTGTGCCACTTGGATATACTTGATCAAACCAAGATTGCCAGAGTGTCCAAAAATTTTTATTGCCTTGCAAATGTGGTGTATATGTATAAAGAAATCCTGTTGCGAGGGAAGCGGGAGTGATAAATTCGCCATCGATGGTATAGCTCAGTGGTGGACGTTTGATCCAGCTCTGGGTCGAAACATTGTCATAGTACCATCGCATAATACCTGCCGCGGCATCGACTTGCTTCCCAAATCCTTGATTGTTTTTGTATGTGGCACAGTCCCATCCACAGCCATCGGTGATGCCATAGCCCGTTGCTCCATCGAGTTGTTTTTGTGTTGGATTTTTTTCGGTGATCAGGCTTTGTTCCTTTTGCAATTTTACCAAAATATATTTTGGATTTATTTTGTTATCCATTGCTGCTGCATAGATAATGTCTGCCGCGAGTTTGTTCACGCCATTTTTATCTTCTGTACGAAAGGTAGAAAGAAAGCTCCCGCGTTCATCAAGAAATGCCTGAATATCCGTGCGAGACATGGTATCCCATGCCTGAAGTTCTTCATCTGACAAAAGAAAGTTTGGGTTGAATTCTGCTGTGGTCGCCAAAAAGGCTGGTTGCGGGAGTACCATGCCAAGGACGATCACAAAAGAGAAAATACGTTTTGATATATGATTCATAGATAGTGAGTATAGCATAGATAATATGAGGAAAGGAACAGTTTGCCAAAACAATAGTTTTTCGCTAGAATAAGGTTACTTTTGATTTGCTATTTTGTTATGTGAACCGAAGGGAGCAATTCTTCGAAGGCTAGATATAGGAAAGATTTCTCCCTTCGGTCGAAATGACAGGCTTTATATTATGCTATCAATCGTTGCAACACCCATTGGAAATCTCGGTGATATCACCCTCCGCGCTCTTGAGATACTCAAATCTGCGGATATTATTTTGTGCGAAGATACGAGAGTAACAAAGAACTTGCTTTCTCATTACGAGATCACGACGCCGACGATGAGTTATCATCAGCACAGTGATGAGAAGAAAGTCAGTGAAATCCTCTCATTATTAACAGACGGAAAACACCTTGCACTTGTTACCGATGCAGGGACGCCGGGGATTTCGGATCCGGGAAACAAATTGATACACGACTTAACAAATAATCTAATAAACAAATCAACTATTACTCCAATCCCTGGTCCATCTGCTGTTATTGCTGCGTTATCAATCAGCGGTCTGCCGACAGACAAGTTTATTTTCATGGGATTTCCGCCACATAAGAAGGGGAGAGAGACATTTTTTCGAGAAGTTGCTGATGCAAAGTATACGGTGGCGTTTTATGAATCCAATCATCGAATTTT
Source organism: Candidatus Magasanikiibacteriota bacterium (assembly GCA_003518365.1). Lineage (GTDB taxonomy): Bacteria > Patescibacteriota > Patescibacteriia > Magasanikbacterales > UBA922 > UBA12086. The sequence continues at coordinate 14,136 of DOYU01000019.1, read as the reverse complement.
GAAAGCAATATCACAATTGGAAAAAGTATTGGATGCAAAAAGAGAAGTGGTGATTTGTCGAGAGTTGACGAAGAAGTTTGAAACTGTGTATCGTGGAAGTATTGAGGAGGTTTCGAAGATGGAGATGTCGGAGAAAGGAGAATTTGTTGTTATTATAAATAAACGCGGAAAGTAACAGATAGTAACGCAGATAAGCGCAGAGTTTTATGGAGGAATTACTTTACGAGAAGGAAACATATACTATAAGAGGAGTTTGCTTTAAGATATGGAAAGAGTTTGGAGGTGCCTTCAAAGAAAGCATTGTAGAAAAAGCGTTAGTAATAGAATTAAAGGAATTAGGTTTTGGAGTTGAAAGTCAAAAGAGATTTCCCATATTTTATAAAGGTAATAAAGTTGGAGTGTATGTCCCAGATATAATTGTAGACAATAAAATATTGATTGAATTAAAGTCTAAGGAATTTATAACAAAAGGCGACCAAAAAACTTTTTGGCACTACCTAAAGGCAACAGATTATAAATTGGGTTTACTGATAAATTTTGGTCCAGAAAAATTAGAAATAAAACGGAGAATATACGATACCGCGAGAGAAAAACAGCGTAATTCTGCGTCTTCATCCGCCTAAATCAGCGTTTTTATGAAAAACTTCTACATCACAACTACCCTCCCATACGTCAATGCCGATCCACACATCGGATTTGCGCTTGAGATTGTGCAGGCAGACGCGATTGCTCGGTATCAGCGTATGCTTGGAAATGACGTGATTTTCAATACTGGCACAGACGAACATGGACTGAAGATTCATCGAAAAGCACTTGAGCAGGGTATGTCGACGCAAGAGTATGTCGATGGTTATGCTGTGAAATTTGGCAAGCTAAAAGACTCCCTCAATTTGAGTTACACACATTTTATTCGAACCACAGACGCACATCATAAAGCTGCAGCACAGGAATTTTGGAAGCGTTGCGAGGCGAATGGTGATATTTATAAAAAATCATATCAGGTGAAATATTGTGTTGGGTGTGAACTCGAAAAAACAGATTCCGAACTTGTGGATGACAAGTGTCCGATTCATCCAACATATGAAATAGAAATGATTAGTGAAGAAAATTATTTCTTCAAATTTTCTGCGTATCAAGAAAAATTGTTGAAACTCTACGAACAAGAACATTTTATTGTGCCTCAGCATAGACAACATGAAATCAGAGCATTTGTAGAGCGAGGATTGCAAGATTTTTCTATTTCGAGACTCAAAGAAAAAATGCCATGGGGCGTTCCTGTCCCTGGTGATGAAGATCAAGTCATGTATGTCTGGTTTGATGCGCTTGTGAACTATATTTCAACTTTGGGTTGGCCTCAAGATGAAGAGAAATTCAAAACATTTTGGCCAGGCGTACAAGTTGCAGGGAAAGATAATCTGAGACAACAAACAGCAATGTGGCAGGCGATGCTTTTGTCTGCGCAGTTGCCTGCGAGCAAGCAAATTTTTATCCATGGATTCATCACTGCAGAAGGGAAAAAGATGAGTAAAAGTGTTGGGAATGTTGTCGCGCCGTATGATGTGGTAGAAAAATATGGGACCGATGCGGTTCGCTACTTCCTTCTCGGTGGATTGCCAAGTTATGAAGATGGCGATTGGTCGGTTACACGTTTTGAAGAATTTTATACAGCGCATCTTGCGAATGGAGTGGGGAATTTGACTTCTCGTGTGTTGACGATGGTGGAGAAATACTCAGACGGGAATATTCCTCCAAAAGCAGAAAAAATTAATTTTAATATTCGAAGTATTCGTACAATAGAAGATGAGTTTGGAAACGAAGAAACTACGATCATTAAGAACTTTGTTGATGAGTTTTGGGAAAATTATGAAACTCTTTTTAAGAGATATTCCTTTGATTTTGTGGTACAGGAAATAAATAATTTTATTGCAAGTTTAGATTTCATTATTTCAGAACAGAAACCTTGGGAAAAGGCAAAAATAGGTGAAGATATTTCTGGACTGCTCTATCAGCTTGCAGAAGGACTTCGTCATATTGGACTTGCACTTCTTCCTATTATTCCAGCGTCTGCAGAAAAAATATTGTCACAGCTGGGTATTGACGTTTCGACGCTTGAAACATTGGAAATAGAATCAGAGTGGGGGGGGCTGCTGCCTGGTACGAAAATTACAAAAGGGGATATGTTGTTTCCACGGCTTGAGAAATAGAACGCAGATTACCTGGATTGCCAGGATAATCCAGGATCTAATCAATAAAAATCATGGTGAATCATGGTAATCCTGGAAATCTGTGTGCCATTATTATCTATGCAAGACCTCTACAAAAAATTCAAAGACTACGGCAAAGTGAAACTCAATGAACCACTTGCCAAACATACAACCTTCAAAATTGGCGGGCCGGCATCTTTTTTTGTGACGGTGACTGAAACAAAAAAGCTTGTTGAACTGCTAACACTTCTTGACGGAAAAGGCATCGATTATTTCATTCACGGTGGTGGAAGCAATACGCTTGCGAGCGATGCCGGGTATGTGGGCGTAGTGGTTGATATCAAAACCAGAAATACCGAGGTTCAGGAAGATGTATTCATTGCTGACGCAGGCTGTGTAACCGTCGCTGTGGCCCAAAAATCGATGTCTGCGGGCCTTACAGGCTTTGAGTGGGGTGTGGGTGTGCCTGGGACTATTGGTGGCGCTGTGAGGGGGAATGCCGGTGCCATGGGTGGCGACATGAAGAAAGATATATTGAAAGTAGAAGTATATAAAGATGGGGAAGTCATCACCATGACAAATGAAGAATGCGAATTTGGGTATCGTGATAGTGTGTTCAAACATGATGGTGGTGTGATCCTGCGTGTGTATTTGCAATTGAAAAAGGCAGAACCTGACGCACAACTTATGAAAAAAGCGCTCGAGCATTTGCAGTATCGCAATAGCACACAGCCACAGGGGTTTGCGTCGAGTGGATGTATCTTTAAAAATCCAGAATGTGGAATGTCCCGCAAGACGGGATCCCGCTCTGCGGGGCAGAATGCAGAATGTTTGGAGAAATTGCGAGAGATCGATGCAGAAAAAATGGAACAATTTGAAAAAGTAGGAAAAATTTCTGCGGGGTGGCTGATTGAGCAGGCAGGGCTGAAAGGTAAAAAAAGAGGCAAGGTAGAGATAAGTGACAAACATGGAAATTTTATGCTGAATACCGGAGGAGCGAGTGCTGATGACGTGCTTGGGTTGATTGATGAAGTCAAACAAGAAGTGTATACTAGATTTGGGATTGAGCTGGAAGAAGAAGTTGCAATTCTTTAAGGCTCAGAAGGCCGAGAAGGCTTGGAAAGCCTAGAATGCTTTTTCTCTTCGCACAATTCCATGTTATTTTGAAATAGTTGCTTTCTAAGCCTTACAAGCTTTCCAAGCATCCTAAGCCTTTCATGTATGAACATCAACATCAATTTCACCGGAATCGAACCAACGGAGGCAATTAAGGAATATGTTACAGAAAAAGTAGAATCTCTCACTACCTTTTTTGACGGTATCGAATCAGCTGATATCGACGTGGGCATGAAAAGTCATCATCATCAAAAAGGGAAAGTATATTTTGCAGAATTCAAGTTACAAATTCCTGGACGACCAAGTTTGTATCTATCAAAGGAAGCTGATAGTCTGTATAAAGCAATTGACAAAGTAAAAGATCATATGAAAGTAGAATTGGAAAAAGTAAAAGGAAAAATGAACCAGCTAGGTAGAGAAGATATCCGAGGTACAAAGCAGTATGACGTCTCATCTGAAACAAATGTATAAAGTTAATTATTAATTCATAATTATATGGGAGATGTACTTACAGAAAGTTTGGAAAGTGAAAAAAGTGAGTTGGTGGCAATGTATGAACGTAGATTGAAAAGCAACAAAGAGATACAAAATATTTTTGAAAGTTTGGCCGCTAGCCCTGCAGATCAAGATTTACGTGTACTCTATCTTGATGATATGAATCATTATAGTGAAAGCTCAATGTTTCCAATGAGTATTAAAGACGTCTTGGAACACTTATCAAAAATTGAAATACTTTATCAAAATTTGATAGACGACGTGTCACGAGAAGGTGATCCTTCACGCATAGAACAGTTATTAGACTCCGAAGGTGCGCATGGAGGTTCAACATTTTATCTTGAATCCGACCCTTCTATAGGAATTCCTTCGAATCCATATGTGGACGTTTATGGAGAAGGAAGAGGAGAAAGTTTTGAGGATCTCTGGGCAGCGCAAAGTAAAACGTTGAAAGGCGCTGATACCACTCATGTTGAATAATACATTTCGTATATATAAAAAACTCGCTTATCTATTGAATTGAATGATAAGCGAGTTTTGTTTTTTTGTTATGAAAGAAGAACTCTGACCACGACGCTTGCGGGGCGTAGCGTGGTCAGAGTTCGGGAACCGACGATTGGCCTGGGGGAACCAAAAAGCCTTTCGTCGGTGTGTCCTCGCGGAAGAACTCGATCCCCCTCATGACAGAGGTCTCAAGCGAGGAACAGTGATCGTTCAGCCAGCGAGGTAGCGGCCACCGTGCTGGGACGAGATCGTCCCGCTCATGAAGGCAGCGCGCCGTCGGCGCTCACTCGTGCAGCCACCACACGTGCAGTTGGAGTCGTGTGTCTCCTTGTGCTTGCAGCCGCGGCAGCGTCCTCGACTGTTCAGCTTCAGGGGGGTGTAGCACTTCTCGCAACGTTCAACGCCCTCGAGCACGATCGGCGGCATAATTCTTTCCTCTCCTTTGGCCATAGGCCTGGTTGCGGCAAATAGTCTCATAGATTGCAAATTTTGTCAACCTAGACAGAAGGGCGTTTTCTTGATATACTACGCGCGTTTTTCAAGAGAGACAGATGACCTATTTGTATAGCTTATTCTGCTTACTCTGCTTAATCTGCTTACGAGCTGTCCTATGAGTATATATACAAAAGTTTTTGGAGATCCGAATAAAAAAGCAATTGCAAAAATGCAACCGAATGTTGAGAAAATCAATGACCTTGAATCTGCATTTGAGGCACTTGGCACGGATGAATTGAAAGGAAAAACCGCTGAGTTCAAATCTCGTCTTGAAAAAGGGGAGACACTTGATGATATCTTGCCAGAAGCGTTTGCCACCGTGAGAGAAGCTGCAAAACGAACAATGGGCATGCGTCATTACGATGTGCAGCTCATGGGTGGCATGGTGCTTCATCATGGCAACATTGCAGAAATGCGTACAGGAGAAGGAAAAACGCTGACCGCAACATTGCCAGTGTACTTGAATGCACTTGCTGGACGCGGGGTACATGTTGTGACTGTCAATGACTACCTCGCAAAACGTGATGCAGTGTGGATGGGACAGATTTATGATTTTCTTGGATTGACGCTTGGTATTATTCAAAATCAGCGTGTTACTTTTGTATACGACGCATCAGTAAAAGGAACGCAAGAAGGAGAATCACTTGACGAAGAACGCGATGAAACAGGAAGTTTTCATATAGAAGAAGCATTCCTTCGCCCTGCAAGTAGAAAAGAAGCCTATCACTGTGACATCGTGTACGGAACAAACAATGAATTTGGATTTGACTATCTTCGTGACAACATGGTGCAGTCGCTCGGTGACATGGTCATGCGACCTGGCAGTGAAATGGTATATGCGATTATCGATGAAGTTGATTCTATTTTAATCGACGAAGCGCGTACCCCACTTATCATTTCCGCACCTGCAGAAAAAGCAGCAGATCAGTATTATCAATTTGCGGCGCACGTGAGAAATTTGTCTGCGCAAACTGATTTTAATGTTGATGAAAAAATGCGCAGCGCAACACTTACCGAAGAAGGTATTGCAAAGTTTGAAAAGTGGCTTGGTGTAGAAAATATTTATGTAGAAGCAGGTGTTCGAACGGTTCACCATATCGAACAAGCACTCAAAGCTGAGATGCTTTTTAAGCGTGACAAAGATTACATCGTAGACAATGGTGAAATCATTATCATTGATGAATTTACTGGACGAAAAATGCCAGGTCGTCGATATTCAGAAGGGCTGCATCAAGCAATCGAGGCAAAAGAAAACGTCAACATTCAAAATGAAAGTCAAACGCTTGCGACGATTACCTTTCAAAATTTATTCCGCATGTATGAAAAAATTTCTGGCATGACAGGAACCGCAAAAACAGAAGAAGAAGAATTGTTTAAAATTTATCAGCTTGAAGTCATCGTGCTTCCGACGAATAAATCGGACGCACGCGTCGATTTGTCAGATCGCATTTACAAAAATAATAAAGGAAAATACAAAGCGATTGTTGAAAAGATCAAGGAATGTCGTGAAACAGGGCAGCCAATTTTGATTGGTACTGCATCTGTAGAAAAGAATGAAGAACTCAGCATGTATCTGAGTGGACAGGGAATTCAGCATGAAGCCCTGAATGCAAAAAATCACGAACGTGAAGGAGAAATCGTTGCACAAGCCGGTCGCCCAGGTGCGGTAACGCTCGCGACAAACATGGCGGGCCGTGGCGTTGACATCAAGCTGGGTGGAAATCCCGTCGACAAAGATGAAGAAAAGCAAGTCATCGACGCAGGTGGGCTCTTTGTGCTCGGTACTGAGCGTCATGAATCACGACGTATTGATAATCAGCTCCGTGGTCGCTCTGCACGTCAAGGAGATCCTGGTATGACGCAGTTTTTCGTTTCTACAGAAGACGACCTCATGCGTATTTTTGCTGGCGACCGGATGAAAAATGTCATGGAGCGATTGAACGTACCTGAAGACATGCCTATTGAGCAAAAGATGATAACAAAAATGCTTGAGAGTGCGCAAAAAAAAGTAGAAGGGCATCACTTTGATACACGAAAACATGTCTTGCAATATGATGATGTCTTGAATCGTCATCGTTCTGTGATTTATTCTCGACGAAAGAAAATTTTGGAACTTGCTGAGTCGATGAATGGTGGTAACCCAACAACCCCTCCTCAATCCTCCCCTTATAAAGGGGAGGAGGCTGATATTGATGTTGAGGAAGAAAATTTTGCTTCATTGAAAGACATGGTCATGGATCTGATTGAGGCAGAGATAGAGCATGTCGTCTCTTATCATACAAATCTTGAGAAAGATACAAAAGAGTGGGATCTCAATGAAATTTATGAAACCATGCGCACGATTTTTCCATTTTCAGAAGAGGAAAAACAAAAAATGTTTAGACTTGGTGAAGGCAACGGTCATGGAAAATTAGAGGACGTCGAGCTTCGTGATGCTATTGTAGAATTTTTGCTTGAGAAGGCAAGGCAAACGTATGTTTCTCTCGAACAAAAAGTTGCTACGACCGTCGGTGGTGTGGAAGATAGTGAGAAGGTTGTGCGATCAATGGAAAAAGCATTGCTTCTTCGTGCTATTGATACACTGTGGGTAGAACATCTTGAGTCAGTTGCTCATGTGAGACAGGGGATTGGACTCCAGGGATATGGGCAGCGTGATCCACTCGTGGAATATAAAAAAGAGACGTTTTTTCTCTTTAACGACATGCTTGCAAATATTCAAAAGGAAGTCGTGTATTCATTTTTTAAATTGAATATTGGCCTTGATCTTGCACCAAGCATCATGTCTTCTGATAAGATGACACTCGAAGGAGCAAAAAAAGATATGAGTGAGCAAGGAGAACATATCGAAAAAAAAGAACGTGATGAAACAGGAGAAAAAGTAGGGCGTAATGATCCTTGCACCTGCGGATCTGGAAAGAAGTATAAAAAGTGTCATGGAAAATAATATATGGAAAGTTTGATACAAGCAGCAAAGCATACTTTAGAAAAACATTACGACAAATCTCGTCATACTGTAGCGGCTGCTATTCGTACTAAGAGTGGTCAAGTATTTACAAGTGTCACACTCAAAGCACAAAAAATAGATATATGTTCTGAATGGTCTGCATTCGTTCAAGCTGTGATGTCTGGAGAAGAGATTGAAATGGGTGTTGCTGTTCATAGAGATCAAGAAGGTGCTTTTGATATATATCCACCCTGTGGTTTGTGTAGAGAATTGTATATTACATACGCACCAGAAGCGAATATTGTTATCAATGATACTACTGCTGTTCCAGCAAAAGAATTATTGCCATACGCTTGGAAACGAAAGATTTAGATACATATGTTTTTAATGTATCTTGGTTTATACTTATAACAATAAAAAAATCACCCGTGTCTCCTTGCATGTATATCACAAAACGTGAGATACACATGATGAAGCGGGTGATTTTTTAAACTCGCGCGGCGCCTCCCCAGTTGAACCAGGGAGGCGCGTTGCGTTGTTGTCAGAGCGGACCCAAGTCGCCGATCTTGCGGCTGAGGTCGTGCGTCCAGTCGCTCCTACGGGCCTTCGGGAAGAGGAGGCGCTCGATGACCGGCGGAGGCAGGTACTTTGCGCCAGCCATCGCCGCAATGGCCATCGGGATGACGATTATTCCACCCCACCTTTTCCCCATTGCGAGGGTGAAGACGGTCACCGCCTGGAGAACGAACTGGCGGTAGGGATATTCTTCGTTTTTCATGGTCATTGTGTCCTCAGTGACCGCGGCTTCGGTTCCCGTACCGTTCCGCACGTTGCTTCTTGTCCCTCAGCTTTTGAAGTCTGTGCTTTGCTGCACTGGCTCCACTACGGAACTGCTTCTTCGCGCGGTGCTTCTTGATCTTACCAGGCGTAAGATCACTCTTGATTCGGTTCATGATTGCTGCTCCCGGGTTAAAGAATAAATATACCCTATATCATACAAAATATCGTGTCAATAAACTTGAGGATTTCATCCACCAAATTGCCTTGACGTTCTCTATCTTATACGCTATCATAAGCCGCACCTGCCTACGGCAGAACATACGATTAGTTATTAGATTATGGCAACACAACATACGAAACAGCAGCTACGCGCAAAGATTCGATGGGGGATTTTCGGAATTTTTGCGCTTCTTTTGATTGCACTTGCATACGACGGACCAACCTATGCAAACCGTGTTATCGACAAGGTAAACAATACCGTCGCTCTCGGATTGCCACGCATTCCAGAAGAGCCATTTGCACTTGGACTTGATTTGCAAGGAGGCGCACAACTTATTTATGAAGCAGATACGAATGCCATCGATCCAGCAGAACGACCCGAAGCTGTGGAAGGAGTTCGCGATGTTATCGAACGTCGTGTGAGCGGTATCGGTGTAGGTGAGCCAAATGTACAAACCGCGAAAGTAGGGGATACGTATCGGGTGCTCGTAGAACTTCCAGGAGTATCTGACGTGAACGCGGCTATTGCTATGATCGGAGAAACACCAATTCTTGATTTTCGAGAAGAAAATAATGTGCCACCTCGCGATTTGACCGAAGAAGAACAAGCGCAGATAGATACATATAATACTGATGCAAAAGATCGCGCTGAGACAGCACTTGATCGTATTGCTGCTGATGAGTCTTTTGAAGATGTGGCAAAAAGCCTTTCTGAAGATGAACAAAGTAAAAATAATGGCGGCTATATCGGTTTTGTGAGTGAACAGAATATTTATCCTGAAATATTTGCATGGGCTGCAGATGCGCAGGAAGGTGATGTTTCAGACAAACTCGTAGAAACAGACGGCGGCTATGAAATCATCAAGCGTGGAGGGTCACAAGAAGGTGATGTACAAACAACAGCCAGCCATATTTTGATTTGTTATCTTGGTTCAAGAGACTGTGAAGCAACTATGACAAAGCAAGAAGCCTTGGCTGAAGCACAACGCCTGTATGGCGAAGCAAATGCAGAAAATTTTGCTGACCTTGCGAAACAAAACTCTACAGAACCTGGTGCAGAAGTGACTGGTGGCAGTTTGGGAACATTTGGCCCTGGCACGATGGTTCCTGCATTTGAAGAAGCTCTCAATACTGCCGAGGCCGGTGAAATTGTTGGACCAGTAGAAACAGAATTTGGCTATCATATTATTTATAAAGAAGCAGAAACTCCCTCGACTGAATATGAAATTTCTTTGATTCATATCAGAAAGCTGACTGCAACAGATGTGTTGCCATCACAAGATCCATGGATGCCTACGTTGCTCTCTGGAAAAAGCCTTGATAGAGCCGAAGTAGTGACTGATCCACAGACAGGACAGGTGCAAGTATCACTTCTCTTTGATAGTGAAGGAACAGCATTGTTTCGAGATATCACAGAGCGAAATGTTGGCAAGCAAGTAGCGATTTTTCTTGATGGCAGCGTTATTAGTGCGCCTGTGGTTCAGACGATTATCACTGATGGACGAGCGGTCATCAGTGGTGGATTTGATCTTACCGAAGCACGTCTTCTTTCTCAGCGTCTCAATGCAGGTGCATTGCCCGTGCCGGTTGATCTGGTGAGTCAGCAGACTGTCGGAGCATCACTCGGAGCTGCATCTTTTTCCTCCAGTGTAAAAGCTGGCATTGCCGGCATTCTCCTAGTCATGATTTTCATGACATTGTTTTATCGATTGCCTGGGTTTATTTCTGTCTTGTCATTGACCGTGTACATTGCTGTATCGCTTGCCGCGATGAAACTGATCGGCGTCACCTTGACCCTTGCTGGTATTGCCGGATTTATTCTGTCTATAGGTATGGCTGTGGATGCTAATGTCTTGATCTTTGAGCGTATGAAAGAAGAACTGAAAGATGGAAAGAGTCTGCGCGGCGCGGTAGAAGAAGGGTTTCTTCGAGCGTGGACCTCTATTCGAGATGGAAATGTCTCAACATTGATCACCTGTGGATTCCTCATGTTCTTTGGATCAAGTTTTGTCAAAGGATTTGCGATTACGTTGTCCCTTGGTATTTTGGTCAGTTTGTTCAGTGCCATTACGGTCACACGTATTCTTCTTCGTTTTATCGTGCCATGGTTTACAGAGCGGGGGAATGTTCTTTTCCTCGGTGCCAAAGGCCGCGAAGAAGTCTAATCTTCAGTATATGAATATTATCAAGCATAAAAAGATTTCATTTGTCGTCTCAGGCGCGTTGTTCCTCACGAGTGTTGTTCTCTTGTTCACGATTGGGCTCAAGCCGGGGATAGATTTTACTGGAGGATCACTTTTGGAAGTATCGTTTACTGAATCTCGCCCTTCTATTGATGAGGTATCACAATCACTTGCGCATCTCGATCTCGGAGAATTGCAAGTCCAGCCTGCCGGCGAAGATCACATGATTTTGCGATTCAGATATATTACAGAAGATGAACATCAGACTATTCTTTCTGCACTGCGCGATGCATTTCCAGCCGAAGCTCAGCCTTCAGTAGAGAATAGCGATGCTGCTGTTGATGAAGAAACAACAGGCGTGACGATTGAAACAGAAGAAGGCGAGGTTATGGTTATTGAAGATGCGTTGGTTGCTCCTACGACACCTGTGGTTATTGAAGAGCGTCTCGAAACAATTGGCCCGTCTATCAGCGCGCATCTGAAAGAGCGTGCATTGGAGATTGGTATTGTTGTGCTGCTTGCGATTATTTTGTTCATTGCTTACGCGTTTCGAAAGGTATCAAAACCAGTATCTTCATGGAAGTTTGGGATTATTGCGATCATCGCCTTAGTGCATGATGTCATGATCACTGTTGGAGTGTTTGTGCTCTTGGGTCATTATTTCAATGTAGAAGTGAACATCCCATTTATTGTGGCACTCCTCACCATCCTTGGATATTCTGTCAACGACACGATTGTGGTTTTCGATCGTATTCGAGAAAACTTGATCAAAATGGGATATCAGAAATTTGAGGAAGTGGTACATACAGGAGTTAGCCAGACATTGCTTCGCTCATTCAATACCTCGTTTACAACACTGCTTGTGTTGTTTACCCTGTTTCTCTTCGGTGGTGAAACAATCAAATATTTTGCCCTTGCATTGATTATTGGTATTGGTGTCGGTACGTATTCTTCCATATTCCTTGCTAGTCCTCTCTTGGTCGTATGGGAACGTTGGAAGCGGAAGTAATGCAGAGATAATATCAAAAAAAGACCGTCTAACCATGAACGGTCTTTTTTGTCTCGTTTGTTATCCACAAGTGATTTGAACATTTTTTTTGAATGCTTTCTCTTGATGAGAAAGGAAACAGCGGCCATTAGCTGTTTTTTTTGTCTTTCTTTTCTATCTCATACAAACCTTGTGTGAATTTTTCGCTAAAATAAGCTAAAAAATGATTGAGATGAACTGTTTTTTTTGATATACTGTGGGCATATTAACATTTCTAATTTTTATAGATATATGTTTAGGAAAAGGTTTTTTAGCTATCTCACTATAATTTCATTAGTGTGTAGTGGGGTTGTATTTGATTCTACCGTCGTCGATGCTACAAAAGTAATTTCATCAGATTTTAGTATTCGTCTTGGGAGTATTGATTATGATACTCCAACGTATACGTATGTTGATAGCAGTGGAAAAATGTATGTAACTGGAGCAATTAAGGGAAATGCGGATTTAAGCGGTGACGGTGATTATTTGGATGGAGGAGAAAGCTCTATTGGATATGGAAATTATGATGGTTTTATTTCAGTTTTTGATGCTAGTGGTGGATATTTGTGGTCTAAACGTTTGGGGGGGGTAAGTAATGATCAAGGTTTGTCTGTGGTTACTGATGCTAGTGGAAATGTTATTGTTACCGGTATAGTTTTGGGAAATGCGGATTTAAGCGGTAACGGTGATTATTTGGATGGAGGAGAAAGCTCTGTTGGATATGGAAATTATGACGCTTTTATTACGAATTTTAATGCTAGTGGTGAATATTTGTGGTCTGAAAGGTTGGGTTCAACGGATGTTGATTATCCATACTCTGTAACTGTAGATGCTACAAGTGATAATATTATCATTGCTGGTACTGTTGGGGGATACGATGCGGATCTCAGCGGTGACGGTGATTATTTGGATGGAGGAGAAGATGTAAGCGTCTACACTAGTTCAGATATGTTCATTAGTGTATTTTCAAGCAGTACGTATGTGTGGTCTAAAAGATTGCCTGATTTAGGTAATCAGAATGGCAGAATTGTAATTACTGATTCTCAAAGTAATATTATTGTAGGAGGAGACGCCTCTTGGGATGTAGATTTTAATCAAGACGGTGATGTGCTTGATGATGGGGAAAGTGGTTCTGCAAATGTTGATTATTTTGTATTGTCGCTTGACAGTACAGGAAATTTTAATTGGGTCAGTCGTGTGGGTGGAAGTGGAGCTTGTTTGGCAGAGTCGGTTTATGTAGATAGTAGCGATAATGTGTATGTAACTGGGTATGTGACAGGAAGCGTGGATTTCAACCAAGATACCTTTCTTACAGAGGATGGTGAAGATGCAACTGGTTATGGTTTAAAAGATGTTTTTCTCCTTTCTTTTGACATAAATGGAGCATACAGATGGTCTAACCGTTTGGGTGGAAGTAGTAATGATTCTGGGTATTCGGTAACAACCGATAGTAATAATAATGTCATCGTATCAGGGTATGTGAATGGAGACGCCGACTTGCGTGGTGATCTGAGCATTACTTCTGGCTATGGTTCCAATGATGCGTTTATTTCAATGTTTGATCAATCAGGTTCGTTTTTAGGAAAAAAACGGTTTGGAAGTTCACTATCCGATAATGGAAAAACAGTTTTTGTTGACCCAAATGATAATATTATTGTATATGGCAAGGTTGGTGGAGATACAGACTTTAATCAAGATGGTGATGTAGTAGATGGTGGTGAAAGTTCTTTAAATTATGGACTTGACGATTTATTTGTGGCCGTGTTTACTGTGACAAATAACGTAGCTCCAACTCTCACTTCATTTTCTGCTACTCAATCAAGCGACGGCACTGGCGAAGTCAGTATCGTTTCAACTGTGGACGATGCCGATGATAACGAACTAAGTATTGCTTATTACTACGAAGAAATAGATACTTGCGGAGCAAGTTTGCCTTCTACAACTTCAACTATTAGTACTGTCAGTTCACTCAATGGTACTGCTGTAACTTCCACTGGAAGTTACCAAGTAACAACAGTCACAACTACACCGGGAGCTAATATTGTCACGTCTACCTGGACTTCAGCTATTGATGTGTCTGGTGCAAATGGAGAAACATATTGTGTATATGCAGTGGTAAATGATGGTAACGAAGATGCAAGTATGACAACCACCACCGTCACCCTCGAC
>DOYU01000006.1 GCA_003518365.1 Candidatus Magasanikiibacteriota bacterium | reverse complement strand
TTATTAAGCGAGCATTTTAACCATTATGACAACACCAACAAAACAAGCCCTAAAGCACCTAGTAGTCGTGTTCTTTTACTCCGCAGTATCGGCAATTCTGCCCATCCTGATCGCTTACGCTCAGAACGACCCTCGTTGGGCGTTACTGATCCCAGTGATCAATGCGGCTTGGTACTCAATAACCCGATACTTGAAGGAGCAAAAGCTGATCGAAAACGACATTGCCCGAGGAGAGGAATAATCGCTAAATCTTGCGGAAATCCGGTCTTAGTAGACCTTCTGAGCGAAAGCCGGAACGTCAAACGAGGCCGGATTATCCTTGTAAATTCGCCTTAAATCACGTACAATTTTATCAACGCGACTGTAATGAAGCCCCCTAATCGGTTCTAACTTCGGGACATCGCCACCGCATTTATACAAATAAAAAAACACTTCGAAAAAAGTGTTGAAAACCCGCCGTGCTCCGAAGAACACGGCGGGTCGTGATGTACGATTCGAGACTAGGTCATGTTGACTGTCTCGTCGATCCGGATCGGATCCGTATCTTCGTGGCTGTGGCCAAGAACGAAGCGCGCGCGGCGGGTGTTGTTGTCATCCGAGTAGCTGGTTGAGGGCTTCTCAAGAAAGACAACGTGGAATGGAAATTTTTCCCGTGCGAGCCGGCCAAGCTGCTGAGCAGCGTATTCAGGGGACGGGCAGCGCTTGAGTGTCGCTATGACGTGGTTACGTATGGTCGCGTGGTCGTACTTCATGTTTCCTCCTGTAGGAGATACCAATGTAGATAGTTTTTTTGGTATTGTCAAGTAATATTTACAGATTTCACTTTGACCTGTACACTGACATCGTAGTTTTCAACAAGTATATATGTCACATATAAAAAAAGCATATCTTGCAGGTGGATGCTTTTGGGGGATGGAAGAACTGTTCCGAAAGCAGACGGGCGTTTTGGATACTCAGGTTGGTTATACTGGCGGGGAAAATGATGACCCTACATACGAGCAACATCCTGGCCATGCCGAAGCGCTGGAAATTTCATACGATTCAGAAAAAACATCATTCAAGCATATTCTTGATTTCTTTTTTCGTATCCACAATCCTACAACAAAAAATCAACAGGGCAATGATATAGGATCTTCGTATCGATCTGCGATTTTTTTTCAGAATGATGAAGAAAAGAATGAAGCAGAACAGTTTGTCGATCTCGTGACTGCATCAAAGCGGTGGGACAATCCTGTTGTGACAACACTTGAACCTTTCACTGCATTTTACCCAGCCGAAACATACCACCAAGATTATCTTCAAAAAAATCCTGGTGGGTATTCTTGTCATTTTGTTCGTGGAGATTCGTATCTTGCACAATAATCATGTAAAAGTCATAGCATTGAATTTATTTTTTATCTTTTTTTCTGTTTGAATTTGTTTACATCTGTTTGAATCTGCTGTAAAAAAACAGCAGATGAAACAAATTCTAACGGATTTGAACGAATTTTTTCTTTAGACCCAATATATGTTCCCAATAGAACAGATTGTCAGATTCAAGTACAAATATATTGCAAAACCATTTCTTTTTCGACGGGATCCAGAAGACGTGCATGATACAGCGTTAACACTTGGAAAAACACTTGGAAAAAGTGTGCTTGTGAAATCTTTTTTTTGTTTTTGTTTTGTCCGTCATGATGAGATGCTAAAGCAAACAGTCTGTGGTATTTCTTTTGAAAATCCTATTGGCCTGGCTGCAGGATTTGATAAAAACGCAGAACTCCTCAACATCTTGCCAGCGCTTGGCTTTGGCTATGCAGAAGTAGGATCTGTAACAGGGGAGGCGTGTGTCGGGAATGCAAAACCTCGTTTGTGGAGAATTCCAGAAGAAAAAAGTCTTCGTGTGTATTATGGATTGAAAAATGATGGGGCTGAGGCTATTTCGGCAAGATTGAAAGGAAAAACGTTTGGGTTTCATGTCGGCGTGAGTATTGCAAAGACAAATTCGCCTGCGACGGTTGAAACAGAGCAGGGGATAGCGGATTATATAAAAGCTACGAAAGCGTTTCGTGATATTGGTGATTACATCACGATCAATACCAGCTGTCCAAACGCATTTGGAGGAGAGCC
Organism: Candidatus Magasanikiibacteriota bacterium; assembly: GCA_003518365.1. Classification (GTDB taxonomy): domain Bacteria; phylum Patescibacteriota; class Patescibacteriia; order Magasanikbacterales; family UBA922; genus UBA12086. Next base: position 13,256 of record DOYU01000006.1, on the reverse strand, counting down.
TTTTTCTGATCCTGTTCGGTTGGAAAAACTTTTGAAGGCGTATCATGCGTTGCATATTACAAAGCCAACGTTTTTGAAACTTGCCGCAGATCTTACGCATGAACACTTGGATCAGATTATCGAATTGAGTAACACATATAGTATTGATGGATTTATTTGTACAAATTTGAAAAAAGAGCATGGTGAAAAAGGAGGACTGAGTGGAAAAGCCGTTGAGTCGCTTTCAGATGATATGATTGCCTATATCTACAAAAAAGTAGGGAAGGAAAAAATTATTATTGGATGCGGAGGAATTTTTTCTGGAGCTGACGCGTATAGGAAGATTCGCAAAGGAGCAACACTGCTGCAACTTATTACTGGTATGATCTATGAAGGGCCACAGCTCATCAGCGAGATCAATCGTGATCTTATAAAACTACTCAAAAAAGATGGGTTTACTCATATTTCTGAAGCTATAGGAAAAGATGTATTATGAAAATTTCATGCATTGGACAATTTGCACAGCACCCTCGTATGATCATGCAACGATGTGGCTATGGAGAAATGGTAAATCGACAAGGACAACGAAGTTACACGCGACTTCTTCGGGGAGTGCCATATCCACGATTTCATGCGTATATTGATGTACTTGATGATGGATTTCAAATCAATCTTCATCTCGATCAAAAAGCACCTGTTTACAAAAGTGTGTCTGCACATGCAGGAGAATACGATGGGCCTGTTGTCGAAGGTGAAACAGCAAGAATCACTGCAATGGTTGAACAGTTTCGCAGATAAATGTATACTGCGAGTACTGTACTCACAAAAATCTATTTGTATTTGTTAAAATTTGTTGAATCTGCTGTTATTTTACAGCAGATTCAACAAATTAGAGCAGATGTTCACAAATGATTCTTTAATATTTTTGCATTATGCCTCCAAAAAAAAAGGAAGATGATACAATGGCAGAAGAAAAGTCAAAGAAGTCAGCCCAAGGCGGAAAAGTACGAACACAAAAAAATGTTTCACCAGTTGATACCACACCTGTTGTATCGTCTTCTGCCAGTACATCGACAAGCAAATCTTCCAGTAAAAAACATGGAAGTAGTGGTGGTGCGACGTTGTTTATTATCATCGTGCTTCTTATTGCTGTGGTGGGCGTGTATGCATATCAAAAGAAGCAAACAGATTCTGTTGTTTCAAAACTTTCTATACTCGAATCAAAACTAACAGACAAAATTGGGCAAATAGAACAAGGAATAGGTACTGTCAAACAACAAGCAGAAGAAGAAAAAATGAATGCGATTGCTGACGCTACTACAAAAAAGTATACCAGTGCAAAGTACGATTATTCTTTTATCTATCCAACAAAATATAAAGTAATTAGTTTGAATACAGATATTGATGACATGTACAAAGAAAATATTGTGTTGATGCGAGAGTCAGACCGTGAGTTGTATGCAGATTCTCTTGAGGGTGGTCCGACAATTAGCTTTCGGCTTTACACGAATACAGAAAACCTTCCCTTAGTGGATTGGTTGACAGTAAACACAAAAGCATCGAATGTCTCAGAGGAAACAGAGCTTCTCGATACAACGATTGATGGTCGTCAAGCGTATGGCTATTCGTGGGAAGGGCTTGGGTCGGCTGATGCTGTTGCCGTTGCTTTTGATGGATATGTCCTTTTGGGTACTGGTTGGTATATGGATGAAGCAAATATCGAAATTCGTGGAGATTTTCAAGCCATGGTACAGTCGCTTTCACTGTAATCAACATTCTAACAAAAAACTCGGGCGTGTGCTCGAGTTTTTTATTGCACTGTTGATACCATTACACGTGAATCAACTTTTTTTCTGTCTTCGTCAACACAACCGGTCCTTTTTTTGTAATCAACACATCGTCTTCTATGCGCATTCCGAATTTTCCAGGTGGATACACGCCTGGCTCTATCGTGATGTACATGTTCTCTCCCAATGGTTCTTGCACACTTGTTGATACACGTGGCCATTCGTGCACTTGCGTTCCCAGCCCATGCCCGAGTGCGTGCGTAAAGTGTTTATTCCATTCTTTTCCGAGATGTTTTCTGCAGTGTTCTGCAATGTCTGATATCTTTGCGCCTACGATGCACTCTGTGATTGCCGTATGTTGTGCATGAAGAAGATGATTGTAGATGTCCTTTTCTTTTTTTGTTGGTTTGCCAATATACACCGTGCGTGTCATGTCAGAACAATATCCTTGATATCTCACGCCCATATCTATGACACAAAAACCTTTTGTAAGTGTTGTTTTTGCTGGTGTATGATGTGGATTTAACGCATGTTTGCCACTCGCGACAATCGGTGGAAATGATGGCTCTGCACCACGTTCAATCGTTTTCAAAATAATATATGTCGCGACATCTTGTTCTGTGTTGAATTTTTTCCAATTTGTAATGACATCGGCAAAAATTTTGTCAGTCAGTGCTGCTGCTTTTTTTAGTCGTACGATTTCTTCGGGCAGTTTTATGGCAAAGATGCGTTCTTCACCCGTGAGAGCGATCATTCTTTTTTCTACATATGCGCTTGGCATGCTCGAAGGGCGATAGCCGATTTGCTTTTTTTCATATACCTTCAATACATCTTTTAGTGGCTTTTCAAAAGGCAAGACGTGAAGTTCTGGATATGCTTTTTTGATCTGCGCCACTTCAAAAGGAATCGCATAAAGTGTTGGTATTCCTTTTTGTGGAATCATCATGACGCCGAGCTCGAGATGAGTTAACAAAAGATAATAAAGCAGATCATCTCGTACTTGATGCCCAAAATTTCCAATCATAAGCACATCAAGCTTTTGTGCATGCAGAAGTTTTTGCATGGCGGAAATTTTTTCTTTCAGCATAGTGAAGGATCAATTACGTGCTTGCTTCATCATGCGAAGTGGCGTAATGATGAAGAGTGTGAAGAGATAGTGGAGGATACTCATGACAAGTGCATACAGTGCAATCGCAGTAAAGACATTCAGATAACCTGCAGAGTGCAGAATATAGTCCGTGATATCAAATCTGAGAAGCAGTGCAGTACTATTCACAAGCAGCATAATAATCACTATCCACACAAAACCAGACCACATACCCTTGCGATCGTATTTGCTCGGTGCAATGTGCGCGCTGATAGCAAAGGAAATATACAGAAAGAGCCAAAAGTACCACGATGTGAGATGCTCTTTTGCAAAGATCATGAGAAAGACGTCTGGTATTGTTTGTGATAGCGTGGTCAGCGAAGCGCGTGCGTTAAGCAGCATTGCAATAATTTCTTTTCCATTTGGCAAAATAAAATACATCAAGAGTGTAAGTATACCAACACCAAATATCATCGGTGCAGCGCCAATAAAAAAGTTTCCTAGCGTTTGATAGATGCTTGATTTTTTATAGCTATGTTCTACATGACCAAGACCGCCTGTTTCTGCGTTTGGTTCAAAAAGGGCAACTTTTTCTATCTTATGACGAAAAAGTTTTGCAAAAAAATAATGGCCAAGTTCGTGAAATGGTGTTCCTATCCAGGCTGTCCAGAGAACACCTTTCCACCCAAAGGCACGCATGTAGTTGTTATTTGTCCATGTTTGGAAAAGCGAGAGTAAAAATCCCAAAAAGAAAAAGATGCCAAACACGCCAAGAAGCTGTATGCCCGTGACTTTCAATACTTCCAGTCCAAAAATAACAAATGGATTATCCATAGAGGAGAATACCAGCAACGATGGCTGTATTTACCATCAGCCAGAGGCTATACATTATGACAATAGGAAAGACTTTGTGAATAATACCGTAGGTGAGCAGAAAAATATTTGCAATCACACTAAATCCAAACATGGTGAGTGAGACCCCTGCAGCTGTTTGTTCTGCCCATATTTTTATGGCTTGTGTACTGCCTGCAATAGGAGCAAGAATACTCACGCCATAGACAGCATGATCCATCATGGATACAAATGTTTTTGGATGTGGGTAAGGTTGGTACTTTTGTTTCAACGCTCCTTTTGCATAGATGCGTTTTCTTTTTTCGATGTGGTGAAGAGGATCGGACATAAAAATGTTAGAATGTTGAATGTCCCGCAAGGCGGGATCCCGCTCTGCGGGACAGAATTCAGAATGTAGAAAGTATAGCAATTTTTTATGTAATTGCATATTTTGGCAAACAAAAATCCGCCTCGTCGGCGGATTTTTTAGTCTTTACTTTTTGTCTTTTGGAATCACGTTTGCGTATTTCGCTTTGCGGAGTGTTCCATCAAACCGTGTTCGCATTTTGGTCGTGAATTTGACGATTCCGTTTACGAGCGTGTAAAGGGTATCATCTTTTCCACGGGCAACATTCTTGCCAGGGTGAATCTTTGTACCACGTTGTCTGGTGATGATTTGCCCTGCTTTGGCAAATTGACCATCAGAGAGCTTTACGCCCAGGTACTGAGGATTGGAATCTCGTCCAAGCCTGGTAGATCCACCGGCTTTTTTATGAGCCATAGGTTTGGAAACAAGAGAACATCTTGTTTCGGATCTATTTCTTATCACTATATGCTACGTGACTGCGTAGGCGGGGATAGTGCGCTGCCCGAGTTCTGCCTCCTTGCACAGAGACTCGTCGCTGACCATGTCGGTATATAAGAGTGGGGCCATTATAATGGAGCAAAGAGAAATTGTCAAGAGGGGGAAAACAGGCTATACTAGTGCTCATATGAAAGTATATCCACTCAAATTATATTTGAAAAAAAGACAGAATATTATTCTGCTCGGAAGTAGTCTTGTGTTGAATATTGCATCATGGATTTGGCTATTGTTGAATATCCGTCCTAGTGTTGATCAAGTCTTTTTGCATTATAATATTCTTTTTGGTGTTGATTTAGTGGGTTCATGGTATAACGTCCTCTCGCTTCCGATAGCAGGTTTTCTGATTATTTTGCTCAATGCTTTGCTTGGCTGGTTTTTATTTAAGCAGGACGAGTTTGCCGCATATCTGCTCAATGCCATCGCTGTACTCGTGAATATGTTTCTTCTCGTCAGTTCGGCACTTCTTGTATTTCTCAACGTGTAGTCTATGAAGGCACACTTCGGCGTTGCTGATTATAAATTTTTGGGTGCGATCTGCTTCTTGGTACTTTTTGGGCTTATGGTGCTCGCGTCTGCGAGCAATGTCATGGCAGCCCAGCGTTTTGATGACAGTTATTTTTTTGTAAAGCGGCAACTTTTGTATGGCGTGCTGCCAGGCATCCTGGCATTGTACGTGTTTGCCAAGTTAGATTATCATTTGTTGAGACGTCTTGCCATGTTTATCTTTGTTCTCATGATTGGAGTCTTGATACTGCCTTTTTTGCCTGGCATAGGTTCCACGCTTGGCACAGCAGCGCATAGCTGGATTGTGATTGGGAGTTTTTCAGTGCAGCCAGCAGAATTTGCAAAACTTGGAAGTATTATTTTTCTTGCAGCATACATGAGTCATCATGTTGAGAGTGTGACAAATTTTAAGGAAGGATTTCTGCTTACGCTTGGGCTTGCCATGATACCGATAACGCTTGTTATCTTGCAACCAGATATTGGAACCGTGTTTATTTTGTTTGGTATCCTTTTTGCCATGCTTTTTTTCGGACGTACCAGATATACACATTTGTCACTCCTGGCGTTTGCAGGAGTTATTCTCTTTTTGATTATGATCTGGGCTGCGCCGTATCGAGCGGCTCGGTTCACGACTTTTCTCCATCCAGAGCTTGACCCACTTGGGCAAGGCTATCATATCAATCAAGCGTTTCTGGCTATCGGATCTGGTGGTCTTTTTGGACAAGGACTCGGCCATTCAAAGCAAAAATTTGCATATTTACCAGAAGTGCATGCCGATAGTATTTATGCAGTGATGGCAGAAGAGCTTGGGTTTATCGTTGCTGCTGGATTTCTTTTTTTGCTTGTGTATATCGTTTTTCTCGGTTTCAAGATTGCAAAGCATGCACCTGATACCTTTGGGCAGCTTTTGGTTGCCGGTATTATGGCATGGTTTTTTATTCAGTCCCTTTTAAATATCGGTGCGATGGTTGGACTGTTACCGCTCACCGGTGTACCATTACCATTCGTGAGCCACGGAGGGACTGCGCTCATGGTTTCGCTCGCTGCTGTTGGAATGGTTGTCAATGTGAGTAAGCAGCGTGTATGATACTGATTGATGCTCCTATGTTTTATGAAAGATACACGGTTTAAAATTTACGTTGCAGTGTATTTGATTCTTGAAAAAAATGAAAAATTGTTGTTGCTTAGAAGATTTAATACACATTACATGAATGGATTTTATACGCCTATAGCAGGACATCTCGATGGAAATGAATCTGCTACAGATGCTGTAATCCGAGAGGCAATGGAAGAAGCCGGTATTGTCATTACTCGAGATGATGTCAATGTTGAACATATTATGCACAGATCTAATCCTGAACGTGAATATATCGACATATTTTTTGTTGCATCACATTGGCAGGGGAATCCTACAAATATGGAGCCAGATAAGGCTGATGACATGCAATGGTTTGATGAACAGCACCTTCCAGAAAAAACACTCCCAGAAGTGGTATCTGTCCTTAAAGCCATTGCACATGGTGTTCATTATAGTGAGTATGGCTGGGAATAGTTTCATTTGTACAATTAGTATCATATATTTATGAAAGTATTATTTTCAGGCGGCGGCACACTTGGTCCAGTGACACCACTCCTTGCTATTTGGGATGTGCTTCAGGATGCACATCCAGAAGCAAAAGCGGTCTGGGTAGGAACGAAACATGGTCCAGAAAAATCGTTGGTAGAAAAAAAAGATATCCTTTTTTTTACCATCCCAAGCAGTAAACTCCGTCGTTATTTTTCTCCACTCAATATCATCGATGTATTCAAAATGATTGGTGCATTTTTTGCTGCACTGAATTTACTTCTTCATGAACGTCCTGACGTGTGTATTTCAGCTGGTGGATATACTTCTGTGCCCGTGCATTGGGCTGCGTGGTGGCTTGGCATCCCGACGTGGGTGCATCAGCAGGACGTCGTTGTCGGGCTTTCGAATAGAATTATGGCAAGGAGTGCAACGAAAATTACAACGGCTCTTGAAGCCTCAACAACATTATTTCCAAAGAAAAAGACAATATGGCTTGGAAATCCAATACGAAAAGAAATTTTGTCTGGTTCAAAAGAAGCGGCCATGAAACAATTTAATCTTAATCCTACCTTGCCATTGATCTTTGTCACTGGTGGGGGAACAGGGTCACTCAGGGTCAATCAACTTGTCGTAGAAGCTGTCCAACATTTGAAAGGGTTTGCGCAAGTGATTCATCTCACGGGAAGGGATCGCCCGCAAGAATTAGTGCAGCGTGCAGTAAAGCATTTTGCGTATTATCAGATTTTTCCATTCTTTACAGATGAGATGAAAGACGTCTATGCTGCCGCGGATATTATTATTTCACGCGGTGGATTTGGGACTATCACAGAGATTGCGGCACTTGGAAAGCCTGCCATTCTCATCCCAAAGCCTGGTCATCAAGAACAAAATGTTGCGTATCTTGCAAAAGCTGATGCTGCAGTCATCATCAATGAAACAACTGCAGACGGAAACTTTTTGGCAAAAAAGATTCGAGAGCTTCTCGAATCTCCCGTGAAAAAGAAAGAACTTGGTGCGCGATTGCAGGCGCTCCTTCCACAAGCTGCTGAAACAAAGATTTTGGTTATGTTTGATTCTATTATTCAAAAGTAACCTCACCGCAGAGCTTGACAAATGTATATATGTGTACTACAGTACATGTATATGATAGGTGGACCACTTGACGACAAACGAACTTCATTTCTTTTTGCCTCTACGCAGCCAGGAGATGATGATAAGAAAAAGAAAGATGATAAAAAGAAATTTTTTGATATAGGAAAAAAGATTGCAGAAAAGGATATAGAAAAGGAAGAAAAAGAGAAAAAAGATTGATCATATATATACAATTTTTTTACACAAAAAAAGACGACTCTCTTGACAGAGACGTTTTTTTTTGTTATGTTGATTTGCTCTGCTGAGGTAGTGCTATAAGGGCACTGCACTGCGGTTCGTTGTTTCGGAGGGCTGCAATGATCCTTGCTAGGTGGTTTCGTCTTGTTCGAACCCGTTGGTATATGCGGGAGTTTCTCTTCGGACTAGAACCTGACCAGGTCACATTGGTCACGATCGTTGACGATGCTGACAAGAGGTCGTTACGGCTCACTGTCAAAAGTTGTGACGATCCGAAAGGCGAGCCCGTGAGCTACAGAATGCCCAGCAAATTTGAGCCTCAGGATGTTGCTCGAGCGGTGCTCGAGATTCTGAGGTGCGGACAAGTTCGCTACATCAACAAGGGGGTTGGCCAGGATCCCTGCAAGATCTACACCCCGGCCAATCTCAAGATGCGCTGACGCTCAGCTGGACACCCAAGCAGCGCCGACACTCCTGTCGGCGCTGCTTCCCAAAACATTGATTACACAGATTTTGAAACAACGCATGACGTTGTTTTTTATTTTTCATCATCAAGCAGTAGTGTTCGTGGCTGGAAGCCTTTTTGGTAAAAGTCGTGAACAAAACTTTCGAGAAAGTCATCCATAACTTTTTTTGTTATAGGATCTTGAATGGATGCTGTTTTGTCTACAATATATTTTTGGATAAATCCAGGTCTCGAGTCTTCTATCCCATAATGAAATTTGCTGTCGTAGTTGTGATGTTCAAAAAAGAATTGATGATCTATTTGGTCAATAATTTTTGCAACAATTTTTTCATCCGTCGTCCCACGTTCTGATTCTTCGTAGATAGCCAGAAAATCTTGTTTTTCTTTTTCATTCATAAATTCTGAGAGGAGTTGGATTGCTCTATCGCCGATTTTATCTTTATGTACTTTCAAATCTGGATATTTTCTACTCAGTGGGGCAGCCACGTCGCCACCAAAAAGTTCGCCTAAATCATGAAAGAGGAGCATGAGCATGAGTTTGTGTACATCTATATTTCCTCCAGCTTCTTGTATCCTGTGGGCAACGAAGTATCCTATAACTGCTGCCGTATATTGATGCTCAGCAAGAGAGGGAAGATCGTGGATATTGATTCCTGCTGCAAGGTAGCCAGTGAGCGGTTGTTCTTTTGTGAGTTGGAGGATGGAAAGAAGTTTGATGAGTTTTTTCATAGTGTCTATTGTGTAACTCAGGTCTTTAGACCTGAGACAGTCAAACCTAAAGGTTTGAGTTACATGTTGTTTACTATTAAAACAGTTTATCCCAAAGAGTTATGGCAGAGAAAATTCCAAAGAATAAAAATGCAATCAACAATACAACTTTTCTGCCGATCGATGCCTGAATTTCTTTTGGAAGTTCTTTTATATTGAGCACATTCACAAGTGCGATATGAACAAACATACAAAAAGCATTCAAGACTGCACTAATGATCAAAAGTGTGAGCGGTTCTGTGAGTCCAAAGAGAAATACNNGGATGTGCAATGGATTTTCCAAGTTTTGTAGCTGCATAATTTTCTGAAATGATGCGACTGGTAGAATCGAGGACGGTAAATTGTGTCGAAAACAGCATGATCGCCATGAGTACTGCAAACAAGGTTCCCAAGAGTGGAAAGGTGCCTTTTCCAATAGCAATTGCCTCGTTGATCACAAAATGGATTCCTTGCGCATTGTCTACTGAGCCATATGTTGTGGCATAGGAAAGCAAAATGAGCAGAAGGACGGTGATGACACCTGTCAAGAAAAAAACAAGAAAATGTTCTTTGTTTACCTGCTTCCACCAGGCAGAAAATTGTTTCATATTTTCTTCTGTTGGGTCAAACTCGAATCCTTCGAGATCCACATGTTGTTTTTTCCCTGAAAAAAGACTTTTTACTTTTTCCATAAATGATCCCATGCCATAGCCTTTTTCGCGAATATAACTTGATTGTGCAAGATTCAAATTTCCTGCCGCTCCACTAAATGCAAACGCTGCCAAAAATGATGCAAGGGGAATGCCAACTGGCAAAAACCAATAGCCATTTCCTTTTCCGATCAGCCCTTGGAGAAGTTCTTTTGCTTGGGATATGTCTGCAAAAAAGAAGGTGAGTACACAAATTGCAGGAACGCCTATCAAGATGATCAATTTTGAAAAGCTTTCAACGGTCGTGTAGATGTATTTTCCTGTACTCAAAATAATACCAATCAACATGAGGAATATAATACCAATCACGGTGGGGTCGCCACCAAATACATAGGCAAAGAGGGTAGCGGACGATGCAATGATACCTGGCCATCCAAAAGAAACAATGGTAGAAAACATGAGCCAAAATGGTACCCATTTCCATCTACGTGCAAGTCCGATGAACACACTTTCGCCACGTGCCAGACTATAGCGTTCTATTTCCATGTTGATGAAAAATTGGAAGAAGATCCCCAAGAATGCACCCCAGGCAATCCCAAGCCCCCAGTTGGCAGAGAGATATGGCCACAGAATAATTTCTCCAGATCCTAGCCCTAGGCCGAGCAAGATGAATGATGGCCCGAGGAGTTTTCTTAGTGGTGGGGCTGGTGGCATGGGCTGTGATTGGGATTTGAGCATATTTGGAATGTAGAATATGTATTTCAGTATACAGAAAAAGTTTTATTCTGGCGACCTGGGTTTTCCAGAGTTACTTGCTTGACGAATGCTAGGAAATAGCTTATACTCGTTTCGTTTTATGACCCTGTAGCTCAGCTGGTAGAGCAGTAGCCTTTTAAGCTAACGGTCGTGGGTTCGAACCCCACCGGGGTCACTATGCAAGGAGGGACATTGTATATCTTGCAATCGCAAGAGACCAAAAAATTTTATGTTGGTTCGACTGTCGATCTTGAACGTCGATTGGCAGATCATAAACGAGGAAATACAAGAACCACGCGTATTCATATACCGTGGTTTTTGGTATATACAGAGATGTTTGCTTCACTGAAGGAGGCTCGGACACGAGAACGACAAATAAAAAAATGGAAAAGTCATCTTCGAGTTGCAGAAATGATTGATTGCTCAGCTGGTAGAGCAGCCCCGACTTTATAAGTCGGGGACGGTCGTGGGTTCGAACCCCACCGGGGTCACCAAAAGAAAAAGTGCCAACAGGCATTTTTTTCATATCCAAAATATGCTACACTGAGAGCATATGCAAGATTTTTTTGCTGCATCTACAAAAGATACACTTTCTTTTTTACACCTTGACGAGAAAAAAGGATTGTCGGGTAAGGAAGTCACAAAAAGACAACAAACCTACGGAAGAAACATCTTTCCCCGAACAGGTCTTGAAACAACACGATTTGTTATTTTGTTGTCTCAGTTTAAAAGCACACTGATGATCGTCCTGATTTGTGCCGGTATTGTGAGTGGACTGTTGCATGAATATATCGACATGACCGTGATTTTCATCACTGCGTTTTTTAATGTGGTGATCGGATATATTCAGGAAAATAAGGCAGACCAGGCACTCAAGCGACTTCGTGACATGGTGTCATATAAGACAACCGTAATTCGTGATGGCAAAAAGCAACACATTGATACTGCTGATCTCGTCCCTGGCGATATCATGCTCATAGAGGCAGGCGACAAAATTCAGGCAGATGCGCGTCTGCTCGAGGTGCACGAACTTGAGATAAATGAATCAACACTGACTGGTGAATCAGAACCAATCGCCAAGCATACAAAAAAAATGTCATCGCATACTGCGCTTGGAGACAGAAAAAATATGATTCATCGTGGGACAGTCGTGGCGCATGGGAAAGGTATCGCCGTGGTGACTGCGATTGGCAAGCATACACAGATCGGACAGATCGCAACACTGGTACAGGAGACAAAGGACGAAAAAACACCACTGCAAGAACAACTGGTCAAGATGAGTCGCGTGATTACACTCGTGGTGATTGGTATTTCTATTGCTATTTTTGCAATAGGGACGCTCGTTGGGTCTGAGGACATGGTGATGTTGTTTGAGACTGCTGTCGCTGTGGCGGTGGCAGCTATTCCCGAAGGTCTTGTTATTTCTCTTACTGTTATTTTGGCTGTGGGCATGCGATTTATTTTGGGGAGAAATGCACTGGTGCGAAAGCTCGTAGCCGCAGAAACGCTTGGCAGTGTGTCTGTTATTTGTACAGATAAAACAGGCACGATTACAGAAGGAAATATGGCCGTGACGCGTCTGGTTACGCTTGATCATGATCTAGAGATGAATGAGCTGCTCAGTGCCTCGCACACAAAAAAAGAGTCATACGCAGATATTATGCGCATGCTCCGCGCAGCAGTGATTGCCAATGATGGCACGATGGAAGAAAAAACTGACGGGGAGTTGCAGTATTCCGGAGACACGACAGATACTGCTATTCTTTTTGCAGGAAACGCACTTGGGATGGATAAACGGGCACTCGATGCGACTGAGCCAACACAGGGTGAGATTCCTTTTTCCAGCGAAAGAAAATATATGGCAGCAGAAATTGAGGCAGATACTGGATCACTGCTGTATGTGAAAGGTGCGCCAGAAGTGCTCTGGTCTCGATCCTCGCATGTGCATCATGGCGGCAAAGATGTCGCACTTACGCCGGCAAAGCGGAAAGCACTCGAATCACTGCATGACGAGCTTACTGCAGACGGATTGCGTGTGATTGGTGTGGGCTATCGGATGAAAAAGGAGGATGAACGCGAGCTGAAGGATGCAAGTGTAAAAGAATTGGTATTTCTCGGTTTTCTTGCGCTCAGCGATCCTGTTCGCGAAGGTGTGAAAGAAACGCTTGCGCTTGCCGAACGCGCAGGGATTCGCACCATCATGATTACTGGCGATCATGTCAGGACTGCAAAGGCGATTGCAGCATCGATTGGTTTGCCGGTAGAAGAAGAACATATTTTTGATGGTGCACGACTAGAATCCCTGTCTGACCAGGAGCTTGAAGATGTGGTAGCTCATGCCTCTGTATTCGCGCGTGTTGATCCAATTCACAAAATTCGTATTGTGCGTGCGTTGCAGAGCAGGGGAGAAGTGGTTGCCATGACTGGTGATGGGGTCAATGATGCACCGGCGATCAAGGGTGCAGATATTGGGATAGCGCTTGGGTCTGGTACTGACGTGGCAAAAGAAACCTCAGATATGGTGCTGCTTGATGATGGCTTTCCTACGATTGTTGCGGCGGTCGAAGAGGGAAGGTCCACGTATCAAAATATCAAAAAAGTTATTTTGTATCTGCTCTCTGGGAGCACGTCCGAAGTCGTGTTGGTGACGGGAAGCATTCTTGCTGGCTTTCCTATTGCCGCGCTTCC